>JAAERP010000386.1 GCA_024230215.1 Fuerstiella sp. | reverse complement strand
GAAGTAATAAAACAGAGGCCTGAGAACCCCTCACAAACCCTCGTCGTGAGCTGCCAGCCACGCTCCAACGAGAGATTCCTAAAACCAGAGCGCTGCACTTTCCGACCGCCAAGCGCCACACTTTCTCACCGCCGTTTACAGATGGTTGCACAGATGTAGGTCTTTGTGAATGTGGACACGTGACAGAGTTCTCTGAACTCAACATTTATCAAAATCTGTTTTCTTGTGTCAATGGAAGATTCAGACGACCAGGTGGCGGAAAACCGACCAGTCTCATCCGATTGAGTTGCGGCCATTCGATGTCGATCCGCGATATCATCTACCGGTATTCTCAAACAAACACTCTGTGCTATGGCTGGAGTTGACTCTATTCTCCATGTCGACTATGCCGCCAAATCGTCACGTCCCATGGACGGTGGCTGACCTGGCCGACTTGAATCGACCTCAGCGTTTGTAACTTTCGAGCCATCCTCTGGCAGCTCAGTAAAAATACGCAGTTCAGAAGAAGTGGCCTGATCCGACGTGGCCACCACATTGGATGTCGTGAACGGTGAAGAGACCAGTTTCAGCACAACAAAAGCTGCGGTCTTTGCAATCAGAGAAAGATCAAGCCACTGAGACCAGGTATTGATATACTTCAGGTCCCGCTCAACGCGACTCCGGGTGCAGTTCCATGCGAAAGCTCCACGATATTCGCGATACTGAGCCAATCCGGTGATGCCGGGCCTGGCGATTGACCGCAACCGGTAATCCTCCACGACACCCTCAAATCTCTTACAGTCCTCTAAGTGATGAGGCCGCGGTCCCACGACGCTCATCGAGCCCAACAGCACGTTCACAAACTGTGGAATTTCGTCGATTTTGGAGTTCCGGAGGAAACGGCCAAGCGGAAAGCTCCTTGCCTCAGAATCGCATTCAATATCTGAGGTGTCTGGCAACGGAACGTGCATTGTACGGAACTTCAGGATTGAAAACTGGCGGTCGTGACGTCCACAGCGATCCTGCCTGTAGAACATGGGACCTGATGACTGCAGACGCTGCGCAATTTTGACAACCAAACACATGACTGGCAGGACGAACAGAACAACGGGCAAGGCGATAAGAATATCGATGCTGCGTTTTACGAACTGGCTCCACGGACGCAGCAGAGGTAAGTGAGTTTGACGGGAATTATCTCCTGAATTCGCACGTCGGAATCCCAACGTGATGCGGCCCGCTATTTCTTCCTGGTCTGTAGGGTTCTGTACCGTGACGTTGCTGGCGGTGGGCGCCATTGGTATTGAATCCACGACGGGTTTTTCATATCTGTCGAGATTCATGCCCCGCCTCCGGCCCGGGTTGCAGCCCTGAGTTCTGCTAACGCATCGTTGATTGCCACATCGTCCGGACGTCTTAGCCGACACCATTCCAGTTGTTTCCGACTGGCTTCGTAGTGCCGACTAAAGAGAAGTTCCATGGCAAATTTGCTTCGAAGGGAGTAGTTATCGGGTTGCTTCTGCACGGCGTGGTGCAGACAGCTGAGAGCCTTCCGCTGACTGCCTATGAAGGTGAAGATCTCGTGGCTACGTGCCCAGAAGTCCAGATCTGAGTCGTCGACAGTTGCCATGAGTTCTTTAAACCAATGGCTGTAGATATTTGCAGCAGCTTTCTGCTGATCCGGTTGTTCAAACATCCGGTACTCATCAAAGAGCAACCACAGACCGTCCGCCTGCGGGTCAAGTCTGTCGACAACTTCCCCAGCTGAGTATTGCGATGCCAGCGCGTGAATGATCAGTTTCCGAATTTGAGGATCGACAGAAAATGCGGCACGCCAGTGGTCACAGGCACCGTCCATGTCTCCCTGCTCGACCAATGCCATTCCTGCGAGATACCGAATCGGCGCACTATATGGCCTTAGCCTGACGGACTGGGCAATGAGTGCAGCTTCACTCTCCGAAGGCAGCCCTGTCAGAAAACCGACCTGAGACATTACAAGATAATTTTCGCCACGCAGTGGCTGGCCCTGGACCGCCTTTCGCGCAGTGATGAGGGCTCGGTAGAGATCCGCCGAACTCTCGCCGAAGGCAGCAAAGAGCCACTCACCGACGGCCTTGTTGGACTCAAAACCAACCGATTGCACCGTGTTTCGGATTTCCCGCACGGTCATTTGGTTTTCAGCACTCAGCTGATCCCGGTCAAACCTGCGGACATACAGCGCAGAAAGATCCGACATGGCACGAAAGTCTGTAGGGTCGATCCTCACGCAGTTTTCAAGATTCGTGATCAGCAGGTCGAGTCGCTCGTCCAGTGGTGTAAGCGATTCGTAGCTGCTTCTGTACCCACCGACGATTGCATGTTTTCGGTAATCCATCCAGTCCTGTTCCGAAGCCGCATCCTTCATCGTCACGTCCGCAGCAAGGCGCCCTGCCGGTAGCAGCAGCACGGTCATGACGCACGGAAAGACCATGCTCTTCCAACCAGAAGTCAGCTTGGCCTGCTGACTTTCTCTGAGCTGGAAGCACCGACACGCGCAGGCTGCAATGACCAATGTCAGAATCATCGTACCTGGTATATACCAGACGAAGTCGATCAGCGAATGAACGAGGCTCGCGATTAAGCCGGCTGCCAGAATGGTAATTCTCCGCCGTTCATCGGCATTGCCCGTCCAGAATGTCTTCCAGCACCAGCGGGCACAGAGGGCGATTCCGGATATCAACAGGACCAGGCCGGGTACGCCAAGCTCCAGCAGCACCTGCAGATACCCCGATTCCGCATGTGAAAACCGCAGACCAAGGTCCTTTGACATCCAGGTCGGATATACTTCGGCGTGGCTCCCAAGCCCCGCTCCGCCGGTCCAGAAGTGTGGAATTGCTTCTGCATCGGCCGCCCAGAGATAAAATCTTGCGGACGACATCGATTGGAATGAATCTGCCCGTGCAATGGTGTTCCATTTCCGTTCAAGATCGTCTGTTCCCACGACTGTCATGCCAACCAACGCAAAGATCAGCAGTGGCACAACCAGCTTGATCGTTTTCTGCCAGTGTCCGGCAAATACTGTTGTGGAAACGAGAATCGCAACAAGAAATGCCGCGATACCACCTCGTGAGAACGTCAGCAGGCAGGCAAACACTCCAGCTGCTGCCGCGATCGCGACGAGGAACTGTTGGTTTGCTCCGGTTTTCACTCTTGATAACCCGAATCCCTGAGCGCGGACCTGACCGACAACATCGTGTTTGTTCTGTGGTTTTGGACCGCAGCTCCGCCAACACCAGATCAATGGCCCGATCCCAAGAGCAAGGAAGTGCGCGAAATGATTCTGATTCGTGAATGCTCCTTTGGCAGGCCATTTTGCATCGCGAAAAGGATGGTCGAAGATCCACAGGAATTTGCCGTTACCAAAAAACAGTTGTGCCAGACCAATGACTGCCATCAATGTGGCCGCAACAGCAATCAGACGAATCGTCTGATCAACGTGTTCCATTGTTTTCAAGTGCCGTACCAAAGTCAGAAAGAACACGCAGTAGCCGATCAACAGGACCAGTCCGGACCGCGTCAGAGACGGCGTCAGGGAAATCGTGGACCACGAATGCCCACCAAGAATTCGGCCCTGCGATTCGCCCCACAAACCAAGATACTCGTCAGAAAAGGGCGCCAACTTCTGCAGAATTGCGGGCGGGAGAGGCACAAGTTGCAGCCCGACCAGTCCAATCGCTGCAACCACGATGATCTCGGCACCAGAAAAACCCGGCGTGGAAGTGGGGTACGCCAGCTGTCGCACAGCCCATACCAATCCCATCAACAGGCTGCACCCAACAAAGATGGCAATTCCTGTTTCCTGCATCCCAGCCATCGTGAGAGGTACGATAAGCACGGCGATCCAGAGACACAGATCGCAGGTTCGATCCATCCACCGCGCCGAATGCTCCGTCATCACGGTCGAGTCAGTCCGTCTTTTCCGACGTGAGGAACGACGTGACGAGATTGAACGGGCCATCGTACTCATGACATCAGGCCGCCTTTCCAAGTCCATTGCCCTCAGAACTCGTATCACTTCCGGAGGTCAGGTAGGAGCCTTCAATCGCGTCCAGGTCATCGTCAAGTTCGTCATCATGACCGTAGCCATATTCGCTGGAGTAACCGTATCCATACCCATACTGGTACCCGTAGCTGTTGTTCTCTTCGCTGAGACTTGTGTTCGCAACAATCCCCGCGATCTTCAGCCCCATCGATTTCAATTGATCGACGGCACGAGCAACACTGCGGCGATGGGTCTTATCTGGATTCATCAGAAACAGAATGCTGTCCACATACCGTCCCACGATTGCGGCGTCACTGACCGGCAGTGTTGGCGGACAGTCGACAATGACCTGATCGTATTCCGAAACTGCCCAGTCAAGAATGTCGGCCAGGGCGGGCATCGACAACAGCACGCCGGCATTCAGAATTCGCGGACCGCAGGGCAGAACATCAAGCTGAGAAACTTCAGTGGTTACAACGCGTTCTCTACACATTTCCGGGATGTCGGTCTCTGCCCGCAGAATCTCTGACAACCCACCATTTCCTCGCACTTCAAGCAATCGCGACAATCCCGGACGTCTCATGTCAGCATCAATCAGCAACGTGCGTTGCCCCGTCTGAGCGTAGGATGCCGCTAGGTTAACCGTGGTGGTCGTTTTCCCCTCACTGGCCTCAGAACTGGTGATGGCAATGCACTTTGTGTCGGCAGGTGCCATCGTCAGCGAAGTCTTGAGAGTCCGGAAGCACTCTGCATGTGGAGTCTGAGCAAATTGATGAACATAGATCCTTGCCTGATTAACCTCATCCTCGGGCAAACGTCGTATGATACCGAGCACAGAAAGCCCAAGTTCATCACGGACTTCTTCAGGTGACCGCAGTCGATCATCAAGAAGATCGACAACATAGATAACGCCGAGCCCCAGCGCCAGCGCCACGACACAAAACGTGACTAGCGTTTTTGAGAGTACTGGAAAGACTGCATACCTTGGCAACATCGGTTCGCTCAGTGGTGCGATGCGAAACGTTCCTCCCCCCTGCTCGATCTTGATAGAACCGAGACGGTTTGAGAGCGTCGTGTGTTGTTCCCGAAGCAATTCCACGTCTCTAGTTGAGTAATCTATGAACGCCAACCTGTCGCTCAAATCAATCGCGATTCTTTCTGAATCGTCATAGTCCTTTTGCAATGTCGATTCGTACTGTTGAGTCGCCACCAGTTCTGCGGTGACTGTGTTCACAAGCCAGCGTCCCACCTGCTGGTCGCGAATTCCTGTGCTGACCTGACTGTCCAGGTCCATACGTGAAGTTGCGATCAGCTGCTGTTGTGTTTCGATCTTAGACTGTCGGCGCTTGATATCCGGGTGGCCAAGCCCGAGATTACGACGGAGGTCATTGAATTCGGACTGCATCACTGTCAACTCTGAGTTCAGTTCTTCCAATTTCTCTGAGTTTGCCGCTCCTGTTCCGGGAATTCGCGACATCGCCTTCGAACCCACGATCACTTCCAGCTTTTGCAAAGCTGCGGTCAGATCCGCTCCGGATGCAACCTGACTGCGAGCCGTCGTCAGCATCGATTCGAGTTCAAGCCGGCGGCTCCGCACGGAAATCAGATCCGCATTCAGTTGATTGACGCGCTGGACTATCGGGTGAGACTGCCCGTTTCCTTCACCAACAGCGATGTCACCACATTGTCGGCGTCTCAGTAGCAATTCCTCTTCTTTCGACTTTAGCTCCAGAACGATGTCAGCTCGCTTGTTCTCCAGCTGCTCCATTAGCATCAACGAAATGTTCTGTTGATAACTCTTCATATATTTTTCGGATGTAGTTGTGAGCGATTCAATGACATTCAGGGCCCCTTCAGGGCTTTTTGAGCGACAGTTAATCGTCAGAACGTGCTCTGAGGGCTCGAAGGTTACGTCGAGCATCAGCCGAAGCTGATTGGGCCATGTTGCCTTTTTCTGGTTGCCTGCAATTTCGGGAGGCATCGTTGACATCTCTTCAAGGGTCTGGATCAGGACTGTGTCACTGAGCAACAATTGCCTGTAGCTGGACAGCAGCCCCTGGGCGGCATACTTGGACACCATTTTTGGATCTGTACTGGTCTGTTGAATCATCAATTTGGCAGTCGACTGATACTGCCTTGGAGTCTGTTTGTGCCGAACAACAGCTAGAAACGCAGCAGCAGCAACTACACCAACCAAAATGATCTTGTGCTGATTGACGACACGCAGGAACCGCATCAGGGCGTGGAATCCCTGCCGTTGAGTCGGTTCAACTTGATCGATTGAATATGGATCCATGTTCGAAAATCGCTTGTCTTTTCGGTTCGGCCGAATCGCAAATAATGCAGTTAACTACGACTATGGAACGACTCGGGTCGCATTCATTCCGGCCCCGATAAAGCCGCTTAACGTGGACAAAGTAAACGTCAGAGCGTTCTCTTCGACGCTGACAATGTCGTATGGAGCCAACAGCAGGTTCGCTTCCGCGTCAGCTGTCGCTTTCCGTATCGAGGCTTTGATCCGTACGGTCTTGTTACCGCCGGGTTCTCGTCGAATGATCGTGATTCTGTCAGAAATCCAGTTTGAATATGTTTGCCCCCCGGCCAGCGTGATCGCATCCAGCAGCCGTACATTTTTCCCGGCTGGCACTTCTACCGACTGGTTTCTGATCACGCCGATAACCTGAATCGGACGTGGTGGCGATGGTTCCACATGAACTACTGAACCTTCACGAATCCTGATCTCTCCCACTTCGGACTCTGAAGTGTTGGCCAGGCTGATCGTTTGTGCCCGGAACGCTGACTGGCCCACCGGTCGAATCGCATTCTCCCCGTCAACTATGTTTTCCGGAGTGAAGTCAACTCCACTGACTGAAATGGCGCCAGATGCCTCGGCCGTCAATCCACCAGACCGCACGATCACATCTGCAAGTGAGGTTTCGTCACCCGAGATCGTAATTGGGCCGGGGGTCTTGACCGCCCCGGTGACCATGATTGTTCGCTTTCTGCGGTCTTCAACCGCCACCGCAACACTTGGCGTCAGAAAAACGTCACGTTGAAGGCTCGTCTGGACAATCGATTCGGCCGCCTCGGCCTGACTTAGCCCCGCCAATTTGACCGCACCAATATTCGGCAGGGCCGCCTCGCCAGACTCATCAACGCTGACTTTCCACGTGTGTTCAGAGTCTTCAGTAAATGTGCCTGTGTTCAGATTAACCTGCAGGCGGTCGCCTGACCGGATTACGTCTTCGCTGGCGTCGAGACTTGCGTAGGCGGTGAGGTCCAGCTGCGAGTAGTCGCGAATCGGCCTGGCGGCATAGCGTGCGGGTACCGACGTTGCCGTGAATTGCGATCGTGCACAGCCCGCAAACAGACATGTGCTGACCGACAGCAGGATCAATTTTGTCCATCGTCCCGGCATTGTGTTACTGGCACCCCGAGATGTTTGCATTGCGGATTAAGAACAACAGGGTTGTGCGACAACTCACGCGACGGCCATCGCTCAGAAAACCAGGAGCAACGGTCGCGTCACCAATTGAGGGCGTACGTATAACGCTGACCCGGAGATCCCTGGGAGACGACTACCGGCAAAAATGGAGCGTTTCGCTTTGGCAAAGGCCGCGAAGGCGCACAGAACGCCGCAAGACTGGCACTTTTCCGCGTAGCTGGCCGGTCCATCGGCAGGTTTTGCCGATTTGCCATTTCACGAGCTTGCGGCGATCGTCGGTGGCAGACTGGCAGTCAATCGGCATCTGATGTCAAGAGGCAATCTGGCATCAGATGAAGACCACTTACTGCCCGGTTCACTCCAGCGGAATCAAACGAGTTCGCGAATTCGCTGATGGCCGGTAATGATGCGTTCGACGTCCCGGGGAACTCCCGTTTGAAGCCGCAATTCGCCGACGTCAAACAGCGTATGCATGAGTGTGGCGAGGACATTGTTGCTGGAAATCCCATGCCGATACATCGCCAGATGATTGGCGAGCTTTGCGAGTTTGGGAAACGTCCCGCCGAATGCGACATCGGGCGATGATGTCGGCATGTCGCCCGTGATGCTGCGAATTTCGTGAGGCGCGTTGGGCTTTGGGTCAAATGTCTCGAACTGAGTGGGGCCACCTTGCAGATTGAGGACAACCACCGACCTGTTCCGCAACGACTTCCCGGCAGATGTCCCTTGCGCCGCCAGCAGGCCGGGTAAAGTCAGACCTCCCACTGCGGCTGCGCCAATTCGCAGCAACTCACGTCGAGAAAATCTATCCACCAAAGTCGGCATGCACTCAGTCCACAAGTATTGCGTGATGACCAGAGGGTTCTAACGTGCACGGGAACGATTTACGAGATGCAGGCGAACCTCGATACACGACGCAGACATGTGGACTCGATCGACCTGCAACACTCAGTCGCCTCAGATTCATACCAGCCTGTAGCCAGATCCCACAAACCGTACGCTCACACTGCGCACATTACGACAACATTGACGCAATATGCGAATCCCTGGCGTTACCATGTAGCACCATTTCCACTGAACTCGTTTTTCGCTGGCTGTATGCGAAGTTGTTTTGTAGCGTTCCCCGTACAAATAGTCGTCGATGTACGCCCAATTGCCGCGTGCACGCACAATCAGTCTTTGTCCAGTGTTGCGATTGCCAACTACGAGCAAACGGGGCGAGCACTGAAACCGTATCAGTTGCGTTATAGAATAAATCCGGCGTACCCGGGAATCAGGTAATACTTATGTACGATTGCATCATCATTGGTGCGGGGCATAACGGCCTCATTTGCGCGAACTATCTGGCGAAGAAGGGCTGGAAAGTCCTGGTCCTCGAAAAGCGGCATCTGGTCGGCGGCTGCACGGTGACTGAAGAGATCGGCCCTGGGTACAGAGCCTCGATCTGCTCCTATGTCGTCAGTCTGCTGCTGCCGGAAATCGTCGAGGAATTGGAACTGAAGAGGCACGGGTACAAAACTCTGCCCAGGAATCCATCCGCGTTCACGCCGTTCGAAGATGGCCGGTATCTCTTCCTGGGGCCGGACCAGAAGGCCAACCATGAAGAGATCAGGAAGTTCTCCGAAAAGGATGCCGAAGCCTATGGCAAGTACGAATCCTTTCTTGAACGCGTGGCCGAACAGATCGAACCCATCCTGAACATGAGGGCCCCGGATCTCTTTCCTCTGCCGTCATCATGGAGAAAGCTGTCGCTCTTCAAACGCCTGAGCGACCTGAGAATTGGGTGGCGACTGCAAAAGGCGATGAAGAATCTGGGAGAGGATTTGCCCGAAGCGCTCGAGTTGTTGACCGGCAACGCAAAGACTATTCTCGACCGTTGGTTCGAATCGGACGAACTGAAAGGAACGATCGCCACCGACGCCATTATCGGCAGCGCCGGACCCTATTCCGCCCCGGGCAGTTCGTATGTGCTGCTGCACCATGTGATGGGTTCTGCCGGAGGCGCGCGCGGCGTGTGGGCGTATGTCGAAGGAGGCATGGGCGCGCTGGCCGATGCAATCGCTTCTTCGGCCAAAGAAAAAGGCGTGGAGATACGCGTCAACGCTGCGATCGAGAAGATCATGGTATCCAATGGTCAGATCACCGGAATTCGACTGGAAGGTGGAGAAGAGATCAAAACGCGCAGGGTCGCGTCCAGCGTCGACATGAACCACACCTTTGGGAAAATGGTGGATCCGGTTCATGTTCCCGAAGCTTTCCAGAAAGCGGTCAAGCGAATTGACTACTCCAGCGCCACACTCAAGATCAACCTGGCGGTGAGTGAGCTGCCGGATTTCACCTGCCTGCCAGGAAACAAGAAAGTCGGCCCACAGCATCGGGGCACGATCCACATCGGTGCCACTCCCGATTACATTGAACGGGCATATGATGACTCTAAATATGGATACCCTTCAAAGCATCCGATTGTTGAGATGACGATTCCGACTTCCGTCGACAAGACACTGGCTCCCGAAGGCCACCACATTCTGTCTCTGTTTGTTCAATACGCGCCCTATGAGCTGGCAGAAGGCACGTGGGATGATATCAAAGAAGAATTTGCCGACCGCTGCATCGCCGAAATCGCCCGCTACGCGCCAAATGTTCCCGATTCGATTCTGCACCGTCAGATTGTCACGCCGGTCGATATGGAGAAAACCTTCTCTCTTACCGGCGGCAACATTATGCAGGGCTGCATCGGACTGAACCAATTGGGGCCGATGAGACCTGTGCCCGGCTGGGCCGACCATCGAACTCCGGTCAAGGGTTTATATATCTGCGGCGCCGCGTCTCACCCCGGTGGCGGAGTGATGGGAGCCTGCGGAAAAAACGCGGCCATCGAAATGTTGAAGGACGGAAAATAGAGTTTTCGCAGCACGGTGAACGCGCGAGGAAGTGCCGCTATTGGGGTAGAGATCTACCCGCGATCCGGTAGTGCGCACGGCGTTCGATCAGTCTCGTCCGGATTTGTGATGGACGGCGAACGATCTGGCATCCTCGTCGCCGGTTGACGCGATCCATTGATGCAGATAACGCTGGTGCCTGGTGAGAATGTCTCTGTATTCTGGCGCGGCGGCCAGATTTCGCATTTCACCCGGATCCTCCCGCATATCGATCAGTGATTCGCGGAACTCTCCGTCCCGGTAGACGCAGTACTTGAACTGCCTGCTGCGGAGCATTCGACCGGTGTGATTCTCTGTCACAACGTACTCACGCCAGGTATCAACGGGCCTGCCTTCTGCAATAGACCGCAGACTGTTTCCCAACAGGCTGTCGGGAACATCCACTCCCGCGTAGCTGCACAGTGTTGGAAGAATGTCCAACCCGCTTGATACCAGGCGCTCGTCTACTTTGCCCGGAATAATTGTCCCTTTGTATCTCATCAGCAATGGTACGCGCACAGACTGTTCGTAGAAGCGGCCTTTGGAGGCCAGACGATGGCATGCGTCCATATCGCCGTGATCGCTGGTGAACACGATCAAAGTCTCTTCTTCAAGTCCGGATCGCTTCAGGGCATCAAGAATTCGCCCAATATGCTGGTCCACTCGCTCAGTCAACCGGCAATAGATCCAGCGATAGATCCGCCACTGACGCTCGTCGTACACTTTCCGCATTGTCCCGGCTGGCGTGACCGCGGTCGCTTTGGAATAAAGATCAATCGCGTCAGGTTCGAGCTCCGGGATCCGAAAGTTGTCAGGCAGCGGTGGCAACTGTTCGGGCGGCAGGTTCAGCGCCTGCTGATAGAGATCTTCGACACTCGATTTGCCCCTGGGCGATTTTCCCTTGTAAGCGCTGTACGCAAAGCAGATATCGTGAGGGTTGATGAACGAAGCGACAGCAAAGAACGGCCGTTCTCGCTCTCTTTTGAGAAACTCGATGCAGGCGACCGGCAACGCTTCCCGTTGATCCCGAAAAAACTCATCGTAGCCGGCGTCCAGCGGATTCAATTCAGGACACATGTGCACTTTCCCGCCGTAAAACGTGTCGTAGCCAGCGCTCTTGATCAGTTTCCCAAGTGAGTTCTGACTGACCTCTGAGGGCACGCGGGCCCTCTCTCCATTGTTGAGCACGCCCAGCCGCCCCGCCATGACGCCGGTGGCCATACTGATCCGACTGGGCGCACAGACGGGGTTGGTCACGTAAGCATTCGCGAACCGAATTCCTTCAGTCGCCATGCTGTCCATGGCCGGAGTCTTCAGGTACCTGTTCCCGGCACAGCTCATCATGTCAGCATGTTGCTGATCAGTAATGATCAACAGGATGTTTGGCGGCCGATTTGTCGCCGTCACGTCGGCGGCTGATCCTCGATCCGACTGTGCTGAGTCGCGCGATGGCGCCGACGTGCGCAGCTGGGGCGTTGCAGACACTGCGGGCAGGCAAACGAGCGCAACAACGCCGGCAAGCCACAAGCTGCGAAATCCTGGAATAATCACGATCCGCTCCGATCTCAAAAAGAGGTTGTCCCCCCGGACAGACCACCAAACAACTTCTGCCAGCAATAGCGAAGGACGACATCTCAGTATCGCGCCCTGCTGGAATGCTCTGCGAACGCGGCTGCCAGTGCAAGTCACGCATGGTCTGACAGATCATTGCTGCAACACAGAGAACGCGGCGTTGGTTTTGACTCGGATCATGCCGCCGTTGGGCATGTGATCAATAATTCAATATGATTGTGCTCATCGACGCTCTTTCTCTGCCAACCGCTGCCCATCCGTACACCCCAAGAGACAACAGATGAAAACGCTCACTGCATTCCTTTCCGTTCTGATCTTGCTGGTCGGCACTTGCACAGCACAGAACACGACCAACTTTCCAAACATCGGAAAAGTGGATCGCTTTGAATCGTCGCTCGACAACCTGATCCCGAAAGATGCGAAGATCGAAGTGCTGTGTGGAGGGTTCGAGTGGGCGGAAGGTCCTGTCTGGGTTCCGGAAGTGGGGAATCAATTCGGTGGCTTCGTGCTGTTTTCCGACATTCCCAACAATGCCGTGATGAAATGGCAGGAAGGCATTGGTGCCACCGTCTTCATGCAACCGGCCGGCTACACAGGAGTGGCCGACTACGGAAAGGAACCTGGCAGCAATGGCCTGGCTCTTGATTCGAGTGGCCAGTTGGTGCTGTGCGAACATGGTGACCGAAGGATCTCTGTCCTGACAAAAGATGGTGGCAAACGGACTTTGGCCGATCGCTGGAACGGGCAGCGATTCAACAGCCCGAACGATCTGGCAATTCACAGCAACGGCGACATTTTCTTCACCGACCCCATCTATGGACTCCCCCACCGAGCCGACGACCCACTTCGCGAGACCGATTTCTGCGGCATCTATCGTCTGCAGAACGACGGCACAGTGACCGTTCAGTACAAAGACGTGTCGCGTCCCAACGGCATTGCCTTTTCACCGGACGAGAAGATTCTGTACGTCGCCAACAGTGACGGCAATGATCCGGTGTGGCGTGCTTTTCCGGTTCAGGATGACGGCAGTCTTGGATCACCCACGCCGTTCTTTGACAGTTCAAAGGAAGACCGAATTCCCAGCGGCGGGGGTGATGGAATGAAGGTCGATGTGCATGGCAATGTGTTCGCAACCGGGCCTGGCGGTGTATTGGTACTGTCGCCTCAGGGCAAGCTGCTGGGACGGATTTCAACGGGCGAAAGAATCGCTAACGTCGGCTGGGGAAACAACGGCAGCGTGCTGTACCTGACGTCCGACATGTATCTGTGTCGGATTCAAACGACCACAAGAGGCACCAGATTTTGACCGCCGGAAAATGATGGCTGTGAAATTCGTTTTCACGAACAGTCACTGCCATCGATGTCTGCTACCTTCCGGGCCGGGTCGCAGATAATGACTGCTACGAGTGGATCGCTCGTTTGTCGACTGCCAGCGCCGCTTCCCTGACCGCTTCGGCCAGCGTTGGATGCGCATGACAACAGCGAGCAATATCCTCGCTGCTGGCTCCGAACTCCATTGCCACGGCAGCCTCTGCGATGAGTTCTCCGGCGTGGGCTCCAATGATGTGTACGCCGAGCACACGATCATTTTCTGCGTCAGCGATAATCTTGACGAAGCCTTCCATGTGACCGACAGCGCGTGCTCGACCATTCGCGGCAAAGCTGAAGCGGCCGATTCTGTATTCGTGGCCGCGTTCCCTCAGTTCGTCTTCAGTTGCCCCGACCGATGCGATTTCCGGAGCAGTGTAGATAACTCCGGGGATGTTGGCATAGTTGACGTGACCGTGACCGGTGGCCAGCTTTTCGACGCACGCGACGCCTTCTTCTTCGGCCTTATGAGCCAGCATCGCTCCGCCGATTACATCACCAATGGCGTAAACGCCGGTGGCTGTCGTCTGATACGCAGAATTAACTCGAACGAAGCCGCGCTGGTCGGTCTCGATTCCCACCTGATCAAGTCCGAGATGGTCCGTACAGGGGCGACGGCCGACGGCAATCAGAACGCGGTCACAATCGACTGGCTCGCTTCCGTCGATTTCAACTCGGCAACTCTTTCCGTCCGAACTGACATTTTTGACCTTCGTACCCAGGTGAAAGTCAATGCCCTGCTGCTGCAGTATTTTTTGTGCAGTGTGCGCGATTTGCGAATCGGTGCCCGGCAGAATTCGCGGCAGGTATTCCAGCACACTGACCTTCGATCCCAGCCTGCGCCAGACTGTGCCCAGCTCAAGTCCGATGACTCTCGCACCGATCACCACCAGATGATCGGGCACTTCCGGCCATGACAGGGCTTCCGTGCTGGTGCCAATTCTGTCGCCATCAGGCTCCATGCCCGGAAACGACGTGGACTCGCTGCCGGTGGCAATCAATATGCGTTTTCCGTCCAGTATCGTTATGCCGGTATCACCCGCCACTTCAACCTTGCCACCGCCAGTTAAGCGGCCCTGCCCCAAATGGCGATCAATTCTGTGTTTCTTCAGCAGGCCCTGGATGCCGCCGTCCAGTTGAGCGATCACGCCGTCCTTATGAGCCATCATCTTCGGCAAATCGATCGAGACGTCGTGGACGATGATTCCACGCTCAGCAAACTGGTGACGTGACTTTTCAAGCAGCTCGGTCGTTTCCAGCAGTGCCTTGCTGGGGATGCAACCGACTCGCAGGCAGGTGCCACCGAGTTTTTTTTCACGTTCAACGACGGCCGTCTTCATGCCCAGCTGAGCAGCGCGAATAGCCGCCACGTATCCGCCGGGACCGGCACCGATAACGATAAGATCGTAGAGATCAGACATTTTCTTCAGTCACACTTCCAGGATCAACCGCGCCGGGTCTTCAATCACTTCTTTGATTCGCTTCAGAAACAACACCGCTTCTTTTCCATCGACCACGCGGTGATCGTACGTCAAAGCCACATACATCATTGGTCGAATCACCACTTCACCGTTTACCGCCACTGGTCTGTCGACGATTCCATGCATCCCCAGCACGCCGCTCTGAGGTGGGTTGACAATCGGTGTAGACAGCAGCGAACCATAAACACCTCCGTTGGTAACAGTAAAAGTGCCGCCCGCGAGTTCCTCCAGACCGATCCTGTTGGCCTGAGCTCGTGCGCCAAAGTCACGTATCGCCTGTTCGATTTCGGCAAAACTCATGCTTTCCGCATTTCGCAGCACAGGAACAACAAGGCCCTTGCCGCCACCCACAGCAATGCCGACATCACAGTAGTTGTGATAGATAAGCCTGTTGCCGTCCATCTGCGCATTGATCGCGGGGAACTGCTGCAACGCGTCCACGACCGCTCGCACAAAGAACGACATGAACCCCAGTTTGGTGCCGTATTTTTTTTTCGAACGAATCCTTGTACTGCTGCCGCAACTGCCTGACGGCCAGCATGTCGATTTCATTGAAGGTTGTCAGCAACGCGGCTGTCTGCTGAGCACTCACAAGGCGAGTTGCAATCGTCTGCCGAATCGGGCTCATCGGCACTGATTTCGTTTCTCGCGTACCGCTCACTTGAGCAACACCATCTCCGAGCAGATGACGAGCGACGTCTTCCTTCAGAACTCGCCCTCCCGGCCCGCTGCCGCTGACTGCTCCGGGTGTCACATTGTTCTCGTCCATCATACGTTCTGCAGCTGGCATGACATGAGCACTTTCGACCGACGCGGACGTGCTCGCAGCCGGGGAAGTCGACGGACCAGTCGCTGGCGTCTCAACAGGAGCCTCGGACGCCGTCATGAAGCCGATAACTTCGCCAACCGCCGCTGTTTCGCCAACGTCTTTCAGCACACGAGTGATCGTTCCAGCAGTTGGAGCGGGAACATCGAATGTTGCTTTGTCGGTTTCCAGGCCAACGACGTTGCCATCCATCGCCACGAAAGCACCTTCGCCGACCTACCACTCACCAATGAAGACCTCGGAGATGGATTCCCCCACCGACGGGACTTTGATTTCAATTTCGTTGCTCATGCGATTTCCAAAGCCTGTTTCAAAATGGCCTGTTGTTCGATCTTATGACTTCTGCCGGATCCCGTGGCCGGACTCGCCGATTCGTTGCGTGTGACTCCCGTAAGCGAGTGCGAGCCGAATATGGAATCGCCGAAACGAATACGAATAGACGGCCAGGCACCCATATTTCGAGGTTCTTCCTGAACCCAGCACACCGGGACATCTTTTCCATATGTCGACAATTCCTGTTGCAGTTCTGCTGCAGGAAAAGGATACAGCTGCTCCAGCCTTAAGATGGCCACATCATCGCGACCGGATTCCTTCCGGACGCTTTCCAGCTCATAGTAGATTTTTCCACTGCACAGCAGAACTCGTTTGACGCCGGAAGGCTCTGCGCCACTCTGGTCAACCAGAACTTCATGAAACCGGCCGCCCGTAAAGTCACCGGCTGGCGACACGGCGTCCTTGTGCCGCAGCAGACTCTTGGGGGTCATTACAACCAGCGGCTTTTTCCATCTTCGCAGCGATTGACGACGAAGCAGGTGAAAATGCTGGGCCGGAGTCGTGGGTACAGCGACCTGCATGTTGTCTTCAGCCGCCAAAGTCAGAAACCGTTCAAGTCGAGCACTGGAGTGTTCGGGGCCCTGCCCTTCGAAGCCGTGCGGCAACAACATCACCAGCCCACTCAGCCGCTTCCATTTGTCTTCGGCACTGGAAATGAACTGGTCGATGATGACCTGAGCGACGTTAACGAAATCACCAAACTGAGCCTCCCAGATCGTCAGCCCATGCGGCCGGTCCAGACTGTAGCCGTACTCGAAGCCCAGCACACCAATTTCCGACAACGGACTGTTGTGAAGTTCAACCTGTTCCGGACGTGTTGCGAGATCCTGCAAGCCGATCCAGACCCGTCCATCCCGGGCATCATGCAACGCTGCATGGCGATGGCTGAAGGTACCGCGGCGAACGTCCTGACCACTGAACCGCAGCTGCCGTCCATCTGCAACGACGGAACCCAACGCCGCAAGTTCCGCCATCCCCCAATCAAACGGAAGATCTCCGGTTCCCATCTGAAGTCGCCGTTACAGAATTCGCTCAAGTCGACTGTGAGGTGTAAATTCCGCCGGCGGAGTGCACAACGTCCTGACAAGTCGCTGCAGTTCAGCCGCACTGACGTTGGTGTCCACCATGTCCGCATCAGACACCGGCCCGCCGAAGAAATCCTTCCACGATCCACCACCGCTGTCTGTGAGAAAGCTGAACTTCTCCTGTCGAGCTTCCTCAAGTTCGTCTTCCAGTATTTTTGCTCGTCGCGCGACGATCTGGTCGGCATCTTCTCGAGTCAACTCGCCCAGCGAAAGTGTGCTTTCAAGATAGCTTTCGAATACCGTCTTCTGCTGACGAATGCTCTGATACATGGTCGGCTGAGTGAACGCAGGTTCGTCACCTTCGTTGTGTCCACGTCGACGAAAACAGTACATATCAACAATCACATCGCGTTGAAACTTCTGCCGGAAATCCATCGCCAGCTGTACCACCTGAGCCACGGCCTCAGGATCTTCGCCGTTCACGTGGAAGATTGGAATCTGCAGCATTCGAGCCACATCGGTCGCGTATGTGCAGGACCTTCCTTCGGACGGCGACGTAGTGAAGCCAATCTGGTTGTTAACAATGATGTGCAGCGTGCCGCCCGTCTGGTAACCGCTTAATTCGCTTAGATTCAGCGTCTCCTGAGCAACGCCTTCACCGGCAAACGCCGCATCTCCATGGATCAGAATACCGAGGGCGCGGCGACGTTCGAAGTCCTCAAGATGGTCCTGTTTGGCACGCAGCCGACCCAGAGCCACGGGGTTCACGAACTCAAGGTGGCTGGGATTGAAGCAGAGTGTCAGATGCACTTCATGTCCGGCGTCCGTCGTCCAGTCAGAACTGTAGCCGAGATGATATTTGACATCGCCACGGCCCATCTGCAACTGCGGGTCACGGTCCTCGAACTCACGGAAGATTCGACTCGGACGCTTGCCCATGATGTTGGCAAGTACATTTAAGCGGCCTCGATGAGCCATTCCCAGCACGATCTGATCAGTACCCTGAGCGCCAGCCCGCTCAATAGCCAGGTCCAGCAGTGGAATCAGACTCTCGGCACCTTCCAACGAGAAACTTTTTGCACCGACGTATTTCTTCTGCACAAATTCTTCGAACATCACGGCGTCGCTGAGCCGCGTCAGGACACGAATCTGTTCATCACGAGACAGCCGCAGACGGTTGCCCGTTCGTTCCATACGTTCACGTAGCCACGACCGCACCTGCAGGCTGTCAATGTGCATGAATTGCACACCAATCGAACGGCAATACGTCATCTGCAGCCACTTCAGCATCTCACCCAGAGTGCGACACTCTGCCCCGCCGAACCACTGAGTGGAGAATTCCATGCTCATGTGTTCTTCGGTGAAGCCGTAGAAGGCCGGATCAAGTTCCGGTGGCTCCGGACGTGCCGCGTGCAGTGGGTCGATCTGTGCAACAATGTGTCCGCGAACCCGATAGTTGCGAATTAACTGGTCCAGACGCTCCTGAAGGATGGCGATCTCAGAAGTTGTCGTTTCTTCAGCCGACGTTTCCTGACGGTGGAAAATACTGTCCCGCTGGAACGGAGTCTTCAGCAGTGCCGGCGTAACGTCTTCATGGCCAGCATGAAGCTCGTCGAAATAGTCCCTCCAGTCCGGCGAAACGGAATTGCGGTCCTGCAGGTACGCGCCGTATTGCTGTTCAATGAACGCGAGACTCTGAGTACTTAGCTGCGAAACCGGACCACGCTGTTTGCCGGCCGACACAGTTTCAGTCGGATTGTCCAAAAACGCCGGAGCTGCAGCAGGCTGATGAGAAGACGGTGGCATTATTCTGATTACGACCCATTCGTGTCAAAACGCAGCACAGTACGACTGTTCCGTGTCTCGCTGTTGCGCAGAGGGCCGGAGCGAGTGATGTCCTGACGGACAAATGACGAGCGTAGGATTAGCGACGTCGCAGGCAGAGATTCGTGTTGAACGACGGAATCCGTCATGGGAGCTTTCCTGTTCGACATCGAACATTCAAATGCATCTGTCACGTATCGGCGCTCGAAATCGGGGATTCCCGCCAATCCGCAGAAACGCGATGTCGCCCAGGGCAGTTTCTGAATCATAGACTCACTATACTGAATAGGAAGTTCGGGAGACGTTGCTCCGGAAGTATTTACCACGATTGCGTCAAGGTGGCCGGAGCATCCTGTCACAGCGGGACCCCGTCAGAAACAACGAAGACTGAACAGGGGTATTTCGAATGACGAAGTGAGCACTTTGTCATTTATCTCAGCATTCGAAACTCCGTGTTCGATGGTCAACACCCTTCACACCCATTTTCACTCAAACACCCACAGCCATGTCCACGCCCGCCTACATCGGCATCCTGACCGTTTCCGACCGAGCCAGTCGAGGCGAGTATGAAGACCGCGGCGGCCCTGCCGTTCGGGACTACCTTACGGAGGTCCTGTGCAGCGAATGGATCGCCAAGCCGATCATCATCGGCGACGAGCAGCCGGAAATCGAAGCAGCGATCAAACAACTTGCTCACGACGAGGACTGTTGCCTGATTGTCACGACAGGAGGCACCGGCCCCGCAGCCCGCGACGTAACTCCGGAAGCGACAGAAGCGGTCTGCGAAAAAATGATGCCCGGCTTCGGCGAACTGATGCGCAAAGTCTCGCTGGAAAAAGTCCCGACCGCGATTCTGTCCCGCCAGACTGCTGGTATCCGAGGCAACTCACTAATCGTGAATCTTCCCGGGCAACCCAAAGCCATCGCTGAATGCCTTGACGCCGTCTTCCCCGCCATCCCCTATTGCATCGACCTTATCGGTGGCCCGTTCCTTGAAACCAACGAAGACCGAATCGTGGCGTTCAGGCCGAAGAAGAAGTAGCCTGGCCGCTGCAGTTACCCAGTGGCTGCCGAATTGATCTGGCCCCGCACTTTCGCTACGAGTTCACGTGGCGAGAACGGTTTTTGCAGAAACACAGCCTGAAACGCCGCCAGGTCAAGTTCTGCGATCGCGTCGTTGGTATACCCACTTATGTAGAGAATTGGCAGTTTCGGATTCTCATTTCGCAGCCTGCTCGCCAATTCGGGACCATTCATAGATCGCATAACGACGTCCGTAATCAGCAAACGAATATCGTCGCGATGACGGTCAAAGCACTGTAGAGCTTCCTCCGCGTCGGCAGCAACGACAACGCAGTATCCGTCAGTTTCAAGAATCAGTCGCAACAGGTTGCGAACAGCCTCCTCATCTTCAACCAGCAGAATGGTCTCTGCGTCACCGCGGCCATCTGAATATGAAGACGGAGACGCGGTTGACGCATTCTCGCTTGTGACAGGCCAATAAACGCTGACTGTGGTACCGTCCCCCTCGTCACTCTCCACAGAAACGAATCCTCCGTTTTGTGCGATGCAACCGTGAGCAACCGCTAATCCCAGTCCCGTACCATCGCTGCCCTTCGTGGTAAAAAATGGTTCAAAGACCCGCGAGAGCGTGTCAGACGACATACCTGTCCCGTCGTCTGAGATCACCACGCAGACAAAGTCTCCTTCCCGCAGTCGTGGCTGCGGCACTTCGTCCGCACTCAGCGACACAGATTCTGTCCTGATCAGAATCTCACCTGAGTTCATGGTGGCGTCTCGAGCGTTCAGAACAACATTCATAATCACCTGATCCAGATGGCTTCGATCCACCTTGATCAACGGCAGTCCCGGTGTCAGGCTCGTGTTAAGCGTCACCGTCTCTCCGACAAGACGTTGAAGCAGATTGCTTGACTCCTGCAGCACTGCGTTGACGTCCAGAACCTCAGGTTCCACGACAGATCTTCTGCTGACTGTCAATAGCTGACGGGTCAATCGCGCCGCTCGTTCACCCGCCTCAAGAATGGACGACACGGACCTGGCATGAGCGTGGTCGTCACTCATCTGGCTGAGCAGGATCTGACAGTGGCTGTTGATGACCGTCAACAGGTTGTTGAAGTCGTGAGCGATGCCACCTGCCAGCCGACCAACAGCATCCATCTTCTGAGCCTCCAGCAATTGTTCCCACAGACGTCTGCTCTCTGTAATGTCCTCCGCACAGCCAATGATTTCCTGAACCTGCCCGTCCGCGTTCCGCGAAAAGACCATGTCCTGATTTCGATACCAGTGCCAGTGCCCCTGACTGTCCTTAATGCGATACTCTGTTTCGATAACCGTCAAATCATCCGCGTTGGCCAGACGCATGAAGAATTCAGGCAGTTTCGCCCTGTCCTCCGGATGCATGATCTCGAAGAACAACGAGTCGCTGAGTTCACCGGATTCCTGTGTTGGATACCTCAAATCCTCAGAAATACGCCTGTTCCAGTAAACGAGTTGTTTCTTCCTGAGGTCATAGACATACAGATTATGCGGTGAGGCCTGTGCAATGCGGTCCGTAAACTTCCGACTGTCGTTCAACTGCCGGTAACCAAACTCTCTTTCCAATTCCGCTGTTGTACGAATCGCAACGACTTTCAGAACTTCTTCGGCCAGCACCGGATTCGGAATCTGCTCCGTGTGCAGCAACACGATGACGCCAATTGGTATTCCATCGCTCAGCAACAACGGAATTCCCATGTAACTTTCGATGCCGATTTTCGACAGAAGAAGATCATCGGGAAAGTCCTGCTGCACATTGGCTTCGAAATGACAGAACCCACGGGCAATAACTTTTTCGCAGGGAGTATTCCGTACCTGATAACAGATATTGTCCACCAACCGTCCACGATGCGACATCGCCACGGAATCAGCCGTATATTCTTCGTCATTTCTGAGTCTGGCGACCATTGCATAGTCTGCCTGACACGCGCGCCCCACGCATTCTACAAGCGACCTGAAAAATCCCTGCCCGATCTGCTGGTGCAGTGATTCAATGACCTGCCCAATGACGTCCTTGCCGTGGTGTCCGTCCACGACGTTTTGAATCGTTACGGCCAGCCAGGACGGAAGGTTGTTATCGCCCGGAAGCACCGTGCCATGGCACTCAACAGACCGAGCCGAACCATCCGCTGCACAGAATCGTGTCGTCAACTGAAACGTCCCGGACTTCGAACACGTTTCAATTGCTTTCCTGAACGCATCACGATTCGCCGGATGAACAAGAGCAATCAGCGCATCAGACGATTCGGCCGTATCCTCCCGCGTGATCCCCAAAACCTCACACGCATCGTTCAGTCCGGTCACGCATCCCGTCTGCAGATCCAACTGCAGCACACCGCGTCCGTACAACTCGTGGGTGGCTTTGAGAAGTTGCTGCTGACGTCGAAACGCTTCGCTGAGCTGACGGAAATCATCGTCCGAACAGACGGCGATTGGGTTATGGACACCAGAGTGTCCCTCAGCATCATGACGTGGCATTCTCCGACTCCTGTTACCTCCGTAACGTGATCTCTGCAGTATGGAACATCGACAGCTGAGCCACAAGCTGAACGGTGACCAACGGGTTGGGTCGGTGGTTGCTCTGCCCATCGGCTTTCCGGACGCCGAAGCCGCGACGAGTGCTTTCCCTGAACTGACCTCATTTTCTGAATCGCGCCAGCGAAACTTGCGATACACCACATTTCACCGAACAGAGCACCCGGCCGGACTCCGTTGAAACAGATGTCAACTACTCTCGGCACCCTCCGACATCTCGAACGAACACGATGAGGATTTCAAGAAATGTCGTCACCAGGACTGGAATGACAGTCAACAACAACATCCCACAACAGGCGGTATTGACTTGACAGATGCAAATACCGACATCAGCGGATTTTCGCTAACGGCCCAATCCGGGTTTGCGAATTCGTTGCCGTTCCGGATATGCTATGGCGTGTTCGCTGACGCAGTTCCTGTTATTGACCAGCCGTGGAGTCCAAACTATGAAGAATTCAGTGGTAACTTTGTTCGCTTCCTGTCTTGCACTAGCGTGCGTGGCGGTCACTCTTGCGGATGACAAGCCGGTAAAGCAACCGATAAAGCTGCAGGCAAAGAAAAAAATTGAAACAGTCAAGTGCCCAGTGGCCGGCAAAGAGATCAAGATCGCCGATGCGAAGACGGTGTCCTACCGCAAGGCGAACGTTTATGTTTGCTGTGACAACTGCAAAGGCAAGATGGAAAAGGACACGGCCCCGTTTGCCGCCAAGGCCAATCATCAGCTTGTCCGCACCAGACAATTCCGTCAGACAAAGTGTCCGTTGTCCGGCGGGCCAATTGACAAAGAGCAGAAAGTGAAAGTCTCCGGTCAGATGGTCAGATTTTGCTGCGAAAAGTGCCAGGGCAAGACGGCAGAAGCCAAAGGCGACGCCCAGCTTGCCATGGTCTTCGCCGATGCGGCCTTCGACAAAGGATTCACGGCCGTCAAGAAGAAGAAAAAATAATCGACACACATCAACTGTGAATGTGCAAAAGGGCGTTCGTTATTCGAACGCCCTTTCTTTACGCGCTGCTTTCCAATGGAGCGCGACGGCAGGACATCAGGTCATGCAATGATGTCATGCACTACCCGTGTTTCAAACTGGTGCGTCAAGCGTTCGCCCAAACCGTTGCGGTTGAACACAAGTTCTTCGTGATGCAGGCCAAGCAGATGCAGAATCGTGGCGTGCCAATCCTGTATGCTCACTCGGTTTTCAACAGACGCATAACCAACCTCGTCCGTGCTTCCGTAGACCATTCCCGCTTTGACGCCGCCGCCGGCCATCCAGGATGTAAAACCATAGGGCCCGTGATCACGCCCGGCCTTTTTCTGATCGCCCTGAGACATCGGCAGCCGCCCAAACTCACCACCCCAGACGACCAGTGTGGAATCCAGCAGCCCTCGATCCCGAAGATCTCTAACCAGGGCCGCCACCGGCTGGTCAGTGACGTCGCAGATGCTCTTCAGTGATGTGCGAATGTTGCTGTGATTATCCCACGCCTGGCCTCGCGGAAACAACTGCACAAAGCGAACGCCGCGTTCAATCAAACGCCGGGCCAGCAGACAACGCTGCCCAAATTCATTCGTCGTCTTATTGCCGATCCCATACATTTCCTGAGTCGCCCTGGTCTCATCCGCAGTCGACAGCGCCTGAGTGGCTTCCAGCTGCATCCGCGCAGCCATCTCGTAATTGCTGAGTCGTGCGTCGAGAACCTGTTGACCAGGTCGTGACTTCCTGTGAATACGATCCAGTCGGCTGATCAGGTCTCGTTTTGTCGCCGTGACCGCGGGCAGTTCGTCGTAATCGGGTTTCAAATTCAGCACCGGCGAATCACCTGCGCGCATCGGAGTTCCCTGATGGACGGGCGGCAGGTAGCCTGACATCCAGTTGCTGACCCCGTTTGTGGGCAGTCGTCCGGCGGGATCAGCGAGCACAACGTATGCTGGCAGGTTTTGGTTTTCGGAACCGAGTCCGTACGAAATCCACGACCCAAACGTGGGATGTCCCGGAAACGTCTGCCCCGAGACCAGCTTAAAAATGGCCGGTTCGTGGTTGGAGTGCACATTGTACATCGACCGGACGATGCAGAGTTCATCGACCTCGCGGGAAATGTGCGGCATTACTTCCGAAACCCACGCCCCCGACATTCCGTGCTGTCTGAACTTCCACGGACTCTGCATTAGCTGACCACGGCGATCATTTTCGAAGACGGCGTTCTGCGTCAGTTCGCGGGGCGGCTCTTTGCCGTTGTATTTCTTCAGCGCCGGCTTGGGATCGAACAGATCAACCTGCGACGGCCCTCCCTGCATGCACAGATGAATAACGGCTTTCGCTTTTGGCGCGAAATGTGTTTTCAGTGCGGCAAGGCCGGATTCCAGGGACTGCCCGTACACATCGTTGCTCAACAGCGACGCTAAGGCCGCACCGAACATACCGTCAGTGGTATTTCGAAAGAAACTGCGACGCGTGGTGTGTTGATCAATCGACATAAAGCAAACTCGCGGAATTCAGCAGCCCATGACAAAAACCAGCAAGGGCATTGAGTTTAACATCGACTCCTGCGAAAGACTCTGATTCCGAATCTGATTCGTCGGCGACCTCGGCAGCCAATTCCTGTTCGATGCGGCGTATTGCATAGAGTGACACCTCACGTTCTTCACCCGATGGCTGACGATTCAATGCAATTTCAAAGGCACGAGTCACCAACTGTTGATCATCGTCGCCCGCTTCGCTTTGCACGCGTGTCGCAAATGCATGGGCAAGATCAAAAACCATACGGTTATTCAACAGGTACAATGACTGAGTCACGACGGTGGACGCCGTTCGTTCGGTACAGTTCGGTGTCATCTGAGGCAGATCAAAGGCTTCGAAAACCGTCGGCATTTCCTTTCGACGCTGACGAACATAAACGCTGCGACGCCATTTGCCGTCGACGGGCTTTGAAGTGACCAATCCGTCTTTGCGAACGTCCACCGCATCCGGTTCGCCGTATGGCGTTTCGTTCAAACGAGCAGCGACCAGCAACATCGTATCCCGAACTTCTTCCGCGCTCAGACGTCGCATGAGCATGCGCGACAACAGTCGGTTGTCCGGATCCTCGTGTCGATGGACATCCGTGACAGTTGAGCGTTGCATCCAGACAGCAGACGTCATAATTTGACGGTGCAGACGCTTAATGCTCCAGCCGTGTTCGACGAAGTCCACGGCCAGCCAGTCCAGTAGTTTCGGATGAGACGGAAACGTCCCTAATTTGCCGAAGTTGTCGACGCTTTCGACAAGGCCTCTGCCAAAGTGCTGCTGCCAGATGCGATTGACGATCACTCGCGCGGTCAGCGGGTGATCGTCCTTTGTCAGCCAGCGAGCGAACGCCAGCCGACGCCCGGTTTTGGGTGTGGAATGACGCAACGCAACCGGCTGAAACGGGGTACGACCATCTGTTAGCATCGAGGGCACGCCCGGACCGACCAGCATGCCCGGCTGAGTCTCGTCACCGCGACGGTACAGGAACGTGCGTGACGGACGACCGCGGTCCCAGAGTGCCCGAATCTTCGGTGACTGCTGCAGTTTCGCGGTCAACTGCGTCTGTTCAGCCTTCAGCTTCTTTTTCTGGTCGCCCGACAGCCCCTTTTGCTTCAACTCAGCGGTAATGTCATCTATCCGCTGCTGTGTCTGCCGTTGCTGCTGCTTGATCTTTTCTCGTTCATCGGGTCGAAGTACTTCCAGTAACCGCTGTTTTGAATTCTTCCACTGATTGTTGAACGCATGCGGCGTCATCCAGTCGTACTCGTCATACGCCCCCTTGAACACTGCCATCATCCGATAATAATCGCGCTGGGGAATGGGGTCATACTTGTGGGTATGACACCGGGCACAATTCATCGTGAGCCCCATCAGACTGCGTGACACAACATCAATCGCATCACTGATCACTTCCATACGATCTGAAAACCGATTCACCGGATCGGCAGCTGTTCCGTCCGGCACCATTCTCAGAAAGCCCGTTGCCGTGAGCTTGTCGATAACATCATCGGTAACCGAGGATTTGTCCGCCCAGTCAACCAGTTCGTCGCCCGCAAGCTGCTCCACAAGGAAATCACTGTATGGCTTGTCGTCGTTGAAGGCTTTGACCACCCAGTCACGGTATCTC
The DNA here is from genome assembly GCA_024230215.1 of Fuerstiella sp. Classification (GTDB taxonomy): domain Bacteria; phylum Planctomycetota; class Planctomycetia; order Planctomycetales; family Planctomycetaceae; genus Fuerstiella. The sequence goes on along the minus strand of JAAERP010000386.1, from coordinate 3,933 downwards.
CACGCAAACGGGCGCACGGAATCGGCATTGCGTTTGCCTTCGGAATCAGCGTAGCCGGCCAGATCCAGCCAGAACCGCCCCCACTTCTCACCGTAACGAGGCGATTCAAGCAATCGATCCAGCAAACGTGGCCAGGCCTCGTCACTGTCGTCGTCGACAAAGTCACTAAGCACGACATCACTCGGCGGCAAACCCGTCAAGGCAAAGGCAGCTCGTCGCGCCAATGTCATGCGGTCGGCTTTGGCTGAGAACGCCAGACCGGCACCGTTAAGCTTTGCCAGAATGAAGGCATCGATTTCTGTACTGATCGATGTCGGGTTGGCCGTCGGCGGCGACGTCTTCTGTGGCGGAACGAATGACCAGAACTGTCGTTCTTCGTCCGTCACCAGAGTATCCGGTTCCAGGGTGGCAACATCTTCCTTCATCGGATGTGGTTTCGCGCCGGCTGCGATCCATTGTTTCAGTTGTTTCAGCTCTGTCGGCGTCATCGGCTCGATGCCCGATTCGCCAATGTCTGCCTTCGGTGGGCAAAGCTGTTCCACAACTCGTGTCACCATGAGACTTTCGTCCGGCTCACCGGAAACGAACGCTGAGCCGTTTGCGCCACCCTTCAACATCAATGCATGCTCGCGCAGATCAACACCGCCAAACTGATACTCCGGACCGTGGCACATTACACACCGCCGTAGCATCAGCGGCACGATGTCGGCGTAGCTGATTTCCGGCAACGGGTCGGACGGATGCCCAATCCCGTCAGCACCGGATTCGATCCACTGCAGGATAATGTCGACCTGTTTGGCATTCAGCGACGGTTCATCTTCGGGTGGCATCGAGCCGGAGTGAATTACTTCGAAAAGCAGACTGTCCTGGGGAGCACCGGGAACAATCAATGACCCGGATTCACCACCTCGTTTCACGGCTGCGAGATCGACCAGATTCAAGTCCGCCTTCTGCGTTTCCGGCCCATGGCACTTGCCGCAACGTGCAGCAAAAACCGGCTTAATGTCACGTTCGAATGTCAGGTCCGATGCACAGAGACTCCCGTTGCTGACGAGAAATATGGCAACCAGCCAAAAGGACGGAGCACCAAGGCGGACAGGCGGCAACGTAAGGTGGAATCGTGTTGTGATTCTGCGCCACAACATTTGATCGACACCTTCAGTCGGCGGGAATGTGAAGACTGGAGTAACAGATGGGGGACGATCAGTGTACACGTTGACCATATGAAATACAGACAAATTGCGTTGCTGCAGCCGCGAGCTTGCGTCGGAGCCGCTAAGGACAATGGTGTCACAGTGAATACTGACAGCGCGAGGAACGAGAATTGCGGCACCGCGCATAAAAAAAACCGGGCGTGGAATGCACCACAGACCCGGCTTGATTTAACCCTATACTGTCAGCGACTTTAGTCCTCTGACACGTAAGGCAGCAGACCAATGAAACGAGCTCGCAGGATCGCTTGGCGAACAGCTCGCTGATAAAGTGCCGACGTGCCGGTGCGTCGACGCGGCAAAATACGGCCTTCACGGTCGATGAGTGTTTTCAGAGTTCTCAGGTCTTTGTAATCAACATAAACCGGTCGAGGCACGACGCCACCAGCGGTAAATGGACAGGTCATCGTCTTCTTTTTGAGACGTGCGCGTCGTTTTCTGAGCTTCTTAAGATCCGATTTCGAGATTGTGGCCATAAAACCGAGTTCGCCTTTTCTAATTCAAGCGAATGTGTGGAACGGGCTGAGTCCCCGTAAAGCCTGCCATATCATACAGTTAGGCAAACCGCCCGATCGGACCAGTCATTAAACAGCGACTGGCGGGGAATACGGAAGTCCGGCATTGTAATCGGACGAATCGGTTGAGCAACACAAACCTGAGTCACAGTTTTATACCATGCCAAATAGTTCACAGCTCGGTCCACGCGCTGTGTCGAGCTGTTGACTGAGAATTGATGGCCCGCTGCCGTTGGCGCCGGGAAAATGCTGGCAAGACGTTTCAGCCGCGTAGGAGCAGTTCTGGCAACCGCGAGATAACACATGACTAACACCAGTCTCGATCCCGCGGACTATCTGCAGTGCTGCGAAGTCATTGACTGGCAGACGCCGTCGGTGCTGCGGCTGTCCAGCACCCTTGCCGGCGATGACACCTGCTATACCACTGTGGCCAAACGCTGTTTCGATTGGGTGCGTGACAACATCAGGCACAGCTTAGACTATCAGTTGAATCCAGTGACGTGTCGAGCATCTGACGTGCTGACTCACAGGACAGGGTATTGCTACGCCAAGAGTCACCTGCTCAGTGCGCTGCTGCGGGCCAATCAGATTCCGGCGGGGCTGTGCTATCAGCGGCTCAGCGTTGATGGAATGGGCCCGCCATTCTGCCTGCACGGAATGACGGCCGTGTTTCTGCCTGATATCGGCTGGTATCGCAGTGATCCTCGCGGCAATCGCGACGACGTTGATGCCCAATTTACGCCGCCTCTGGAACAGCTCGCTTTTCGGACGACATTACAGCACGAGTGCGACCTGCCGGATATTCACCGTCGACCACTGGCCGTCGTCGTCGATGCGTTGCAGACCCACAACACCTGGGACGCGCTGCTGGCAAATCTTCCGGACGTGTCACAGCTCTCGTAGCCCACCCGCGCCACTCGGACGGCCCCCGGATTGAATGCTATGGCCTTGAATTCGCGTGACGAGTAGTCTTCGCACCTGGCGCTAAGCGGATTCTGCCACGGCGGCACAACAACTTCATCGATCAATGTTCTGAATTCTATTGGTCTGCTCAAGACCTTGTTTGCGAAGTGACGGGCTCTGCGCGGCAGGCAACGTTACTGATTCAAAACCAGATAGTCGCGTACGCACTATCGAAGATGGCTCAGGAGAAGCACGGATGTTTTTGTTTCAGGAAGATCCAGGTGCACAGCAGCAAGTTGAATCCGTCGCAGCGAAAGCCAGCAAGGATGTGAGCGATGCACTTCACGGGTTGCAGGACGGCGACTTTCAAAAGGCCTGGCCGCTTCTGGAGAGTTACGTCGTGCCGGCCATTGGGGTGTTGCTGCTGCTGATCGTTGCCTACATGGCGGCAAGGTTTATCTCACGAATCGTCAGCGCTCCTGTGCAGAAACGTGTCGACGAAACACTCGGCAGGTTTATCGGGAAGGCTGTCTACTACGCGATCATGCTCAGTGTGCTGATTGCAGTCCTTGGCAAATTCGGATTCCAGGTCACAAGTTTCGCTGCGATTCTGGCATCCGCTGGCTTTGCGATTGGCATGGCATTTCAGGGAACGCTGAGTAATTTTGCGGCGGGAATCATGCTGCTGGTCTTCCGACCGTTCAAGGTGGGCGACTTCATCTGCGCCGCCGGAATCACAGCCACGGTCAACGAAATTGATCTGTTTACGACGACCCTGGACACGACCGACAATCGGCGCATTATCGTCCCCAATACTGCAATTGCTGCGGGAACGATTGAGAACGTCTCGCACCATACAGAACGTCGCGTTGAAGTTAAGGTCGGCTGTGCCTACTCCGCTGACCTGCGAAGAACTCGAGAAGTCCTGACAGTGGCGGCAGAAGCACTGATAGAAAAGACGATTCCTGGCGATGGACGCGGCCATCAGGTAGTTCTTGGCGATTTGGGTGATTCCGCAGTTGGCTGGACGGTGCGCCTGTGGACAACGGCCGATCAGTTCTGGGGCGTCAAAGAAGAACTGACTGAGTCCATCAAGAATCATCTGGACGAAGCGGGGATCGGCATTCCGTATCCACAAATCGACGTTCACGTCGACAACGCCGCCTAGTGCCGCAAGTCTCAGTTGTTAGGCCACCAGAGCGGAAGTCTGCCTGATTTTTCGTGAAGCCGCCCAGTTTTCCTTCCACGTGGATGGCCGTTTGATGGTGTCTGAGCGGACGCGACGGCCGGTGTAATTCCATTGG
>JAAERP010000385.1 GCA_024230215.1 Fuerstiella sp. | reverse complement strand
CCAATGGAATTACACCGGCCGTCGCGTCCGCTCAGACACCATCAAACGGCCATCCACGTGGAAGGAAAACTGGGCGGCTTCACGAAAAATCAGGCAGACTTCCGCTCTGGTGGCCTAACAACTGAGACTTGCGGCACTAGTATCGCAACAGCGCCTTGATCACTTCCCTGCGTCGAACGGCATCCAATGCGTTGTTGATTTGTTCGATGGGAAACTCGTGCGTGATGAACTCTTCCGGTTTCAACCTGCCATCGCGAATCCACTGGCACAACGAAGCTTGAGCGGCGTGTTCCCGATGTCGTGTGGGCCATTGGTGGATGAACAGATTGAAGTTATAGGGGCCCTTATTCTTTTCGAGCGTGAATGTTTCGTCTCCAATCACGCCGTAGACGCCAATCGTGCCACCCATCCTGATCAGTGGCAGCGCCTTGTTGATGATGGCAGGAGAACCGACGGCATCGATAACCACGTCGAAGGGTTTTCCACGTCGCTTAACGACAGCTTCCAGATCATCATTGCGATCGAACGTTTCGTCCGCACCCATGGCTTCGGCCTTTTCGCGTTTGGCGACATGAGGATCAACCAGGCTGATGTGACCAAGTCCCATCAGCTTGCCGAACCTGGCAAAGCTCAACCCAACCGGTCCACCTCCAAAGATCAGGATGTCGTCACCTTCAGAGAGCTGGAAGTCACCGAAGGCTCCCAGCACCTCTCGCCATGTGCAGAGCAATCCCGCAGCTTCGGGTGAGATGTCGGAATCGACGGCGCGTTGGATCTCGTAGCACTCGAACCAGCCGTGCTCTTCGTCGGCAATGCCATCTTCGACCATTGCGTCGTGGTCGTTGCAGAGCGTGTAGTCGCCGAAGCCACCCCAGCCGGAACTGTATTTCGGATCGTCGAACTCGAAAACGAGTCCACCGATAGCACGATCACCCACTTTGAAGTTACGTACTTTTTTGCCAACGGCTTCGACAATCCCAGCCGACTCATGACCCAGCATCAGCGGGTAGTCTTCGACCCCTGGAAAGGTTCCGTCAATCAGCTTTCCATCGGTGGCATTGCAAAGGAACGCGACTTCCGTTCGCACAAGTGCCTGATAAGGGCCGGGAGACGGCTTGCCAACTTCAACAATTTCGACCCTGTTGGGTTCAGTAACAGCAACTGCTCGCATGATTCCGTTTTCTTTTGATCCCGTTTGCGTAAAGACTATGACGGGAACAGGACTGCGTTGGTGTAGCCTGTCAGACCAACGATCGCACCACCGATGATGCCGCCAATGATCACGGCCGCTAACCGAGGAAAGGACTCGGCAGCCGCATCCAGCCGCTTTTCCCTGGGTGTTTCACAAAAACAGCAAACCCACATCCCGATACCAATCGCCCACCCCATGTCGATCCAGGGCGAGGCGCCGTGGAAAGACTGAGCAATCAGACCAAATTGTTGTGCGTTATCATCTCCGTCCTTAATGAGTTCCGGATTGATACCAAAGCCGGGCAACTTGTGGTTCATGATCCAGAAGGTACCGACGATGAATGCTGCGCACATCATCCCACCCGCCGGCCCAAAGTCCTCGACCATTTTGGGCCAGGCAATGATGACCGTGAAGGCAACGAAGAAGGCTCCTGCAATCGAGGTAATAATCGCGGCATGGTACATGCCTGCCGTTTCGTTATATGTCATTAGCCAGTCAGCCATGATGTCGTACATTCTTTGCTTGATGGTCAGTCTTGTTTTCGGGCATCGGCGCCACCGTAGGCGGGATGCGTCTTCTTGACATGTGCCGCCGCCACGCCGGCCAGTGCGCCACCGATTAAGCAACAGCAAAGTGTCGGCAGGCAATCGAGAACGCCCGATATGGTGCCACGAAATCGAACGATTCCCCAGGCAACGCCCGCAAATCCGACGGCCCAACCCTGGTCAATCCAGATCGTGCCCTCGGGATTCCTGATCGTTCCCAGCCAGTGATTCATGTACCAGGCGATGGCAATCAAAACGGTCGCTGCCAACCAGCCACCCATGATGCCATACGACTTCCACATTTCCGGCCAGATACCGTAGACCAACGCTCCGCAGATTGCCGAGCCAATAACGGTTCCCAGAAGTTTCATGAGCACGTTCTTTCCAGACAGAGTCAGATGCGATTCAAAGCATCGCGTGATCACGGGAGCTTGATGTAAGAGATTGTGTACGGCTTGTCGTGTTTGCTGTTGACCTTGTCCGGGCCCGTCACCATGTCGAAGCTGGTGACAACCAGCTTGCCCTGCCAGAAGATCGGTTCACCTGGCTGGTCCATCAGGCCGCCCGCTCCTGTGGTATCGCCATTCTGTGACACGACGGTGATCTTGCCATCAGTATCGACTTTCGCCAGAGCGTTGTTCGAAAAGTCTGCCACATAAATGTTGTCGTTCTTGTCGATGCAGATCCCATCGGTGGTCCGCATTTTTGCCTTAATTCCCTCGGTGATGAAACCAGGCTTGGCGGGATCCAGGCTGTAGTCGTGGTCGGTCCTGGCGAAGATCTCGTTCGACGCGCACTTGCCCTGCTTGTTGATCGTGACACGATGCAACACACCATCACCAAAGTTGCCAATGTAAAGACGCCCCCTGGAATCGAACACCAGTCCGTCAGCGCCGTATTGGCAATGGCGATTCCGAGTTGGAAAGGTTGCCAGAATCTGCTTGTCGGCAAGTGTGTTGGTGATCGTGATGTTCTTACCCTCCGCCGGGAAGACATAGACGGCACTGGTGAGCAGGCCATCCTTTCGCTTCACTTTTGGCAACATCGAAACAGTCACATACAACTTGCCATCTCGATAGCGAACTCCGTTGGGGTGACTGATCCCCTGAGCAACCACGGTTGTGCTCAGCACTTTGCCGTCGCGAATCTTCATGCGAAGAATGCGCCCCTGATTGATCTCGCCCTTGTCACCATTGCCAGTCGGCCAGTTCTGGTTGTCCGAAATGTAGAGATTTCCTTTCGGATCAAAGGCGATGCCCATCGGGCAGGCTCGTCCCGTTTCCTTCATCGCGGGAACCGTTACCCACCTGGACACCTTCAACTCAGGAGTGATCCGAATCAGACAAGCCGGCTGCTTCGGGTCGCCGTAGTTCGGACAGGCCACAATCAAATCGCCCGAGGCATCGATCGCCATCCCATCGGGAGTGGGGCTGTACTGGGGTAAACTCACCAGCAGCTTCGTGTCTGGCAAATCGGCGAAACAAGGGCCAACTGTCCCGGCGACAGTCAGGCACACCATCAAAAGAAGGCTGGTAAGAGTGGTTCGACGCATGATTCGATTACCTCAAAAAAAAACGGGAAGGGCATCTCGGGGCGGATTCTCAAGAACTGATAGTAATTCTGAATTCAGTACTGGAACTCACTCTATATGGAAAAATCACCAGTTCAAGGGACGCGAGTGTGTACAACGCGTGCTGCGTTGACACACGTAACGTGCTCCATTGAAACTCATCCCCCCCGGTGCTGACTACAGCGTTTCACGCTGACCTGTGGCCGCGAAAAACGCTTTTCAATAGCAGTTTCGTTACTCCCACGAGCCAGTATCGTTCACGACAAAAAGTAAACTGCTTCTAAGCCCGAGAAACAGGGTAGAGGGGCCGCGCTGCAGATGCGATGGGTTTGAAGCGTTGTGTTTACGGTGGCGAGTCTTCCGCGTGTCCAATCCAGAACGAACGCCAATAGGCTTCGTCTGTCTCATAGGCATCGATCGTGTCCGTCTCGATACTAAAAGCTGCGGGCAAAATTCCGTAACGTTTCATTTCGCGGATGTAATGTGGGCTGGGCCGTTCGGCCGTCCCGCCGTCCATGATGGCGTAAGTTCCGTTGGCGGCTGCTCCGGAGTCCAGCCAGAGTTGCACGATCCGCCGTTCCTGCGCAGAGACGCGTACGTCGTAATGGGAACCGTCGATTCGCGTCATCAGCTTGCTGGCAGAACTGCCCATCGTTCTCGGAGCTCGATTCCCGTGGGCATTGCGCCCGTCCGCGATTTCTCCGAGTCGGTTCACCAGTGCAACATAGGAATGCAATACCTGCCCACGACCGTGCGAGTCGACGCCGCGACCACCGGCCAGAGAGATCCCGCCGTCCGGGGCATCGTTGCCGTGACACTCGATGCAGTGTTGATCAAGTATCGGCTGGATGTGTCGCCGGAAATCAATGATCTCCGGCGTGTCCGGAACCGGATTGATCACGCTCGGTTCGCGCTGTAAACACAGCAGCGTGCCGTGGCTGGGATTGGACGGCGCTGCTGTGCGATGCTCGTGGCAGCCAATGCAGCTCGTGACCTCACCCGGCTGAACCGTCACGAAACTCTGCATCTTCTTGACCGCAAGGTCGTCCTTGTCCAATGCGACAAAGAACAAACTCCGCTTAGCGGGGACTTCAAGATACGCTGAACCGTCGGCTTCGACCGGTACCGTTCCCATGATGCGGGTTAACGTGAACGTTCCCCACAAACTGATTCCGTCGAAACCAGGACTCAGGTGGAACGGAGCGGGAAGCTGCTCCAGGATCAGCAGCTTCCTGACGTCTCCCGGTTCGACACCCTCCATGTTCCGGCCGTGTGCGACGTTGGCGAGTATCAGGTGGCCAGTGCGTTTGGCGTCGTCCGTCCTGGGAGTGATCCGCTGCTCGCGTTTCCGGCTACGCACCAGAATCGGCTCGTGCAACATCATCTCAGGACCCGGGTGACTCAATCCATGCAGACGCTTTGTCTGTCCCTGTCTGTCCATCAAGTGTAACTCACGCCCCCGCGCCACCAGGAATACATCCCCCGAAACAGGATGTGGGTCGCGCCAGTTGGCGTCCGCGTGGATCTTCTTCGCCGCCGGTGCACTGTCCGGACCGGACTGCGGATCGACGATCGTCACGTACCCTTGATGCCCCTTGCGTCCATGACCCGGAGAAAAAATCGAAACGATCTCCGCTGATCCCGGGATCGGCTGCGAATCCAGCATCGCCACCGCCCCGCCAACGTTGCTGTACTCAACCTGGTTCCCGTCCTGCTTCGAAAGTGCGTAGTTCAGACCCGTAGGAAACATGTTCCCAAAGAACGTCATCTGTCCCGTGCCGTCCGCATTTGTTGTCCACAGATGGTGGTAGCACAGTTGGCTGCGTTCGACGTACTCCCAGCGCGTGTAGAGTACCCGCCCGTCGTGCAACACCACCGGCGTGTTCTCCGTCTCGGCATTACTGCTTATGGACTTGATGTTCGAACCGTCCGCTTCGCACTGGTGCAGGTTCGCCACCGGGACCTTCCAGCAGCCGACCCAACGATTACACCGCGACGAACAAAAGACGATTTTGCCGCTGGGCAGATAGGTCGGCTCGATGTCATCGAACGGGCCATCCGTCAGCTGGCGAAGCTCCGTCCCATCAATGTTGATTTCGCACAGATGGTAGTGTTCTGTCTGCGGCTTGCGGTACGAAAAGAGCAGCTTCCTGCCCGTGTAGTGCATCTGAGGATCGCGGACGCCACCGTCCGCAGCATCCAGCAACACCGTGACTTCACCCGTCTGAGAATTCAAGCGACAAAGCTGCCCGCCAGGTGCATAGACCTTCTGGTCCGGATCTGAACAGTAATAGCCGAAGTTGGCGTAATAATGAGGATCGACTCCAAACGGACGGACCGCAAAGATGATGTCCGGAAGTGACCCGGATGCGCCGTCTAAGTCCGCGCCAGAGCCCACACCCGACGACACCGCCGAGATGCTGCAGAGTACGACAAGTGACGTTTGCAAGAATCGCTGCACTCTCATGTCCTGCCCCCTCAGCACTAATTGACTTTTTATTCCGCTTCGAACCCGTTTGGGTTTCGTATCGATTCCGTCAGCGTCAAATCCGCAGGAAAACTGCATCCCGGACCGCCCCATTAGAACCCATTCAGTCCGTTTGTGAAAGAATACTAATCCTATTGAGTTCAGTTTACTTATTGGATCCAGTTTACTGAGTCCGGGCTTTGACTACGGTTCGATGACGACTCGAAACCCTACGTCGTGCACCGCTTGCCATTGCGGGTAAGAACGTCGGCTCGATGACCGGCACCACTGTGGGCGATCGTAAAACGATCCCCCGCGAACCACTCGCCGCGCAGATTCATCACTGCCGATGTGATCCGTCTGATTATCGAGCTGATTGTCCTGGTAAGGTCGATAGACGCTGCGAGTCCATTCAGCTGCGTTGCCATGCATATCGAATAGCCCCCACTGATTCGGTCGATAGGACGCTACATCGGCAGTCGCAATCGCTTCGTCATCGATGTGCAGGAGTGACGGAATGGGTTGCATCAGGGCGACGCCCGCCGTTCCTTCGTACAGACATGCAAGGGAGCGATCGGCCATGTTCGCCCACTGCGAGAAATCATCGTTGACGTTACCATAGGCGAGCGGCGATGAGCTGCCCGCTCGCGCTGCGTTCTCCCACTGCGCTTCGGTTGGCAACGTCACCTGATAGTCCGATCGTTCGGAAAGTCTGCGACAGAATTCCATCGCCTCGGTCCACGACACGCGGACAGCCGGTTGATGCGGAAAGTCCATCTGGATTCCCGGGCCATTTCGATCAATCTGGCGTTTGGTGAACACGCCGGACGAATGGCTATCGATCACCGCCCGCAACTGTTGGTTGGTCACTTCGGTTCGTCCGATCCAATAGGGTCGTTCGATTGCGACAACGTCAGGGGGCCACTCATCATCGCTACCCACGCCGGCGCTGTCGCCCATGACAAACGTTCCGGCATCGATTCGCTCAAGATGCATGACGACTCCATCTCCAAGCTTCAAAGAGATGCTCGAGTCGTCACTATGAGGGCGCCGCCCAGCCGTCGGTGTGGACAGTTGAGACCGCAGCTGCCGCGCGATCGATTGTTTTTGCTGTGAGGATAGTCTCTTGCCAACAGGCATCACCGAATCGAAGTTCCGAGGGCTCTGGCCGTCGTGATTGCCTCCGTCGAGCGATGCGAGTTCGGCATCGATGGCCGGGCCGCCAAACGCCTGCCCCAACTTGAATCGCAGTAGATCAACCCGCCCGGGGATCTCGGCCACATCACCCCACGTTCCGTGGCAGGGTCCGTTCAGGTCGATCCAGGTCACCAGCCGGTCCCAGGCTTCCTGATCGAGCGAAACGCCATGGTGCCCCTGCTGCAGTATTCGAATCAGCTCGCTGGTATCAGCGTGGTATTCGCCCGGTAAAAGAAGTCCGACACCGTCTTCGATATTGACCCGTCGAATGTACGGGACCAGCGCTTCGTAAGCGGGTGTGTAGTGGGTTCTCAGGTTCCCATAGGGTTCAGGCATGCCAGGGCTGCTGAGAAACCGCTGAGGCGCATTTTGTGGAATCGAAGGATCGATTCGAGACGCACCCAGCCGAGTCAACGGCAGACCTTTGTAGTCTGAGACCAACTCCTCGCGGCGCAGGTCGAGCGGCACACCGGCATCCTGTCCCTCCTGGCCATCGTGACAACCGACACAATGCCTGTCCAGAACGGGTTGAACTTCACGGGCGAAATCGAATCCGCGCGATGGACCGTACCAGGGCGTGATCTCGGAGACCGGCAGGTCGGCAGCCAGGTTCCCGAAGGAACCGGGCGTTTCGTGTGGCGTTTCGTGGCAGCCGACGCACGATGTCGTTTCTCCCGGCATTGCCGTGTACCAGGAACGCATCAACTGGACTGCTTTTCCCTCTGCGTCCAACGGCTGCAGCGTTATCGGAGTGCTTGCGGGTACTTCAAACCTGGCTGACCCATCTTCGTGAACAGGAACAGTACCCAGTATTCGAATGGCCTCCCATGGACCTGCTCGACCCACCTTGTCCGGACCCGCCATGCCCGGGAATCCAAAATTATAGGCCGCTACGCGGATCCTCTTGATCGTCCCTCTCGGGACACCTCGTAACCCTGGACCCTGGTAGATGTCATGGACCATAACGACCGCGCTGTCCTGCGACTCGTCTGTGCGATCAGCCAGAACCGGAGGTCGCTTGCGTGCAACGATCGGTTGCGGCTCGAACAGATCGTGTTTCGGATCTGTCAGCACGGGCGTAACATTGTCGAACACGTCGACCAGGTAGATTCCCCAGGCGGCGTTCTTCGCCGGCTTCATTGCCGTCACGATATATTTGTCGCTCAACGGATACGGATGCAGGAACTGAGGCATTGCCTTCTGTGTCAGTTGATCCATCGCCACGGGAACGATAGGTTCATCGCGGTGCGTAATCCGGCTGACGATTCCATGGTCGCCATACCAGCCATTGGATATATCCAGCACGGCCAGTTCGCCCGATCGATTGGAACCGTGGTAACCGGTCAGCACGGCCGCGATTTTCTCGGGCTTACCCGGCACTCCGCGCGGAAAGAACAAACAGTTTGGGTAGTAAGAATTGCTTCCGTAGACCGCCCGTTGATTTGTACCGTCGGGGTTCATCACCATCAGAGGACGAACGTAGGCGTGAGCGGGCCCGGTGTAATCCCACCGGCTAAACAGGATTTGTCCATCAGCCAGCACCGAGGGATGAAGATCAAGATCCTGATCAAAGCAAAGCTGACGCACATTCTCACCATCGGAGTCCATCCGATACAGACAACAGGCCCGCTCCTGACCATGCCAGCATGGGACGGCGGTGTACGAGGCGGTCGATGAAAAGACAATCCGATCGTCTGGCAAATAGCACCCATCGAAGTTGTCCACGTCCGCTATTTCTTTGGATACCTGTCGCAAACCGGTACCATCGATATTGACCTCATGAATCTGCCAGGTACGTCCGTTCGGCATTGTCAGTAGCAGCCGATCCGCATCGAAGTGCAATTCGGTTTCTCCGATGTAGTAACCGTTCGGTGGACGCAGCAGGGTCGTCAATCGGCCATCGGGGCGCGGCGGCGACAACACTGCCAGCTCGTTGTCGTAACCCGTCTGCTGCAAGGTCGTATTGCATTGGTGGTTCGTTGGCAGGCCAAGCTGGCCCTTTTTGCGCTTCAAGACCAGCAAACTGGCAAAGTCCATCAGTGGATTTGCCAGCGTGGCTTCGTCGCGCAATTGACGAAACTCATTCTCAAGCCGTCGGGAGTTCGCCGGTAATCGTTGCGTTTGTTGCTCAAGCTGCCGCAGACGATTCAGAAACTCGCGGCCGCGCGGATAGTCCGTTCCGAAGGTCCCCTTCAGGTCCTCGATCGCCAGCCGCAGCGATTCGATGCGGTAGGGCAGTCCCTGCTTACGCCGAGCCGTCTGCGGGTCGTATTGCTGCGGGCGCACGATCGGCTTTGTCTTCGCCGGTGCGTTGAGCCTGACAGGCGGAACGTGAATGGACGGGACGATGGACCCAACCAGCTCGTCAGGGCCTTTCGCGTCTGCCGTCTTCGCTTTTGGCGTGTCTGCTACGGCAACACCTGCGATCAGACTGATTAGCACAATGACACGCAGCATCTTCTCAACGCACCCCTTTTCAATATCCTTTAAGGCTGTAATGTGAATTTCTATTATCGAGCTTAAGGGCCAGCCTGTCAAATTGCCAACACTTACCTGGAGCGGCGTCGGTTGCCTGCGGGATCATCGTTAACCGGGGTGCATTCGCCTGGCGAACGTCAATCGCTCCTCAACCTTTTTGGAACGCCTCAATCGCCGGGTGCGCTCATAGTCGATTGCGCGAATAGGGAAGATAGACTATTGTGGCAACTTCAATAGTTTTTCCCATGGAGGTTGCACGATGAACTTTGCTGAACTGAGTCCCGCCGAACGTCTGATTGCGGAGCAGGCGGTT
>JAAERP010000384.1 GCA_024230215.1 Fuerstiella sp. | reverse complement strand
GCTCAGCGAGAACCGAATCTGTTTACGTTGTGGTCACACGGAATTCGCCCTGCGACTGGACAATAAGAGCCGGATGAGCCGAGAGGTTCACGTCCGGTTCCGTGAGAGCCTGGGGGTGCAACTCCCCCGGGCCACTCGACTCGTGGTGCTCTGCAAGTCCGAGTCACAGGCAAGAGAGGCTCTGGCTTTGGTTCAACGCCTGTTAAAGGATCGCCTCGGCCTCGAACTGAGTCCCGAGAAGACAATGGTGACGAGGTTCCATAAAGGCTTCTGCTTTCTGGGCTTTGACATCAAAAGTCGATTCGTAAGGATGCGAGCCAAGTCAGTGGAGAACTTCAAAACCAAAGTGCGGCAGATCACCAAACGCAGCCACAACCTGGATTCCGAAGTGATTGTGAAACTCAACCGCGTTATCCGAGGCACCGCGAATTACTTCGCCACGCATGGTCGCACTGCGGCGACATGTACCGCAGCCTCGACCGGTGGATACGCATGAGGCTGCGATGCATGAAACGCAAACGGAAATCGTTGGTGGATAATTATCGATTCCGGTTGAAGCATCTCAGGCGTATGGGCTTACTTTTCCTGAGCGACCTGCGAATCCGAAATGTAGCCGGATCGTGACGTTCTCCTAATCGGAGCGATTTCCGCGGGACCGCCCGCTGCGAGAAAGACGCACGGCGGCAAATATGAGGAATCAACCTCATTGCGATAACGGGGAGGGAGTGGCTCTGCCACTTCCTTACCCACTTATTGCGGCCCCTTCCAGGTGCCTTCCTCATACCACCGGTTCCGCCGATGGTTCTGATTTTATTCATCTGTGAGTCGAGTTTGTGGTGCGGACATTACCGCACGGGCCGTCCCTGGGAAAGTTGCGTTGTTCAAGTAGAGCAGTTTACCTATTCTCGTCGACCGTATACCACCGGCTTTGCTGGTGAGTTCTCATGAGTCTTAGTCTTTCCCGATACAAGGTCGCAGCGCAAGCAAGTGTGTTTTACAAGCGCACGAGACCCGTCCTGGTGATTCGGCTTGTATTGCGGTCCCGTCCATGGTCTACCTCATACTGCCGGTTTCGCTGCTTTTGTTGTTGTGGTGAACTGTCGTGGCTCGCGGGCGCGCCATTGGCTCGGGCAGGCACGGGTCCGCTGCCGTCACGAATCAACCTAATACGCCGTCAGGAAGAAATATGCGAGCCGCCGTATTTGAGTCATACCAGGGTGAGTTGCACGTGCAGCAGGTCGCCGATCCGCGGGTTCGCCCGGATTCGGCGGTCATTCAGGTCGATGCGTGCGGAATATGCCGCAGTGACTGGCATGGCTGGATGGGGCACGACAGCGACGTGCAGTTACCTCATGTGCCCGGACATGAACTCGCCGGTGTGGTGGCCGAAGTCGGGAACGACGTCACCCGCTGGAAATGTGGCGATCGTGTGACCGTACCATTCTGCTGTGGCTGCGGCAGCTGCGGCCAATGTCTGGCCGGTCACCAGCACATCTGTGATAACTACATGCAACCAGGTTTTACAGCGTGGGGAGCATTCGCGGAACTGGTAGAAATTCGTTATGCCGACGTCAATCTGGTGGCCTTACCTGAGTCAATCGACAGTGTGACTGCAGCCAGTCTGGGGTGTCGATTTGCAACATCGTTTCGGGCAGTCATTCATCAGGGGAAAGTAAACGCCGGAGATGTCGTCGTTGTTCATGGTTGTGGGGGTGTCGGATTGTCGGCGGTCATGATTGCTGCTGCGGCCGGGGCCCGGGTGATTGCCGTCGATATTAACGACGAACGACTCAGCCTTGCCAAAGACTGCGGGGCGGATCTGGCGCTGAATGCCGCCCACGTAGACGATGTTCCCGCAGCTGTTGTCGATATTACTGCGGGCGGGGCTTCTCTGTCCATTGATGCGTTGGGAAGCCATCAGACATGTGCGAATTCAATTCTCTGCCTGCGCAAACGAGGACGGCACGTGCAGATCGGGTTAACTTTGGGGACTGAGGTAAACCCTCCGATTTCGATGTCGACTGTGGTCGCCAAAGAGCTGGAGTTGTACGGCAGTCACGGCATGCAGGCCCTCGAATACGCACCCATGCTGCAGATGATCGAGACCGGAAAACTACAGCCCCGGAAGCTTATTGGCGGCACGGTGTCTCTAAGTGAAGCATGTCAAATCCTGCCTCGAATGAATGATTTTCCGGGCCGTGGCGTGACGGTGATCAATCGCTTTTGAACCGCACCGGAACGAAGCCTGCGACCAATTTGATTCAATAAGGCTCCGTTCCAGAGATCCCCCGGGAACGGAGCCCAATTAGAAGCCGCCTGAAACTTACACGCTCGAAACGCCGAAGGGCGTCAGCTGCAACGGCATACGACCGCCTACTCTTACTCTTCATCATCCTCAATGCTCAGCTCTTCATCCGCCTGTTCATCATCGGATGTTGTTTCCGGATCGTTCTCATCTCCAACAGTTCCACCGTCGCCGCCGCCGCAACCGAGAACCGACACCATCGTCAGCAGGGTAAACACGTACAATACATTCTTCAGCATGAGTATTTCCTCTTATGAATAGTTTACGCTCACCCACGAACAGCGGGGGCGAGGAAAAGACAGATTATAGAAAAAGACGCACGGTGCAACCGTGCGTCTTCGATTATGAAATTAACGGATATTGAACTCTAGAACGTCGTTCCGTGGGCACTGAATGTAGCGCTGGCAACCTCAGCCAATTGCTACAGGTTCGAACAGATTACCATTCGCCCATGGTTTCGTTGCCGCGAATGGAACCAGCGGCGATCCACGTTCCCTGGTCAATACTTTCACTGACAAATCGAACGGAACCGTCCGCCAGCAGTACCTGAACGCCTCCCGTGTGATAGCTACTGGGTTCCTTAATGGACATGTCCGTGACCGAGTTGTCGTTGTCGCACGAAGGACCGGCATTGGGGCCAACTAATGTTGTGCTCCACGGTCCCCAGAATACTCGTCCACCAGCCCAGTGTCGGCCCTGCTCATCACTGGAGCCGTGCCAGCCACTGCCAGCATCATACCTTGCCACGCAGTTGGCATAGTAGGTGTTGATGCGGTCGATGTCTGCCGGCGTATTCGTCCAGACACGGCCATTTGTGTTATTAGCTTTCTGCAGCCTTCCAGCCCCTGTCACTCGATGCCATTTGCTACGAGGTCTGGCAGCCGGAACCCACTTGCCAGTGTTGAGCCCGATTTGTTGTTCCGCACAGGCGATTGTGTTGCTGGTCCCGTCTGTGATGTCACGAACTTTCGATCCCTTCCACAGCGTGGCGAAGCCGGGATTGTTCCTTCTCATCGACCAGTTTGATGCCGGGCCTGCCGAGATAGTATAGGACGTTGGTGCAAGCCTGCCGGTATAGGTGGTGTTGGCGCCGGGGTCACTTGGACAAACGAATGGCGTGATCCGCGCTCGAGCAGCATTGGTGGTGTCGTTTTGCGTTCCGCCATTGTTGCGATCCCATCGGTAGTTAAAATCGATATTGTTGTAGATCGCAGCCTGATCGATAAACGGCAGCAACATCGACAGACCACTCCAAGAAAGCCAAGCTTGGTTGTATCGCCCACCGGTGTTTTCTGTCGTTCCAGCAACGCCGTTAGATACAAATGTATTGTGTGTATCGTGGTAATTGTGCAACGCCAGTCCCAGCTGTTTCAGATTGTTCTTGCACTGAGTGCGCCGAGCTGCTTCCCGTGCCTGCTGAACTGCCGGCAGCAACAGTGCGATCAGTATCGCAATGATTGCGATCACCACCAACAATTCTATTAAAGTGAAGCCGCTAATTCGCTGCTTTTTGAACACCATGAATACACACCTCCGAGTAAATTAAAAAAAAGCACAAGCCAAGATTGTAGATCGACGGATGTACAATTGCTAGTCAAATCAGGGCAACTCGCTTTTTTAAACTGGAAGAAACATGCGGGCAGCCTCGACGGGGCCGTTTTGTTTCAGCGCAGTGTGGTCAGCGTCCCAGCTGCAGAAGATACATATTTCTGAGGGAGCTCAGTGGCGAAGTCCTCTGAATCGCCTGGCTCTTTTTGAATAACTCGCCCGCTTGGTCAGGATTTCGTTGTTCCAATGCAAGACATCCAAGGTAAAAGAACGCCTCATCCTGCAGCCTAAGTGGAAAATCTGAACTTTCTACCGCCTTCAGCATCTGAACAGATACATTGTCGATTGATCTTGTGCGGAGCGACTCGATGGCGGCGTAGTAGTCACGCATGGATTGCTGATGCAAATTCGGCAGCAGTTCGGATGCAGCACTGGAATCTCCGATTGCGAGTAATCGTCGAATCTTTGTTTCAGTTTCTGACAGCAGCGGGTTCGACTGGCCGAATTCCTCCGTCGGAAACTGTTGCGACAGCATTGTTTCGTCCCCAAGACTGTCGAGCCGGTTTTTTAACATCGCGATTTGGGTGGAATTCAGCCAAGCGGTTGACTTCAATTCTTTCAAACCGCAAACAGCTCGGTACTGATCAATCAACGACCACCGCCCCGTCTGGCGCAGGGCTCGATGGGCAAGCTCGGTGTAGCTCCATGCACGTGCGAAACTGGTGTCCGGGTGGTCCCCTTTGGGGAGTACGCGCAGTGCAGCATATGGCAGCCGAATGGCGTTGAGCACAGCC
Organism: Fuerstiella sp.; assembly: GCA_024230215.1. GTDB lineage: Bacteria > Planctomycetota > Planctomycetia > Planctomycetales > Planctomycetaceae > Fuerstiella. The sequence continues at coordinate 42,984 of JAAERP010000384.1, read as the reverse complement.
GCGACTTGCCGAGCGTCCGCAGCTGTCCCCAGTTCCAGTACTCCCGAAGCACTGACTCGACGTCGTGAATTCGGCCATTCCAGGAAGTAAAACAGGTCTGTTGCGTTCCTCGCCTGAAGTCTGGTCTGAGAGTTCGTGACACTTCCGAATACAGTGCGTTTCGCGTCAATGGAGAGAATGCTCCAGTTCGGGTCGACAGAAAACTGTCGGATCGCCTGTAACTGAACTGAGTCGATAACAATCAGCGCCGGATTCCATTTCTGGAAGAACCGAGAGTACCCGCCCCAGGAACCGTCGGAACGACGATAGCTGTTTTGCCGACCTTGCAGGACGTCTTTACACACCGCTACGTATTCCAGCAGGCGCTCCCGCGTCACATCCCATCGATCATCCAGCAGAAGTGTGGTTGCCGGTGGTGCTGTTCTTCCCTTCCAGTCGTCAGCCTGTTTTAGATTCGTAAGCAGCACGGTGCCGTTTACGTTCCAGTCGCTGGAATCCACAACGCGAGGCAGGACGCCAGGCTCCAGCATGCCGCCCCCTACCTGCATATTTGCGCCAAATGCGTGAACTATCGCGATCAGAATGCAAACCGCTGGCGATAACAATGGACGTGGAAATCCTGGGGTGTCGTTACGTTTGCTTCCGGAGGCCACAGACGCCAATCCCACCAGAGACAGCCAGAAGTTCACGGCGGAAATCAGGCCGATGGTTCCAAAGAAAAGAGCAAGAATCTTTGCTGTCAACGGAGGCTTGTTTCGGCGAGCCATGAATACGTTGACGACAAGAACCAGCAGACAGGCAACCCCGACCCATGCACTCGAATGAATAAACGGCGGAAAAAGATCCGGTACGACTCGAGGATCGACTGCGTACCAGGTGCAGCTAAGTGGCCTGAGCAAAGAGTGACAAAACGGTGGATGCCACCAGCATGCAGTCGCAATGAGGGCAGCGCAAAGGCCTGCAGCAACCAGAGTTGCCCGGGGGCAGCGTCGATGCTTCATGATGCTGTCGTAGTTTTCGGCGACAGCTGCCAAAACGACGGTAAGGATGATCATACCGAATTCGATCGTGGTCAGCATCGCCGCAGCGATCAGGAGCCCGGCGAAAATCGGTAAGCGGAACGGTCGTGTGGCGACAGGCTTCTGTACCACAAGGCGCACCGTCAGCATGATCAGGATCGATGGAATTATCTGATCCGTGTTGACCGAAAGGCTCAACCCGACGACGACAAACCCAGCCAGCCACGCGTGGCCACGGACTGCAATACAGTTCGCCAGCCATGTGATCATTACCGCGATTGGAATCGCGGCACCCCATGCCGGCCATGTTCCCCAGGATTGAGCGAATTGCGATTGTGAAAGGAGAGGATTCCAGCCCGCAGAATTGGTCATCACAGATTCATGGAGTGGCTCGACGATGCTTGCTTCATTGTCGAAACCCGCCAGTCCCTGGCTCAGCACAAGCACGAATGCTGCGATCCACCATCCCAGAGCGGAAGGATTCCAGCTGGCGCCGCTCATGGCAACAACTCACTCTGATCACGAACACGAATCCAATGATCCGTGAACGACACGGGGGCGTCATGCTTGATCGCCGGCATATGACATTGCAGGCAGTTGTCGCTCATGTCAGCACCGCACACGACATGATCATTATGTTCGGGGGAATGACACTGGATGCACTGCCAGACTCCCTTTGAGTCCTGTTTGTCCATAGGTTTGTGTGGATTGTGGCACGTCGTGCATCTCATCTGAGACGCTTTGAAGCAGGCCGACTGACTGAGCCCGACTGGCTGAAATCTCACGATGTCAACGTTGTCTTTTTGAATCTCCTCCGGTTTCGTTTCTTCTGGTGAACGATGGCACTGTGCGCAATGCCTCACCGCTTCGTCACGATCCCCGTTAACCCATGCAGGACCAAGCCAGGCACCTTTGGACGCCACATGCTTCTGTCGCGGACCGTGACACCTCTGGCAAGTGACTCCTGGCGCGATATGGGCGTCACTGATGTGTCCATCGATCACCGGAAGCCGAGTCGAGTGGCAGGCAAAGCAGCGCCATGCTCGGGGACTGTCAAACAATAAACCCATCGTGCCCGCGGCACTGTGTCCTTTGACCTGCGGATGTCCGGGGGTCAGGTCGAAACTGTCGGTCGAGTGATACCATGTCCACCGCACTTCGAGCAGGTCGGATGCTGCAAACGAATCAGGCAATGTGGACACCCAGGTACGGGCATGACTTCCACTACCGAAACACCAGTTCAGGTGAGCGGTATTGACGACACCTTCGGTTGTGCACCGGGCCTGAACGACATCATTAAGAACCTGAACCTGCACACTTTCCCGTGTGCCAATCTCAGAAGACTGAAGAAACTCAAGCAGGCGAACCGAATCCGGGTCAGACGCTGGAATTAACGTGTTGGCATGTCCAGTCTGCCAGAAGTCTTCCGCCTGTTCGTGGCATGCGCCACAGGTTTGTTCGTCGGCCCAGCCGTGCGACACAACTGTTGCATCTGATACGGTGATGGCGGCCCGGAATGTTGGATCAATCTGCCGAAAGCCCACGGTTGCACTCAGCAGGACGGCAACAAATGCGATTGCGACCAGCATGCCCCGAGGGGCGAGTGGTTGGGGCGGTTCTACGTTGTCTGGACGACCATCCATTGCGGGCTCGACGGATTGTTTATCTTGTACAACAGCGTTCCATCAGGTCTCTGAAACCGTATGTTTGTTACGCAGACTCTAGCGGTGAACGACGGAAAGTCAACGCGGGCCAACGTGGGCGGCGGCTGGGGGGGGCCGCTCTCGAATTGCCGTTTCGGACTATCGGGTGGCCGCGGCTGGACTGAGCTTGCGAAGGAGAATCAAGTCGGCCCGGCCGGCCCCGGGGTCTCACTCGTTCCTCGCTCCAACCCCAGCCACACTCACTCCACAGTCATCCACGACCGCACGCGGCGGCTGGCACAAGACGTTTGTTTACCGAATCGGATCAGCGGCAGTTTCTGTTGGTTCCTGCAACAGTGCTGTCACCCAATACCAGGCCCCGATTACTGCTCTCACAATTGTGTCTTCCGTGACAGACTGATGCGTTTTCTTTGCTCGTCGATTTCCAGCACAGCCACTTTCACAATGTCGCCGACGCTGACTTCCTGTGACGGGTCCTGAACAAAATGGTCCGCCAACTGCGATATGTGAACCAACCCGTCCTGATGTACGCCAATATCGACAAACGCACCGAAATGGGTGACGTTGGTGACCACTCCTTCCAGCCGCATCCCCGCCGCAAGATCACTGACCTGATTGATGCCTTCGGCAAACGTGGCCACTTTGAATTCTGCCCGGGGGTCTCGGCCTGGTGACTTAAGTTCCGCGACGATGTCTGCCACCGTGAATTCCCCGACACTTTCGTTCACGAAGTCCTGTGGCCTGAGTTGCGAAACCAGAGTCGCGTTACCGACAAGATCGTCAACGCTCACTTTCAGATGTCGCGCCATTGTTTTGACGACGGTGTAGCTCTCCGGGTGGACGGCCGAATTATCAAGTGGCTCGGCACCGTTGCGAATCCGCAGGAACCCGGCTGCCTGCTGAAAAGCCTTGCTGCCCAGTTTAGGAACGTCCAGCAGTTGCTTTCTTTTTGCAAACGCCCCATTGCGATTGCGATGTTCGACGATTCGTTTCGCCAGCGTTGGTCCAATGCCGGCGACGTAGGACAACAGCGCTGGGCTGGCCATGTTGACGTCGACACCGACAGAATTCACACACGATTCCACGACGTGGTCCAGCGCCTTTTTCAGCTGTGGCTGATTGACATCATGCTGATATTGGCCGACACCGATCGCCTTGGGGTCGATTTTGACCAGCTCGGCCAGCGGATCCTGTAGCCGGTGAGCAATGCTGATTGCTCCGCGGACGGTGACATCCAGTTCCGGATATTCGCTGACGGCCAGTTCACTGGCCGAGTACACTGACGCGCCCGCTTCGCTGACGACGACCTTTGTCACCTGCAGGTCGTGGCTGGCCAGCAGGTCAGCAACGAACGCATCCGTTTCTCGAGAGGCTGTACCGTTGCCAATCGCAATTAATCCCACGTCATATTTCTGAATGAGGTCCAGCAGGATCCGGTTGGCGCCAGCGGTATCGTTGCGGGGAGCAGTGGGAAAGATTGTCGCGTTATCCAGAAACTGACCGGTCCCGTCGATGACGGCAACTTTGCAACCAGTGCGGAAACCCGGGTCAAGGCCGATCGTCACCAGCGGCCCGGCAGGAGCCGCCATCAATAGTTCTCGCATGTTCTTTGCGAAGACGGAAATCGCATCTTCTTCAGCCTTTGTTTTCAACTGGTGCATCAATGTGGATTCGGCCGCAGGCCGCAGCAGGCGCCGATAGCAATCGTTGATCGTCGTCTTAATTGCGTCTACCAGTTCAAACGACGGGTTTTTCAGCAGCCGTTGCTCCAGCCGTGGCATCACATAATCTTCATCCGGGTCAATCGTGACCCGCAAAACACCTTCTGCTTCACCGCGTTTCATGGCCAGAAAACGATGCGATGGCATGCGGTCAACGCGTTCGCTGTGATCAAAGTACATCTCGAATCGTTCCCCACCCTGCTTCCTGCCGCGTTTGACGGTTGCCACAATCGTTCCTCGTTTAGCTCGATCGTGCATCCATTGCCGTAGCTCCGGCACGTCTGCCCATGTTTCCGCCACGATGTCGCAGGCACCTGCCAGAGCTGTGGCGGTATCTGCTACGTCCAGGTCAGGATTCACGAACTTACGCAGCAGCTGATCGGCCGGTTCGCGCAGCTGTTGTTGTCGCAGGAGAATGTCTGCCAATGGTTGCAGGCCTTTCTCCCGTGCGGCCGCGGCCCGCGTGCGGCGTTTGGGTTTGAATGGGCTATACAGGTCTTCCAGCTTTTGCCTGTCGTCGCACTTCAGGATTGCGTCACGCAGTTGACTTGTCAACAGCCCCTGTTCGTCGATCGTCTTCAGGACGGTCCGTTTTCGATTCGCAAGTTCACGTGCTTTGGCCAGAGCGTCTTCAATAAAACGCAGGGCCGTCTCGTCCAGTCCCCTTGTCGCCTCTTTGCGGTAGCGGGCGATAAACGGCACCGTGTTGCCGTCGCTCAGCAACTCAATGGCATTTCTGACCTGGTCTGATTGCACAGAAATCTGCGTGGCGATCGTCGTCGCGACCAGCGGAAGGTCAAACAGGTTGTCGACAGCATCGTTTTCGGTCATCGGCGATTGAGCGTCTGGCAGGAGGCTGTCCGGATACGTCTGTTCCTGTGAGCGGCGCGACGCCGGCCGACAGTTGTTGGCAGTGTTTCTAGTCGTGGCCAGCGTTTGCGGCTCACCGTTTCAGGTACCCGGACCGCCTCGTAGGTTTCGAGACAGTGGTCGCCGCAGATTATCGCAATCGGTGAGAGACGCCAATGCGCCCGGCAGAGTTCTGAGCGATGAGTCATGTTGCTTAGACGCGGCACGGGGCCGAGCAACTCTTCAACGGTGGAAGTCTCTGTCCTATTCTGTAACCGAATCTGGCAGGCATGTCCGAAGTGTTCTTAACGCATCTCTGATCTGTCTGGGCAACGAGCTGTCAGTGGAATTGCGACTTGCGAGAAAGTGCCAAACTGTCTGGTAGCTGTCCAGCAATTCCGACGCCTGCGATGCTGATAACCCCGCTGTCAGTCGTTCCAGTGGCGTTGTGGTCAGTTGTCGCTGTAATGCCGCGATAACAACTGATGTTTCGCCTGCGGCGTGCTCGGCAGCATCGATCGCCTTCAGGAACGCAGCTATGATGGCAGCCCGACTGGAACGCAGCTTGACATTGATTTCAGCCGATTTGGCGACATCGTCTGCGTGCAGCCAATATGCTCTCGACCAGATACTGCGCCAGTAACGCTGTACATCCTGACGCAACCAGCCAAACGGCCCGGTTTCTTCGAAGAGATCCGACACCCTCGTCTCGACATACCAGTTCAAGAGTTCCGCCTGCAGGTCGACGAAGGATTGGTGATGCAACACCGGTTGAGCGTCCAGAAGAAGTTGCATGCGTTGCCCAAATGTTGTGACGTCTTCGTTGACGACGCCTCGAACCGCCGTATCCGTCAGTGCTCGCCAGGAAACGCATTGGGAGAACACGCCGCCCGGTTTTGGTGGAGAGGCGTCCAGACCGGCTGCGTCGATCCGTTGCCAGGCATCGTCAAACGTAGTCTTCGCGGTCTCATCACTGACCGTTGTCTGGCGATCGTCTACAACAATCAGCAGATCCAGGTCTGAGGCCGCGTGATACTCCATGCGGCCAAGTGATCCAGAGATCGCCACACAGGCCAGATGGTCTGACAGCGGTTCGCAAAGAAGCGCCCGCTGCAGTCGTTCGATCGTTTCCTGGGAAAGTCGCCACGCGTCAGACAGGTTCGGCAGTCGCGCAATGGCTGAGAACGGAAAACATCGTTGTTGGGGACACGGCTTCATAGTGTTTCAGTGAAAGAGATGCGGCCGGCGGCAATGTGTCGTGACGTACAGGTTTGCGTGAGGAATTCTAGTGCATTGTGGCAGCCCCAAAGTGGGAGGGAAAGCACCGTAGATTCGCACTTCGAAACGATTAGTCGCTGTCGTTCGTGCGGTTTTCACGTTGAGCGTCGGCGAAAACGCATCACTGTTGCCTTCGGGATTGTCAAAATGACAATAATCAGGCAGTTCTCTAAGCAGTGTTTGCAATCTCTTACTTACCTGATTGCCTCGACCGGACATTCCTGGCTATTCGGCACATCCTGCCGTGCGGTGTAACCTTAGGTGTGGTAACAGGTTGTGTCCGAATCGTGTGTGTGATTAGTGGATGAGTCATTTTTGGCACACTATTGGCATTAGCTATGTCACAGTGACAACACGCAGTTCTGGTGAACAATAACAGAATTGTATTTTTGGAATCAATCGCTTTCAGGAGGTAGTGAATCATGCTTGTACTGACACGTAAACCGGCAGAAACAATCCATATCGGCGACAATGTTGTCGTCAAAGTGATTAAGACGGCTCGAGGTACCGTCAAGATCGGAATAGAGGCTCCGGACAGCGTCCGAGTCATTCGAGGCGAACTATTGGATGAGACGGTTGCCACGGTTCAGTCGGACACAGTCGTCAACCAGCTGGCGGATCATTTCAACGCCTTATCCGACCAGTACCCACACGTTGCCTGAAGATAGGTGCAGTCTACCAGAAGATTTTCCACGCGGGGCCTGCTCAGAGAGCCAGGCAAAACAAACTCAAGAAGGAGTAATGGACATGATGACCCCAACCCGAATCCTATTGACCATGGGTGCTCTGGTGCTGAGCGCACCAGTCACGATGGCGCAGTACTCAAGCAACAGCGGCGCCTGCTCTAACGGCGGATGCAGCCTTGAAGGTCGATCGAGGACGAACAACCCCGCCAGCAGGGATGATTTTTCTGCGGTAAGAACGCGTTTGAACGGCAGCTACACCTCCCCTTTGGTTGATCGGTGGCCGAATGAAGACTATTCATCGTCGCGTTACATCCACACAAACGGCTTTGATCTACGCAGCCGATTTGAGCATGAAAAGAATCGGCTGCGACACGGCTACGATTATCGCGCGCCGCTGAATAGCGCGGTCGAAGAGAATTTTCGAACACCACTTTGGGACGACTACCGCAATCGTGACCGAAACTACGGTCATGACTATACAAATAATGGCCGCGATTCTGACTACGGTTGTAGTATCCGCGGGCCACTGGCGAATCCTTTTCGACTTCCTACGGCAGACGACGTGGGCGATCGTCAACGATATCGAACCGCTCCGTTGAGTCGAACGCCTCTGTCCGACACCAGGTATGAGAGTCGCTACCGTATTCCGTTGGAACAGGTTGACTACTCAGATTTTGACCGCACCCACCGACCGTCGCCACTGAATCGCGATCGCCTGGACTTTCCTTCGGTCAGAGACAGCCATGATTTCGCCCCCCCCGTGCCATCAAGAGACAACCGTGTTCAGCCTGGACTGGATCCGTTCACGCCACCTTTACCCAGAAGGGAAACGGGGAGTGAAGCGGAAGCGATCTACAAGGCGATCTCGGCTCGCTACGGGAATCCCGTCACCGTTCGAGCGGCTGGTGCTATGACGTCCAGTCAGGCTCTGGCTATGTATCGGGAAGTTTCTCAGCAGACTGATCAGCGTCATCTTGAACCCAGCAGCTACGATCTGCGCGTCCGACGCGGATTGCGAAACCTCGGACTGGCATTGGAGAATCCAACATTCACTCGATCTTTGGGTGTACAGGCCGACTCCTTTCGAGCTGACGGTTTTCGCAGCACTCTGTCTCGACTGCAGGATTCGATGCGAGTGGCTAACTACAGTGATGCTGAAGGCGTCGTTCAGACGGTCATGCGTGAAGCACAGGCTGTGCCAGGTCTGACGGCCAGTGTTGTGGCTTTCGAGTTCGCCAACGCTACCATTGATACTCTGGATAAGTTTTCTGCTCTGGAGCCACGCGAGCCTGGTCGAGGTGCGTCGCTGGATCTTGAACGAGCGGAAAAGGTCCGCAGTGCCCTGCTGGAGGGTGAAATCGTCGGTGTCGGTGTGGAAGTAAAGGTGCATGATGACGGATTGCTGGTCGTGAGGGCTCTGCGAGGTGGTCCCGCTGCTGAGGCGGGTCTGCAGTCTGGTGACATCATCACGGCCATTAACGGCCGACGTATTGGCGGCATGTCCATGGCCAGCAGCGTGGACCTGATGAAAGGCAGTTCCGGCAGTCGAATTCAGATGCAAATCACCCGGAACGGTTCACGTGCCAGTAACGTCACTCTGGTTCGGCGGAGAATTCGGGTCTACACGGTGAACGATGCTAAGCTTCTGCCCGGTACGGAAAAAGTGGCTTACATAAGCCTTAGTCAATTCGGTCAAAAATCTACCCAGGAGGTCGATCAGGCTCTGAAGCAGTTGTACAACAGCGGCATGAAGTCTTTGGTTCTGGACCTGCGAGGCAACCCTGGCGGTCTGCTGAATGTCTGTGTCGATATCACGAATCGCTTTCTGCCATGCGGCACAATCGTGTCAACGAAGGGCCGCCTGTCTGGCGACAATATGCTTGAAACGGCGACCTACAGCCGAACGTGGAGTACTCCACTGGTGGTTCTGATTGACGGAGACAGCGCGAGTGCCAGTGAGATCTTTGCCGCGGCTGTGCAGGATAACCGACGTGGTATCGTGGTTGGTGAAAAGAGCTATGGGAAAGGAACGGTTCAGACACACTTTCCGTTGAGCTCTGTGAATGGCAATCTGCGACTGACGACGGCACGATTCTACAGCCCCAACGGTCGGCCGATGTCCGGGCAGGGAGTCACTCCTGATGTCCGAATTGTCGACGAAGACGGACCGGCTAATGGTGACCGTGTTCTGGCAGAAGCAATGAAAATTGCTCAAAGTCAGCGACTGCGGGACATCGCTCAGGCAGCAAAGAAGTGTCGACCATCATCAGGTCAGCAATTACGACGGAACAGTTTCAACGGTGGTGACATCTATGACACGGTCGCTCCCAAAACAGTATTGCGATAGTTGAATGGTCAATGCTGGAAACGGCCCTGTTCACATGAACCACGATGGTTCAAAAGGGCAACTTCAATAGCCTGGTACTCACGAGGAGGCCGTAAGACGTGATGAAACTCAAACCTGCTGAGCAGACTGGAAATTCCTGACCGGTTGGTTTTCGAAAGAGAATCAACCGGTTTCGCATTTCCGCGGCGAGTCGATCACCGTTTCGCCTGCGCTTGTCTGACAGGTGAATGCAACTGCAGCTGCTTCCGGGTGTCCCCCTCTGCCCTTTGGCACAGTGGGGATACGCCATGCGTTGTGTTGGTCCGATTGCAACGGACGCAGCGGTGCTCCGCAATAGAAAGACGGGCAAGGCGTGGTCGTGGCGAATGACAGATCTGGTGAGGCAGAGTTGTGAAGTTGGTGAAGTGACGTGGTCGATGAGAATTGTGCTGGCAGTCGTATCCTGACTGTCCAGTTCACGACAGTAACGAGTTCCGTCAAAGACCAGGTCTACATCGCCGCGAAACAGTTTCTTTGCGCGTCAGACGTCTTTGGTGACGCAAGAGTCCTTTCAAAAACGAACTCCACAGCAGGCCAATCCTTTATGCGACGCTCCGCTCAGGCGATAGGTATTCGACATGGCAACAACCACAGATTGCACGGACCATTGGCTGTTTGACCCGGATCGACTGGTGAACTGGCAGGGCGAACTTGTCGACAGTTGCCACGCTATCAACGAGCAACTCGGTCAGATTCAGGAGGATCTGCGTGTCAAACCAGCAGACGACGTCGCGCAAGGCCTGCGGGTTGTCGGTCGCGCTTACGTGAGCCCGCGCTAAAGCGGACGACCGTGGTACCTTTCTGCAACACGATTGCACGGGGCCGCCGATCGCAGGTTCCCTCGCCGGCAGCTCAGTTTGTGGCGTTCCACTCGTCCAGCATTGCCTGAACTCGTGCCCGATTGAACTTACCGGAAACGTCGTAATCCTGATTGGCCATCAAATCGTCCATTGTCAGGGCTTTTGATGGAACACCGTCGGCAGGAATGTCGGCGTGGGCCGTCCATGCGATCGCATTCAGGACCAGCTTTCGGAAATTATCGTTGCCCCAGTTCCAGTGATAGTGTCCGCCGGTGAAACCGAAGCCGCGGCCGCGATCGTTGCGAACTCTGGTCCACGCCACGTGCTGAGGCTCTTTACGTTCCAGCACGGCCGCTCGCACGTGTGCATTGTTGCTGTGCGGTCCATCACCTCTTGACAGCGAACCATCTGCTTTGACAAGAGTGTTGGTGGGCGGCAGCTCCGACAGGATCGGAGTCACTCCGTCCATGCCCTCTGCAAATCGCATGTGGTAATACCATTCATCGTTGACGGTGAACGGTTTCACTCCGCGGGAAATCGGGTGATCGGGGAAATCGTCAAACGTACCTGTCCAGTGCGGATTGACAGACCAGTCCGGTTCGAAGTATCCGCCCGTCCATTTGATGAATGCCTGCCCGGACGGACCTTTAGGAACTTCAACTCCGTAATGGATACAGGCCATGCCGACGCCACGTTTTTGAATCTGTTGCAGCCGATCAAGATGATCGTTAAACGGATGTCGACCGCCGCCATCGCAATAGATCACAATGGAATCCGCATAATCCAGCACGCTGTCGTCTTTGGGCCAGCCGTTTGTGTAGACACTCGCTTCAATGCCCAGGTCGCTGCTGTTAAGTGCATCAGCCAGCAACATACATCCCGCCTTGTGTTCGTGTGATCCATAGCCATGACTGGGAGTGCCTGCGATCAGTGCCACTTTCTTTGGCGCTGGTAACTTCTTGATCCGCACGTTTCGAAACTGAACGGTCATCGGCGGGCCAACGTGTATCTGCAGCGCCAGAAGTCCCGTCGCGCGGCGATTGGCCAGGTCGTTGTCGACACATTCTATGGTCTTTGTGCCGTTGATGAAGTGTTGGAAGCGGTATCCACTGGCAACGATGCGGTACTTGTTCCAGTCTTCCTTTTTAATCTTCGCCTGGATCTCGTTGGTGTCCCCGATCTTTTCGACGACTGTCTTTTGAAGTTTGCCGTTTTCGTTAGCCGTCAGTTCCGTCATCTCACCCCGCAAAGCCAGGATGCCTCGGAACTGTTCGCCGTAAAGAATCCCGGAGTAAGTGTCGCCGGCCTCGAAGTCGGCCTGGTAACCACCGATGCCCCACTTGCGATTGGGCAGTTCGAAGCTGCGATACTGTATTCCGGAGTTTCCGTTGACGATTTTGTATTCCAGCTGCAACTCGAAATTGTCAAACTCTTCGCCCCGGTAGATCAGGAAGTTGTTTGACTTCAACTTTGTGTCGGCAGTCGTCTTTCCGGTAATAACCCCGTCTTCGACGCTCCACAGACCTGGGTCGCCGTCCCAGTTTTCCAGCGTCTTGCCATCAAAGAGCGTTTGCCATTCTTCGTCAGCCAGACCCTGTCCGGCATTTGTCAGTACCATCAATGCAAAAAGCGTTTGCCAGATTCGAACCATTGTTATTGTATCTCCGGAAAAATGACGGGAGAGGTTATGTTGACCGTTCCCGAATGGTGAGTGAAATTGAATAGAATCCTTCGTCCTACAGCGTTTCACGCTGACTTGTGGCCGCGAAGAGAGTTTTTCGATAGCAGTTTTGTTACTCCCACGAGCCAGTATTGTTCTCGACAATAAGTAGACTAAGGCTTCTTCCTGACATCAAGACAGACCAGCCAGTCTTCGCTTCTCAGATACATCCGTCCGCTGGACAGGACTGGTGCCGCCCACATGGGATAATGAATCTCATCGAACGACGTCCGGCAGTCTTCTGTGAATTCCTGATTGTTGACATGTACGACGGCCAGCGTACCTCGTTCTCCCAGGACGATGAATCGGTTGCCCACCCTGGTCAGCGAGCCGCGTCCATAATACGGAAACGGAACTGGCTTGCCGGTTGCGGTGCTCATGATTCTCCCGGTCTCGCGATCTCGACTCAGGTCACGAATGTTGCCGGTGAACCCCGTCGTTTTCCAGACAACTTCACCGCTGGTGGCATTGATGCACCGCAGTTCGCCTTCGTTCTCGTGGCGACCGCTGAAACCATAAATGAATCCGTCGACATGAATCGGTGTCGACCAGTGAGCCAGCATGTTCGTTTTGTGTCTCCAGAGCTCAGTGTACGACTTGCCATCTGCATTCACCTGAAGCATCGCAGAACCCTGTCGATAGGCGGCTGACAGAAAGATCCGATCACCGATCACCACCGGACGAGCAGCGTTGACCGAGTCGTTGATTTTCGGACGGAACCAGTACTTGAAGTTCAGTTCGCCGGTTTCTGGATTCAGCGAGACCAGCCCCTGTCGCATCAGGCACAACAGATGTCGCTGGCCGTGGATGTCGGCAATCAGCGGTGACGAGTAACTGACAACTTTTTCTTCCCCCGTCCATTCGTAGGGTTCACCGGAGTGCGCATCGGTGACGCCATTCCACGTATCTTTACCGACGGCCTGCCACAGCTTCGTGCCGTCCGTTGTGTTGAAGGCAACCACGCCGGCGTCAGGTTGCCCGCCTGCAAGCACGATCAGGCGATCGCCATCAAGGATGGGTGAACAGCCGATGCCGAAAAACCAGTCCGGCAGTTGGAACTCTTCCTGAAGATTGTGCTGCCAGACGACCGCCCCATCCGTTATGTCAGTACAGCACAGCTGGCCTTCGGCACCAAGTGTGTAGCATCGTTTCGGCGTCAGGATCGGGGAACAGCGAGGGCCGTTGTTGTAGCCGTAAGGGTCCGAGAATGTGCTCTTGTAACTGTGCTCCCAGAGAACGCCGCCATCCTGTACGGAGCGACACGAAACGATTTCCCTGTCGCCCCGTCGATGATGAACGATCATTTTGTCGCCCAGGACAGACGGAGCGCTGTAGCCGGTGCCGATGGACTGTTTCCATATAACGGCGGGGCCCTTTTCAGGCCAGTTCAGTTGAATCTCAGTCTCGCTGGATGTTCCGTCGTGCCGTGGGCCAAGAAACCACGGCCAGTCTTCCGCCGGACTGACGGTGCATAGCATGAGCCAGCAGGCCGCAGTGAAAAATGTGCGGGCGATAGATGTCGAGGCGGGCATCGGGAATCGAGCAAAGGGTTCCGGAGAAACAGGGAGACTGACGATTATCGCGGGCCGATGGCGGTTTGTACAGGAACACAGCCGGCAACGTTCAGTGTTGGCGCATCCGGTCGTTGAGTGATCGAAAGAGTCGGTTTGTTCTTCGGTCGAGGCCCCGTCTGTTGTTATCGTCGTGAATTCCAAAAAGACTCCCCACCCTCTTGTGTACTCGTCTGGGCGGTCGGATTGCTAATTCAGGCCTGGCACCTCATAATCGAAGTGACGAGGCTGGCGTGCTGCGCATGAACGTTTCGAGAACGCGTGCTGATGCCCGCAGCCAACTCTGGTTTTCGCCCACGGCTGTACCCACCTTCCTCCATCTGCGGGACCCTCCATGATGGCACATATCCATCGGTTTACGTTTCGCCTGTTCTTTGGGATCGTCGTTACGCCGTTGCTTGCGGCCGATCGAACTGTCGCCGAGGCTGTTTCCGTAGTTAAAGGCGAACGCGGCATCGTGGCTGTGCTGGGACTGCCGTCGCGTGACGCTGCGTTTGTCACTCAGCTTGCACAACAGAGTGAGCTGACGGTCTACTTTCAGTCAGCGGACGCGGCCGAGACCGGCAGAGTGCAGGCAGCTGCGGCTGTAGCAGGTGTGCTGGGGCGGCGTGTGTTTGTGGATACGGGTGACCTGCGTACGATTCATCTTTCGCACAACGTCGCTGATGCCGTGATCGTGGATGCGTCCGTTGCAGCACAGACGTCGGATGCCGAAATACGGCGCGTGATGAATCCCAATGCAACGGCTGTGATTGGAGATCGTCGCCTTAGTAAGCCTGTGCCCGCAGGCGCGGATGACTGGAGTCATCCATATCACGGGCCCGACAACAATCCTCAATCCGAGGACCAGCTGGTCCGGGGCAATTTTCAGACTCAGTTCATCGCGGATCCCAAATTCAGTCCGATGCCGGAACAAAGCGTTGTTGCCGGAGGGCGGATCTACAAGGCAATGGGGCACATTGCTCACAAGGCGAACCAGAACGAGATGCTCAACACGCTGCTTTGCATCAACGCGTACAACGGAACGATACAGTGGCGCCGTTCTCTGAAAGAAGGCTTTCTGATCCATCGAAACACGATGGTTGGCGCCGACGATGCTCTGTACATGGGCGACCATGAGTCCTGCAAAGTGATTGACGGCGTGACGGGGAAGATTCGTCGAGAGATCAGGATCCCTGCAGAGATCAGCGATGGTCCGGTCTGGAAATGGATGGCGCTGCAGGACGATGTTCTGTTTGCGCTGGTCGGCAATCTGGAAGTCAAGGTTGAGACCATGCGATCGGACCGGCCAGGACTGGGACACTGGCCGTGGGGCATGTGGAAAGGGCACGACTATTCTGATCCTCGCACCGCGTTTGGACATGGACGAACTCTTGTTGCGATCGACCGAAACAGCGGAGACATTCTGTGGCATTACCGTGACGAGGAGTTTCTGGATGCTCGCGCGATCTGTATGAAGAATGGAAAGATTTTCTGTTTCTGTGCCGAAAAATTTCTCGCCTGTATCGACGCCAAGAGCGGAGAGCTTCTCTGGAAGAACTCAGACGCAGATCTACTGGAAGCCATCGGTCCGAACGAAAAAGCCCAGCATTACATCACCGGGTACGCGACGACGTGTTACATCAAATGTACGGATCGCCACGTGTTCTTTGCCGGTCCGCAGCGAAAGAAAACCGTGGTCGCATCCGCTGAAGATGGCTCGCTGCAATGGACGAATGATGTCGGCAACCTGCAACTGGTACTGCGGAAGGACGCCGTGTTTGCCGCGGGGCCTCAAAAGACCAGCGGCATGCAGCTGGACTACGATACCGGCACAACAATCGCCAGTTTTCCCGCTCGCCGAGCATGTACTCGCGCCACGGGCTGTGCGGACAGCGTCTTCTTTCGGGCTACCGGAGGAACCGTTCGGTTGATGACCGACGACAACCGCGCAGAACACATTGCTCCTATGCGACCGCCCTGCCAGGATGGTGTGCTGGTGTCGAATGGCCACCTGTACTGGGGACCGTGGATGTGCGGCTGCCAACTGTCGCTGTATGGCAACATCGGTCTGCGGCCGCTTGGCGACGAAAAAATTGAACGGACGGACGACGACGCCATACAGGCACAATCATTGGTGGTTCATTCGGATGTCAATGTCTCGACACATCTTCCGCTGAGTGCGGGTGACTGGCTGGCGTATCGTGGCGGAAACGATCGGTCCGACGAGACAACAATCGACTTGCCATCATCGGTCAGTCACGCATGGACCGCGGACGTTGTCAAAGACGAACTGCCGACAGCGCCGGTCGCCGCGGGGGGGCTTGTCTTTGTGGCCGATCGTGCAGGTGTGGTCCGGGCACTGGATGCCAACGGTCAGGAAAAGTGGAAGTCCTACGCCAATGGCCCCGTTTATTATCCTCCCTCTGTGGCCAACGATCGGGTCATCGTCGGTTCAGCGGACGGACGTGTGTATGCGTTCGAAGCCATGACCGGACGTTCGTTGTGGACGTACCGTGTTGCTCCACTGGATCGGCGGATTCCTGTGTTCGGAAAGCTGGTTTCCCGCTGGCCAGTGGCCGGGGGAGTTGTGGTTCACGACGGCACCGGCTATGCCGCCGCCGGTATTACTCATTACGACGGCACCTACATCGTTGCACTGGACGTCGTGACAGGCCAGCTGAAGGCCCGCAACGACGGGTCCGGGGTTTTGTCGCAGGCAGTCAATAGCGGCGTCAGCATGCAGGGCAATCTGATGATTGTGGACAACGAACTGCGGTTTCTGGGCGGCGGCGTTTACGAAACTGCTCGCTATGATCTGACGACGCTGGAATGCAGGAACGAACCGACACACCAG
This sequence comes from Fuerstiella sp., assembly GCA_024230215.1. Classification (GTDB taxonomy): domain Bacteria; phylum Planctomycetota; class Planctomycetia; order Planctomycetales; family Planctomycetaceae; genus Fuerstiella. The sequence continues at coordinate 26,454 of JAAERP010000384.1, read as the reverse complement.
GTGACGTCACAATATCGCACGGCGTTTTATCCCTGGTACCCGTCTTATGGCAAATATGTGTCGCTGGAATACAAGTGCGGCGACGGCAACACACTGTGCCACGATGCCAGCTATGAAGGCAGCGTGTTCGGCAACCTTGCTCTGGAGACGCCGTTGCCGGAAGGTGCCACGGGAGTCACCAAAGACGTCGCTCGTGAATTTCTGCGTCGCCGTGGCAAAGGTACCGACGCGCCTAAACATGTCTGGCGTGACAGTCTGAATCGTCGATTCACCAGTTTTGTGGTCTCGAAGGATCGCCTGCTGGCGACCGGACACTCAGATAAGACACCGGACAAACCATTTCTGGTGGCCATCAGTATTGCCGACGGGAAAGACCTGTGGTCAAAAGACCTTCCAGCAGACGCCGTCAAAGGTGGGACCGCCGTCGACGCCGCTGGTCGTGTGTTTGTGTCCCTGGAAAATGGCCAGTTGATGTGCTTTCAATAGTCACGTAGGTCAGGACCTGTTGTGACGATGATGGACGCGCCAGGGCAGGTCCTGGCCTACCTACCTGGCTGGTGAGCCGGGTACGTCAGTCCCCGGATACCTGTTACATTCCAACGGCTGTGGCTGTGGCATAGAGCTTCGCGTGAGAAATTGTGATCAGGACACTGCTGATCCCCATTTCTGCGGCGATTTTGCCGGCACCGCCGGACAGCTGAATGAATGGTTGTCCACTGTCCAGCGGCAGCACTTCAATGTCGTGAAACGTGATGCCCTTCACAAAGCCCGTGCCCAGCACCTTGACGACAGCTTCCTTGGCCGCCCATCTGCCGGCAAATCGCACGGCGGCGTCGCGGTGCTTGTCGGCGTAGGCAATTTCGTCGGAGGTAAAACATCGTTGCAGAAATGTCTGTCCGTGACGCTCGATCATCGCGCGAATACGCTCAATCTCAACGATGTCTGTTCCAAGGCCGATGATCATGAGTAACACCAAAAAACTGACGGAATATGGATAGAGCAGACGAGCAGCGGCGTGAAATGTTTGCCGAGCGGTGGCCGATTCACACTTGACGGCTTATCTTAGTACGTCGACGATGAATTCGTGATTGCTTTGCGTTCTCCTCTGTCGAAAAGACAAAGACTCTCAGCGAAACCCAATTACTGGATCCCGATTGCTCAATATTCTCGTATTGGCCGGTGGAACGTCCGCCGAACGTGACATCAGCCTTAAAAGTGGCTGCTGTGTGGCCGACGCCCTGCGCGAAACAGAGCATCATGTCGACGTGGTGGATCCTCGCGATACGGCCGTGGAATCACTGCAGCAGGGACGGTGGGACATCGCCGTGCCGATGGTTCACGGGACTGGTGGCGAGGACGGAGTGCTGCAGCGCCAACTGCTGAAGGCGGGGATTCCGTATGTCGGCAGTTCCCCGGATGCATCGGAGCTGACCTTCGACAAGATCCGTACAAACCGCCTGCTGCGTGAGTCCAATATCGTGGTTCCCGACGGCATCGTCGTCGACAGCCGGCATTCTCTGCAGGCAAACTGCCAGGCGGTGTCAGCATTTGCAGGGAACGTTGTGACGAAGCCACCACGCCAGGGGTCCAGTCTCGGCATCAGTATTGTGCAGCATGCTGAGCAGGTCGAAGCCGCCCTGATGCTGGCATTTCAGTTCGACACCGAATGCCTGGTGGAACGGTTCATCCCAGGTCGAGAGGTGACGGTTCCGGTTGTCGACGGAACAGCATTACCGTCCATCGAGATTTATCCGGCCGTGCAGTGGTATGATTACCAGGCTAAGTACGCCGACGATCGCACTGAGTATCGGGTTTCCCCTGAAGGCCTGCCGAACGCGCTGCCGCAAATCGCAGCGACTGCCTGCAACATCTGCGGAGTTGCAGGTATTGTTCGAGTTGATTTCCGAGTCGACGAACAGGGACAACCGTGGCTGCTTGAAGTCAACACGGTGCCGGGCATGACGACTCATAGTCTTGTTCCGAAGGCCGCTGCTGCGGTCGGCCTGTCGTTGGGAGAGCTTTGCCAGCAAGCTATTGCAACGCGACTCACCGCGCCGCGATAGAGGCTTTCGGAAAAAGCGTGGAACCATCTCGCACTTACCGGAGCCTGACGGATTCCAGTGTTTCCCGATGTCTGCAGTGGTTCGCTGCGTTGGTGGTTGAATCCAGAGCAGCCATTCGCTGTACTATCGCTTCGTTTCGATGTTGTCTTTCCCACCTGGACCTCCTGGAGTCAATATGCTCACCAACCGTACAAACACACGCCGCGACTTTCTGAAGACAGGTTCGGCCAGCGCAGCGGCCATCGGAGTTCCTTTGTACTGGAATCGTCGGGCTCACGCGGGACAGGACGCGAACGACAGAAAGACAGTGGCCTCCGTTGGTGTCGGTGGCAGCCGGGGTCGGTACAGTCGGGGTGGCTCGATCGCGATGCAGGCGTCGAAGCTTGGGCAGACGGTCGCTGTCTGCGACGTTGATACCCGGCACAACAATGAGTTCAACGGGAAGCTGGGCAGCCAGCTGCAGATGTTCACCGACTATCGGGAGATGCTGGACAAGGTTAAGCCCAACATCGTAACCATTGGAACTCCGGATCACTGGCATGTGCCGATCGCAATTGCGGCTTTGCGGTCGGGTGCCGACGTTTATTGTGAAAAACCTCTCACGCTGACAATCGATGAGGGGATTCAGATCGGCAAAGTGGTTTCCGAGACGGATAAAGTCTTTCAGGTCGGTACGCAGCAACGATCAGAAAACGACCGTAAATTCCTGCAGGCCGTGGCGATGGTTCACGAAGGCATCATCGGTGACAACGTCACGGCTCATGTGGCGATTGGCGGCGTGGCCAAAGGTGGGCCTTTCGAAGCTGCCATGGCGCCCAAAGATCTGGACTGGGACATGTGGCTGGGGCCGGCCCCCGAAGCATTGTACATGGAAGAACGTCGCAAAATGTTCCGTTGGTTTGCGGAATACTCGGGGGGCAAGATGACTGACTGGGGCGCTCATCATATTGACATCGCGACCTGGGCGCTGGGCAAACAGGACACTGGGCCTGTCAAAGTCAGCGGCACCGGACAGTTCCCGCCGTGTGTTCCGGAGAACTTTGATTTCGTAAAATGGTTTGCGGGCGAACTGCACCTGCCAAATGCGTTCAATTCCGCAATGAGCTTCGACCTGAAGCTGGAATACGCGGACGGCCTGGTGATGACCGTTCATGACAAATACGTGTCGGAAGACGGCAAGACTGAGTTTCCGAACGGCATTCTGTTCGAAGGTTCCAAAGGTCGCTTCTTCGTGAATCGTGGCAAACTGACAGGTAAGCCAGTCGAAGATCTGACAGAAGGCGACATGAAAAGGATCGACGACAGGATTGTGGAACTGTATGGCGGCGAACCGACCGGACACATGCAGAACTTCTTCGATTGTGTGGAGAGCCGCAGGAATCCGGTTTCCGACGTGTTTACGCATCATCGCACCATGACTTCCTGTCATCTGTGCAACATCACACTGATGCTTGGCCGCGAGCTGAATTGGAATCCGGATACACAGGAATTCATCGGAGACGATCAGGCCAACGCACTGAAGACGCGTCCACAACGGCCCGGTTACACCTCGTAACGGCCGTTTGAGCCGGGGTCACTCGTTCCCAGGTTATTACCTGGGAACGGATGTCCTGCAGAATTTACTTCGTCGTCAGTTGGAATGGCCGCAGATGTTCTGATCAGAATCTCGTGTTGTGCTGCGGCTATTGTGCCCCGAGAGACAAGCGAGCCGTAGCCCACTGGCCGAAGTTTTCTTCAACACCCACGCGCAATTCCTCCAGGCACGTGCGCGATTGCATGTCGCAATCGCGGATCAATCGATGACCGACCCAGCGGGCGATTAACTCGGCCGTTGTGTTCTCCATGGGCAGAATGCAGCAATCCTCCACGGGAAACACCCAACGGCGATCTTCAAACCGGGCTGTTACTTCCCGACCGTCGTCCGATGTTACGACGCTGATCTTCTGATGTCGCTCGGGCAACAGCACCCGGTGATCCAGTTCACTGACGATCTTCAGGCAGGCGTCACGCAGTGCGATGAAGTCGAACACGTAGAAGTTTTCGTCCAGTGCTCCGGCGACCGTCACATCGAGTCGCCAGTTATGACCATGCAGTCGCTCACAGACATTGCCGTTGAAGGTAATGAAATGTGCTGCACTGAACACCAGCGAGTCTTTGGTGACTCTTGCTTCGTAGGATTCATTCATAACTTATTATTGCGGAAACACAATTTGTCCCTGCGGGTTAATCACGCCCTCACCGTTTCGCAGCGCCACGAACAGTGTCGCTGCGACAAGGTCAGCAGTCGTTCCCGGGTTCCGGCGATTTCCATCGGCTCGCAAAAAGCGGTCCAGCCTGTGCCAGGCCGCATCGCCGCCTGTCCTGTTCGGCCATCCGGCGGCCAGAACCGCAGCGGCCATTGCTCTTACCGTCATGTCGATCTCGACGCCGCATTTTCGCCGAATCAGCGAGTCACCATAACGAGCCAGAAGGTGAGTGGCCAGCCAGCCAATTCTGAGCGACGAATTCGAAAACGGTTCCTTCTCGTCTCGCAGTAAGGGCAGACACGCGTTCAGGACGTCGTGGAAGCCGTTTGCATACTGAGCGGCGACCATGTCGCGATCCGCTGCCAATTGCATGCAGGAGCGTAAATCCTGACTCGCCGGTCCCGTCACGTCTTCCGAATCGGCCGACCCGAGTCCTCCCGGGTTGGCCGTTCGAATTGCTTCATAGGCGAATTCGGCATCCTGAACGGTGAGTGCCGCCAATACCGACTCGATACCATCGGCGATGGATAAGTGTTGGGGCACGGCGGCCAGCGGCGTGAGCAGCAGCACGATTCCGAGGTTCGTATTGTGGTCGACGGCTGCCCGAGTGGCCTTCACGGCTTCACAGATCGTCCTGCCAACCCCTTTTGATCCGGCGGCCGCAACAATAGGAGCGATGATTTGAGCCGACTGCACGAACTCCTGGTAAGAGACGTCGTCAAAGCCGTGAGCTGGTGTGACGTTGCCAGGTTTCTCAGCGCTAACCTCTGCAACGCACGCCTGTCGGACCCATTCGTCGACACGTGACTCCCACTCGGACATTCGATGCACCCGTGAGATTGTGTTGCAGCGCTCAGACGAATGCGCCTCGGCTATTTTTGCGTTGCGGTCAGCTCCATGCTACCTACCAATGCACCATGGTGCTGGCGATAGATCTGAAAGCTAAGTTCCTTCAGATTCTTCACGCGAGACTCCAGCAGTATAAACTGCAGGTTGCGGTCGTCGAGTGTTTCGTACCCATCCAATCCCAGAAGGATGTCACCTCGGCGAATTCCGTGACGAGCGGCAAGTCCTTTGGTGTCTGCCGACACAATCTTCATGCCGCCTTTGTACCGTCGACCAATGATGTTTCGGTCGTGCGTACTGAGTGTTCCCAGCCGCACCCCGAGCATGGATGCAACCTTGTTGCGAATGCCGGCGGCTTCCTGTGCACCTTCGTCTTCACTGGGAAGTGCTACAGTTTGAACGGCCAATCCCGGCTTGTCCCCTCCCGCGACGGCAGCCGGTACGCTCTTGCCAATTCCTACGGTGAACGGCAGCGTACTCGCCTGACCGTCTCGAAGGATTGAGACGTCCACGACCGTTCCCACGGGGACATCCAGCAATCCCCGTTCCCAGTCGGCACTGTCGTGAACCTGTATACCACGGACTTCGCGGAGTACGTCTCCGTTTTTCAATCCGCAGATGTCGGCAGCACTTCCGGCAATGACTTCATCAATGACCAGCTTCTGGTCAGATGGCGTCTTGACATCACTCGCAAATATGCCGTGAGAAATGCCTCTTAGACGTTCTGTGCTGAGCAGCCGGGCAATTGTTCGTCGAGCGTCGTCGATCGGCAATGCGAATCCAATTCGCTGCGCACCAGCGCGAATGGCGACGTTGATGCCGATGACATGTCCGTTCACGTTCAGCAGCGGTCCTCCGCTGTTGCCTGGGTTGATGCTGGCGTCTGTCTGAATGAGGTTTTCGTACGATTGTGTTTCGTCAACTTCAACATCGCGGCCAATTGCACTGACGATGCCGGAAGTGACGGTGTGTTCGTATCCAAAGGCGTTGCCGACGGCAAAGACGTTTTCAGCCAGCATGACGTCGCAGGATGTTCCCAGCGGCATCACCGTCAATGGTTCTGACGCCTCCACACGAATAATTGCCATGTCGTGTTTGCGGTCGAACGAGACTTTTTTTGCCGACAGCGTTTCACCATTCTTCAAGGTCACGGTGATCTGATCGACGTCGTGAATAACGTGGTAGTTGGTGACGATGTAGCCGCGTTCGTCGACAACAATACCGGTGCCCATGCCACTGACTCGACGTGATTTCGGCGTGAAGAAACGGAACTCTTTGTTGACCGGTGTCGCCTTTTCGGTGTGAATATTGACGACCGACTCCATGCAGTGCCGTACGGCTCTGACCAGCGGAGTTACACGCGGATCATCGCCTCTGCAGGGTGAAGACCATATGCAGGCACCAGGTACAATAAAGACGATTGCGACAAGTGTTTGCCGAACTGAGTACATGCAGAACCTGCGCCTTCTTCAGCGAGTCGTTTTGGGGGTGGCGGCTATCTCAGCCAGTACGCCAACTGAAGTTTCGGCACGAAGGAAAATGACGCTTGAACACTGTGTCTTGGCCACGCAAACTTTACCTGTGTTCCAGTTGTGTTAATCTGGGTAGGTTTGACGCAGGCGGCGGTCTTTGTCTTAATTCAATCGACTCAAATGCGCCGGGCGACTAAAGTGGAGTGACGAAGACAGTCCAGGCAGTGCACATTGTCGTGTTCTTGTGTGGCGAGCCGTGCAGGAACGACCGTTTGGTGGTTCCGCGTGGCAGTTTCTGCCGCGCGTGAGCTGGAGTGAAACCCGGGGATAGTGGAGCAGGTACATGACCGACGAGAAGACGGTTTCAGTCATTGTTGGGCAGGTTCGCCGACTGCTGTATAAGAAAAGAACGACTAACGCACTGGAGGTCCTGACCGCCCACCTGGAGGAGGACCCGGAGGACCGGGAGGCGCAGGAACTGCTGGGTGTGTGTCACTTTAAGTCGAAGCAGTACGAAGAAGCCAAGTTGGCATTTCAGGAATTGACGCGTATGGCCCCGGCATACGCTGCCGGTTGGGTCAACCTGGGTGCCATTCAGAATCTGCTGGGGGATCACCAGGGGGCCACCAGAACGTTGCGGAAAGCTCTTCAGAAGGACAAGAAAAACGGGGCTGCACATTACAACCTTGGAATTGCGCAGAAGGCCCTGAAAATGAATTCCATGGCGATATCGTCATACCGGGAGGCCATCAAACTTGCTCCTGACATGCCGGAGCCGTATACGAACCTGGGGAACATGTACATTGACATGAAGAGTCTGTCTCAGGCGGTGAAATGTCTCCAGGAAGGGCTCAACAATTGTCCGAAGTCCGCCAAGCTGGCTGCGGTGCTTGACCGCGCGAAGGAATTGAAGGAGGGGCGACGTCTGAATGAAGCCCCCCTGGGACGACTGGTTGACGAGAAGGAACTTGCCCAACGCCAGATACGAACAGACAAGAGGCAACTGAATGCCACGCAACGAAACGAGGAGCGTGATGCCCTACGCGGCCTGGCAAGAAGTGCAAGACATAGTACGAAACCATTTGTGCCACTTCTTGATGAGCCGTTGCATCATCAGCTACACCTGCTGCAACTGGCCGCCGCGCAGAATGACACACGAAACGAAGCACCCGCTGCGTTTGACAACATGCTGCAGACAGTTGGGGAGCTTGATCGCCTGCGTCAGGAAATAGCTGAAGCGACCGCTGAGATGAAGGTACAACTCAAAAAAGCGGACTCCGGATCATAGGACGCGGTCATAGGACAACTGAGCGGAACCGTCGGTAACTATGCAACGGCAATCTATCGTCGCCGTCGACTGAATCGAATCGTGCAGCCTCGCGCTCCCGTTTTCGTGACATCCGGCATCCTGCCCGCGATGGCCGCTTCAATAGCCAGGTCAATGTACGATACCGTCACTTTGCTGGCGTCGGTGCTGTCATCCATGGCACCTCGGTAGATAATTCTTCGTTCCTTATTCAGGACGTAGAACTCGGGCGTGTAGATTGCTCCATAGGCCCTGGCCACTTCCTGGGATTCGTCTCGAATGTAAGCGAAGTCAAAGTGCTTCTGGTTAGCTCGCTGCTTCATTTTATCCAGACTATCCGCCGCGACACCATTGGAATTGATGGCCACCAGTTCAATGCCCGCCTTGCTGTCCGCATACTTATGCTGCAGAGCAATCATTCGATCTTCGTAGTCGACGGAGTACGGACAGGTGTTGCACGTGAACGCGACAACAATGACGCTGGCATCTGCGAGGTCCGTCAACGAGTGTTTCTTGTCGTCGGTTCCGACGAGGTCGTTCCATGTCGGTGCTGCATCACCGACCTGCGGTGCCTTAGGTTCTTGCCGGGCAGTTGCGTGATGGGCTGACAGAATGCATAAGAATCCGATCGTGGACGACATTTTGAGCATCGTTATCACTCTGATCACCTGCCTTGTTCTTGACCTCAAACCACCGGCGCTGGTGGTGGTTCTGATTTGGGACTGCCCCCCGGAACTGAGGCAAAGGAAGACAAATCCTTGAATGCTGCAAGTCTAACTGGCTGGTGGCCACAACATCCACCACGCCAGGGCAAATGGCCCGGCAAACAGAGGACTGTCGAGCAGATCGAGCAGACCTCCAAAACCCGGCAACAACGTCGCCGAATCTTTCTTCTCGGCGTCCCGTTTGATAAGGGATTCACAAAGATCGCCAATTAAACCGACAACGCCCATCGTGACGCTGAACCCCAGCACGCACTCCAGACTGGATGCTGTCGGGGTCGCATCAAAGAGCTGTCCGCCAAATGTCAGCCACAGCCAGCCACCCAGACCGCTGCCCACAATGGCACCGATTCCGCCCATCCACGTCTTCCCTGGACTCAGACGAGGAATCATTTTCCGCCGGCCCCACAGTCGTCCAAACGTATAGGCCATGATGTCGCCGCTCTTGGCGGCGATAATGACGGACCCAATTGCAAAGTATCCGATCGATGCTTCAGGGAACCAGCGAAATTGAGCGATCACTGCCAGCAGTCCGCCTGCATACAGCAGCGTGATGGCATTTGCGCCGAGCGATTCCATCGATCGCCCAGGCTTTCGAAATCGCGCCGCTTCGAACAGCATCAGCAACACGAACCCGCCAATGACAGCAGCAGCGATCCAACCCAATGAAATCAGCAGCGCCTGCTGAGGAGGGGCTTTGATGCTCATTCGCGAATGAGCCCACGCCGCAAATATGATCAGCACATTGCACAGTGCGGTCATTTCGAAGCACGGCCTCATCGCTCGAGTCTTCAGCAACTGACTCATTTCGAACGTACTGCGAACCGAGAGCAGCAGGCAGAAAACCAGCAACACTGGAGCTCCGGCGCCCAGGGTCGAATCCCACCAGAACAACAGCAGCAGACAGGGCACCAGAACAACCGAAATTCCTAATCTCCATCCAAGCATGACCGGGGTTCCGTTTGCAGGGCCGCGCTAAGCGCTGGCTGAGGATGGTCCTTCGGACGTGTTGTGAAGCCCTCCGAACCGACGGTCTCGGGCGGCGAAGTCTTTCAATGCCTCATGCAGATTGGGTTCCCGGAAGTCAGGCCAGTAAGTGTCTGTGACCCAGAGTTCGGAATAGCTGATCTGCCACAGCAGATAGTTGCTGATTCGCATTTCGCCCGCCGTCCGAATCAATAAATCCGGGTCCGGCATACCTGACGTCATCAAATGGCTGGCAACTGTTTGTTCTGTGATTGTGTCGGCGGAAAGTTCACCTCGCTGGACCTGGCGTGCAATCTGCTGCACAGCTTCGGTGATCTCCATTCGAGCTCCGTAGTTGACTGCCAGACACAACATCATGCCGTCGTTTGTGCTGGCCGCTTCTTCCGTTAATTCGATTTCTCTTTGAATCGCCGGATCCAGCTCATCTATCTTTCCGATGACTCGAAACTGCAACCCCTGTTCGCAGATCAAGCGGCGTTCCTCCACCAGATAATGCCGCAGCAACTTCATCAACAGACTCAGTTCCAGCTTGGGGCGTTTCCAGTTCTCGCTGGAAAAGCAGTACAGCGTCAACTGCTGCAGACCTAATCGCGAACATTCTTCGACGATGCTTCGAACAGACTGCACACCTCGCCGATGCCCTTCAACCCTGGGCAATCCACGCTGCTGCGCCCAGCGCCCATTGCCGTCCATGATCACAGCGATGTGCTGTGCAAGTTGTTCTCGAGCCAACCCGAAAGCGTCAAGCTGTTCGTCTGTATATGCTGGTTCAGGGGCCAAGAGAGAACTCCGTATCCTTCACAAAGTCGCCGATAGATGCTGCGAGGAATCGTATTGAACCATCACCGATGGCGTTCAGACCTTACGTTGGACGGTCACTATAACAGCAATGCTAAGTCGAGTTTTAGCCGAATCGCTGTCCAGCAACAGCGTCGATCGCCTTTTTATGGGGCAGTAACAGATTGTGGTTACCGTTGGATGGGTGGCCGGACGGGATTGAGCCTGCGATGTAAACCCCAGGGATCCACCCGGACTTTGTTCCAACTTCACAGCCAATCGCTACAGCGCTCTCCTCACGGTCTACTCAACTTCCGCTGAGTATACGTGGACTTCGACGCGACGGTTTTTCGCGTGGTTTAGCGGGTCATTGAGGTCAGCCGGATGGTCCCAGCCAGCGCCAGTGGCGTTGAATTGATTAGGATCCAGCTGAAACTTCTGCACCAACGCCTCCTTGACCGCATTGGCGCGATTGCCGGACAGTTCTTTCACCAGACTGTCGTCCGGCAGCAGAGACTGCATGGAAGCGTCCGTATGGCCTTCAATGACAACCCGGGCCGCACCAAACTGTCCTACCAGTTTAGAGATCTCCTCCAGTACGAAATCGACGTTGGGGTCATAGAGTTCTTCAACATCAGTGCCGTCCGCCTGGGTTCGGGTGACCTTGTGATCGAGGTCGTGCCGGTTTGGCGGGAAGTGAATGATCACGGTATTGGTCAGAACCTCATCCGATTCTGCCCTGATTTCCCCCGTACTCTTGGGTGCAAACTGAACGCGATATTCGTTTTTCTGCGACGCGTAGGCTTCTTCCTTGCCGAGCTTCTGCAGGATGCTGAAATCCACAACCTTATCGAACGGAACCGGCTGGTGTGTCACAGAACGAATTCGGCGATAAATGTAGTAGGCCTGATTCCAGACGGACTCAAAGCGAGCGGGGTTGTTCTGATTCAGAAAAAAGTCGCGGTTCTCAGCAAAGTTGGTTGAGTGGGCATCCGCGAGCATACCAAGGCACTCATCTTTGGGGATCGCATAACCCTGCGCCATCCATTCGGACACCTTCTGCTGCTCGCCCTGATTTCTGAGTGCTTCCACGGAGTCAAAGATGCCTCGCACAAGCCCTTCAATGAGATCGGGGTTTTCGCTGGCAAAGTCCGCTCGAGCGTACCATACATCCGCAATCAATTTGTTTGCAGTTAACGTATTGACCAGCATGCGATTGCCGTCCTGTTCGGACAATGTGTAGATGTCCGGTGCCCAGGAAACACATGCAGAGATGTCCTTATTGGCATTAAAGGCGGCCGCTGCTTCAAAGGCGTCGTTTGTGTAACGGAAAGTGACGTCGCCTGGTTGCAGGCCGCCGGCAACAAGCATGCTGAGTGCGAAGTATTCGGAAGGCGAGTTCTTGGCCAGAACAATTTTCTTGCCCCTCAGGTCGGCGACAGTTTTGATGTTGTTCCGGACAACAATGCCATCGCCACCATTAGACCAGTCCACCTGCTGAAAAATTCGCGGCATGATGCGGCTGTCACGCGGCTCGCCTGACTTGTCCACGAAGCCTTCCATAAACAACGGCAACATGTCCACAGTCGCCCAGCCGATGTGGTAGTCCCCGGCAGCATACGCGTCTCGCATGACCACTGGATCGTCAGCCAGTATCAGATGTACTTTGAATTCCTTGCCGTCCGGAGTCCGCCATGTTTTCTTTGGCTGGAACCCTTCATTGGCATGGATGATTGGCGCCCACCCGGCCCAGACGTTCAGAGCGAATCGAACGGTATTGTCTTCCAGAGCTTTGTACGCCGCCGTACCTTTGACAGCTGGCAATCGCTCCGATGGCACAAACGCGTATTCCTTGACTGTGGTGACCAGATCATCGGATGAATCTGCCTCTGCCGTTGAACCGCCGAGATTCAGCATGCCTGGATCAAGGGTCTTTTCGCCTCCGTTTTCACCGGCGGGTTCCGGAGCAGGTTTGTCTCCGAAGAACCCGGCCTGCATGCCCGCAAAATAAACCAAGCCTCCGATTACCGCCAGAACGGCGAGATAGAATACGGTTGTTGGACGACCACCTGACATCTGCTCATCTCCCGTTCGTGTTAAGACCCGCTTACGACTGACGCGATCGGCAGCATAGGATTCCGCCGTGGCTCCGGCTTCAGATCGTAATGCTGCGGCCGGAACCGCCAACTATCTTCGTGAAATACACTCTGCTGCTGCATGACACGGCAGCAAACCGCACCGCTCGCCATGCACAAGTATCGTCAAACGACAGAATTCCGCAATCGGATCACCAAAATTGTATGCGCAATCAGGATGGCTGTGGATCTGATTCTCCATCGTACGACCGGATAGATCCCCATCTGCATCTTCTACACGTTGGCACTTGTCATTCAATATCGTTCTCTCAACAATATCTGTCGCCCATGCCCGTTGCTCGAATCACGACAGCTTAACCGGTGGGCGTGGCTTCAGGTTTCGCTTGAAAATTCAGTGAGAACATGGCAACGGCAAAACGCAGGCAGAATCAGCACAGACGTACTCGGCAGGACCACGCGACCGAGTTGGCTGAAGACTATGTCGAAGCCATAGCTGCCACCATCGACGAACGCGGACAATGCCGGGCGGTCGATCTGGCCCGACAGTTCGAAGTCAGTCACGTCACCGTGAATCGCACCATTGGCCGCCTGCAGCGGGACGGCCTTGTCACTTCGGAGCCCTACGCACCTGTGGAACTGACCGACAAGGGCCGGCGCATTGCTCGGGACTCACAGCATCGTCACAGGACCGTGCACGCGTTTCTGCTGATGTTGGGCGTGTCGGAGCGGACAGCGACGATTGACACCGAAGGAATTGAACATCACGTCAGCCCCGAGACGCTGGTCAGGATGCAGGAATACATCGACCAACGTCAATCGGAAGGACTTTGAAGAAGTATCCCCTCAGAAACGTGACGCGGAACGTGCGAGGACTCACCCTAATGCATTGTCACAGCCAGGTTTTAGGGTTGGCGAGGAAAACTGGGTCAGGTACCAAAAACCGGAACGGCCCGAAGGGTGCTTTGCATTTTTGGTACCTGACCCCCTTTTCCGGGGAATGCTTCCACCCTAACTTTTGCCTGTGACAAAGCATTAGGGTAGTGCGGCAGATCCTGCAGTCGCAGTGTGTGTTGTGCAGATTCGGCAGTGTTGTGTTCCCGGCAATAACGATGTGCTGTCCGAATTGGTGGCACAAATTCGAAAATCGTTTCGAACGTAACGACCCTCACACATTGCCGCCGATCAGTGACCGATATACAGCATCGACAGCTGTACATATCGCAATTTCGTGTTCACGACAGCAGAAACAATCATCGCGCATTCGCGCAGTGCTGCTGGACGAGACGAGCCTGAGTGACCTTCACCTGGACCGGCAAATATGCAGATTATGCGCTACTCTTCGAAGCCTTCGGAATCGACATTGGTGAAAACCAGGGGGGCTGGGAATAAGGGAACAACGCGAACGGATTTGCCCTGCGGCCGACTCTGTCGAGCCGTTCTGGTTGTCGCTGTGGCGCTGGGATTCGGTTGGCCAGTCAAGGGCATAGCAGATCACGTCAGCTGGTCGCCCAATGTTGAATCCGCGCTACGTACCGCAAATGGTACGAACCGCCTGGTGCTGATGAAGTTTACCGCTGAGTGGTGCGGACCCTGTAAGAAATTCGAACGAGAAACATTCTCGCGTCCGGCGGTTGCTCAATTTGTAAATCAGAACTTCGTGCCTGTGCTGGTTGACATTGATAAGCACAGGGAACTGGCCGCGCATCTGAAAATCACTGGCGTACCGGCATTGCTGATTGTTTCTCCAGAAATGATCATCCTGAGTCGTACCACCGGGTTTCAGACAGAGCAGAAGCTGTTGCCAAAACTACAGAATATTGTGGCCGCTCATGCTCCTGCGAAACTGCCAGCTGCTGAAAATATTGCAGGTACGACAGGAATTCCAACTGTGGCCACAAGGCCGGTTTCACAACATGTTGCGGCGGCGGTAACTACGAGACCAGTCATTGTTGGCAGCGTTGCTTCGCTTCCGCCTGGTGTGGACAGTCCCGCCTTTGGCGGTCTATGTCTGTCTGCTGTTCAGGAAACACGCAGTCTGGTTTCGGGTATGCCGGAGCTCGCACTGTTGTATCGTGGCAGGTTGTTGTACTTCAGCAGCGCTGAACAGTTGCAGAACTTCCGGACGAATCCGGAAAAATACTGGCCACAGCGCGACGGTTCCTGTCCGGTGACTTTGTCGGAAACGGGGCAGACGGTGGAAGGAATGCTGAAATACGCTGCCATCTTTCGCGGGAAACTGTGGGTTCTCAGCACCGCAGAGAACATGAAGAAGTTTGTCGCTCAGCCGGGCCATTATGTCGACTCCTTGCCGATTCGTCTGGTGACGCCACAGACGACCCGATGACCGGCTGTCGCGTCCGCCTTTTGTCTGTGTCCGGGATTCGGCGTCGCATTCGCTCAAGCAGTCTTCCCGGTGCATCTCACGTTCAGTTCTGATGACCGGGAAGTTCGTTTCGTAATTACGCGGCATCCCGCTCATGGCAGCGGTCACCGGCGGCCTGTCGAGCTCCGGACACGTTGCGGCAACAGTTGGTTTTGTTTCGATGTCGCCTCTCTTACGGCCGGAGATTCCCGTTCCTGGAAGTGGTGTACGCGCCAGCGATGCTTAATTGCCTGGGGGTGTAACCTGTTTGTTGAACGCGGGTTGCGGCGTTGACAATCCTTTGACAGATGTTTGACTGCGGTCCGACACGTCCGGGTTGATGTCCGACGACAACGCCCGTATGGTCAAATCAGACACGGTAAATCGCCTGTGACTCACTCCGACACACTCAACGACTGATTTCATCCATGAGCGGTTCTCTCACAACCTTAGGTATTCCCAAATCGATATCGCCGGAGCTGGAAGCGAAGCGGGTGCAGGCGAAGGCAGATACAGAGGCACTGCGCAAGGCGTTTTCCAAGAGCCAGCTTCGTACTGACAACATCGATTGGGTTGTCACTGGGTTTCTGTTGTTTGTTCACGCAGGATGCTTTGCTGCCTTTGTGCCGGCATTCTTCAGTTGGCAGGCACTGGCCGTCTGTCTGGTGCTGCACTGGGTGACGTGCAGCATCGGGATCTGTCTTGGCTATCACCGGTACCTCGCGCACAAATCATTCAAACTTCGTGCTCCTGTTGAGTTTTTCGTGATGCTCGCGGGAAGTTTGTCTGGCGAAGGTTCGCCCATGACATGGGCGGCAACTCATCGCCTTCATCACCAAAAATCCGATCAGGAAGGTGACCCGCATTCGCCGCTGATCGGGGCCTGGTGGTCGCACATCTTATGGCTGTTCGTAAAGAGGAAACGGTCTGATCAGGAATTGCTTTGTCGTAAGTATATTCCTGAACTTACAGAACGCCCGATGATGCAGTTCTTTGAAAAGTCGTTTGCTATGTGGTTGTGGGCTCAGGGGTTGCTGCTGGTGGCTGCGGGCTGGGCTTTGGGTGGTTGGCAGATGGCAGCATCGTTCCTTGTGTGGGGAATGTGTGTGCGGATGACCGCCGCGTACCACACGACCTGGCTCATCAATTCGGCGACACATCTCTGGGGTTATCGCAACTACGACACACGGGATGAATCAAGAAATCTCTGGTGGGTTTCCGTGCTGGCGTATGGCGAAGGCTGGCACAACAACCACCACGCTCACCCCAGCGTTGCCCCGTCAGGACATCGTTGGTGGGAAATCGACATGACCTGGTGGGTCATTCGCACGCTGCAAATGACGGGGCTGGCGTACGATGTGAAGTCAAAAATCCCAGCCGGGCGCAAAGCGAACGACGTGGATGAACATGAGGTCTCAGCTGAAGCCGCTGTGCCATTGTCGGAGGTTGTCGCCTAAGCATCGCTCCGGTCGTTGGTCTTCAAACGCACAGGGAAGAATTCAGAGTCCCGGTCTTTTTCAAAGACCGGGACTCTCTCATTCAGTGGAACCTTTTGCGACCGGATTCGTCAGCGTGCCGATGCCGGCGATCGTGATTGAAACTGAATCGCCGTCTTCCAGCGTGAATTCGTCGTCGGGGACGACGCCCGTGCCCGTCATCAGGAATGTTCCGTTGGGAAACTCACTTTCCCGGAAAAGCCAGTCGGCCAGGTCTTCGAGCGATCGGTTCAGTTGTCCCAGGTTCGTTGCCCCCTTGAAGATCTCATCGCCGCCGCGCTGGATCACCAGTTCGATTTTGGTTCCATCCAGGGCAAGTGGTTCGTCTGCCAGCAGAATGCAGGGGCCTAGCCCCGCACATTGGCGGTAGACTTTGGCCTGTGGCAGGTACAGCGGGTTCTCTCCTTCAATGTCTCGTGCGGACATGTCGTTGCCGATGGTGTAGCCGACAATTTTTCCCTGTGGATTGATCGCCAGAGTGAATTCGGGTTCTGGTACGGACCATGTACTGTCCTGGCGAACTCTCACAGGCTGGCCTGGTCCCGACACCCGTGACGGAGTGGCTTTCATGAATAACTCCGGACGGTCTGCCTGGTACACCTTGTCATAGTGAGATGCGCCACTCTCCGACTCCTCCATGCGGGCAACCTGACTGCGTTTGTACGTAACACCGGCGGCCCAGACTTCCTGGTGATCGATCGGTGCCAGAAACTCCACCTGGCTCTGCGGGACAGGTGCAGCATCCGGCCTCAGCAGGAACCTGGCCAGACCTGGCGGATCGCTCGTATGGAGGATGTCGCTCAGTGAGTGACATCCGTCGATCTGAGTCATGTCGAGTGTCTGGACTGTGTCCGCATGGACGGCGGCAACGGCTGGTGTGCCATCGCTCATTCGGATTTTGGCAAGCTTCACGGTAAGCGGTCATCCTTCATGGAATTGACGCCCTAAGGGCATCGGTTCACGGGCGTAACGTCACGTAGTACTTGTTCGCAGGACATTGAGCGTCTGTTGCATGTCCGAGGGTAATGGTGCTTCAATCGTCATTGTTTTTCCACTCACAGGATGACAAATTGTCAGACGGAAGGCGTGCAGGGCCTGTCGTTGGATCAATATCTCAGTGTCTGATGCATCCCCGGTTGCCTGACCTCTGGTGAAGCAGCTTTCTCCGATGTACTGACGGTCGGCGATAATTGGCGTGCCGATGTGCTGCATGTGGACACGCAGTTGGTGAGTCCGTCCTGTATGCGGGTGCAGTTCCATGAGTGCGAAACGGGAAAACGATTCGGCCGTTCGGTAGAACGTAACTGCTTCTCGGGATCTTCCACCCGGCGCGCAGACCATCATTTTTTCACGAACGCGTTTGTGGACGCAGACATGCGTTCGAATGTGGTCGGATTCGAGTTCCGGAATTCCTCGCACAATCGCCCGGTATTCCTTTTTAACCAGACGTTGCTCGAACTGACTGCTGAGTTTCTGGTGAATCTGATTGTCTTTGGCAATCAGGATGACTCCAGTGGTGTCGCGATCCAGTCGATGGACGATGCCGGGACGGTGTCGTCCACCGATGTCGCTCAGCTGATCGAAGTGAAACTGCAGAGCGGCCGCTAACGTGCCCGAATAAGTTCCTCGTCCAGGGTGTACGACCATGTTGGCGGCTTTGTTGACGACGATCAGATACTCGTCCTCAAACAGCACATCGATCGGTATGTCTTCCGGTTCGAAGTGGCGGTCATCCGTCGGCTGGAGATCGACATCAATCCGATCGTTGACACGCAGGCGTCGCGACGGCTTGGCCTGCATGCCGTTCAGTTGAACATGGCCGGCTTCTACTGCCTTCTGCAGGTGGGCACGGCTGTAATTGCCGAACAGGCGGCTGAGATAATGATCCAGTCGCCAACCGTGAGCACGTGATTCCACGGTCAGCTGTACCGGGGCCGTTTGTTCACCAGCAATGGACGGCAATTCTATATCGACGTCCGACGGTTTCGCTTCCTCCTCGCACTCCAGTCGCTCACGCGAGCGATCCCTGCGGGTCATTTGTTACCGTCTCCACCTTCAGCAGCAGGCTGGCTGTCTTTCGTCGGTGTCTCGGGGCTCGTGGACTCTGCAGGCTCTTCGCCAGCTCCGTCATTGGTTGCTGTCGGGGCATCCGGTACAGCGGCACCCTCAGCTGCGGGTTCTTCCCTGTCGCCGGGAGTGGCTGCGTTGTCCGTCTGTGTTTCCGTGTTGTCGTCGGCGTGAGGTTTCGGCGGCTCTTCGGAGGCTTCCGGCTTTTCGGGCGTGTGTGCCTCCGAGGCCGCTTCAGGCTCTGTGACATCGTCGTCACCGGCCGTTGCCGGATCGCTGCCTGGCGAGCCTTCACCCGCAGGTCTCATCAGGTTGTCGAATGACGGAATTTCAGGAACTTCCGGTTGTCCAGGTGCCAGGCCCGGATCGACCGGTGTGGGGTTTTGTTCGTGAAACCACGTGTAGAACGTTCTGCTTTCCTCGCTCGATAATTCCGCGAGCCGTTCTTCGGCATGCTTCTTAACAATCGATTCCGGAAACTCGTCAAGGACCCGTTGCCATGCAGTGACAGCGGTATTTGTGGATTCCGGTTGGCCATCACAGCGAGTTTCCGCCACCCGAGCCAAGCCGATCAGGACCCGTTCGCGAACCTGTTCGTCGACGTCGGAGCGTTCGGCCAGTCGTTGATAGGCGACTTCGGCCTGATCCAGTTCTCCACCTTCTTCTATAGCAACTACGCGATTTGTAAACATGTTTCCGACGGCATTGTCCAGCAGTCGGTCACCCTGGCGTAGACGTGCCCAGATTCCGATGGATGTTTCCGGAAAGTCGTCGGCGACGTCACGGTACTGTTCGGGGGCCGCAGCCAGCAACAATGCGCCAGATGCCTGCACGTCGCCGGATGACTGCCGTTGCATAAACACAATCACAGCTGCTACCGCGAGCACGGCCGCCAGTGCATAGATTAATGTGGTGCCGTTTTCAGCGAACCAGGGTTTAGTGCTCCGCAGAACTTTTTCCAATTCGGTCTGGTCTCTGCGAGATTCTGATGGCGACATCGGTTCGGACTGTTTCGTTGTTAATCTTCGGGTAACCGGCACTGAAGTTGTTCTGCCGGGTGTTGAACGCGGAAGTATAGGGCCAGTCAGGATTTCCGGTCAACCTGTGCCGGGTGTCCAATTCCGATCCAGACCGACAACACTGGACTTCAACGGGGCAACGATGCCTGTCCCGCCTGACCCCGCACTGTGTTGATATGCTGGCGAAGTCTGCCGGGACCCAAGGCGGGACGGCCAACCGATATCAGTCTGCACCACGTGTCGCGGCCAGCGAATCCACTCGGGGCCCGCATTTGGGGGATTGCCGGCAGAAAAGAGTAAATCGGTATCCGGCAGCCCCGAAAACCTGATGGTGGGCCGGGAAATGAAGCAAAACGCGGTCCGAAACTCAGAATGCAGGACGGCCCAACCGTCAGTCTGGCACGTCAATCACGCAGTTCTTCAGATTCCCGGCGGCAACCCCCTTCTGAAATGGGCGCCCACAATTAGCAGGAATCCTGTGGCCAGAGCGGTGTGATCGTTGATGTAGTGGCGATGTTGGTTGTCATGCAAGGCCGCACCAACCACGAAATCCTGCCAAAACGATTGTCCGTGTTGGGCCAGTCGACAGCATCTTAAAGGCCCCCCGGCGCATATCTCGCAAGGTTTGCCGAGTCGTGTCTGTCCGATTCATCCCTCCTGCTGGCGACTTCTCCGGGGAAGGATGCGTTCTGGACCAGGATTTTTGTTGCGAAGTCTGTGAAATCGGCGATAAACTCAGGAAAGAACGTACAACAAAAATCGTTTGAGCGGCCGGACTACGATAAGCAGTCCCGATTTGAGCGTATTTTCCGGTCAAACCATTCAGGAGTTCCAGTGATGCGGATTCGAAACACCACCTTGGTCGCGCTGGCTGCAGCCTTCCTGTTGAGCCACGCCTCTCAGGTCTGTGCAGATGCATCGAGACGAGAACGAACCAAGTCGCGACCGATCACTCGACCAAAGTTCGATCCGTCGGCTGAACGAGTTCCGTTGTTCTCCGGTATGAAAGAGGGCACTCTGGAATCGAAGGTCATTGCAATGGGGCCAAAGCACGGAAGTGTGTTGGTCACCAACACGACCGAAGAGCCTCTGACCGTTGAATTTCCGAAGTCCTTTGTGGTCGTTCATGTGCTGAAGCAGTTCGGCGGCGGCGGTGGCGGACTTGGTGGCCAGCAGGGTGGCGGATTTGGCGGCGGCCAACAGGGCGGTGGTCAGCAGGGCGGCCAGCAGGCTGGCGGCGGCGGACTTGGTGGCCAGCAGGGCGGCGGCGGTGGTGGATTTGGCGGCGGACAACAAGGCGGCGGCGGAGGCGGTGGTTTCTTTTCAATTCCTCCCGAAAAGACGATCAAACTGTCCTACGTTTCTACGTGTCTGAATCATGGCAAGCCGGACCCGACTCCACGAGCCAATTATGCAATAATACCAGTCGAAGAATACACTAATGATCCGGTTCTTAAGGAATTGATTTTGATGGTCGGCACGGGGCGAATGGCTCCGCAGGCAGCTCAGGCCGCAGTTTGGAATCGGACGGACAACATGAGCTGGCAGGAATTGGCCAACAAATTTTCCTATGGCGTTGTCGGCAACAAGGTTCCCTACTTCACCGGCAATGATCTTCGTGGAGCACAAATGATCAGTACAACGGCCGTCGCACGAGTTCGTGAGCGCGGCGACAACCCTGAACCAGAGGCGACTCCGGTTCGAGGTCGTGTACGCTGATTCCAAAACAACTTACGCAAACGCATCATTCCACGGATTCTTAAAGGGTGGACTGGCATCTGTCAGTCCACCCTCTTTCTTTTTACAATGTTGAAAACAGCGACTGGGCTTGGCATTGGCCAGGCGTTTCACTACACACGACGCTGAAATCAGCCATCGCGAACTCTTCGCACACGAGCCGCCTGTTCGTGACGACCAACGTTTCTGACAGATCCCGTCATTCTATGAAGTCGCTCCCTGAACAGGTCACTGGAAAGTGGTTCTTACTTTCAATCGCGGTCGGTGTTGCAGCCGGTCTTGGGGCCATCGTCTTTGACGTTCTGGGACAAGCGGTGTCACACTACGTGCTGACCGACATTTCCGGCTACTCGCCGGGCGGCGCGGAAGGTGAGTATCATCTGTTCGAAGCAGGAAGTACTGCATTCTCCTTTGGACTGCTGCTGGCGGTGTTGACCATCGGCGGCTTGATCTCCGGGTGTCTGGTTTACACATTTGCGCCCGAAGCCGAAGGTCACGGCACGGATGGTGCAATTGATGCCTTTCATCGCAAACGCGGCAACATCACGCTGCGGGTGGCGGTGGTGAAGACGCTGGCGTCGGCAATTACGCTTGGCACGGCCGGTTCCGGCGGGCGCGAAGGTCCGATTGCTCAGATCGGCGCATCGCTGGGCAGTTGGCTGGGGCAACGACTGAAACTTTCGGCGCGTGACCGTCGCATTCTGATGGCTGCGGGTATGGGGGCTGGTGTCGGAGCCATTTTTCGGGCTCCTCTGGCGGGGGCAATTTTTGCAGGTGAAATTCTGTATCGCGATGCGGATCTGGAATCCGATGTGATTGTGCCAACCGCAATCTCATCGATCCTGGCATACTCCATTTACGGTTTGTTTCTTCCCGGCGATCAGACGTTTGCCCACGTTTTTGGAGGACTGGCGGGCCATTCGATGCAGTCTCTCTCGGAGTTGATTCCGTATGGAATCATGTCGCTGGTGCTGTCAGCCGTGGGCATTGCCTATATTAAGTGTTTTTACGGCGTGCATGACCTGTTCAAGAAAGTGCCGGGGCCACCACATCTGAAACCGGCACTGGGAGCGGGGCTTGCCGGATGCGTCGCTATGGCGCTGTTCTATTCGTGTGGTCAGGATCAGAACCTTCTGGCTGTTCTGTCGACGGGGTACGGAGTTCTGCAGACCGGGCTGCAGTCGCCGGAACAGCTGACGATCAAGGTTCTGCTGTTGGTTGGATTCGTGAAGATCGTGACCACGTCGTTAACGATCAGTTCCGGTGGTTCCGGCGGAGTATTCGGCCCATCGATGGTCATTGGAGGGTGTGTTGGCGTCGCGATAGGAAAAGTCGTGGAACAGGTTGAGATGTGGAATCACATTTCCGCCGGTGCTTTCGGAGTTGTCGGGATGGCGGGTTTCTTCGCGGGCATCGCCCGCGCTCCGATCTCGACGATCATCATGGTTTCCGAGATGACGGGAAGCTATCAACTATTGTTGCCGACAATGTGGGTCTCAACACTCTGTTTTCTGCTGTGCAACGGACACACGCTGTACACCAAACAGGTCGCCTCACGTCTGGAATCTCCCGCTCATCGAGGTGACTTCATGGTTGACGTGCTGGAAGGCATCAAAGTTGAGGACGTTTACCGCAAGGGACGCCGTATTGAACACGTTCCCGAAGCGATGCCGTTATCACAAATGGTGAAACTGCTCAGCCGCACACACCAACAGTATTTTCCCGTTATGGACAGTGACGATCGCATGGTCGGGATCTTTTCAGCAGACGACGTGCGGTCGTATATCTACGATGAAACCATCTGGCAGCTGGCGGATGCGTCGGACGTCATGACGACGAACTTTCTGAGTGTCCTTCCGGAGGACGATCTAAACGTTGCGTTAAAAAAATTCACGGCTCTCAACATCGACGAACTTCCCGTGTTGGATCCCAACGAAACGGGAAAGCTGGTGGGCATGTTACGGCGCAAAGAAACGATCGGTGCTTACAACCGACAACTGGCCAGTCGCCAGGAAGCCGTGCGCGAGGAAAGCGAATAGTGCGGGCTGTTCCGCGTGCTGTGCGCAGTCGACGTTGCTATGTGGCTGGCTTCATGCAGCCTTGTGGCAGCGGAAGCTAACTCAACACGCCGCTTATGGGCTGACTTCCCGTGATCAGGCGAACAAGGTCCACGGGCAGACGTTGCTCAAG
Organism: Fuerstiella sp.; assembly: GCA_024230215.1. Classification (GTDB taxonomy): domain Bacteria; phylum Planctomycetota; class Planctomycetia; order Planctomycetales; family Planctomycetaceae; genus Fuerstiella. The sequence continues at coordinate 3,068 of JAAERP010000384.1, read as the reverse complement.
GCGTAAATTGCCGACGTGAAAAACGGAATGGAAAATCGTGGCCAGCAGATTGTCAATGCCCCACGCTTCAGACTGAGGTTTTGCGGCATCTGTTGTTGATTGCCCGATGACTGCGCCTGAATTTGTGCCGCCGCCGTAGAACAGCAACGGAGCCAGTCCTCCCCAGTGATCACGACCACCGCGAGCGTTAATCAGCGGCGTACGTCCCATTTCGCCGCAACAGACCAGTAGCACCTTGTCGCGCAGGCCTCGAGCTTCAAGGTCGTCGACGAACGCCGCAAGAGCGTGATCCAGCGGATTGCCCATGTAACGCATCCCTTCTTCGACGGTAGCGTTGTTTACGTCGGCGTGCATGTCCCACACAAAGTTCGTCGTGACGGTGACAAAGCCGCAGCCGCGTTCCACCAGTCGTCGAGACATCAGTAACAGTTTGCCCAGTGTCCTGGCGTTGTCGACATAATTGTTGTAATTCTTCCAGCGTCGACTGATTCGGTCGGGGGGCAGCAATGGAGCCGTGTCATAGCGCCGCACTGTTTCGGGGCTCTCCTGAGCAAGATCGAAGGCGTCTGCGGCCCCGCCCACGATCGTGTCGAATGCCTGCTGTCGGAACTGATCGACTCCTTCCAGCAGCCCCGACGTGTCTGCTTTGTGTTTCAGCAAATCAAGTCTGGCCAACAACTGCTGACGATCATCGAGACGGTCGACCGGAATATTCAGCTTCATGCTTTCCTGAAACGGACCACCGCTTCCGGGAATGAACGGGCTGTAAGCTGATCCCAGCGATCCGGTACTGTCGAAGCGACCGAAATTCATGTTGGCCGGCTGTCGATCTGAGTCCACCGATCGCGGAAATAACGTTACATTTGTTGGCATGCCATTCAACGGATTGGTCGTGCCGGCGATTCGCGAATAGATCGCGCCAACACAGGCTTTCGCGGAAGCCTGCGACACCACGGGTTTGATGTCGTGATTTCCATTCCCGGTGGTGAAAGATCTGACGATGGTAAGTTTATCGGAACGTTCGGCCAGTCGCTCAAACGTCCCACCGAAAGTAATGCCTGGTGTCTTGGTCGACACCTCGCCCGTAGCACTGCGGATTCCGGCCGGTGCTGTCATCTTCGGATCGAATGTTTCGATCTGGCTGGGGCCACCGTGCAGGAACAGAAATACAACGGAACGTCCTTTGAGCAGATCGGGCGACGCAGCTGCCACGGCCAGCTGATCTGCCAGGCCAATAGCTCCCAAAGAACCAATTTGCAGCATCGCTCGGCGACGTGATGGTCTGGTATTGAACACAGATGACATCGGTTGCCTCATCGGGATTCAGGGAACGTGCCGCCGACCGGTTACGTCAGCAACGGGCACAGGCTCCATCATGAGTCGATTGTCCCAAAATGCGGGGGCGGAAGCAACGCTACTCCGGAGGGCTGGCTATGTTGCACTGAATTTGGCTGTTCCTGAATTGTCGGCCGTGTTGGTCGTCTGGAGTGTGTTCCGGTGATTCTGCCTGACGGCACACGTGGTCGACGCGACGGCGCACGTCGGCAGTTGCCTGACGCTTCGTGTACTATTTGATAACATCAGATATCATAACGAACCAACAGAGCTCCGTGTCCGTTTTCGCCGGACGGCGGCTGCTGAAAGAAAGTTGGCCGTATCCATAATACCTGAATTCGACGGCATTCAGGGCGAATGTCAAATCCAGCAACGGATCGTGCGACACGTGAACGGCAGAATGCTCTGATTTGGGCAGTCGGCTGGGTAGCTACGCAAGTCAGACAGAGAGTGTTGAGCCATGCGAATTCTCACGGCGATCGTGATTTCTGCGGCGGTGTCCGTGACCGTGCTTGCAGAAGAACCGAAGCACAGTTATCCAACAAAACTAGACCTGAATGATCATGAACATCGTCAGGTTGTTGTCGATCGCGAGGCCGGTCAGTACCTCGGCCACCCAACGACCTGTCTGCTGGATGATGGTAAAACGGTGTTGTGTGTGTATCCACGGGGGCACGGTCGCGGGGCCATCGTCTATAAGCGGAGCAATGACGGTGGTCTCACCTGGAGCGATCGGCTGCCTACGCCCGTAAGCTGGGCGACGTCTCAGGAAGTGCCGACGTTGCATCGGGTGATCGGCCCGGACGGAACCAAACGAATCATCATGTGGTCTGGACTCTATCCGGCTCGGCTGGCGGTGACTGAGGATGATGGTTTGAACTGGAGCGAGCTGAAACCGGTGGGTGACTGGGGCGGTATTGTCGTGATGGGGTTTGTCGAGGCCTTAAATACCGGGCCGGGGCACTACATCGCCATGTTTCATGACGACGGACGATTCTTCAACGCAAAAAAGGGGCCTGCCACCTTCACGCTTTATCAGACGTTTTCCAGGGACGGTGGCCTCACATGGTCCTTTCCGGAATCCGTCTATCAATCGTCTGATATTCATCTGTGCGAGCCTGGCTGTATCCGTTCGCCGGACGGGAAACGAATGGCGGTCCTGCTGCGTGAGAACGCCCGACGAAAGAATTCCCACGTTATATTCTCAGACGATGAAGGCATCACATGGACTAAGCCACGCGAAGTACCATTGGCTCTGACCGGGGATCGGCACACGGGAAAGTATGGTCCCGATGGAAGATTGTTTATCAGTTTTCGCTGCCGATCGCCCGGACAAAGTGTCACGGGGCGGCCATTCGAAGGTGACTGGGTGGGCTGGGTTGGAACGTGGGACGACATCGTGAGTGGGGGCGACGGACAATATTCCGTTCGCTTGAAAGATAATACGAAGGGCTACGACACGACGTATCCCGGCGTTGAAGTTCTTCCGGATGGCACATTCCTGATCACGACCTATGGACATTGGTCGCAAGGCGAGGCTCCCTATATTCTGAGTGTTCGGTTCAGGCTTGATGAATTGGATTCACTGGCAAACTAGTGCCGCAAGTCTCAGTTGTTAGGCCACCAGAGCGGAAGTCTGCCTGATTTTTCGTGAAGCCGCCCAGTTTTCCTTCCACGTGGATGGCCGTTTGATGGTGTCTGAGCGGACGCGACGGCCGGTGTAATTCCATTGG
>JAAERP010000383.1 GCA_024230215.1 Fuerstiella sp. | reverse complement strand
GTCGCTCATTGACCATGCCACAGAGTGCAGCGAGCAGAATGTGCCATGGCTGGAGCAGGAAGGGCATGTTCGGCGCCGAAAATAACCAGTCTCCGGTGGCGAGAGGTGAAATCAAGCGGCGGAGATGAGAGACTCTGAGTCGCTGAAATGCCCGTATTTCACGGCGTTTTGAGTTCGGCGGAGTTTTTTGACCCTACGGGATCTGGAAACGTGTCCTGGCCGAAGCCTCCGGGGGCAATCCTGATTGGATGCCAATGACCTTTGCTTGCATCGAGTCGAGTGATCCCGTCGGCCGTGACGAGGTAAACGGAAGGTTTTCCCCAGCCATATCCTGAACCGTGGTAAAGGAACTCAAAGTCTGCCTTTGAAGCGATGACCGCAACAACGTCCGAGCCCACTTCAATCGGCTTGTCAAGTGATTTGACCGAGACCGGGGGAAGGTTGGCTTTGAGAGAGGCGACGAGATTCGCATCCCGCCAGTCCTCTGCGATCGCTTCTGGAATCGGAACGAAAGATTCGAGTAGAGCATGATCTCGCGAGTGCCCGAATTCTGCGAAGTCATCGGCCCACCTCTCGTTGTATTTTAATGCCAGCCGAAACCGCGACATGTCGAACGAGTGGTTGTAAAACAACACCGTTGGGCCATTGATCTCTGTCTGCAGTTCTCTGCCTGTCAGGATTTCAACATCGCCGTCGTCGGTTACTTTAGTCGTGGACTCCTTAGTGATTTCGATTCGCTTGGGTGTGAACTCCCGAATCTCATCATACACCTGTCGGAGATTCTTCTTCATCGATGCCGGCATCTTGTTGTATTGCAACTTATGAAAACCCACGTATCCACAAAACATACTCGGTAGAAAGTCCGGTCGGTTGTAGGTAAACACTGGATGCTCTGAGCGGTCGATTTCGTCAAGTAGGTTGCTCGTCAAGACGCTGTGGAAGAATGCATCACCCGGCATAAAGTAATGATTGCTGGCATGGCACTCATCTGCCGCAATGGCCATTACGACGCCCAGTGCAGTTGTCCACTTCATAGGTTGCTCCCAAGCTTGTGAATGAGCGGGGTTGTGTGTCAGGACAATCTGACATTTTCTGTCCGAATTATCGATGATCAAACCCGTTTGCCCCGCATGTTTTATGGATTGATGATTTGCCTATAAGGTTGAGTGCCAAATGTCCTGGCACACAGCAGCTTGAAACCCGTAAAGTCAAAAAACTCCGCCGAACTCAAAACGCCGTGAAACACGAGGTTTTGACTACTCCAAATTGTCTCATGTCGACCGCTTGATCTCACCTCTCGGCACCGGAAACTGTTCGAATTTTCGGCGGCTAACATGTCGTTCCTGCTCCAACCCTGGCACATCCTGCTGGCTGAGCTTTTCTTGGCCCGACCTCGAACAGACAAAACGCCCCGCCGATACTTTCACCACGCTCGTGCGAGATACTCGTTGGCGGGAATGGCAACTCACGTCCGGGGTGGCGAGTACTCGCGCCCAAAAGTCCCGAAGGTTCTGGCAAACAGCAGCGTCGAGCGCTACCACACCGAGCGGAATCATCAGGGGCTGGGCAACGAGTTGATCCATCCGGATGACGGAGTCGGCGCTGTTGCGGGAAAAATCGAGTGCCGCGAACGACTCGGTGGAATGCTCAAGTACTACCACCGAAACGCCGCGTGAACGGGCTACGACCGGAAACCATCGAGCAAGAACTACGATGAACGTATGCGCCAACCGCAGGGAATCGCCATCTCAACCTCGCGTCGTCCCGCTTTCTGGCCGACGCCAACCGAAATTACGACGTGATTCGCTTGCTAACACCTGATTGTCAAAGAGCTTTTCTGCCGTCACAGTTTCTTGACCATACGCGAACGAACTCGGATAATATTGTCTTGCGACGCCAGCAATTTCGGAGGGCGTGATGTTCTTCCGGACCGAACAGAAGCTGATCGCAGTGTCGCACAATTCTGACGGAAACAACGAGTGAAGTCGATCGCGAAGGGTCAAGAACTCAACCGGCCGGAAATCTCTTTGACAATCCGACTCCTCCTGAACAACGCTATAAACTTAAAGATGCATCGGTGACATCGAATACACCGAAGACATCGGAGACGGCATCAACTAAAACAAGGAAAGACGAAAAGTGGTGGAACAAGCCTGAGTACCGGCTTGAAGCAACGGTTGTGCATTATGATGAGGCTGGAGGTAAAAGCGAAAAGCGGCAAGAGGCGTGCGAAAGCTCGCATAGCACTCGCCGAGGAAGGTCTCAAGCAACACGAAAAGTGGCGGACCACGGGTGAGGTGCCGGAAGAACAGGTGGAAAAGGCCAAGCGCATCCTGGAACATGCCCGCAAGGTTTATTCAGAGTTCTAAATAAGAAACGTCAACGAGAGAATGGCCAGCGAATAAAGGACCGAAAACCGGATGAAAGCCCTAACTTCTTTCGTTTGCCTCAACCCCATTCTTGTCCTGGCGACCACCGTTGTGGCCGCCGATCCCGATTGGAAATCCATCGCCGAGATCATGGCGATGCCAGAGGAGCAGGTCATCGGGCTCGTATCCGAACAGACCCCAATTGAATGTCCCGACCCCGCTGCGGAGGCCTACCTTCGGGGCCTGAAGAAAAGCTGGAAGTGGTCGCCGCAGGAGCCGGACAAAATCACCAGTCCGATTGACGGACGTTCCCTTCCAAACCCCGAATATCCATGAACCGCACGGCAATTTGCCTCAACTACAAAGGCGAGGAGGTAGTACGGTCCTACTGGGAAGGGCCAAAGGCGAACGGCGACCTGCGCGATGCGTCATGAATTCCACATTTGTGTTCTTCCTTCTGTCACAGCACTCCTCATCGTGAACAACCAAAACGGACAACGAGAACCTGCGAATGACACTTGAGTCTGACCCGTACCGGGAACTGCTGGGAATTGAGTCTGAAGGCTCACCTGACCATTACGCTCTGCTGGGCCTTGAGCCGTTCGAATCAGATCCCCAGAAAATTGACGAGGCGGCCGGTGAACGCATGTCGGTACTGCAGGAACTTGCCAACAGCGAGCATCTGGATGCGTCTCAGAAACTGCTGAACGAAGTTTCGGCGGCCCGCCGCTGTCTTCTGGAACCGAAGAAAAAAATCACATATGACGAAGACCTGCGAACACGGCAAAAACGGTCCGCAGGTGGCGTTGGGAGAAAACGAGTCCGGCAGAAACAACAAACGGGAATCCGCAGTCTGCCGGTTGCTGTCGCTGTGGCAATCGTGGCTCTGATCGTTGTGGCTGTGATTTTCAGGACCCCCGCCGTATCCGGAAACCTGATTGTGGAATGGCCCATCGAGCAGCGTGAGGGAGCCAGTGTGACGATGGATGGAGAGTCGCTGGCGATACCGGAGACCGATCCGATTCAGGTGAACATTCCCAACGGGCGTCATCGCATGCTGTTTCGGCGCCGGGGATACGATGATATTCCGAAAACAATTGACTTTTCGGAGGTGCGCGTCAGACTGAAACTGCGCTGGATTCCGACGAAGTAATTGACCCAGTTTCGGAGTCGAGCGACCCATCGTCAGAAAAACTGGAGTTTGTCGAGTAATCGACGGAATCCGCTGGCTTTTCCCGGTTTTTTGAGTGTGGAAAACCTGAAACGCGACGTTAATCATGGGCGCGTGTTCACGCAATGAGGGCCCTCTCCGGAGACGTCAAGTGTTTCTGTGGAGATGTTGTTTCCGGTTTGTCAGGTGTCCCGCTTAGAACGTGAAATAAATGAGGACCAAGTGACCTTGGGTGCTTTTGTGTTGGGCTTCAGATCCTGTACCACAGGAGTCGAACGCGGTCCGGGTTGGTGTTTCCCGATACGGTTTTAGCAGTGCCTTCCACCGACCTGGTGTATCGACCGCTAAGGTATCGGCGAATTGGGAGGGATATTGTTGACTGAAAAAAACAGCCTCGATGCAGTTGGGATAGACCTTGGAACGACTCGATCTGTCGTCGCTCACCTTGACACGACCGGTCGCCCACTGACGATTCAGAATCTGGAAGGCGATGCCACCACTCCCAGCGTTGTCTTCTTTGATCGCACGTCGGTTGTGGTGGGCAAAGAAGCCGTCAAGGTTGCAGAATTCGAACCGGACCGGGTGGCTTACTTTGCCAAGCGGCATCTGGGCAAGGCAGCATTCAGTATGAACGTGGCCGGTCAGCATTTGCCTCCGGAGATCATTCAGGCACTCGTACTGCAGAAGTTGAAAGCGGACGGTCAGAATCGTCTGGGTGAGTTCCAGAAATGTGTCGTGACGGTGCCGGCATATTTCAACGAACCGAGACGAAAGGCGACTCAGGACTCCGGCCGACTTGCCGGACTGGACGTGACCGAGATCATCAATGAGCCCACTGCAGCGGCACTGGCCTTTGGGGTGCAGAAGGGGTTTGTGGATACGGACGGAAAGACTGAGCAGTTGGAAACGGTTCTGGTCTACGATCTTGGAGGCGGCACGTTTGACGTGACCCTCATGGAGATCGAAAGAAATGACTACCGCGCAATTGGAACTGCCGGTGACGTGTATCTGGGTGGAATTGACTGGGACCAGCGAATTGCTGACCACGTTGCCGAACAGTTTCAGATTCAGCATGGTGTTGATCCTCGGAAGGATGCCTCGCACAGGCTTCGACTTCTGGCGGAAGCCGAAGACGCCAAGCGGTCGCTGTCCCAGCGGGATGAAACCGTCATCCGGTTTGCCATGGATGGTCAGCGCGCAGAAGTGTTACTGAACCGGGCCGAGTTCGAAACTTTGTGCGGCGACCTGATCGATCGCACGATGTTCACAACTCGCAGGGTCCTGAAGGAAGCCGACCGTTCGTTCAGGGATGTGTCACGACTGCTGCTGGTGGGGGGATCATCGCGGATGCCGATGGTGCAGAACATGCTGGAGACTGAGTCAGGGCTGAAAGTGGATCGCTCACTTTCGGCGGACGAGTCCGTTGCACATGGTGCCGCCATTTACGCGGGAATTCTGCTGAATTCTGATGTGCCGAAGAAGAGCCGCATCTCAGTCAGCAATATCAACTCACACGACCTCGGAATTCTGGGTGTGGACACTACGACGGGCTTTCCGCGCCGGTCGATGATGATTCCTCGTAATTCGTCTCTGCCAAAGATGAGGGGAAAACGGTTCAAGACGTCGCGAGACAATCAGGAAAGTGTTTCTGTTAATGTTGTGGAAGGCGGCGACGTTCAGGGACGGCATTCGACGGAAATCGGGAAGTGTGTTGTGCGAGATCTGCCCCCGGATCTTCCCAAAGCAACGCCGGTCGATGTCGTCTTTTACTACAAGCAGGACGGACGCCTGCAGATTCTGGCGCAGCTGCCGACAATTCAGCGTCGGGCAAAACTGACGATAGAACGCGGCAGCGGACTTTCAGAGGAGATGCTCAAGTGGTGGAAAAAGCGGCTGGACAACGGCATTCTGAACCCTCCGACGGAAGCGCCGCCGACTGGCATGGCTGCCGAAACGATGTGTGAAGCGACGGACGCATCCAGCAATGAAGCCGTTGCGGCTTCAATCGTGCATTCAGAAACAGTACCCTTGAAGTCAGGTCCGGTGGTCAGAAAAGGGGCCGCTGCGGAAAAAGAACGTGCCACGAAGACGTTTGAGATTCCGGATTTTTC
>JAAERP010000382.1 GCA_024230215.1 Fuerstiella sp. | reverse complement strand
TGTGGACTTTGGCTCAGCCGAAGGTCTCTGCGTACGTAACGAGCGTCGTGCGAGATTTTAAAGATCGTGATGACGTTCTGCAGGACATTGCTGTGGCCGTGATCGATTCCTTCGATACCTACGATCCTGGCCGGTCGTTTGATGCCTGGGCGTTGGGAGTCGCGCGGAATCAGATTGGCGGCTACTTGAGACGCCGGAAGCGGCATCGCCAACTGTTTGACGAAACGACTCGCGAGCATATCGAAGCTGCCTTTTCCGCGCTGCCTCCTGAGGAATCTCGAAATCTTGGGTACCTGCAAGATTGCCTACGGCTGCTCGACGATCGTAGTCGTCAGCTTTGTCAGCTTCGCTATGAATCAGATCTGAAACCTGCCGCGATCAGCGACACGATGGAAATGACGGGCACTGCCGTTAGAAAAGCTTTGCAACGGATTCGCGAGAGCTTGAGAAAATGCGTTGACAGCAAGTCCGTGGCGGAGGGCGTTTGAACATGGAGCGAGAAGCGAGCGAACTGATTCACGGGTACTTTGATCAAACATTGTCGGATGATCAGGCAGCGCGTCTAAGCGATTGGATTAAAGAAAGTCCAGAGAACGCAAAAGCATTTGCCCGAGTCGCGATGCTTCACGATCGGTTGCAACTCGAGATAGCGGCTGGGATCGCGGATGATTCAACGGAATTGCATCGACCTGCTGCAGAACCGTCGAGTGTTGGGACTCATCGTCGAACATGGTTGGCTGTGGCCGCGCTGGCTGCCTGTTTCCTTGGCATCGTCGGCTTTGCCGCCTGGCGACAGCGCGATGCAAATACAAATAATAGGGTTGCCATCGATCCGTCGGACGACGTCAGCTTTGCGTCCATCGCGCGCGTCGTTGATGTCCAGTGGTCTGATAACAGACGTTTTGTGCAAGGCGAACGGCTTGATGCTGGGCGTGTCAGTTTCGCTTCGGGTGTGGTTCGGTTGCAGTTTGACGATGGTGTCGAAGTCACGTTGGAGGGGCCGGCCGATTATGAACTGATCGCTCTTGGAAAGACGCGATTGCACACGGGTTTGTTATCCGCCACCGTACCGCCGGGTGCAGAAGGATTTCGAGTGGACACGCCGAGCGCCCGTGTGATCGACCTGGGAACTGCATTCGGGATTCGACTTGACGACTCCGGAGTCGCGGAGGTCTCGGTGTTTGACGGACTTGTCGACGTGGTACCCCATGACTCTGAAGAAACGCGACGGCTGAAAGAAGG
>JAAERP010000381.1 GCA_024230215.1 Fuerstiella sp. | reverse complement strand
GCGGTGTTTTGGAATCCGCCAAGCCAGCCCAAGCCGCTGAGACCAAGACTACTGACAAAATCCTGTTCCTGCTGTGATGTGATCGTGCCAAGATAGCCACCCAGTGCCTGAGCCTTCTGGTTGGCCTCGGTCCAAGGCAGGGCTGTTGTATCGGTTACGACCATGTAGTAGTGATCGTTTCCACCTTCGGATGCTGGCCATTGAATGGCATCCTCGGGAATACTTACTGATCCAGCTTCGTTATCGGCGTGGACAGCACCGTTGTCTGCCAGTGAAACAGGGAATGGATGTGGAGCATCACCAAAGTCAGCAGACCCACTCAGAACGGTGAACTGGCGTGTTGTGACAGCATTGTCATGTGGGGTGCTCAGATTCAGGTCCAAGCCACCATCCTCAACCGTCACGGTGACAGTTGCCACACCGAGCTTGTCGGATGGTCGATTGAGAGTCAGTGTGCCCGTGGAATCAGGCGACGAATAAGTGACAGTGGGATGCTGCAGGATTGTGGTGTCACTGCTCGATGCGGTAATGCTCAGTGGTTGGCTTTCAGAAAAACCGGCTGTGATTCCCGTCAGGTCGACTGCGAGAGATGACGTTGAGCTGGGAATGAACTGATCATCGATCGGATCAATCGTGGGCGGCTGGTTGATTCCGTCATCAGCCAGTGGATAGAACGTGTGGAAAACCGTTCTGTCGGTCGGGTATTCCGGATACCACATGTTCAGATTGTGAGTCGGATCCAGAATGTAGTTGGTTTCCCAACGCACACCAAACGCCTCGGCCATCCGGTGAATAGGATATTCGTCCAGGGTGCGACCGGGGTTATACGGCCCCCATGACCAACCAAGTCCAGCCAGCACCAGGCTGCCACCACCTTCAACAAAATTATCAACAGCGATGATTTCATCACTGGTGAAATCAAACCATGAATTGTGGATGATCAGCACCGAGACATCTTGCAGGCTGGATGCGGAAAGATCAGTGTGCCAGAGATCTTTGAACAGCAGACCTTTGTCTAATATCTGCCGTTCCATTTGGTCAAACTGTGTGTAGCTTCCAGCGTGCCAACCACCGGTGAATGCAATACTGCCTTCCGCATCGCGGTGCAGAACATCGAGCATGTTTGACGTGTACTGCGCATTGTCCAGCAAGTTCAGCCAGCGGAAGAACCCGTCGTGTCCAAACGCCATGACACGACCCTCACCGTAATGGCGGGCCAAGGCCACTGACGAGGGGCGCGTCGAATCATCATCGCCACTGACGACCGTAATCCAATCATTATTGGTTGGAAGGACAGCACCAGAGATACCGGCCGAGGTGATGTATTCGACATCCCGTGACAGATACTTCCACGGATCCACGACCTCGACCGAGAATGACATGGTGGTGACCAGGTTGTCATCCGGAGTTTCCAGATTCCGATCCAAGCCTCCGT
>JAAERP010000380.1 GCA_024230215.1 Fuerstiella sp. | reverse complement strand
TTCGACCGTTTCCACCTGCGCATCGATCGACGCCTGCAGAGATTTTTGAGTCAGTTCGCGACCCTGCTGAGCGGCAAGAGTTTCGGCAATCGCCAGAACCGTACCATCAGCCGCCATGTCGCAGGCGTTGTTCAGTGTCCGCAGATTCAGAGCCGCCTGCTCCGCAATCAGACGTTCGGCGGGACTCAGTTCAGCAAAGTTCATCGTGCAACCTCCATGGGAAAAACTATTGAAGTTGCCACAATAGTCTATCTTCCCTATTCGCGCAATCGACTATGAGCGCACCCGGCGTGATGTCGGGACTCGCTGGAACGACAGGAGCAGTCGTCCTGGACATGCGTTCCCGTGAGCACGGTGGTTTCTGTGTCCATCACGTTCCCTCACCTGCCGACAGCTGTCGATGCACGCTTGCAAGCATCGGTGCGTGTCCCTTCGTTCCCTTTTCGGATGGGGAATTACATTGACTGTCGTCCGTCGGATTTGCGTCGTTGCAGATATCGAGATCGCACAGATCGTCGTACAATACAGATCCCAAAGTGCCCGTTCCTGCCTCGAACAATAACACCAGATGTCTCAATCTCACCGCCTTCTATCCCGCCGTTCATTCGCGAAGAACTCGTGCCTGACGGCGAGCTCGCTTGTGGCAGCGCCGTCGATCGTTCCTGCCAGCGTGATGGGTGCGAACCCGCCGAGCGATACGGTTCGGATGGGAATGATTGGAACCGGTCGTCAGTGCTACCTCAAGAATATTCCACTGTTCCAGCGACAACCGGATTGCCGAATCGTGGCCGTGTGTGACCCGGACTCCTGGCGAATGGACAATGCCAAACAGAAGATCGACGACTACAACAGGTCGAAGCATGGCATCAGCGATGGTTGTGCGACCTACGCCGCCTACGAAGACATGCTGGCTCGAGATGACATCGATGCGGTGATGATCTCCACGCCCGATCACTGGCACGGCGCAATGGGCGTCGCAGCCATGAAGGCAGGCAAGGACGTGGCTCTTGAGAAGCCCATCATTCGCACGCTCCAGGAAGGACAACAGCTGCGCGACGCCGAAGAGAAGTACAGCCGTGTTTTTCGCGTAGACAGTGAGTTTCGCGTCGGTACGCCGGCTCGTCGAGCTTACAGCATCGTGCAGAGCGGAGCGCTCGGGAAGATTCACAGGGTTTACGCATGTGTGCCCAGGTCCGATATTCCGCTCGCGCCGCAGCCGGGGATGCCGGTGCCCAGGGAACTCGACTACAAACGATGGCAGGGTGCCGAACAGACACAGGCTCCGGCGATAGAATACACAGTCAACGGCGTTCACCCACGGCAAGGATACGGCCGTCCCGGCTGGATGCGCAAACTGAATTACTGCGACGGTATGGTCACAAACTGGGGAACCCATCTGCTCAACGGCGCGCTCTGGTGCATGGGGCTCGACAGGGAATTTCCGGTCGAAATCAGCGGCAGGGGTGTCTACCCGGACGCCAACAGTTTCTGGAACGTCCTGCTGGAATTCGAGATCACGTACAAGTATGCAGGCGGGGTTGAGATCATCTACCGCACCGAGAAACCGTACATGCGTTTCGAGGGAGACAAAGGTTGGATCGAAGCCGGGTTCAGCCACTTCGAGGCGAGCGACGCCGGGCTGCTGAAAGCCAGTCACCCACTGGTCGACAACCCAACGGCGCAACAGAAGAGCGAGAAGCGGGACTTCCTCGACAGCGTGAAGTCACGCAAGCCTACGTGGGAACCGGCCGAGGTAGGGCATTGCGTAACTTCAACATGCCTGCTGGGGCACCTGGCCGTTCATCTCGGCGATGTGCTGACATGGGACGGAACGAACGAACGCTTTGTCGATAACGAGCGAGCGAATGCAATGCTCGACCGTCCAATCGTCTCTCCAAAACCGCATGTCTGAACCACTATCAGGTCATAGGGAATCCAATAACTATGCCATCAAAGGTGACCGTCGCGACAACCTTAAACGTTCGATCGGTGCATGGCGGGAATTCGTAAAACGGATGGAGAACGAGCCCGGACGATAGACGGTCGAGCGCCAAAGCGCCAATAATCCGGGCCGTGACACCAGGCACACAAAGCAGAACGCCGACGGTCCTGACCACTTATTGGATCCGCGTTGCGATCTCGGAGGCATGGCCGCCGAGTGCTTTGTCGATGAAGGGGTAGGCCATCTTGCCGTGCCATTCGTGTCCGGCGGGCCAGGTGTCCTGTTTCACGTTCTCGTCCGCGCCGAACACGCGATAGCCCGCTTGAATCCGATCGAACCCCTGCCTCGTGAATTGAATGGGAAAACAGTTGTCGCTCTCGGCACTCTCAAAGAGCAGTGGTCGCGGGGCAACCAACAGGTGAACTTCGCAAACATCCATCAGTTCAACAAATCCGGGCAGTTCCCAGCACTCACAGTTCGGAACCGAAAACACGCCTTCGGTCGTGCACATCCATCCGCTGACCACAGCCGCCTTGATTCGCTGATCGCACGCGGCCCCCCACATCGTCCATTCGCCTCCCATCGAAAGCCCAGCCATACCGATCCGCGCTGAGTCCACTTCGACGCGAGACTCAAGGATGTCGACCAGCCGCATCAGATCCCACAACATGGTCGCACAGTATTCACGATGCGGAAACGATGGGGCGATCACGACATAACCACCGCGTGCAAATCGGTCTGCCATTCCATGGTAGATTGACGTCCGATCAAACACGACTTCAGATGAGCCACCGTGACCATGCATCGCCACCATGGCGGGAAACGGTCCCTTTCCGTGTGGAATGGCGAAACGACACATGATGCGTGCCGAGTCGTTTCCTTGAAAGGACCCGGTATAGAGGCTGTAACCTTCCTTGTCTTCAGGTTTTCCCGGTTGAAAATCAAGCGGCACCTGCTGAATAGAATGCCGCGTCTGCTGTCGTTCGACCAGACTCAGTAAGTGCTTCCGAGCCTCTTGCTGCCAGGCGGCCGCATGCGTCCTTTCGGTCGCCTTGAATGGCATCACATAGTCGTCAGGCTTCGGGCCGTTCACTTCCGGCATCGCATCACGCGTTCTTAGGAATCTGTTTGGTGAGAGCGATTCAGAAGTGATTCGAACTTCGTCGAGCCAACCGTGCCAGGGACGAGGCCCCACGGTGGCATAGCGATCCACGTTGCCGATCCTGAGATTGGCTCGATCCTCAATGAAGAGGCCGGGCGTCGCGCGAGTCCCCACGGCAACCTGCCGGCCGTTTACGAAGATGCGACTCCTGGCCCCCTGGCTGACCGCCGCAACGTGATACCAGCGGTCCGGTTGAATCAGTCTTCGTGAAGTCTCTACCTTGTTTCCCGGGTGAAATGTCCCATCAGGAGAGATATCAAAACGCAATGCGCCGCGCGGCGTCAGAACAAACGCCCAACTGCGATTGTCATTCTCTTCGTTCCAGTCACCGACAATCGCTGCGTAACCTGGCTCGTCCGCCACCTTAATGAACGCTTCAACTGTGAAGTTCTCTCCCGTGACTTTCCTCTCCCGACCGTGATCAATTCCCGATTCAGGCCGGCCATCGAAGAACGCGGAGTTCCGGCTGGGCTGGCGCAGTCCTCCCCAGCCAACGACATCATCCGCGAAAGTCACCTGTCCGCTGATCGCTCCCACCGTGGTGTTTTCGAATCGCTCGTGAACAATCAACTGAGCCAGCGCTGCGGGTGACCATACCATCGCAACAGGTATCAGGAACGCGTAAGTGACATGGTTCATGGATTCACCTATCAGTCCGTTACAGAATTTTTCCGAGCGGTCGCAGCCATCTGCTTCACATGGTCGACTAAGACATCTTGTGCCCGTGGTGAGAAGAGACCGATACTGCCGTAATAAAGACCTCGCGTTTCGTAGCCGCCCTGCTCAAGAACCCGCGCCGAGGGAAGGTAACCGTACACATCGTTGCAGTAGGCAGCGATCCAGAGCCGGCGTGGTCCGAGTGCGTCTTCGAGCAGCGTGACGTAGTCGACAACGACTTCACCGGACAGTCCAACCAATGTCAAGTCGTCTCCAAATTGCCATAGTGCGATCGGAGTCGAGTACGATTCAGGAAGCTTTCCGTCTCGCTGCAGAGCTTCCAGCATTCCTTCCGCGACAAACGAACGCCAACCGCCTCGACCCTGGCCCAGGCGTTCAATCCCGGCCTTCGTCAGATGCGATTGCAGAGGCAACGTGACGGTGTGGTGGAGTATCTTCAGCGGGCCTCGTATTGGCGAGAGCTTCGTCTCCAGGACTCGAAGCACCTCTTCACCCAGGTCTGTTCCGTGCTTCCGAGCGATTGCTTCTTCTCCTCGAGGAAACGGATTGGCATCGCCGGCGCAGCCTTGCATAAACATCGCCTGCACTCCGTCGAGCTCGCGTTCGATGACGGCCTGCGCGTATCCGGCATAATCGCCGCTGATCTCGAAGTGCTTGCCGCCCAACGTCGTATTGTGACAGGCAGCGCCGAACACGACTCCCCGCAGCTCGCCATCCAGCGAATCGACCCGCAGAACCGGCGCGCTGCGATCCACATGTCCTCGCGGATTGAATCCGAGGATCACGCCACCATCGGTGAACTCGCGGCGGTTCATCACAAACGAAACGACGCCGACACCGCGCGACAGCCTCGCGGGTTTCAGTTTCTCCATCGCCTCGACGACAATCTGCACGATCCTGCTCTGAAGCTTCTTTGTGTAACGAAGCGTGGCTGCAGCGTGGCTGCAGCGTGGGCTTCAGGGAAGTCGAGTTTCGTCGAGTCCAACTCGAGTGCCGGACCAGTGTGGGTGTGAGATGAATTGATCAGAATCTGGTTGCGCTGAAGCCCCGTCCTGTCCATGATCAACGCGCACGTCGATTCGGCAACCGACGAACGAAAACCAATCAAGTCCGTCGTCACGATCACGCCTCGCCGCCCCGCGCCGTCTTCAAGAACCATCGCCTTGGCAAACAGATCAGAAGCCACGCCACTCGAAGGTTCCTTCCGACTTGCATAACCAGACATCCGAACCGGCTGGTCAGGCGTAATGCGAACACGAGAAAATCCAACCTTCCACTGCGATTCCTCGGCCTGGCTGGACAACGAGAAAATCGGTCCGCCGAAGAGGACGGCTCCAAGACAGACACTTGCGGCTGTTCTCATCCGCGTGCCTCGCGAACACACTCCCGCTGGCCTGGAAACAACGTCTGGAACTGTGCCAGACCGGTTAGCGGAAATGCGCATCGCAGGTCTCCCTTTATCGGTGACAGAGATTGTATACACCATGTTTTAGCGGACTCAGGAGCCAAACACCACGCCCCGCTGGCCGTCTTGACAATTCCGTAGACGAGCGAACAGTTCACACGAACCAGGTTGCCGTGCGCCGGTGGGGGCGACTACGATGAGTAGCCTCGCTGAATTCGGCGTGAATGGACCGATGTATCGACACGGGAAGCACGCCTGTTACCGAATTGGGCTGCTTGCTTCAGACACTGGTTAATTATCGAAGGACGTGCTTGAGATGCGAAATCAATGTTGGTCGTGGATAGGCGCTGTTGCCATCGTTGGCCTGTTTGGCGCGTTCGCCAAATCGGCAGACACCAACACAGCGCCACAGTTTCGGGTCGAGGAGTCATTCGATATTTCCGAAGTGCCGTCGGGGTTTCCTGTTGGATTCTGCCTGTTGACTCATACAGACCGCCAGTACGTCGCATATTATGACAAGGAGCGGCGGATGACGGTCGCTTCACGTTCACTCGATTCCAAACAGTGGCAGTACCAGATCCTTCCGTCCAATGTGGGATGGGACAGTCACAACTACGTTACGATGGCAGTCGATCGCGACGGACACCTGCACGTGTCCGGAAACATGCACAACGTCACTCTCATCTACTTCCGCACGGAAACTGCCGGAGAGATCAGCACGCTTAAGAAACTCGCTATGACCGGCGAACAGGAGGAGCGGGCGTGCTACCCTCACTTTCTAACGGACGCACAGGGCGATTTGATCTTCAACTATCGTCACGGCGGTTCCGGGAATGGTATGCGAATCTACAACAGGTACGACAGCACTACGCGTACCTGGTCACGCCTTCTGGATAAGCCGCTGCTTAACGGCGAGGGCGAACGCAATGCCTACCCTCTGGGTCCACTGCGCGGACCTAAAGGAGCGTTTCACCTTGTTTGGGTCTGGCGTGACACACCGGACTGCAGCACGAACCACCACCTTTCGTACGCCCGCAGTACGGATCTGGTTCACTGGGAATCCGCTGCGCATGAGAAGCTTGAACTTCCTCTGACATTGAACAACGAATCACTTTGGGTCGATCCCGTAGCGAGCGGTGGTGGCATCATCAACGGCTGCGAGAAACTGGCGTTCGACTCAGAAGACCGCCCGATCATCAGTTACCACCGAAGCGATGCAAACGGCAACATGCAGATCTACGCAAGTCGTTTTGAAAACGGCCAGTGGGTGCGGCACGTGCTGACCACATGGAACAAGCCCGTCGACTTTCGAGGCCGGGGCTCCATGGGGTTCATCGGCATCAGGATCAGTGGGTTGAGCAAGGCAGCGCCAGGCCTGTTCACCATGAGCTACCGGCATCGCGACTATGGTTCGGGCCGACTCGTAATCGACGAGAAAACGCTGCGACCGACCCGCAAACAGGCACCCACAGGCACGAACTATCCAAGCCAGCTGAAACGCCCCGAAAGCGCGTTCGAGGGGATTGCCATTCGGCGAGCGAATGACATTGGTGCATCTGGCGATGCGGGCGTGCGATATATTCTCCAGTGGGAGACGTTGGGGAGCAACCATGATCGAGCCCGTACGGGGCCGCTGCCGGAGCCAGGTTTGTTGAGACTCTACAGACTCTCGTCGCACTAGCAGCCTGTCCGGATACGTCGATTCCTGTGAGCGGTACGGCGCTAGCCGCCGGTTGTTGGCAGTGTTTTCACCCGCGGCTAGCGCCTTGCGGCTCACTGTTTCTGGTAACCGG
>JAAERP010000379.1 GCA_024230215.1 Fuerstiella sp. | reverse complement strand
GCTGGCGTGCCGAGGTGCTTGACGTCGATCTTGTCGATCAGCTCCCATGCAGCTGACGTCACAGCTTGTGACGCACCATAGGTGTTGCCGGTTGAATAGACACGGTACGCGAATCGCACTTGTGCCTCTTGGTCCGATGTTAACATTTTGTTCTCTCGTGTTGGAGGTGGTTGTGAAAAGGGCAGTTTAACATGATACCCGGCATGTTGTCAAGTGGTTCAGCAGAACCAAGCCAGTTCTGCTGGATGTCCTGCTGCTCTCAGTCGGTCCACTTCGGCCCGACCCTCTGCTCGTGTCTCGTGGCGGCTGACGATCCTGCCGTTGACGCGAACCTGAAATCTTCCTTCATCACTCATAGCGTTTGCCTTTCGTTGGCGGAGGTGGTTACTTGACTCGTGCTGCTGCTGCCTTGGCCTTCGCCTGAGACGCCTCGTACTGGGCAGTGATCCGGCGGATTCGATCTGCCTCTGACTTGATCGCCTGCAGGTCACCGACAGTCTGAACGCTGTAGCGTTCCCGAGTTGGCTCGTTGTCCGACACGCATCGGAGCCAAACGCAAAAGTCTTCGTAGGTTGCTTTCTCTAACATGGTAATTCCTTGGCGGGTGTTGTGTGCTTCAGTAGTAGTAAGATATACCTGTCATCGGCTGGCGTCAACAGGTGTATCCAACCTTTCTGGAATTATTTTCCAAGTGCCTCGTTGAACTTCAGTGACCGGAGCTGCTTGGACGACCGGACG
>JAAERP010000378.1 GCA_024230215.1 Fuerstiella sp. | reverse complement strand
GGCCTAATTCAAGGTCGACTTCCCATTTACCGTTCGGGCGGTCGAGTCGAAGAATCTGGGACCAAGGCGTTTTTGGATCTTCGCCGCCGTACCAGATGTTGCTTGGGTCCATCCAATAGCTATTGGCGGCGTAGAGCTTGCGTTTGTGGCCTTCGAGGTGAAGGATCTCAGATCCGCCAGCGTAGCGTCCCTGGGTATCTACGTATCCCGCTTTGTAGGATTGCATCCAGGCCGCCGTGACGTTCCTGCTCGCGGCTTGTCCTTCTTCATCGGCAGCGTCGAGAGTTGTGACTAACGCAAGAAGCAAAGTGGCAAAGTACAACGAGGTCTTAGTCATGTTTCGATTCATCATACGGAACGAGGGTGGCGGATCTCATCATTCGTCATCATCGTTTTCCGAGTCAAACAGTTGAAAGATCTGTTGAAAAATCGAGTTGTCATCACCATTTTCCGAGTCAAAATGCTGAATTCCCAAGGACCGGCAGTACGCCCGTACGGCATCTCGATCCTTGATCCAACGTTCTCTGGTTTCTTTCTCCAGGGTATGAAACGGCGCCGACATTTTTAGTTCATCAAGTTTGACGTTAAAGAACTCGGGCACGCATTGAGGGGCATGGCATTCCACGCACTTGTTTCCTTCCAAGTGCTTTGGAATCGTTGCGTGGGCTTCTCCTGGCTTTCTTCCGGGAGGCGCGGGGAACTCCTCTCCGATGACAAAGTATGGGGAATCCGCATCGGCAATGAGCGGAACAAGCGTTTCGTCGGGATCATTGGCCGCACGCACTTGATCGATCCAGGGCGTATGCAAAAAGGGATCCGCCATATGGCACTTTGTACAGCCATCTTGGGCAACAACCGACGGTGGCTGCCAAGCCTTTTCGTATCCGGGCATGTCCGGAGTTGGCACATCTCCACGAACATCGGTACCGTCTTCGACCGAAAGGAAGCACGTGGCTCCGGTCTTCATGTTGTGGCCGATAACACCCAGGCCTCCATCGCGGTAGAAAGACACAAAGACGACGTCAGGGTTTGGCGAGCCATCTTTCTTCTTGCCCTGGTAGCGGCCCACCCGGTTGCCGAGTTGAAACGCCTCTCCAAAGGCGGCTGGTATGTCGCCTTTGGAGAGGCTCTTCCACAAGTTCGCCTCGGTGACGATCACCCGTTTGCCGTTTTGGTAGGTTGGAATCTCACGGGCATCTTTGAAACGAAATTTGGGAAGGGGGCCCAAGTGCTTCTCACACTCGCGGGCGTACATGAGCGCTGTGTGCGATGGTCGATTCAGATTGGCGGCTGATTCATCCTCCGCAAACGTCCTGAGGATCTCGGCGATTCGAGCACGGATCTCCTGGACGTGCTGTGAGTCAAACCGCAGGTTCAGAGAATTGTACGAATGTCGGTAAACGCCTTCCAATTCTGCGTCAAATTCGCTTGTCACTACTTGCAATGGCGTTAGTTGCCAGTTGTTGCGTTGCCCTTGATCAGCTCCCGCGTTCAGAAGTAATTCAACGGCCTCGGGTTGACAACAGAAGCAGCCAACGTGCAGCGCTGTACCGCCCGAATTGTTACGCGCCTCAAGATCTGCACCCGCCTCGATAAGGATTCGGGCCACTTCAACTTTTCCGAATGTTGTCGCCACCACCAACGGCGTACTTCCACTCAAATCTTCTTTCGCATTGATGTCCGTACCCGCCCGAATGTGCTGTTCGACCGCAGCCGTGTTGCCCGTCATCGCAGCTCGCCAAAGGCTGACAGAAGGGACACGGTCAGGCGGGATCGCACTCTCAGAAGCCAGCAGCCGCAAGATCTTCGGCCTGTCCGCTCGGAGTTGCTCAAAGTCCAGTTTCGATTTCAACACTCCTTCGACGTGGTGGTAATAGTCTTCCAGCGCCGCGTTCCACGTGATCGCCACATTGTCCAGAGAGCTGAATCCCAGGTGGTTGCGCAATTCAGGGTCGGCTCCTGCATCCAGCAGCAGGCGAACAATATCAGTACGACCCAGGAACGACGCCATGTGCAGCGCCGTGTTTCCTTCGCTGTCAGTCAGCGACACATCCGCGTCACTGGAAAGCAGCAATTGTGCGACCTCCGACTGACCGAACAGAGTCGCGACGTGCAGAGGAGTCAGCCCACAGTCCGCCTTTACATCAACGGACACACGGTTGTTCAGTTCATTGCTGACTGAGTTCAAATCGCCGTCAGCCGCTGCTGCCCAAATGTTGTGTTTTACCCTGGAAATCTCCACCGTCAGATGTCCCAGCGATGGATAGGCCATCGCTTTTTGCTGCGGCGGGAAGTTGAGAATCATCAGCGCGAGCAAAACCGTTGCTGCCAACGTCGACACGCCGGATACCCATTTCCAGATCGCTTGCGATTGCTGACCGGCCGAAGCCAGCGGTGCCGCGTCGACGATTCCCAGTTGAGCTTCCTGTCGCAGATGGGCGTCGATTTCGGCCTCCCGCAGGAATTCGTCCTGCAACTTCTCATCCTCGCGCAGGCGACGCTCAAGCTCATTGACTTCTTCTTCAGAGCAGATCCCGAGCGAGTAACGTTGAATCAATTCGTTCGATCGCATGATTACTCGACCTCTCCTGCGAGACGGAGATTGATGCACTCGCTAAGCTGCTGCCGCAATCTGGCCAACAGCTTGTACAGTGAATTCGGCGACTTGTTTCGTCGCGCTGCAACATCGACAACCGTGTATGTCGAGCTATGCGGTGCCAGCAGCAACTCACGATGTTCTTCGGAGAACTGGCTCAGGCATACTCCGAGAGCTTGAGCCCGAGACGTTGACTCTTTCACAGACCGCTGGACGCCACGCTCCGCGAGCGTTTCCAGAATTTCGTCACTGAGCAGCGGTCTTCGAGCTCGGAGTTTCTCCAACTGACGGAGGCACTTGAACCGAAGCACTGTTATGGCCCACGGTACAAATCCAT
>JAAERP010000377.1 GCA_024230215.1 Fuerstiella sp. | reverse complement strand
GCGACGCCCCCAGGGCCTTCTGTATCGCAATGATCAACCGCACTATGAGGTCACTGCTGATCTCGCAACGGTCTTACGGGACGGTGAGCTCGTCGTTCTTGAAGGGTCGGTTCAGCTGCGCCGATTAAACGAACGGGGGCTGACGATTGAGGGAGACCGGCTGGTCTGGACCCCGGCACAGTCGCGCATGGTCATCAACCAGCGACCCATGGCGAGTGATGGTCAGACGCAAATCCTCTCCCGTGAACTGGAATTTCAGCAGGACTCGGAGCTGCTTGTTTTCAGTGGTCCGACGCAGCTGAACCGTCGTGACGAAGACATCGAGGACAGCTCCGCTTCAGACGATGGCCCTTCTTCAACAGTGGTGCGCGGCGGCAGCGGCACCTGGAATCTGAAAAGTGGCCTGATTCAGGCGCCTGGCCCTGTTGAGGCTGTGCGGCGTGACGGCAGAAAGCTCACAGCCGCAGGGCTCGATGGCAATACTCGTAAGGGATTCCTCGATCTACAGCAGCCTGTGAAGTTGCTGCTCGAGAACGATCGTGGCACCATTTCCGCAGGTCGGACGCGTTGGTTGTTTTCCTCGCAGCAGCTGCAATCCGATCAACCGGTTCAGGCTGATTTGCAGAAGGCCAAGGTTCAAGGCATGGGATTCAAGCTGGATGAACGGAGCGGCACGGTCATCATTCCCAGCAACTGTCGTCTGGAACAGAAAACCGAAATCCTCACCGCCCGGCGTTGCAGTTGGAAC
Organism: Fuerstiella sp.; assembly: GCA_024230215.1. GTDB lineage: Bacteria > Planctomycetota > Planctomycetia > Planctomycetales > Planctomycetaceae > Fuerstiella. Next base: position 365 of record JAAERP010000377.1, on the reverse strand, counting down.
TGGCGCGATGAACGGGTTGTTGCCGATGGCGATGTGGTCCTGCGCCGAACCAACCCCGACCAGACCACGAGAGCTACACGGATGGAAGCAACCATTTCTGACAAGGGTGAGGTTCGCTTCGGTCAACCGGGTCAGCGCGTCGAATCAACGATCAAGCTGGATTCCGGCGAGGGGGAGACACGTCGCCGTCCCCAAGTGTCGTTCTGAGTCTCTGGACCCAACCCTCCAGCCATCGCTCATCCGAGCGGCTGAAGCAACGGGGTGACCAGCCCCCAACAATCACGACGCCCTGTTGACCCATTGGGCATACCAACACTGCAGGAAGAGACTGCAACATGCCGTCGAATTCGGCACGTCCCGGAAAG
>JAAERP010000376.1 GCA_024230215.1 Fuerstiella sp. | reverse complement strand
GTCAAATGCCAACACGAGGATATTTTCCACTAGCCCGGTCTTTCACAACTTCGCTTCCTTGTGAAAAAACTCCAGACGCTTCCTGATGTCGACCGAATACGCTCAATGTTTGAGGGTCGCCGGGATGCTGTTGCTGGGGCGATTCTCCCTGTTATCCCCAAGACTTCGGGCGAACTCGATGCTGAGACACTTCGCAAGTCACGCATCCGCGCTCAGGAGCACCCCTTAGTAAATGGTCAACTCGTATCAGCTGATGCAACAACTGCTTTATTCATCGTGCGACTGTCAGCTGGTGCTGATCGACCTCCACGACTCGGGCAGGCGGTAGAAGCTATTGAGTCGACTCTCTCAGACTTTCAGGCTGATGATATCACTGCACAACTTACAGGCCTACCAGCTCTCAGACATCAAGCCGCTCTCGCCTTGCGTAATGACATGCTGATCTTCAATACACTCGGATTGACACTCGCTCTCATTCTTTCTGCAGTACTTGCCCGAAGCCTCCGATCAACTATTGTTGCGTGTGTTCCACCAGCCATTGGTGCCGTGTGGGCGATGGGTGTTCTCGGGCTCTTTGGAGCGCCAATCAATCTACTCACAAGTGTGGTGCCGTCTCTGGCACTTGTTGTCGGAACGTGTGATTCGATTCATTTTATTGAAGATATGCGACGAAGTGTTCGCCGTGGTACACACCAGATCATTGCTTCAAGCAATGCGATCAAACGAGTTGGAACAGCATGCGGGCTCACGAGCATCGTCACAGCTGTTGGTTTTGCATCACTTGCAGCTGCTCGTATCGAGGCTGTCCGTACCTTTGGTATCGCAGCTGCTGCAGGAGCACTCGCGAGTTTTGCAGCCGTCACACTGCTGACGCCACTTCTTGCATCCACGCAATTCTGCCAAGGTCTGCGTCTGGGTCGCTCCTGGCGACTGGCAAGCCGAATTGCTGGCACCCTGACATCGTTTTCGATCCGTCATGCTCATCCAATTGCAGCAGCCGGTCTTGTCGGAACACTGCTCCTGACAACAGTTGGAATGCAAGTGGATGCGGACAATCGTGTGGTCGACTCGCTTCCTCGACAGGCAGCCTCTTCGCAGGCGCTTATTGCCGTTGATGAAGAGTTTGGTGGTGTCATGGGTGTTGATGTAATTGTTCGCTGGCCTGAAGGAGTGAGCTGGCGGAGTGATGAACTCCTGGACACACTCAATGAAGTACACACCATCCTGAACGCTTCGGACGCAACAAGTCGGCCGCTTTCCCTGGCATCTGTCACGAACTCAATGCCACCGCGAGCGCGTCGCAGACTTTCAGCTGATAGCGTTGATGAAATGATTGATCCGGACGCTCGCATGGCCATTGTTCGCGCTCGAGTTCGCGATGCCGGATCCCGCCAACTGGAAACGGTCTACGGCAACATCGACAAGAAGCTAAGTGCCTTAGCAGCCACGCACGATGGGTGGCGTTTTAAACTTGCAGGCATGTCCGTGATCTCAGCTAAAAATATCAGGCAACTTATTACTGATCTTGGCGGCAGTCTCCTTTTGGAAGTAGCCGTAATTGCCATCATTCTTGCCATCGCCTTCAGGTCACCCGTTGCAGGCATTGTGAGCCTGATCCCGAATGTGTTTCCACTCGCTGTAATTGCTGCTGTTCTCGTAATGACTGGTCGGTCACTCGACCCAGCGACTGTCATTGTGTTTAACGTCTGCCTTGGCCTTGCAGTGGACGACACTGTGCATGTTATGGCGGCATTGGCAAGGAACCGTCGTGAAGGTGTTTCAATTGCAAGCGCCATGCGGCGTGCGATTGTCGAGACTGGAAATCCTGTTGTGCTTGGTGGGTTGATTCTGAGCGTTGGCTTTGCAGCTGTTACTGTCAGTAGCGTGCCATCCCTTGCCGGATTCGGACGACTGGCGTGTGCTGCAGTTGCTGCCGCAACAGTCGCCGAACTTATCCTCCTTCCGGCTGTCTTGGTTGTCACAGACGATCTTCTTCGCCGTTCAGCACGACTTGGGCGAGCGTGGAAGCACGACCCTATCTTTGGGCCATCGCCAACAAGTGCGCCTGTT
>JAAERP010000375.1 GCA_024230215.1 Fuerstiella sp. | reverse complement strand
CGAGAACCGCGGCGACCAGTGGAAACGCATCAGCCCCGACCTGTCAACTAATCCAGGCCCGGACAGACAGGGAGACGTTCCCTTCGGAACGATCACCGACATCTCCGAATCCGCACTGAAGAAGGGCTTGCTCTATGCTGGCACGGATGACGGACAACTGCATGTGACGAAGGACGACGGCGCTACTTGGACAAAGATCAACAACGGCCTGCCGAACAGATGGGTCAGTCGCGTTGTCGCGTCGAAGTATGATGAGGGTACGGTGTTTGTTTCACTGACGGGATACCGTAAGGACGATTTTGAGGCCTATCTGTATATGTCGACCGACTTTGGTGAGACATGGAAATCAATCGTCAACAACATGCCCTCAGAATCAATCAACGTGATACGCGAAGACCCGACTGATAAGGACATTCTGTATGTCGGTACCGAGCTGGGTGCCTATTGTTCCATTAGCAGGGGGAAAACCTGGCACTCGCTCTGCAACACGCTGCCGACCTGCGCGGTGCATGATCTTGCAGTCCATGCGGGGACCGGCGACCTTGTCGCAGGCACTCATGGCCGAAGCGTTTTTGTTCTCCATGCAAAGCAGATTCAGACGATGAAGCAGGAGCTGGCGAAGTAGCCCTCAGCATGAAGCTCTCCAAGCTAAGCCGCTTTTCGCGGTCGAACCTTTCAATCCTTGCTTGTGTTGTCGCGGTTTGGGGTGCCTTTCCACTCGCTGTCTTGGCGCAAGATGCGACCGCTGCCAGGCCGAAACAACGTGTCGCAGTTGGACTGCAGAAGCAACTGCTGGTCGATGATTTCGTAATAGCCGAAAAGCACAATGTCACGCGGGCCCTGGGCAAAGTAAAAAAGCACGGCATTGTCATAAAACCGACGCTGCCGACAGATTTTATCCCTCCGGCTGGCCAACGGAATGATGAGGACTACGAGGACAATCTCAAAACAGGCAAGAAACCAGACGGATCGCCAGTCGCTTTGGATTTTGGGTACTACACCACCGTGCTACGCAATGAACAGGAAGACAAATTCCAGATGTGGTACATGGCCTGGCGTCTGGCTGGCGTTGGCTATGCAGAATCAAAAGACGGAATCCACTGGACCAAGCCGCTGGTAGGAAAGGACGGCAAGAACAACATCGTGCATTCGTCTCAGGGATTCAGCTGCTCGATTGATCCGACTCTACCTTGGGGGCACCCGGAGAAATACAAAGGGGCCGCTGATTTTGTCGAAGACAATTCCCAAGTCGGACTAT
>JAAERP010000374.1 GCA_024230215.1 Fuerstiella sp. | reverse complement strand
TGGCGGCAAAAAGGAGGAGTACGACTCCATCAAGAAGGGGCGCACCTATCTCAAGGACCGCAATCGAAGCGTCGGCGTGATGGCCAACGACGGAAACCTAGACGCCTGGGAGCGGCTCTGGAAGCAGGCCAAGGCGGGACTTCGAACAAATGAAACCTATTTTAGAATGCTCGGCAGGAATGCGGACGGCTCGGACAACCCGGACTACGAATGTCTGCTGGATGTGGACAACTTGATCGACTACATGCTGGTGATTTTTTACGCTGGAAACTATGACGCCCCGGTCAGTGCCTGGGGGCAGAATTTCGGGCCGAACAACTGGTACGGCATCCGCAACCGGAACAGCCGGGACGGATTCCGTTTTTTTGCCTGGGACGCGGAGCACACGTTCAGGGATGTCCGGGAGGACCGCACCGGCCCCTTCCCCGCTGGTGAGAGCTACTCCGGCAGCAACCCGCAGTGGATCTGGCAGCAGTGCCTTGAGAACCAGGAGTTCCGCGTCCGTGCCGGTGACCGGATACAAAAATATTTTTTCGATAACGGTGTGCTGGCTGCCAAGTCCGTGCAAAGGCGTTTCCTGGCAAGGGCAAGGTCAATCGAAAGCGCGGTTGTTTGCGAATCGGCCCGTTGGGGCGACTCCTCCCACACGCCTTCCGGCGGCACTGCATCGCGCGGAAGGCGCCCACGCAACCGCGACGACGACTGGATTCACGAAATCAACCGGCTCGCTCACGAATACTTTCCGGCCCGGAGTGAGATTGTTTTGGCTCAGTTGTACGGCCACGGTATCATTTCAGATGTGCCGTCCCCCG
>JAAERP010000373.1 GCA_024230215.1 Fuerstiella sp. | reverse complement strand
TACAGCGTTTCACGCTGACTTGTGGCCGCGAAGAACGCTGCTTGATAGCAGTTTCGTTGCTCCCACGAGCCAGTATCGTGTACGACAATAAGTAAACTGCATCAAAGCGGTACGCTGTATCAACATCAGTCGCTGACAACTTATCCTGAAACCATCATCGCGCAACAGGTTGCGGTCGCCAATTGTCAGGAATTGAAAGAATTCGCCGTGAAAGAGACCCGGTCTTTTTAAAAAGACCGGGTCTCTCCAGCCCTGCGCCCGGAAAGTTGCACTTCCCCTTCAACTCAACGAAGCTTTGCAACATGACTCATTCCCGGAGCACACAATTCGTGAGCCAATCTGTATCGGTAAATAATAAGACCATATTCGTTCGCAGCAAGCCCGTGATTGCGGTGCTTCTTCACTCCACAATTCCTCATCGATTTACGGAAACGCTGATATGCTCCGTACCATTATCACCGGTCATACCCCACGGACCTTCCGGAATGTGGTTTTCCTGTGTTCGCTCTTCCTGTCGGTGATTCCTGAGAAGAATTCCGCTGCCGAAGAGATCCTTCCGGTTGGTGCACATCCTGCCGCGCTTGAGACGCCGCATTTCCCTGATCGGCTGCATGCGTTTGTCTGGCGCAACTGGCAGCTTGTGGAGCCGCAACGACTGGCCGGACTGGTTGGTACGGCGACGTCCAACATCAAGCAGATCGCGGCTTCGATGGGCTTGCCTGAGGCCGGGTCGGATTCCGCTGCGATGCTTGAACGGGGCTACATAACACTCATCCGTCGCAACTGGCATTTGCTGCCCTATGATCAACTGCTGACGCTACTGGACATGACTCCGGAAGAGTTGGCGCACACCTTGCGAGAGGATGATTTTCTTTACATCAAACTTGGACGTCTGAAGCCGAAATGTGAGCCACTGCGATATCAGAAACCCAATGCGGCAGCACAGCGACGGGCAGCAGAAATAAAGCAGGTTGTAGAACGGCATTTCGGCGATCTGGGGGCAATCAAGGCAGAGCCACGATTTCATTTCGTAGAAACCCTCAGCAGCCTTGAAGGTACCAGCGAACCGGGAAATCACACCTCGGTCGATCGCGGCGAACCGCTAAGAATGGTCTATTCCTATTTTGGGCTGTTTGGTGACCCGCTGGCTGACCCTGAGATTGAGCCGATTCCTGACGGACTATTGGCACGACTGGCCGAGAAGGGGGTTAATGGCATCTGGATGCATGTCGTACTCAGACAACTTGCTCCCGGCGGTGAGGACTTTCCGGAATTCGGACAAGGTCATGAGAATAGACTTCGCACACTGAAAAAACTTGTCGCGAAGGCGAAACGTTATGGCATCGGCATCTATCTCTACATGAACGAGCCGCGAGCGATGCCTCCCACCTTTTTTGAAAACCGCCCTGAACTGGCAGGGATCCGTCAAGGTGATTTCTGGACACTGTGTACCAGTCAGCCACAAGTGAGGAAATGGCTAAGCGATTCGCTGGCCCATGTGTTTGGTGAAGTACGCGACCTTGGTGGAGTGTTTACGATCACGGCGTCTGAGAACCTCACGAACTGTGCATCACATGGTCAACACGAGCAGTGCGAACGGTGTCGAGAGCGAACGGATGCTGAGATCATTGCTGAAGTCAACACAACGATCAAAGAAGGTGTCCATCGGGGCAGCCCGAAGGCCCGCGTGATAGCGTGGGACTGGGGCTGGAAACGACATGGTGACGCTCCCGATATTATTTCGCTGTTGCCAAAGGACATCTCGCTGATGTCGGTGAGCGAGTGGTCTCTGCCAATCGAACGGGGCGGAGTGAAGTCGAGAATTGGTGAGTACTCGATCTCCGCGGTGGGCCCAGGCCCGCGCGCGACAAAGCACTGGGCGTATGCGAAGCAGGCCGGTCTGAAAACCGTAGCGAAAGTTGCGTTTAACAACACCTGGGAACTGTCGGCCGTGCCGTTTATCCCCGTGATGGATCTGATTGCCGAACACAGCGAAAATCTTCAAAACGCTGGCGTCGATGGCACAATGCTCAGCTGGACTCTGGGAGGATATCCGTCACCCAATTTATTGGTGTCGCAGTACTTTTCGTCCCAGCCTGGAGCGACCCGGGAGACTGTGCTGACGAGAATCGCACAGGAACGATACGGCAACGCCGCTGCACCTGACGCTCGTCGGGCCTGGACAGCGTTTAGCGACGCGTTTCGGAATTTTCCATACAGCGGCGCAGCGATGTACCGAGCCCCCCAGCAGATTGGGCCGGCAAACCTGTTATATGCCAGGCCAACCAGCTACGCTTCGACAATGGTGTGCTTTCCATATGACCATCTTGCAGGTTGGCGTGGTCCGTACCCGGCTGCCGTGTTCGCTGAGCAGTTTGAGAAGATTACTCAGGGCTGGGCGGAAGGAATCAGGCACTTAGAGAAGGTGCTTGCGAATTCGACCGACCGACAGCGCGACTCTGCTGAGTCGGACCTGTCAGTGGCCAGGGCCGTCTATTTGCATTTCGCAAGTGTTGCCAATCAAGTGCGTTTTGTGATGGCGCGCGATGCGATGAGTCAGCCGAATGTGCGTGAAGAGCAAAAACGCCAATTGCGCAAGCAATTGCAACAGGTGGTCGACGGCGAAATCTCATTGGCACGCGAACTGTTTTTTGTTGCGAGCCAGGACTCCCGAATCGGCTACGAAGCCTCGAATCACTATTTCTACGTCCCACTGGATCTCGTGGAAAAAGTAATCAACTGCGAATTCCTTCGGGATCAGTTTGAAGAATAAGCCACGTCCGACGTCACTGCAGGGAAACACGAGGGTCTCAACGTGACCAGTGGGTATTGCCTACTCGTCCTTCAACTGCGTTGGAGGCAACACGGCCGCCACATCAAATGGAGCAGTTGTGTACGTTCGCCGCTGCAACTCCTGTTGTCCTTCTTTGATTTCAAGAAACTGATCAACGGCAACATCACGAAACGTCTGCGTCGTATCGCTCGTTGGCCAGTAGATCTCAAGCGTCTTCACAGACGTGGCCTGCCCCAATCCAAGGTAGCTTCGCAACGGGTTGGCTCCGAAACTTCCACCGCTGTTAACATGACGATAGACCGTTCGAATTTCGTCATCATCGTCGATGACAGCTCGAATCTGCGCACCAATGGCCGACCGATTCGATTGTTCACCGACCAAACGAATGCACAGCCAGTGGTTTCCAAATCCAGGATTTCGAAAGAGCGCATTCGCAAAAATATCACCTTTGTAGGCTCCGCCAAGCTGAATAAAAACATCCAGGTCACCGTCATGATCCAGGTCAGCCATAGAGACTCCGTGCCCTTTTTGCAGATGCCCCATTCCTGCTGCAAACGTCACGTTTTCAAAGCTGGCTCCTCGATTATTTCGAAACAGCAGGTTCGGAACGATGCCTTCATATTGTGGATATCCGGTACCAAGATAGAAGTCCGGAAATCCATCGCTGTCGAGATCTCCGAAATTGGCCCCCATGGTCAGAGCGACGCAATCCAAACCGTATTCGACGGACACGTCTCGAAAACCGCCATCGCTGTTGCCCAGAAACAATGCTGGTGATTCGTGCGCCGTTCTTCGACCGAAATACTGTTCGGCCAGATCGTTGATGTGCCCGCTGTACGAAGAAACAAAAAGGTCAAGGTGTCCGTCGTTGTTACAATCCCAGAACCATGCTGGAAATGAGTGGGACGGAGACTGGACGCCCAGTGTTACGGCCATGTCCGTAAATGTCCCATCGGCATCGTTGTGATAAAGCCGGTTTTCGCCGTAGAGATTGGAAACGTAAAGGTCTGGTCGGCGATCGTGATCGTAGTCCCCCCAGGCACATCCTCTGACAAAACGATCATTTGTGATTCCGGCCTGTTTGGCAATATCCACAAACTTTCCGCTCCCGAGATTCTCGAACAATTGAGATGCGGCAATTTCCTCTACGCCCACAAACAGATCCAAATCGCCATCGTTGTCAAAATCTGACCATGCGGCTGAATGCGTAGGCAGTCCAGGTTCCGCCAGCCCTGCGTCATAAGTCACATCGCGAAATCTACCGCCACCGATGTTGCGCAGCAATGAGTTGGGGTGACGTCCGTTCTCCTCCAGCCATGCGCCTCTCAGAACATAAATATCCGTATTCCCATCGTTGTCATAATCCGCCTGAATCATGTTCAGTCCGCCAAGCGAATCGGCAAGGCCAGCCTCTTGTGTGCGGTCCGTGAAGGACCCGTCGCCATTGTTCCTGAAGTAGTGCATGGCGCTGGATGTGTCCCATGTGGAGGTCACAATGTCCAGCCAGCCATCGTTGTCGAAATCTTCGATGATGACTCCGCCGCTCAGATCCACAGTACCAAGGCCAAGTCCGGCGGCAATGTTGTCGAATTTCGGAAACGATGATTGCGACTGAAAGACGGACGGAGAGATGCGCCACGGTTCAGGAACCTCTTCCGGATATTCGCCGACAGTCATGGCAGCGACGTTCAGCAACCACCGCGCGGAATAATTTTCAGGTTCCTGAGTCAACAGACTCGTCAGCACTTTAATGGACTGCCGGGATCCCTCCTGCAGGCGATGTAAGCCGCCTGGACCAATTGGCAGGATGCAGCTTTCTCCTGTCTGACAGTTGATGCAGTTTTCCGTTTCCGCAACCCGCAACCACGCCACTCCCAGATCCAGCATCATGTCGTTGCAAATTCCGTCGAATTCGCCTTGTTGTTCGGGGGGTACAAAATCTCGCGCCGCCGAGGACAACGACAGTGCTTCTGTGAGTCTTTTTACAGCATCACGGTTTTTTCCCTGAGACAATTCAGCGTTTCCAATGTTGGCCAGCAGCATCATTCGCTGAATAGCCGGTTCGGACGCCTTCATTCCGGCAAGCTGCCGAGTAAGTCTCTTCAATTCAGCGTCGCCCAGGTACTTATTTGTTTGTGGCGTATCCCGCAGAACTGCTCTCAGCTGCGTCACCATGCGTTCGTGGCTACCAACTGGTACTCCCGGAGACACTCGGGTTGTCTGAGCATCCCCGCATCCACCGACAAAGACACCAACCACCAACAGGATGCAGTGCAAGTACTGACGCTGCATCCGCAACAGATGGACAGTAACAACACAACGTTGGTCCGGGGTTCCGCATGGCCACGTCATGGATAACAGGCTGACCCGGCAGAAGAGCGTTTTTTCAATCATGCCGTTGTCGCCTCATATTCGTACGTCCGGACGCAACAGAACCACTCACGACAGAAAGTAAGTTGAATTCAACACCAGGTCGTCCGCAACCACTTGTCCCAATTGCGTGTGAACAACATCCCTGCGACAGCGACCCGACGCACATCAAACAAGCGTCTTTCGTGGTTCCTGACATTGCATTCCGGAAGTTCCAGTATCAGTTAAATGCAGACCCCACATAGCTGTACTCTCCAGCCCAGACTCATGAAGCCGCGACCCGCGTCACTTGCCGAAACAGGCGACTCCTCCGTCCAGCAGCGTGACGATCACACTGCCGCTTCGATCAACAATCAGTCCTCCCGGCAGCGGTTCATCAGGCAGTTCGATCTGGAACATCTGTTGACCATTATCTGCACGCAGTGCCGTCAGAAAGTACTGAGGCACTGCACGACTTATGACCTGGTAACGGGCAACAGTGATAACGGCATTCTTAGCCATCGCGACCGAGAGGGCTTCAAATTTGTTCGAGTCGCCGAGACTGGAACGCCAGCGCACCTGGTCTCGCGTTGACAGAACACTGACAAGGTTGCGTGTAAACCGACTCTGTGGTGTTGCCGCAGCATCGAATCCTTCCTGGATTCTTGTCGTCAGGGGTTCGGTATCAATGGTCGTCACGCTGCCGTACTTGAAGTTGGCAACGGCCATAGCCGAGTCATTCCAGGCAGGAGTAATTCCACCGTAGTTCAGGGTCATGGATTTACCATCGGCCGACCAGACAGAGAACGTCCCCTTCGTGGATACGTTTCGTGGTGACGAATACAGAATGCGGCCGCCCGCAATAAGCCGTTCACCACCAAATACGCCCACAAATCTGCCACCGTTGGATTGAGGCTGTCCGTTTTGACGGGCGGTTTCCAGGCACTTTCCAGTCTTCAGATCAAATCGTGCCGGCGAGACGACGTTGCCACCCGCCATCACCAGCACACCGTTCAGAATGGTGAGATTCCCCTGGACGCTGACACCCTTCCGCAACTCGGCATTCAGATGTCCCGAAGCCGTGTTTTCCCAGACCAGCTGGCCGCTCGTGGCGTCGACGGCATACACGTAGGTACCGTCGTGGTCAACGATTCCGGCCCCGAAATACGCGACGCCATCATGGACCAGCACGCCGGTGTTGACCGGCCATGTGGAACTCAGTGAACCGTAGATCATGAGGCGCCGTTCAATCGGTGCCGCACGGAAACGCCACAGCAGTCGACCGGTCGCGGCTTCCAGACAATACGCAAATCCGTCGGCGCTTCCGACATAAGCGCGATCATGGACGATTGTCGGTGGGTACTTCACAGGCCCGGCTGTCTGGAACGACCACCGTTCGTCGCCCGTTTCTCCATCGATCGCGCGAACCTTTCCATCTTCGCCGCTCAGGAAAACGAGTCCGCCGGCAGCGCTGAGATCTGAGGACACGTGAGTCCGATCCGGTTTGTAATGCCAACGCAGATTTTTCGCGGCCCCAATCGACACGCTGGTGCTGGCCGAACGGCTCAGGTTTCCGCGATAGGTCGCCCAGTCGCTGTCTGTGACATCAAAGGCCTGAACCGTGCCCGCGTTGTCAGCAACCTCCAAACGCTCCTCGTTTTCTGCCTTGTAGTCAAAACGAAAATCGCCGGCAGAACATCGCGCAACATTACCGATCAGTGATAGGTTGCAGTCACAGGCCCAGGGTCCCAGATAAATCAAACCGTTTGCCGGTATGACGCCGTCATTGCACGCAGGTCGGACCGCACCGTCGATTTGAACGGTCTTGCTCTCGCGGTCAAAGCGAGTCATCCCTTCGCCTCGAACAAAGAACGAATCTGAGCTCGCGGTCAATCGCGTGCAGGCACGTTTAAAGAACTTGAGATTATCCTCGACCTCTCCGGTCTTCGGATCGATGACCAGATGGCTGCCCCGCTCTCCGACTCCGATCACCACCTTATCGTTGACGAAAATCGCGTTGGGATTGTTCGTGACCTTCGGTTTGTGCCACAGCAGCGAACCGTCTTCCGTCGACAGGCCCAGCACATTCATTCTGGTCTGGCCCTGAATGATCAGCGATCCCGGCGTCGCGACAATCAGAGTCTGTGTCCGCCAGCCAGGTGTTGAAGTCAGCCCCTTACCCGGTTCCTCAATCAGACCGAGTGTCTCTTCATCGCTGGTCGTCCACCGCACTTCGCCGGACGCGTAGTCCAACGCTCGAAAATGTCGATCCGGACAATACAGATACAGCTTGTCATCACGGATGGCCAGACCGCGGGAATCGATCAGTGAGTCCTCGCGATGTGTCCACAGCGTCTTTTTGCTTTCGACTTCGAAGGCCACAAGGATATCGCCAAATCCGTGCGGAATCCGCTTCGGGTAATATCCCTTGCTCAGATCTGCCCAGCTCCAGCCTCCGAGTGCGCGGTCGCCCTTCACCAGTTCCACACCATCTCCCGGTTTCCCCGCCAGCGCGTAAAGAACGCCGTTGTGGAGAGCAATCCATTTCCAGTCACCCGGAAAGTCGGCGATTTGAATCCTGCCCTTTTCCTCACCGGTTTGTGCATCAAGCAGCAGGCAATGATCGCCATTGATCATGTAGAACGTATCCTTCGTCGCGATAAACGCTGAGCGGTGGACAAGGTATTCTTCCGGTAGCTTGCGTTCCCACAGAATGGTGCCGTTGTATCCGTTCCGCGCGATCAGACGATTAAGCGATCCCCACTCGCGTTCGTGGTGAGCAATGTGCCCCATGGCCAGAAACGTTCGTCCGCCGGCCGCCGTCGTGACCGCCGGCATACCGATGTACCACGGCCGGGCCATGAACTGCGTCATGTACGGCGCTTTGATGAGCATATCTTCGGAGACTGGATTGTTGTCCGGCGATTTCTCCCAGTGCGACCATTCTCCCAAACCGAACGGAACGGGTTTTGAAAACCGGACCCAATCGCCCTGCGCGTCCGACCAGGATTTCACACCTTTGACGCTCGATGCCCACTCTTTCGCGTCCTTGCCTCCAAAGATGGCAACTCCTTCGGGTCGCAGTGCTCGCAGTACCTCTTTCACGGACAGCGATCCCGACAGATCACTTTGATTTGAAATCACCAGGTCAAGAGTGTTGTCGGCGTGCGGCAGGTGGCCAGGATCACCTGTCTCGACCAGCAGCCGTTGAATCGAGTATCCCGCTTCGTCTGCGCGTTGCTGCAGCTGTTTAACAGCAACCGCGTCCGCATCGCGGACGTGAATCAGCATCTCGCTGTGTTCTGCAAGCCCCAACGGCAGTGAGCCATCGCCGGCTCCCAGCACGCAGCAAACGCCACGGTGCAGGTTGACCTGTTTCAGCAGAGCCGACGCCTCCTGAGCGTAGCCGTGCTGTATGAAAAACGTACAGGCCCCCAGGAGCGTGAACACAGTTGAGAACAATCGCATGACGTTGCCTCCGGTCTGAATGATTCGACGGTGTAGCGATCACATTGGAAATCGTGATTCCGATTGTTATCTCTGCACTCGTGTGCGCCTACCAATTGGAAGAACTTTCACCATCACCGGGGCAGTAACGGAATGATGTGCAACATGAACATTGGCCAGGAACATTGGGAACACCACTCATCCGCGAGTAGATTCGGCGTAAACCGTAGCTTTGTCGTGGCACTGCTTGCTTACAGGCAGTGCCACAATCGCAAGCTCGGTGCAGCCATCGGCCACAATGACAACTGACAATGAAGGGCCACCCTCAACTCAGGATCTCGGTCACAACGCGTGGCGATTTGATGCCGGTAAGCCGTTCCTCCAGACCACTGCGACTAAAGAACAGCTTCTGGTGATGCAGTCCCAGCTGATTTAGAATCGTTGCGTGAAAGTCATGTACGCTGACGGGATTCTCAACCACGCTGTGACCGAAGTCGTCGGTCGTGCCATAACTTGTTCCACCCCGGACACCACCGCCGGCAATCCACGACGTGAATGCCTGCATGTTGTGATCCCGCCCTGAGTAACCGTCCGCAGATTTCTGCGTCGTCGGCGTACGTCCGAATTCACCGCCCCAAATAACAAGAGTGGAATCCAGCAGTCCACGCTGTTTGAGATCGCGAAGCAACCCGGCCACTGGCTTGTCCGTCCGTTGACACGCACCACGGTGATTGTCAGCCAGATCGGCGTGACTGTCCCACGGCTGTTCCTCAAGAAAGATCTGCACAAAACGCACGCCGCGTTCGACCAGACGACGCGCCAGCAGACAGCGACGTCCAAAGGAGTCAGTCCACTTTTCATCGACACCATACATCTGGTGAGTGTGCGGGCTCTCGCGTGACAGGTCCAGAGCTTCGCCGGCGGACAGCTGCATCCGCGCTGCCAGACTGTAGGTTTCGATCCGGGCGTCGAGTTCACCGTAGTGCGGTCGGTCTTTGAGATGAATGGCGTCGAGGCGATTCAGCAGCCCGCGAGCGCTTTCAGTCACGGCAGACGGCTGTTCATGTTGTGGCTTGAGATTGAGAATCGGCGAACCGGTCGGACGAAATCGAGTTCCCTGAAAGACGGGAGGCAGGAAACCGGCTGTCCAGTTGCGCGGGCCGTTCTTGGGCGGGCCAAGTGGATCATTCAAAACAACATACGCGGGCAGGTTCTGGTTTTCTGATCCCAGTCCATAAACGGTCCATGCGCCAAGAGTGGGGTATCCCATGAACAGCCGACCGCTGTGAATCTTGTACAGAGCATTGTCGTGGTTCGGATGATCGGTCCACATGGAGTTGATGAGACAGATGTCATCCGCCAGTTGAGCTGTGTGCGGCAGCACGTCAGCCATCCACATGCCCGATTCGCCGTGCCGGTCAATTCTGTATTGACCGCCCATCATCACACCGATGTCGGCAGCGCCCTGATTTCCGATTTCTTCGACGTTGCCTGGATACGGCATTCCATCCAGACGATTCAGCACGGGTTTGGGATCAAACAGATCCATCTGACTTGGGCCGCCACTCATAAACAGCTGGATCACAGCGGTCGCCGGGGCCGGATGGTGAGGTCGCCTGGCTTTCAGATTGAAGACACGCGGTACATCCGTCTCATCAGCGTCGTACTCCGCGCCGAGCGCCGCAGTACCGCCGAAAAGATCACCACACATCAACTGCGTCAGAGCGGCCCCCAGCAGCCCATCGCTGGTGCGCGCAAAGAAATCGCGACGAGTGTTCCGCGACGCAGAGTTGTTCATTTCAACGTTTGACATGGCCGGTCGATCAATCGACATACAGGAAGGCAGCGGAATTAAGGATGGTATGACAATAGGTTTCGAGCGCCGCGTGCGGTTTGCCCTGCCAGACGCGGTGCAGCTCCTGCAGGGTTTCGACACAAAGATGCCGTTCCACTTCACCTGGCGAACGACTCAGGGCAAGCTGGTAAACCATATCTACCTGATCTCGTGGGGTGGCAGCACCACGCTGTTCCAGAATTGATTCGACTCGCGCTGCAAATGAGACTGCCAGATCACGGACGTGTTGGTCGTTCATCAGCATTAGCGCCTGTGGCGAAACCGTGGACACGCTGCGGGACAGACAATTCGGTCCCATCTCAGGATAGTCGAAGGCCTCCATCATCGACGGAATTTCTGTCCGCCGGTACTGCAGATAGACACTGCGCCGCCAGCGACCGCCTGCCGTCGAATTGGCGCTGACCAGACCATCGCGATTGACGGAGACCGGATCGGGCGGACCGCCGGGCGTGTCGTCAAGCTGTCCGGAGATGAACAACAACGAGTCACGAAGCGATTCGGCATCCATTCGTCGCAGACTCATTCGCGAAAGCAGTCGATTCCCCGGATCGTGTTTCCACGCTTCGTCCGTGATACGGCTCGACTGCCGGTACGTGCGGGAATTCATGATCACTCGATGCACTTCCTTGATGCTGAAACCGCGTTCCACGAACGTCACTGCCAGCCAGTCGAGCAATTCCGGATGCGAGGGACGTTCGCCTTTCACGCCAAAGTTCTCCAGCGTCTTCACCAGACCGGTTCCGAAATGGTGATACCATATGCGGTTGACCATCACTCGTGCTGTAAGAGGGTGATCGGACTGAGTCAGCCACCGTGCAAACGCAAGTCGTCGGCCGGTTTTAGGCGTTCCTTTCGGAAACGGGGGCTGAGCAACAAATGGTGTTCGCCCGTCCGTCAGCACTGATGGTACGCCAGGACCAACCAGACGGCCGGGTTTGTTGTGCTCGCCACGGCGCAGGATATAGGTCGGTGACGGCTCTCCGCGATCCCACAACGCTCGAATCGTGAGTGGCGGCTCCATCTGGCGGCGGACGATTGCAATTTCGTTCTGAATATCATCAACGGCACGACGGGCATCCAGAACAGACGTCGGCTGTTCTACATCCGGCAGTACCTCGGCCTGCTGCAGCTTCTCAACCAGAATACGCTGTGGCTGGGTTCGGTTGTTGTCTGCGATTCTCAACGCTCGCAGCGTTTCGGCGCGGTCGGCGTCGGACTGACTCGGATAATGCTGCCGGAGTGTCTCGATCCGCAGCGCGGTCACAGCATTCTTTACGTCCGCTTCCAGCTTTTTGATTCTTCTGCTGAGCGGAGGATTCACTTCGGCAACGCGTTTGTGTCGTTCGGCAATATCGACGTTCAGGGATCGGTTCTTAAAGGTCAACCAGTCGTGTTCATCCAGAGCGCCCTGAAAGATCGCCTTGAATCGATAATAGTCGCGTTGAGGAATGGGGTCGTACTTGTGAGAATGGCACCGGGAGCATTCGATCGTCAACCCCATGATTCCTGAACCCAGCACGTTGATCGCATCACCAATCACACCCAGTCGCTCCGGCACAAAATTCATGGTGCGTGAACCCGTCTGATCGATCCCCATGCGCAGGAAACCGGTCGCTGTCAGGTTTTCCACCATTTCTTCAGTGATCACGGGCGCGTTTTCGTGATCCAGCAACTCGTCACCCGCAAGCTGTTCAACAAGGAACCGGTCGTACGGCTTGTCATTGTTAAAGGCGCGAATCACGTAGTCACGATACTTCCACGCCACCTGACGAATCGGATCGGCCGAAACGCCGCCTTCCGAATCCGCAAAACCCGCCAGATCCAGCCAGTAGCGGCCCCAGCGTTCACCATAGTGCGGCGAAGCGAGCAGATGGTCCACCATGTCGCGATACCAGTGCGGTTCACCACTGCCGCGCCAGTGTTGCCAGTCTCCGAGGCTGGGCGGCATTCCGACCAGATCAAAATAAACGCGACGAATGAGCGTGTCGCGATCAGCTGGGGGCGAAAAGGTCAGACCGCCTTCCTGCAGCCTGGTCAGAACAAAATGATCGATCGATTCCGCGTGCGACGATGTAGCAGGCGGCAGAAACGCCCAGTGCCGGCGTTCTTCGTCCGTCACCAGCGGATCAGGATCTGTGGTGGCAACGTCGGGCTGCACATCACTTTCCGGCGCGCCCGCGGCGATCCACTCTCGGATGACTTCGACCTCGCCAGTCGGCGGACGTTTCACAAAGAACTTCAACAGCAGCTCCCGAGGCGGGCAGGCTCCACTTTCGATACGCTGAATCATCAGACTGCTATCCGGATCACCCGGCACGATGGCGGGGCCGTTCGTGCCGCCCTTCCGCATCGCGGCCGGAGTCCGCAGGTCCACGCCGCCCTGCCTTATTCGTGCGCCGTGACAGGTCGTGCACCGCAGCAGCACGATCGGCAACACGTCGTGCTGCGTCATTACCTTTTCGATCGGAGCCGATGGTTTCTCTGACCTGGCGCCGTCAGCAATCCATTCGCGAACCAATGCACGTTCTTTGTCGGTCAACCGCGGCTGCCCTTCCGGAGGCATGTCTCCGCCATCGATCGTCATCCACAACGGACTGTCGTCAACAGAATCCGCCACAGCTCCATCGCCCGACTCACCGCCGCGACGAATTCCAACCATCGTAGACAGATTAAGCCCGCCCTTCTGCACCTTGTCACTGTGACACTTGCCGCACTTGCGGGAAAATACCGGCTTGATATCCGTTTCAAAAACCAATGCCCGTTCACCGGCTCGGCCGATTGATACAGCCCCCAGGCAGCAGGCCACGAGGACCGGAATGGTGAGACGTTCAGACTTCATAAGATCCTGCGGCCCGGGAATAACTTGATCGTTCCGGTCTAATCATGACGATTAAGGAACCACCATGCCAGGCCACAACAGAATCCACTCGGATGAGATGCAATCGAGGATTATGTTCCCAAACCGGTAGTTTGTCGTAGTGCAGGCGACCTGCCTGCGCTACGGCCTGGACGCCCCCGGTTTCCATGCGGTCGCTCAATTCAGGATCCTCGCTGGTAAACTTCTGCGCGGTAAAAGCGACACCGTGCCCTTCTGGCGTGCCTGCGTTCTGCCGCGCGTCGATGTGCCAGAGAGTGACATGGAGATTGCTGAGTGTTAGACGGCGACTCGTGTCCGGAAACTCGCAGCCCGACTGATTCCTGGGCAACGGCATTGATAGTTCGCCTGACCTCGACGCCAGAGACCTGACTGGGGAAACTACGTAAGTATTGCGGGTTATTCCGGAAAATCCTGAAAATTGTCATGTTATGGTTGCAGTGATCCTGTCAGTCGTGCCGAAACACATTGCAGGGAACAAATCCGTATTTCAGCGGGCTGTTTTCGATTGCTGCTGTTTCTGATATGCAAAGGAGAAACGACGATGCGAACGCACACACTGTTCACCAGAGTCGCATGTATAGCGGTGTGCTTTGGAGTGATCCTGTCCGGTCCGGCAATGGCTGGTGCGAAGGGGGTCATCAAGGACATAGAATTGTCGGCCGATGGCACTCTGTATGGACAGATCGCTGCCTCTCAGGGCCGCCCTGTTGCAGATGCGGTCGTTCAGCTGCGATATCAGGGTGCTCCCGTCGCGGCGACAAGAAGTAACGCGGATGGGCGTTTCGCCATATCCGGTGTTCGCGGAGGTGCTCATGAAGTTGTCTCCGGTGCCTCGCGAAGCCCGGTTCGACTCTGGGCCAGGGGAACAGCACCAAAGGGAGCAAAGCCCGGTTTGGTAATCACCAATAAACAGACCGTTGTCCGCGGACAGGACTACGATCAGAACGGGAACCCAATCTGCTATGAAGGCGGCAACGTTGACTGCGGTCCCACAGGCTTTGGGCTGTTGGATGTGATTACTCTGGGTACGCTTGGTTTGGGCGGCGGGGCACTTGCTGTAGCCCTGGACAACCAGAACGAAATTGACAAACTCAAAGCGGCAATTCCCGCCAGTCCATAGGTGAAGAAGAGCTTCGTTCCTCCGGGGACGCCGCAGCAATAAAACGAATAGAGCCGCATTGCCATCAGCAATCGCGGCTCTTTTTTTTTCCGGAAATCAAAGAACATCATCGCCGGCAGGCTGAACATATACAGTTGGCAGCAGAGCCATCAGAACGTTGCGGAGACAGCAGCTCCGGCAGGGCAGGCCATCGAGGCTCCGGCCAACGGTGCAGCCTGTTGTCGGCGATCATGTCCTTCTCGTCGCCTGCGTGTAATGACGGACACCAGCAATCCCTCTGCGGGACGTGTCAGGCTGGATCAGAAAGCAGCGGCATCACGGCAGACGCAGCAACAATGGTCTGGTCGATCAATTCCGGAGTGTGTGCCGCCGAAACAAACAGAGCTTCAAACTGACTGCACGGCAGGTAAATACCACGATCGAGCATGGCGTGAAACCACCGGGCAAAACGCTCCGTATCAGAAGCTGTCGCTGTCTGAAGGTCAGTCACAGGGTGTTCGTTGAAAAACAGCGTCAGCATGCTGCCCACACGATTGACCTGCACCGGCACGCCGGCGTCCCCGGCGGCTTTCAGAAATCCCTGCTGAAGTTGTGCCGCAAGTTGCTCCAGATGATCATACGGATTTGCCTGCCGAAGTTGTTCCAGCGTGGCCAGACCGCTCGCCATGGCAAGGGGATTCCCAGACAGAGTGCCAGCCTGATAGACCCCACCGACCGGTGAAACAGCATCCATAATCTCGGCACGTCCGCCGTATGCTCCCACGGGCATGCCACCGCCAATGATCTTACCGAGTGTTGTCAGATCTGGCGTAACACCAAGCCGAGTCTGTGCGGAGCCGAGATCGACCCGGAATCCGGTCATGACCTCATCAAATATCAGGACAGCGCCGTGGTCAGTGCAGAGTTGTCGCAATGCCCGAAGAAATTCGACAGACGGAATGACGCATCCCATATTTCCGCAAACGGGTTCCAGAATCACGGCCGCCAGTGAATCGCCCTTCTGCTCAAAGGCCTGTTGCAGCATTGCCACATCGTTGTAGGGCAGCACGAGAGTGTCGGCCGTGCAGCCTGCGGGAACACCGGGACTGGACGGTGTGCCAAGCGTCAACGCACCACTGCCGGCCTGCACCAGAAGACTGTCGACATGTCCGTGATAACACCCCGCGAATTTGACCACCACGCTGCGCCCGGTGAAACCTCGTGCCAGACGAATGGCTGACATCGTCGCTTCCGTCCCGGAACTCACCATCCGAACTTTTTCGACACTGGGCACCAGCTCAACAACCAGTTCGGCCAGCTCAGATTCCGCAACGGTAGGAGCGCCAAAGCTGGTCCCTGTATCCAGCGATTTCTGAATGGCTTCGATGACGGCCGGATGCCGATGACCCAGAATGTGTGGCCCCCACGATCCAACAAAATCGATGAACTGGTTGCCATCAATGTCAAACAGAAACGGACCGTCACCACGCTGAATAAACGGCGGAACACCTCCCACAGCGCCAAAGGCGCGAGCTGGACTGTTGACTCCCCCTGGAATAGACCTGCACGCGCGCTCGAACTGTTCCTGGCTGTTTGGTCGACTCGAAGTATCCGTCATTATTCCGGTGTCTTTGCTGGGAGATGAGTGGTTGTGTGCATCTGGCTTTACCAGTGTTCTGTCGAGCCTCAACGGACTGGCCGAGCCGGAAAAGGGGGTCAGGTACCAAAAATGCAAAGCACCCTTCGGGCCGTTCCGGTTTTTGGTACCTGACCCC
>JAAERP010000372.1 GCA_024230215.1 Fuerstiella sp. | reverse complement strand
GTCGGCATGGGTTAAGCGGTCCGACAGAGCGGTCTTTGATCCGTGGGGAATAGAACCCAGCGTTACCGTCGAAAGCTTGAACGAACTATGCGAGAAGATAGCCAGCCAGAGATAAAGCGAAATACTACCGAGAGAATACACCCTGCCGGCGGGATGACGCCGCCGACAGACAATTCAACAGACCCACGAGACCTTAAATATGAAACTCAAATCCCTCATTTCCGTCGTTCTCATCTCATCCATCGCAGTTGGCGTATCTGCTCAACAGAGAGGCAAAGCCAAAGGCGGACCACCCCACAAGTGGCGCGTTCAGCAGCTTCACAAGGACAACAACGAAGGCATCGCCGTGGGTGACATCGACGGCGATGGCATGCTCGATATTTCAGCTGGTGAGTACTGGTATCAGGCACCCGAATTCAAGCAACGCATGGTACGCAAACTCGAAGCTTTCGATACCGACTTCTTAGAGAACAACTCCGAACACCTCTACGACATGGACGGCGACGGCGATCTCGACGTGCTTGCTGGAAAGTTCAAGACATCCATCGTTTATTGGTATGAGAATCCAGGAGCCGGGAAATATGACGTGGAAGCCTGGACTGCTCATAAGCTGATTGACACCGGCACGGCCCATAACGAAGCCACGTTTCTTCACGACATCGACGGGGATGGCACTCCAGAGTTTATTGAGAACTCCTGGAACGCGAAGGACCCCACGCAGATCGTTCGACTCCATCGCGGCGACAGCGGCGAGGTTACCGCGACACAACATTTCGTCTCCGACGCAGGCAACGGGCACGGCATGGGCTTCGGCAACATCAACGGAGACGGTAAGCAGGACATCGTTTTCCTGAGCGGTTGGTTTGAGCAGCCTAAGGACGAACCATTCTCTCGCCGTTGGAGGTATCACCACGATTTTGACCTTCCTCATGCCAGTTGCCCGATGCTGGTCGTGGATCTCAACAAAGATGGCAGAAAAGATTTCATCTGGGCGGACGCTCACAATTACGGCCTGTACTGGCACGAGCAGTTGAAACGTCAGGCCGATGGCACGACGACTTGGCCCAACCGAAGCGCGACAGGCCATTCACCGCCACGCGGGCAATGGTTTCCTTTGACGGCGTTTGGGTGTCCGAGTTCAATTCCCCCAATGGCGTTAAGAAATGGACCTTCACTTTCAAAGTCGACAACGAAACTTTAACCGGTGTCGTCGGTATGCCCAACGGTTCCACGGCTCCACTACACAGCGGCAACGTCGAAGGCGAAAATATCACCTTCAAACAAACCATGCCAGGCCAGGGATTCGAACTTGAGTACAACGGCGTACTCAAAGATGGCGCGATTGAATTCAAACGCGTGACGCCCAATGGCACTCAAGAATTCACCGCCAAGCGTGGCGAGATTGGCACCAGAAAGGACAGCGTCCGGGCTAAGCAAAATGTCGGTGCGACGCGGTCGCGAGCCCCGCGTCAGACAGCGGTTGGGCCCGCGATTGGTGAGAACAAGGCGACCCCGGTCGATCGTATCAAGGCGGCAGAAGGGTTTCAGGTCGAGCTGCTGTATTCCGTGCCGGGTCAAGACCAGGGATCGTGGGTCAATCTTTGCACCGACGACAAGGGACGGATTCTCGTCAGCGATCAGTTCGGTGGTTTGTACCGGATGACTCCTCCGCCGTCTGGTACTCCCCTCCACGGGCAGGATATCGAAAGCGTCCCGGCGAAGATACGAGGCGTAAACGGAATGGTCTGGGCATTCGGTGCATTGTACGTCGGAGTGAACGACTACGAGCAGAAGATTCCATCCGGCCTCTACCGTGTCTCCGACAGTGACGGCGACGACCATCTGGACAAGGTGGAGTTGCTGCGGGAGATCAAAGCGCGTGGCGATCACGGCGTGCATGCGGTCGTGCCGACTCCGGATGGACAATCGCTCTATCTGGTGACCGGAAATAACACGACGCCAGCCCAGATCGCTGACAGCTCGCCAGTGCGACAGGTCTGGGGAGAGGATCATCTGCTGCCTAGCATGCCGGACGGTTTGGGACACAACGCGGGCGTTTTGGCACCGGGTGGGATCATCTATCGCGTCAGTCCGGACGGAAAAACGTGCGAAGCCTTTGCGTCCGGATTTCGCAACGTCTTCGATGCCGCGGTCAATCGCGACGGTGAGCTGTTTACGTACGACGCCGACATGGAGCGCGACTTCAACACGCCGTGGTATCGTCCGACTCGGATCTGTCACGTTTCCAGTGGAGCAGACTTCGGCTGGCGCAACGGTACCGGAAAGCGGCCGCCCTTTTATGCCGACAACCTGCCGGCAGTGCTCGACGTCGGTCCGGGGTCGCCAACGGGGATGACGTTTGGCTACGGAGCCAGGTTTCCGGCGAAATACCAGAACGCTTTGTACGCGCTCGACTGGAGCTGGGGTAAGCTGTACGCCGTCCACCTGGAGCCAAACGGCTCAACGTACACCGCAACCAGGGAAGAATTCGTTACCGGCGCACCACTGCCAATCTCCGATGCCATCATCCATCCACAGGACGGCGCGATGTACTTCACCATTGGCGGTCGGCGTGTGCAGTCTGGTTTGTACCAGGTGACCTATGTTGGCGGCGAGTCGACCACCCCGGTTGATTCCGCGACTCACGTCAGCAAAGACCGGCAACTGCGGCATTCGCTTGAAGCCTTTCATGGGCGGAATGATCCAAAAGCCGTTCTCGCGGCATGGCCTTACCTCGACCACGACGACCGTTTCATTCGGTGGGCTGCGCGCACGACAATCGAGCACCAGCCAACAGCGACCTGGGCGGATCGGGCGATCTCGGAGACCAATTCGGGAAAGAAGCTGGCAGCGCTCCTGGCACTCACGCGCGTCACCGGCGTTTGCCCCCAGCACCGCAACAACAAGACTCCACCTGTCGATGCGAAAATGCGGTCAAAGTTGCTGGGTGCTCTTGTTTCCGTGGATGCCAGCAAGCTGAAGCAGAGGCAACTGCTCACGCTGGTGCGAACACTGCAGATCACCCTGAACCGGCTTGGCCGACCTGACAAGGCCACGACCCAGCGACTGATTCAGCAGCTTGACCCGTTACTGCCTTCAGAATCTCCCGAGTCCAACTGGCTGCTTTGCGAGACGCTGGCATTTCTCGAGTCCCCCACCGTCGCAGCCAAAGCGATCGCGCTGATCCAGTCCGCTCCAACTCAGGAAGAGCAGACGCAGTACGCTCGATCGATTCGAATGCTGAAAGCCGGCTGGACGCCGCAGCTGCGTACGGCTTACCTCGAGTGGTTTCTCACGGCAGCAAACTATCGTGGCGGAGACAGCTTCGCGCGGTTTATTGAGTTCATCCGTGACGACGCCGTGGATTCATTGGGTGAAGCTGAAACGAAGATGCTGGCCGAAGTACTGGAAAGGAAGCCGCAGCGTCGGTCAGCTCTGGAGAATCTGGGACGCATCTTCGAGGGACGCCCGTCAACCGAGTGGACGCTCGACGAACTGTCCGCAGCCGCCAGGCACGGCCTGACCCGTCGTGACTTCCGCGTGGGGCGGCAAATGTTCGCGGCAGCCGGATGCTACGCATGCCATCGCTTCGACAATCAGGGCGGGATAACGGGACCGGATCTGACATCCGCCGGACGCCGTTACTCTGCCCCCGACTTGTTGGATCAAGTCATCAACCCAAGCAAGGTAATCAACGATCAGTATTCCGCGGTCCAAGTCCTGACGCAGGATGGCGTGAGTTGCACGGGAGTGGTCGTCAACCTGCACGGGGATGCAATCACAATCAACACCGATCTCACCGATCCGAGCCAGCAAGTCAGAATCGACCGCAAAGAGATCGAAGAGCTGATGGTATCGAAGTTGTCCCCCATGCCGGTTGGCCTGCTGAACCGTATGAAGAAAGAGGAGATCCTCGATCTCGTCGCTTACATCATCAGTGGTGGGAATCCAAAGCACGAAATGTATGGCAACGGAACAACCGGAGACGACGGGTGATCATCACACAGATGAAGTAACACGTAGTCGACGCACCGCCGTTTGGTAGCGTAAAAATGAAGTTCATAACGTGACCCAGTTCTTAAAAGGAACCTGATATGGCTTTCGACGACACATTGATCGTTGATCACATCAAGCAAACACACAGTACGGAGCTGCTGAGTGAACGAGAGAAACACCTGATCGGTCTGGCTGTGACGATGACTCGCGGTTGCCAGGTCTGCACTCGAAACCGTGTTAAAAAAGCCCGCAGCATCGGGTTCACCGACCACGAACTCAACGCCCTGATCGCGGTGACTTCGGCCGTTAACAGCGGCGTAACGGCAGCCACTGCCCGAGTCGCATTCGGGATGCTTGAAGAGGAGAAAGCCGGCGAGTGCGGTGATGTCTGCTCTGCGAATCCGCAGTAAGGATTCACACAGCCGGCCCATTGAATCCGGCAGGTTGGGGCTTCGTCCCGACCAGAATTGTGCTCGTACCTGCCCCGGCCAGAGGCCCAGGTCAAACTGGCCGAATTAGAAACATACCGACCACCCTGTTTGTTTTAGAGGTTGCAATGAAAACCGCGACATCGATGCCCCCTCCGGCGAAACCGTTGAGCAAGGAAGACCTCACGTCCAAGGTAGAGGAGTTCCCCGTGAACTACGGGGCGTCGATCGTTGGTATCACGACCGTGGAAACGTTGGCTGGTGGGCCTCCTTCGACTGATCTTACCTATGTGCTTGAAGGCGCCCGATCTGCGGTGACCTTCGCCGTGCCTTTGGATGAAGATAAGACACGCGATTATCTGGGCAAGATCGATCGTGCGGGACATCAAAAGGATTACACAAGGACAAGCGTCATCGCGGATGGCATCGCCGCACAATTGGCAAGTTTCCTACGACAGTTTGGTCACGACACCATTGCCGTGATGCAGAACCTGGTCTTCCGCAACGACAAGCCGGGAGATCTGGATCATCGGACACCCCCGATATCACACAAGTACCTTGCGGTTCGCGGTGGCGTGGGCTGGTTCGGTTTCTCAGGCAATGTACTGACTCCCGACCATGGTCCCAACGTGATATTGGTGTCCGTGGTGACGGCTGCCGAGTTGATCCCAACCGATCCGCTTTCGCCGGAGGACAATTACTGCGACGATTGCCAGGCCTGCAACGCGTCCTGCCCGTCTGGCTTCTTTCGAAACGGGAAGACGGACAAGGTCACGGTCACCATCGGTGGCGTCGATTTCACCTATACGAACTATCGTTCGTATGGCCGTTGCAGCTATGTGTGCAGCGGACACACGGGCTTGCATCCGTCGGGCGGCTGGTCCACGTGGTCACCCGCTCGTTTTCCCATCCCGAACGACGATGAAAACCTAGCGCCGATCAGAAAGGAAGCGTTTGAGGCTTGGAGTCAGCGCCCGGAATTGCCGGGTGGAGGAATGCAGAGTCCCATCACTTACAGCAAGACACAACGTGATGTGACACTGACATGCGGAAACTGCATGCATGTATGCCATCCGGATCCCGAGGAGCGCAAACGCCGAACGGCGTTGTTGCACAACGGAGGAGTCATCGTCCAGCTTGACGATGGAAACCTGAAAGCCGTCTCGCCCGAAGAAGCCAAAGAGCACGTTGCCGCGATGAAACCGGAACGTCGCGTACTCTACGAGATTTCGCATCCACAAGGCTTTGACCCAAAGGAGTATTCCTGCCTGAGACACCATAGCCAATATGGCAAGGTGAAAACACAATGAAGTTAATCCGATTCATTTCCGCACTGATCGTGATGGTCTTTTTGATGGCCGCATTCGGTTCAAACGCATGGGCGGACGGAACCAAACGCCCCAATATCATCTTTATTCTGACAGATGATATTTCTCCGAAGGAATATGCATTCTATGGCGGCAAGACGGCGTCGCCGGTACTGGAAAAAATGGCGAAAGAAGGGTTGTATTTCAAGACGGCGTGGGCCACGCCGAAGTGCGTGCCGACTCGGGCTATGCTGCTGACCGGAAAGTACCCTTTTCGCACCAAAGTCTTTGAAAACCAGATCAACCCACGGGGCGCCAATAATCTTATCAAGCCGGTTGGTGAACGGTTTCCGAACACGCTGGGTTCGCTGATGACCGCCAGCGGCTACCGCACCGCGATGATCGGCAAGATTCAGACCGGTACGGTGCAGAGCTACGGCTTCCAGCGATGGTGCCTGGTGAACCAAGGCCAGATCTTCGACATGAAGCATTCGGACAACAATGTCGACGGACGCCGGGTGGTGCATCGCGATGTACACAGCACCGATTCGCTCTTTGACTACCTCCACCGCTTTACCGCGGAGAAGGCGGAGGAGCCCTGGTTTGTCTACATGCCGCTGAATCTACCGCATTGGGTGCGCAATCCAGATAACCCCAGCAAATGGGGCGCACCCATTGTTCCCGAACTCGATAGCAATTGGCAAAAGACAGGCCGCCTGGTTCAGAACGACTTCGAGGCATGCATTCGTTACATCGACTACAAGATCGGCGGGTTCGTTGAGCATCTGAAGGCGACCGGACAGCTTGAAAACACGATCATTATGTATGCCGGAGATAACGGTTCGGGCACGTATGGCAAGTCCAATCCCGATTCCGAAAAGGGCCCGCGGGTTCCCTTTGTGGTCTATGCGCCCGGTTACCTGAAACCGATGGGGGCTTGCGATGAACTGGTTGATCTTACCGATGTCGTCCCGACTTGCGTGGAACTTGCCGGTGGAAGCCTGCCGAAAGGCGACATCTTCGACGGGCGCAGCTTTGCACCCCTCATCCAGGGCAAGCCCTTCCAGGGACGCGAATGGATCTTCACCCAATGGTATGGCTGCCGCTGGCTGCGAACCAAACAATGGTTGATCGATGGGCGTGGCCGGTTTTATGATTGCTCAGACCATCGCAATGAATGGGTACAAGGGGCGTACAAGGATGTGACGGAGTCGGCGGATGAACGGGTTGTCGCCGTGCGGAAGAATCTGGAGCGGATACTGGAAACCATGCCGGCTCCGGACTACGACGATCCGGAATTGGCCGCCCAGTGGGAAAAGGAGTGGGTGAATAGCCGGAAATTTGTGCAGCCTTATGTTCCTCCTTACTTAGAGAGTGCCGAGGTCCGCGCGAAGCCGCGCCCCGCCGCGAATCAGAAAAGAAATCAGAAGGAAAGACCGAAAAGTCCACGCCAACGCCAAAACCCGTTCGCCGAAATAGGACTCAGCAAGGAACAGCAGACGCAGGTCCAGAAATTCCAAAGATCGATGCAGGCCGAGATGAAGAAAGCCAGTGAATCTCGCGATCGCGAAAAAATGAAGGCTGTCCAGAAGAAATATCAGGCAGGTCTCGCCAAGATTCTGGACGAAGAGCAGATGAAAAAATACAAGGCCGCAATCGCCAAGATACGAGAAAGCCGCATCGCAGCCCCGCAACCTTTAGGCCAATCAAAACGCCAGAGTGCCGTACAGAGCGCCACCGATGATCAAACTGCTACCGCGAAAAAAAGGCCTGTTTCAGCGGGGACAACATCTTCGGAAGAGAACTTGGATCTGCTTTTCAGCGATCCTCCCAATGAATACCGGATCGTTAAGTATCAACTCAACAACAAGACACTTGTGCAGTATCCGCAATACGGATTCGGAGGATACCAGCCCTTTTTCTATAACAATCTTTACAAGGCCGGCCCGACCGGACCAATTACGATTGGCCCTTTGGTCGATGCCGCCACCGCCCAGGGACGCACGGTTTGGGGCGCCGATGACGTCGGCTACCCCAGCGGCAGCGCCGGCGGCAAAGTGGTGCAGAACAATCCGGAATATGAGGTGAGGGGCGTGGCCATGCTAACCACGACAGGAAGCGGACAGACACCTGTTTCCATCTCCACTCCACCTGATTGCGAAAAGATGGTCTCCGCAGTGCTGTATCCGGTGGCGAACGGAGTTCCAGATTTCAGTCAGGGACAACAGGTTCAGTCCGTTCAGGACACCGGTGTGAACACGACCGGCCTGACGGGCGATTGGCAGTTGTGCGCGTTTATTTTGAAAATCAGGGACACAAACACGCAGAGCGCCGACAAGGCGGCCCAATTTCGTACCACCGGACGTTATCCCGATCTGCTCAACCCCAACGCCGTGGCAAGCTGGATTAGCCTGATGCATGAACCCATCATTGCACGAATCACCGATCCGGCATCTCAACTCGAAGGATTCTATTTCAATGAACCGAGTCTTCAGCAGTTGAACTGGCGTACAGACGCTTATGCCACCCTTCCTTGGAACGCCGAATTATTCAATCAATTCCAGACGATGCACGGCTACGACCTGGAGCCGGCCATGGGCGCCCTGTATGAAGGCGATGATCTTCATGCCAAACGGGTTCGGATGCATTTCCATCAAACCGTGGGCCAGATGTTGCGGATCAGTTTCACCGGCCAGCTCGCCGAGTGGTGCGAAAAGCGCGGCCTGGTAGCCAGTGGTCATCCGCTGCTTGAAGAATACCTCCGCATGCATGTGGCGAATTTCGGCGATATGCTCAAAGTCGTTTCCGAATTGCAGGTTCCCGCGATGGATCTCCCCATGCCCGAGCCGGGACAAATGGCGAGTCATAATTTTCATTTCCCCAAACTATTTAGTTCGGCGGGGGTCTGGAATGAGCATGACAGCCGGGTCATCGCCCTGCTCGATCCGGTCATCGGCGGGTACGGCAGAAACCGGAAGGTTCCGTCGGAGCAGGCTCTGCACATTGCCGTGAATGGGGCTTTCCGGTGCGGGGTGAACCTGTTCGCAACCTACATAAACACGGAAAAGTATCGTTCGAAGGCCGCAGGGATCTTCAAGCAGTTGAATGAGTATACCGGTCGCATCTCGGTCATGTTGACCGGCGCGCGAATCGCAACTCCCGTAGCGCTCTACTATCCTATTGAAATGTTCCAGATGGAATACAAGCCGATCACGGCCCGGCATTTTGGCAAATGGAACACGCGGAGGCAGGTCGCCTGGGACAACCTGCAAACGACCATGCTGGACGCCGACGTGGATTATAACATCGTGCATCCCGAATGGGTGCGGGATGCGGCCATCGAAGGTGGCGAGTTGAAGATCGGTTCCGGTTCCTATCGCTATCTGGTCATGCCGGATGTGGAAGTGATTTCCTCCAAGGTGTTGGCCAAAATCCAGCAGTTCGAAGCGGGGGGCGGAACCGTGCTGTGGGTGGGCGGCAAGCCGATGGCGGGAGATTATCCGTCGGAAGATGCCCAGGTGGTCCGTGCGGTCGCCGGGGTTGAGACGGTGTCCGCCGCGCAGGTGCCCGGCCTGATCCCCAATCCGTATGACGCGAAATCCACACT
Source organism: Fuerstiella sp. (assembly GCA_024230215.1). Classification (GTDB taxonomy): domain Bacteria; phylum Planctomycetota; class Planctomycetia; order Planctomycetales; family Planctomycetaceae; genus Fuerstiella. The sequence continues at coordinate 51,907 of JAAERP010000372.1, read as the reverse complement.
CAATGTTACGTCGCAGGATTCGCTGCTCACCACACGTTTCCGGCGCCAGGGCCGCAGTATCTATTTCCTGGTGAACCCCTCCGGATCGTCCATAAACGCCCATCTTGATGATGTCAATGGCGGGTCGGTGAAGATGTACGACCCCGTCACTGGAAAAGCCTCGCTAGTTCCGCTGCCGACCGATGTGATGATCGATGCCTATAAGAGTGTTCTGATCGTGCCCATGCGCTGAGCAGAAAACTCACCCAGCATTTCGAGGAGATGTCGACTCTGATTCCGGCTCCAAACCCGAACTACGACCCGAACGCAATTGAGCCTGAAAAACTGGAGAAGAGCAAATGGCGACACATGCCAAAGAAGAAGACTATAGAAACCAACGAGGTCGCTGAAGATCGAACCCATCATAAAGCGACGGAACAGAAGATGAGCAACATTTTTCGCTGGACACGTCTCAGAACCGCGATGCGTCTTCTCCTGTTCGCCTGCCTGTTTCCATGCGGTCCTGACCCTTCCGCCCTATCATGCCGATCCATGCGGTGAAGAGGATTCGGCTCTGGCCTTTCGAAGAGCAATCGATGCGGTCGGGAAGTTGGGCAGCGGTCTGGTCTATGTGCCGGCAGGTGTATACAAGGTGCAGGGCACCATTCTCCTCAACCGGGACAAAGTCGTGATTCAAGGGGAGACGTCTACACCGGCCATGACAATTACTACTGGGGGATGCCGCCCATCAATCTCGACGACATTCGTGGCCTGCCCGAGTTGCGACAAGAGTGGCCGTCTCATCGCCGTGCGGCTAAGACGTCGTCTGCCGCATCGGTGTTCCGACCGCACCGCGAAATCCCACGAACAACGGGGCTCGTGGGTCCTGCAGACGGATTACGCAATTACCGCCGCAACATGCCCGCACACAACATGTTGCGATGTTTGCAGCTCGACCACCCCTTCGCCGAAAAAGTTCTAACCGTGTCTTGTCGCTCCGACATCTTCAGAGAAGCGGCTCGTCATCGTTGTTGGTGATGAGCCGTTTTTGCTTACGACACCACGCGTTAGAGCCAATTTCGTGGAGGTTCAATCAACTCGTGCCCAAATGTTACTCGTCTCGCCCAGGATTCCGTAAACCTCGTTCAAGCAATATGTTACTGAGTTCAAATCCCGTCGCCTGTCATCGCGTTCTTGATTTCTTGTCATGAAATGGCTGTTGCGGATAAGTAGATAATAGAACGCACTTACTCGGAGCATCTTGTGGACGAATCAACTCGCAAAGCGACGCTGCTGTGGACGTCGGCTCAGCCGATCGTTGCCGCTTTTGTTGCGGCCGTCGTCCGCGACTTTCGCGACCGGGAGGATGTGCTGCAGGAAACGGCTCTGGCTGTATTCAGGTCCATCGATTCGTACGACTCGAATCTACCATTCAATGCCTGGGCGATCGGCATCGCTCGAAATCAGGTGGGACTCTACCTGCGTCGTCGGAAGCGGGACCGGCACGTTTTTGGCGACACTGCGATTGCATGTCTTGAGGCAGCATTCAGTCGGGCATCGTCTTCAGCGAAGCTCGATTTTCTTGCCGAGTGCATGCGGCAATTGGACGGTCGTTCTCGCGAAATGTGTGACCTGCGGCATCAGGAAGACATCAAACCCGGAGCGATTGCCGAGAAGCTGGGGATGACTGCCAATGCGGTGTCCAAGACTCTTCAGCGGGTGCGGCACCAACTTCGCATCTGCATCAAGTCGAAGGCTGCCGTGGAAGGGGCGACGGAATGACTCCCGGCATCGACGAACTCATCAGCGGGTATCTTGACGGCGTGCTCACGGATGAGCAACAGGCTGAGCTGTCGAAGTGGATTGAAGCTGATCCTGAAAACGCCGATCAGTTCGCCGATGCCATTCTTCTTGACAATCGGCTGCACGCCGAAGTGATCGCGGCACAGCATAAAGATCGCAATGACATCAGTCGAGTCTCAATCGGTCAGCGTTGGGATGATCGCGTTTCGATCCGAGTCGTCATCGCATTGGCTGCTTGTCTGCTACTCGCGATTGGAATCAGCTTTTGGACGTCCGACAACGACAAGCAAGAGCTGTCAAACAAGGGTGGGATTGCGGCTACTGATGCACCATTCGCAACTGTTGCTCATGTTGTTGCTGCCGAATGGGCGAACGATGAGGAAATCAGTATCGGCGATCGACTTTCGGATCAGACAATTCGGTTGCGATCAGGTTTTGTCCGTGTGGTGTTTGACAATGGTGTTGAGGTGACGCTGCAAGGGCCTGCAGAATACGAGTTAACTGCTGCCGGAAAAACGAAACTGAATTCCGGTTTGTTAACTGCGACGGTGCCGCCGGGAGCTGAGGGTTTTACGGTCGATACTCCAACGGGCGAGGTTGTCGATCTCGGTACTTCGTTTGGAATCGAACTGCAGGAAGATGGCGTATCCCGCGTCTCTGTGTTTGAAGGCGAAGTCGAAGTTGCTCTGCCTGATTCGACTGAGAAGCAGTTGCTCAAAGAGGGCGAAGCCGTTCGCGTTGAAGCTGGGCAACGTATTGAGACTGTCGCCTTTGACCCAAAGCCATTTACCAAAATCTGGCCCATTTCGTCCGGTATCGATCGCTCGACGAATGGGTTCCGTTTTGTACCGCCGTGGCCACCGCAAATGAGGTTTGTCCGGAGCGACAAAGACATATTCGTCGCTCCGGAAGGTCATGCGACGACGTTGACGAGTTCGCTTCGCGTAAACGCTTCGAGTCCCGGCGAGTATTCGCAGAGGGAATCGCTATCCGCATCAGAGATTGCTGTCGGACAGCGAATTCGGAGTTTTATCCTCCTGTTTCATCCAAAAAAGGCTGGACCGCGAATCACGAAGCCGGTCGCGGGGAGCATCACGTTTGACTCGCCGGTGCTTGGTCTGATGGTTCTGCACGAAGAGCTGCAGGCCAGTGCTCGGCGGTTTGCACGTTGGGGGCCACAGAATGTCCGTGAGAAACAGCAACTGGAACTCAATGGCGAAGGAGGCGCCGACTTGATCACGCTCAGTGAAGACCGACGGACAGTGACGCTCAGGCTGACGGCAGGTGCTCGCAGCGGCGAGCTTATACGTGTCATCGTGGATGCTTCGAAGCAGAGCACTTCGAAATCAGCGTCCAATGGGAACGACTAACCGAACCGGTACGGAAGAAACATGATCCGCATTCCAATAGCACTCACTTTGCTTGTCGCCGTCGCAACCTGTCAGGCCGATGAACTGACGCGGGAGCAGGTGACGTTTTTTGAGACGAAGATCCGGCCCGTTCTGGTCGATTCGTGTTACGAGTGTCACTCGAAAAAGACAGGGCAGAATGAGGGTGGGCTGACTCTCGACACGACAGTCGGGCTGCAACAGGGGGGACACTCCGGGCCGGGTGTTGTGCCGGAGAAACTCGATGAAAGCCGGATTTGGCTCGCCGTCACGCACAGTGACCCGAATTCCAGAATGCCGCCGAATGCCAGGCTTCCTGCCACCGTTATCGCAGATTTCAAACGATGGATCGAGATGGGAGCACCCGATCCACGTGACGATGGTCTGCCATCTGTTGTTAAGTCCTCGATCGATATCGAGAAGGGGCGAGACTTCTGGTCATACCAGAGACCGCAGAAGACACCGCCACCGACCGTTGAGAATGAAGAGTGGTCAAGGACTGCCGTAGACCGTTTTGTTCGCGCGAAGCTCAATGCAGAGGGCATGCAACCATCGCTACCGGCTGAACCCGCCACACTACTGCGACGACTGTATTTCGACCTGATCGGTCTGCCGCCAAAACCCGATGACGTATCGCGATTTCAGACGGCCTGGAAACGAGATGCACAGGGAGCAGTCGAAACGGAAGTTGATCGACTTCTCGACAGTCGACACTTCGGCGAGCGTTGGGGGCGCCACTGGCTTGATGTTGCCCGGTACGCCGAATCCAACGGCAAGCAATCGAACCAGTCCTATCCGCACGCATGGAAGTTCCGAGACTACGTCATCGATTCGCTGAACGACGACAAGCCATTCAATCGCTTTGTGCAGGAACAGATCGCCGGTGACCTGCTCCCGGCTCGAACAAACGTGGCTCGGCAGGAAGGCATCATCGCGACGGGATTCCTCGCCCTCGGCCCGAAGGACCTGCGGGAAAAGAGCACTCGGCAGTTCACGATGAATCTGGTCGACGATCAGATTGATGCGACGACTCAGGGGATTCTCGGGCTGACAGTTGCATGCTCAAGATGCCATGACCACAAGTTTGATCCCATTCCGACATCGGACTACTACGCCGTGGCGGGAATCTTCCTGAGTTCAAAGACCTATTACGGGACGTTTGGTGGAGGGCATGGACGGCTGGCAGGGGAGCTGATTGCTCTCCCGGTTTCGACCACGAACCGCGAGAAGCTCACGCCACGTGAAATCGCCGACATCAAAGAACGTCTGGCGGAAATCGAAACACAACTTCGCGAATTCCGAAACGACAAGCGTGCAAAGTTGGACCAGGGTGACGAGCCAGTCACCGAGTCGCAGACTGGCAAAGGCAAAAAGTCGAAGAGAAGAGGCCCGAAAGGAATACGCACAGAGCAGAGCGAGTTACAAGCGAAACTGGAGTCACTCGATGGCCGTGGTGTGATCAAGGAATACGGGATGGGCATTCAGGACCGCAACATCCCGGTTGACGCCAACATCCTGATACGCGGCGAAGTGGACAGTCCCACGCAACAGGTCTCACGCGGATTCCTGCAGGTCTTGAACCACGGCCCACTTCGAGTACCCCGTGAGCAAAGCGGACGGCTTGAGCTGGCTGAGTGGCTGACGTCCAGTCAAAACCCGCTCACTGCGCGAGTACTGGTGAATCGCGTGTGGGACAAACTGTTCGGGCGAGGTCTGGTCGCAACGCCCAACAACTTTGGAACCACGGGAATGACTCCGTCGAATCCCGAGCTGCTCGACTATTTGGCCGTGCGATTCATGGAAGACGAGTGGCCCTAAAGTCATTGATTCGCAGCCTTGTCCTGACTCGTACTTATCAGGCGAGTTCACGATTCCATGCTGTCAACTACGCACGTGATCCCGACAATGAGTTTCTTTGGCGAGCGACTCCTCGCCGAATCGACGCGGAAGCGATTCGCGATTCAGTACTCGCGGTGACCGGACAATTGGATCTGACTCGTCCATCCGGGTCGCGAGTTAACGAAGCTGGCGATGTTGAACTCGGACGAAAGAGCAGTCCCAATCTGATGAGTGATCTGCCGCCTGTTCGATCCGTCTACCTGCCAGCAGTCCGTGACGGGATGCACGAGTTGATCCGCCTGTTTGACGGTGCAGACTCAAACGTCGTGACCGGACACCGTGACACCACGAATGTCGCCGGTCAGGCTCTCTATCTAATGAACAATCCATTTGTCCTCGAACAGGCAGATAACTTTGCCACTGACTTGTTGAAACGTTTTGACAATACGAAGGAGCGAGTGAATTCTGCCTTTCTCGGAGCTTACGGTCGACCACCAACGGATGGCGAGATGCGGACCACCGTCCAGTTCTTCAATCGATTTTTGGCTGCGGCGACAAAGGAAACGGGAGATCGCGAGCAGGCCGAGCGGCTGTTCCTAAGCTCTTTTTGTCAGAGCTTGCTTTCCAGTGCTGAATTCCGCTTTCTCAACTGACCAGATCGTGAGGATCAAAATGGAATACAAAATTTCCCGTCGACAGGCTCTCAAAGCAACCACCAACGGTTTTGCATGGCTGGCTTTCTCTGCCCTCGCGGATCGACAGGCTCGTGCAGAAAATGGACTCGCTCCGAAATCGCCGCACTTTCCCGCTCGTGCAAAACGTGTAATTATGCTCACGATGCCCGGTGGACCATCGCACGTCGACACATTCGATTACAAACCTCAGTTGATCAAAGACAACGACAAGCAGGGAAAGTATGGAAATCATCGTGGGGCCAGCCTGCTTGCCTCGCCATGGAAGTTCTCGCAACACGGCCGAAGTGGTCTGTGGATTTCTGAACTGTTTCCGAACGTCGCGTCACTGGCCGACGATCTATGTCTTCTGCGAGGCATGCAAACGGACATCCCCGACCACGCACGAGCACAATTACAGATGCACACGGGAAACTTTCAGTTCCCGCGTCCGTCACTTGGTGTCTGGTCACTCTATGGCCTGGGTTCGGAGTCTGAAAACCTGCCTGGCTATGTCGCGATGGGAGGCGGCAAAGGCAGCAAGCAAATCCTGTCCAGCAGTTTTCTCCCCGGCGTCTATCAGGGTACGGCCATCGATATGCCGAAGGGCGCTCAAGGCAGTCGCAAGGGTGGCCGAAGAAAACGGGGAGCCGATGACACGCAGGGAGTGGTGAACATCAGAAACCCACGGCTGAGTCCGTCCCTACAGCGAATACAACTTGACTACGTCCAATCTCTCAATCGAGAGAAACTGAAACGCGAAACACGGCAACCGGGAGTGGATGGGATTGTCGAGTCCTTCGAACTCGCATTCCGCATGCAGGACTCGCTGCCTGAAGTCATGGGGCAGGCCGGTGAGTCGCAGGAGACGTTGAATCTCTACGGAATCGGCAATTCGGACACCGACGAGTTCGGTCGCAAATGTCTTCTGGCTCGGCGATTCGCGGAAGCTGGCGTCCGCATCATCGAATTAGGTCACAGCGGGGCCTGGGACACGCACGGCGATCTGCGAAACAAACTCGCCGAAAGCTGCCGACAGACCGACCTGCCAATTGCCGGACTCCTCAAGGACCTGAAACGCCGTGACATGCTCAAAGACACGCTGGTAATCTGGGCTGGTGAATTCGGACGAACACCCCACGGTCAGGGCGGCAACGGTCGCGACCACAACGCCAAAGGCTACGCGACATGGATGGCCGGAGGCGGCGTGAAGGGCGGATTCAGCTACGGCTCAACCGACGAACACGGCTACGAAGCCGTCGAAGACAAAACTCACATCAACGACTGGCACGCCACAATCCTGTATCTTCTGGGCCTGAACCACGAGCAACTAACCTACCGCTATGCCGGAAGAGATTTCCGTCTGACCAACGTGGCCGGGAAAGTCGCAAACCAGATCATTTCGTGACCCTGGCCGACATTTTCACCCGGAGAACAGGAGCGATATTCACGCGGCTTCGAGTGAGGCCCCGACCAAATGAGCTGGGCACTGTAAAATGGGTAAGGAAAAAGTTCTAACCGTGTCTGGTTGCCCCGACCTGCTCGTCAATACAGCTACCTGACTGACCTCCTCCCCCGCGCAGCGGGTTAGTTCAACGACCGATTTATCGCACTGCCGCTATTTCGTCACGATAGTCACACCTTCTTCGTGGTTGTAACGGGGCGGTCTTACCTCAGTCCTCCCGCGAGACGGTATTCGGTTTCATGTTGGGTTAGAGCAATTTACTTTTTGTCGTGAACGATACTGGCTCGTGGGAGTAACGAAACTGCGATTGAAAAACGCTCTTCGCGGCCACAAGTCAGCGTGAAACGCTGTAGCAAATTACGATACATTCAGAACGCAATTCTCACCCGCGAGCTGTGGCTGCCAGACGCCGAATAGATTAATGCGTGCAGCTGATCGAAATCACGGCGTGACCGTTGTGAGCAGAAACGGATAAATCCAACACGCCAAAGTGGCCGTTGACAGAAAATTGGATTCGAGGTGCTGTAATGTTGATCGATTCATCTGCCCCGAACGCATTGGTCCACTTCGCATGATGGGCGCTCCATTCCCCTTTACTGATCGCACCTGCTGCCTGCATCTGTCGATCAATTTCTTCTTCGATAGCGCTGGTCAACTGAGATTGCCCGTTCCGGGCAATTCGACAGACCGCTACGATTCGATGGCTGTGGACAGCGCGCCCTCTCAAAACCAAATCGTCGTGTGTGTGATTTGACAGGACTTCCCAGTGACTCGCCTGGGTGACGTTCTTTAGTTTTTGAAAATCCAGTGCGAACGCTGCTGTTTTTCTTGCCGCAGGGCGGGCAAATGATGTTGTCAACAGTGCGGCAAGAACCAGCAACGTGGCAGCGCAGGCTTGCTTTTTCATCGGAATGTTCCGCAAAGGGGCAAAGGGGCAAAGGGGCAAAGGGGCAAAGGGGCAAAGGGGCAAAGGCGAGTCATGTGATCGAAGGATCTATCCTAGCCATACCCGAAGAATACGCCTACCCCGCCGCTCATGCGACAGAACAGCTTCCGTGGTAGCCCCGCAAGACAAAACCAAAGAACCCGAGAATGAAAACGGTGACTTCATGCCGCGCGCGGGCAGTGCAGGTCAGTTTCAGGGGACTGGCGGGAGCGGACCCTGACAACGTCCCAGGACATAGTTTACGAATACGATGGCGACTCAGGCGAACGTTAACCGCAGATTGAGATTGGTTCCGGCCGACGTCAGATCCCTGTTCGACGGATGCGCCCAGACGGTTGTGTCTTACTTTTCCGAAGTTGAATGTTCCGGGAGCTCATGCCTATTCTTAAAGATCCATCAACCCACCGACTATGACACCACGGTTCCCGAATCTCCATACGTGTTTCAACGCACGAAATCCGTGTCATCTGGTCCACACGTCTTGTCGGAATGCACCGCCATTTGGCCAGGCATGGCTGACAGAGCAGAATCGTCGTATCTGCTGAGCGATGAAATCAACCGTGGTTGCGACACGTTCCTGTCTGGCCACCTGATAATCATCACCGATTCGCAATTCGCCATGAGGGCGACGCATATCAGTTGCGAGATCGAGCCGCGTTTTGCGATCTGGCGGATCCCAGGTTCACCCCCACTGACATCCTTTGAATTACCGTTTGTTCCATATAGAGTGAGTTCTGGTGCTGAAATCAAGGATTACTGTCAGTTGGATTGCCGCACGCGTGCAGGCAATCATCTTCCATCAAAACAATTCAATCGGGGTTTTCTTCATGCGCCAATATCTACTGCTGATCTTCTTCGCCAGCGTCTTCAACTGCCAGGCCGCGGAGAAGCCCAACATTATCTATCTGATGCTCGATGAATGGGGCTACTACGAGATGTCCGGGCTCGGCCATGAAAAGATCAGCACGCCGACTTTTGACCGGGTGATGGCGGAGGGCATGCGCTTCACCCAATGCCTGGCCGGCGGACCGGTCTGCGGCCCCACCCGTGCCAGTTTGATGACCGGCAAGCACCTCGGCCACACGTCAATGCGCAGTAACGGAGGCGCCACTCCCATCCGCGCTGACGATGTCACCATCGCACAGCTGCTCAAGCAGGCCGGTTACGCCACCGGCGGTTTCGGAAAATGGGGGATCGGCGGGCGTGGCACATCGGGTGTTCCTGAAAAGCACGGCTTCGACATCTTCTACGGCTACTACGACCAGGTGCACGCACACACCTACTACCCGCCGTATCTGATCCGCAACAGCGAGGAAGTCATCCTGCCTGGCAACGGCCACAGTTTCTATGAGGGGAAACACTATGCCCAGGACCTGATCTTCGATGAGGCCGTATCGTTCATCAAGCGCAACGCCGACAAGCCGTTTTTTTGCTATCTGCCGTGGACGCCGCCGCACGGGCTCTGGGGAATACCGGACGACGACCCGGCCTGGCTTGAATTCAAAGACAAGGATGCCAGTTGGGACTTTGGCCAGCAGACCACGCGCGATGCTCGCGTTTATGCTGCCATGCTGAAGATGTGCGACCGTCAGCTCGGCGACATCATGAAGCTGCTCAAGACTCTCAAGATCGATGATAACACGATTATCTTCCTGTGCGGCGATAACGGCGGCCAGGCGTATTTCCAGAAGCCCAATGGGTTCTTCGGACCGAATGTAGACCCCAGGACAGGCAAACGCGTCTTCCGCGGCGGCAAGGGACAACTCTACGAGGGCGGCCTGCGCATTCCGTTCATGGTCCGCTGGCCGGGCAGGATCAAGGCAGGCACGACCACCGAGCACCTCTGTTATTTTCCCGATATCATGCCGACCGTGGCCGAGCTTGCCGGCCTGCCCAAACCGCCCGACACCGACGGCATCACACTGCTACCTACATTACTTGGCAGGGGCCAGCAGCAACAACACGACTATCTCTACTGGGAAGCGACGAACTGGCAGTCTGTGCGATACAGGAACTGGCGCTGGCATCTGACCACGAAGAAGACCGTCGAACTCTACGACCTTTCAACGGACATCAGCGAAACCACCAATGTCGCCGCCAAGCACCCGGAAATGGTGGCGAAACTGACGAAATTAGCGGAGTCCGCACATACGCCCATCCGATCCGGCGAGATCTATGACCGGGCGCTGATGGACAAGGACCACAGCAAGACCAAGCCGAAGATGAAGAAGAAACTGAACAAATAGCCGCACCGGTGCTGGAATGATAGTGCCAATCGCTGCGTTTCCCCTGCAATTACGACCCTACAGAGATTTCTCGTGATGAAACATAAGATAAGAATTAGAACGAAATCTATTCGTTTGATTGGAACGGCCTTCCTGTTCGCTCTGCTAACGGTGTGCTCGACTCAAGCAGTGGGCATAGAAGAAACTCCAAACATCCTTTTTATTCTGGTTGATGATCAGGGCTATGGGGATCTGGAGCGTCATGGCAACCCCAGTCTCAAGACGCCCAACATAAATAAATTACATAACGAAAGTGCTCGCTTCACAAATTTTCATGTCAGCCCCAGTTGCGCCCCCAGTCGTTGTGCTTTGATGTCTGGCAAACATGAATTTAAATCGGGTGTCACGCACACCATTATGCCGGGGCGCAATATGAGTTTGAAAACAGTGACCCTGGCTGACGTATTGAAGTCAGCTGGTTATGTGACTGGAATGTTTGGTAAGTGGCACCTGGGTCATGATGGAGGCTATAGGGCTGAAAACCGTGGTTTTGATGTGGCTATCTCTTACACCGGGTGAAGGACTGCGGGCAGGAAGTCTGCCCCGGCCACGCCTGCAAATCTCACAGAAGGGCCCACCAAAACAAAAAATCTCTCTACGCCGATTTCTTTCACATACAACACCCGGATTCTGAAGAGTGGCAACTGTTTGACATTCACAATGACCCACTGCAAAAACAGAACATCGCCGAACAGCACAAGGAACTTGTCAAAGAAATGGCCACTCACTACGAAAGCTGGTGGCGCGAAGTTTACCCGCATGTGAAAATTGAAGAGTGATACATGCGGGCCCGTAAGTTTTCCCAAATGCACGGTTACGCGCCCGATGGGCGTGTTGAGCGTGAATGGTCAGTACAACGAATCGCTCGGCGATGTCGCCGGGCGAGGCCCAAATTGGAAATGCTGGCGAAACACAAATGATCCCAAAATCGACCCTCGTAACCTCACTTGCGTTTCTGGCATGTTTTCCAGGAGCAAACGCGGGGGCGCAAACAGTCGACAGCACGAAGCAGCCGAATATTGTCCTGCTGTTCATCGATGACATGGGATGGAAAGATTGGTCAGGCGGCGGCAGCGATTTCCTCGAGACGCCCAACATCGATCGGATCGCCAACGAGGGGATGAACTTCACGCAGGCGTACGTGAACGCGTCCAACTGCGCGCCATCGCGCTGCGCCATTCTTTCCGGCCAATACACGCCACGCACCCATTTCTACAACGTCCACAGTATCCACCGTGGCAACCCCAGGCAGGATCGCCTGTCACTCAAGGACGTCCCGGATGGGCAGGTGTTGGCCAATGACAAAGTCAGCTTTGCCAGGGCGATGAAGAAAGCCGGCTACCGCACCGCGATGTACGGAAAGTGGCATGTCAGTGGTTTTGACAAGCAGGGCTCGGGCAACCGGGCGGCGTCAGCCCCGCCATGCAGGGGTTTGACGATGTCGACGAACATCCGGCCGGCGCGCTACGGGGCCTGTTCAGGAAGGATGGGCAAGACCCCAAGCACATGTTTGCCTACACGCGGCGGGCGATGAAGTTTGCCGAGCGCTGCGTGTCGGATGGCAAGCCCTTCCTGATCTACCTGGCCCATCACGCCGTGCACGCGGTCGATCAATCCCGATCGGCCACCCTGAAAAAGTACAAGGCGAAAGAGCCGGGTAAGTTTCACAATTCAGTCAGACCCGGATACGGTGCGATGATGGCGGACCTGGACACCAGCATTGGCATGCTGCTCAAAAAGCTGAGCGATCTAGGTGTAGACGAGAACACGATGGTCGTCTTCCTCTCCGACAATGGCGGGGAACCGGGCCATGCGCCGCAAAGCCCGCTGCGTTCCTGGAAGGGCACCTACTACGAAGGCGGGATCCGCGTGCCGTTCCTGGTGCGTTGGCCGGATAAAATCGAACCGTCGGTCAACGACACGCCAGTGATGGCTATCGACCTGTATCCCACCATGCTGGAACTGGCGGGCGTGGAAGATATCGAGAAGCATCTGGATGGTTACGAAATCGACGGCGAAAGCCTGGTGCCTACATTGCTGGATAAGGGAGACCTCGAGGAGAGGGCCCTGTTCTGGCATTTTCCGGCCTATTTGGACGGGAATCCGAAATACACCGAAACGCGGAATTACCCCGCATACCGGCAGCAGCCGGTGAGCGTCATCCGACGCGGCGACTGGAAACTGCTGATGTACCTGGAGGAGTGGAGTCTCGATGGCGGACGCGAAAAAATTGCAACCAACCATGCTATCGAGTTGTATAACCTGAAAAACGACATCAGCGAAAGCGACAACGTCGCCTTGCAACAAGTCGAGACGCGGGATCGTTTGCTGGATGAGTTGCTTGCCTGGCAGAAGGAAATCGGCGCGCCAATACCCACGGAACCCAACTGATAGTGATTCGCTCATCAACTCACAGCTCGGGCGTGTTCAAGGTGAACTGTGGTGGAATGTCGCAAGATGCCCTGAAATGGTTGAGAGGGACGCCCCTTCGCTGTCCGTCCGAATGAAAACGGACCTTCATGGTCAACTCTACGAGAATGCACCGGAAGCCGCTCGATGAGCATTCCGGAAACAAGCGCTGACGCTACGACTCAACCGACCTCGCCACGACTGGTGGCTGTTTTCGCGCACGGGGCTTCCAGCAGCCGCCGTTACTGAATGCGTTCCATCCGTTGTGCAACCAGCGGAGTAAGGCTGTCGCCAGCCACAACGCCCAAAACAGCATAAGCAGCCGATAGTACCAGACAGAGATGGAAATGATGTGCGGCTCCGGCATGTCCAGCCCGATACGTGGTTGGAACCAGTTCAAGGAGGTTCGCGAGGAACCGTTTCCAACAATGAACATGTCAGGATTTCCAAGCAAGCCTTCGCCAACGACCACGATAAAAATGCCCATAACGATGAATGTAAGGAACACCAGTAACAGTTGCAGAAGATTGAATCGCCAGAAACCCATTTGACCGGGTTCGCGTTTGCTTCGCCACGCCAACAGAAACAACCAACCAACGACCAGCATCGCTGCCGAAATGTGAACTTGAGTTAATCCCAACGCCAGCAGCACCCATTCGATTCGGCGGAGTGGCGAGAGTGAGACGCTTCCCAGGACAAGAGCTACGAGAATGGCGGAAGCGACGATTGTCCAGAATCGCACGGCGGGTCCTCGCTGCGGGCCATTGGCCCAGAGTATCCAGCGATTCTGCGGAACCATCATCGTTGTGGTGACATTTGCACCCACGGCAGGAAGGTTGACGGCTCCAACGCGTGCCGTGGTCAGCAGTTCCTCCTGAGACGTCCAGGACACTTCAACTGATTGTTTCCCCGGACGCAGAGGCACAATCAATTGTTCTCCGTCCCGTCGTACCGGAACCGATTGACTCGCTACAGATACGGAGGAAACGTCCGCCTGCGAATCGAATCCGATCCGGAAGTCGGCCCCGAGGCTGGATTCGACCTGCAGCCTGAGACTGGTTTCTCGCTGGCGAGCGCGCAATGTCGTTTCGTGAAGGACCCGCTGCACTGTAACCGTCTCACCGCTGATCGCTTTCGGTCGACGAAACGCCAGAGTCACTCCTTCCCCTGGCCAGGGGTGCCAGACAGGAATCAACCGTTCCTCGCTCGACTCATAGATCGGCGCGAGTCCCTCGAAACTCACATTCCACACCGCCGAAGTGATCAGATGCCAACGCTCGATCCATTGTTCTGTCTGGAGGGCATCGAACCGGATCTCGTCCACAGCTTCGAGCTCGCTCTCCCAACGAAAGTTTCTCTGACTGGCACCGAGATTCACTTGGATGGTACCGTCTTCGACAACAGCGTTGGACGTTAACACGCGTTCGCCCGGCAACAACGGAACTCGGATAGAGACAGCCTTCCCTGGCTCAGACTGGCGGCTGACCGTGTTATGCACCTTCCACACCAGTCCGGCTTCCAAAGACCGGTCCACAGCGACGATGGCGTGGAAGTGCTTTTGATCATAGGTCGCTTCACCCTCGGTCGTCTGTTCCTGGCGTGCCAGCAAGACTTGATTTTCAGGTACGCCATGGGGACGCACACCCGTTATGTTCCATCCCGGTGCATCGATCGACACGCGGCGTGGCGGCAACAGAAAAGCCCATTCCCACTCAGCAGCATCAGCCAGCAAGCCCGCAATCGTGATTTCGTGTACCCCCGCCGGCACCGTCACCCACAAGTATCCATCGTCCCGGCGGCACACAGGTGCATCGGGTTGATCGTCGACCGTAACGGACAAAGGAGACCAACTCGGTAATCGCCCCGGCAGCGGCACAGCGACTTCGATCGCGGCGTGAACCTCGGCCCTCATCGTGAGCCTGTTCTCGTTCAGTGTCAGCGCCACCGACGCGATTTCGGCAGCATGCGGATATGCGTCGGACGGTTCCAACAAGCGTTCGCGCAGCGTTTCCAGCATGTCCCGATCCGGTATCTGAGCGGAGGCAGTGTTTGCAAACAACATCGGCACCAGCAGGGCAGCGGACGCCACGCGGCGTCCCCAGCGCGGGAGTCTTATCGTTTTCACACCAAAGACAATCGCGGCCAGCAGGAACAGAAGCAGCAGTCTGACAACCGTCAGCCCCTGTTGCAGGGGACGTGAGATGAGTACCGGCGTGATTTGTTGGTCGCTCGAAACGGGCCCGTTCCAGTAGCAATGAACCTGATTCCACTCCCACTCAGGTTCAGCCGGACCGGTTTGGATCTTCGTGCGCGGATCAAACAGCAGGTTGCCTTGCTCCGGCGCGGTACTAAGACGACTACTGGCCGGCTCGCTGACCGAAGCGTCTTCCTGCACATAGTGCGCAAACCTGGTGCCGCTTTCGTATGCACCACCAAGCCACTCGAACATACTTCTGGCCCGATACGGAACGCCAACCGTTTCCAGCTGAGGATAGATCGTCCCCTGGACCTGCCTGGCGACGAACGGGACAAAACTGAGAACCAGCAACGTCATCGCAAGGAACTTCCATGCGTTCAGCCATCCTTTTCCGCGCCCCTCGCCCACGACGCGGAGCAATGCAACAGGCATTAGTAAAAAGAACCACGTCAGGCGCGGCGCACCGGACTCGTGATAGGACAAGCCGAAAGCCAGCAGCGCCACAATGCCGGCCTTGAAGCCCCACAATCGAAAGACCGCCAGAGAGAAGATCAGCAAAAGAAACAGATCCAACAACGACCACGCAGTAAGCCAATCTCCTTCGACATTATCCGCGCCGAACAAACAGAAGACTCGCCATCCGGGTGGGAGTGAAAACGACAGATGCAACGATTCGACGTCGGTCTGCCAACCGGTCGCGGACAGAGTCTTCGCCAGATCGGTGCGGCCGATGGTCTCCATCTGAAGATTACGGTTGCGAATCTCGACGCCCTGCGTGCCGGTTTGCGGATTCGCGGTGATGAGTTGAGGCTCACCGTCGACGCGGACGGTTCCGAGTTGCTGGCCTTCGGCAACGTCCAGTCTCCAGAGCTGCTGTAACTCGCCACTGACGCGGTCACGAAAAGTGATGCCGCGACCATCTTCGTCCAGCCAGAGGTGGCGGGCGACCGTTATACCCTTCGGCCGCTGCATCCCCATGCCCCGCATCTTCTCAACCAGGCGAAATGTCGAATCGGTTTGCCACTCGAAAACAGGAAGGTCTCGCCACTTCTCGGGGAAACTGGTTTGCTTCACATCCACCGCCTGAACACCCTCAATCTCCGCGACCCGTAAGTCAGGCCTGGCTCGAAACCCAACAAGCTCCACATCGGCGACAGGAGCGGCATCGGGGGCGAATCGTAGCTCATCCAGATCGCTGTTGCGGAAGGCGTGCACCTGGATCTTCCAGTTGCCGGCCCGGACCTGCGCTTTCATGCGTCCCTGATCATCCACCGCTACGGGGACGGAGCTGTCGATCAAAGACAACTGCCAACCGTACGGCAGGATCCATCCGAGTTGTTCTTCTCGACTCTTGCCGGACACCGTTAAATCGATCTCCGTGCGCAGCCAAAGCGGAATACCGTCTTCGATGATGCGATAAACCTGCGTCGTCAACAGGTCTCTCTCGGCCTCCTCGCTCCGCGACCGCTTCAACCAAACGTCGCCCGCTGCGTCCCAGTTCGGGATTGGAACAGTCTCACCATTGACGACCAACGTCAGGATGCCGATCGCCTTTGGCACAGCAACCCGCTGAGGCATGTCACTCCAACGGAATTCTCCGCTGAGGTTATGGACGCCGGCCGGCAGGCGAACGGAGGGAATTCCGTCCCGCTGAACCACAGGAAGCAGCTCATCAGTCGAACGCACGTTGAACGGCCAGGACTGGGCGTCCCCCGGCAGCGGCACCCATGTATCCTCGAATGTCCGGACCTGGATCTTCCACGAGCCTTCCTCTTGATCGGCCGACAACGTCAACCGCGACGGCCAAAAGCAGATGGGTTGATCTGCCGCGTTGAAAGGTGTCGGGCAATTCGAATGCGATTCTCCCCAGAGAACCCAGTTCTTCCATGGTTCAAGGGCCTGCGGGATCTCTTTCGGCTGTGCAAATGCCAACCCGTGTACGGTCAAAAAGGAGCACGGCAACAAGCAACAGACGACACATGGCAGTCTCATGATGATCATCCTCGAGGTTCTGCGCCACATGCAGTTTAAACGCTGCAGGTAGCTGCAGTGTGGGCACTGCGGCCAGCGCTGGTTGGTAGGAAGGTGACACCGGCACCACCGCTCAAATCTGATTCTTCAAGCAAGAATTGTGTTCCCGGTGAATTTTAAGCAACTTTGATGCCATAACGCGGAAGTTCCCCTGCCCGGGCCAGCGGCTGCGGCGGTGGGATCCTGCGCTGACTCGTGCCAGCACCAGGGTCGTATGTCCGGGAACTGCTCATGCGACTGCAGGCGGATGAATCACAACTCAAAGACCTGCTGCCCGACCACTGGGCCGCCTGTCATCCGGAATCCGTCCTGACGCACCGTCCTGAAGAGTCTCGAAAGATCGTGTCGGCGAGGAAACTCCGTCGACAGCAGGGTCGAAGAGCCGTCCGCTCAAAATCGTAGCAGTGCCCATGGGCTGACCGAACACTTACAGGGGCGTGACATGTCCCGTACAACCACTGTATTATGGCAGTGGCTTCGCCGGTGCGAATGACGTAAGTGGATGTGAATCGGATCGTGTTTTTCCGATCGCAACTCACTACGGACGGCCAGGAATATTCCGAATTGTCGGCGGCGGAATTGTCGCTCTGATGGTTGGAAAGTAGATAAGACTCGTCTGGGTATTTAGGGAGAGCGAAGAATCGAACTTTTGGGAACAACTCTCCCCAGCAACGCCCGCCGTTCCAAGACCACTCGACAGGCAGGCGTCAGTCAGATCCATCCTTGCAGCACCGATCGGCTTTTTCTATTGCTTCTTCTGGTGGGGCACTGGTCGCCTACTTATTTCGCCGTTCAATAATGCCCTCTAATTTGGTCTTCTCCGCCTGCAGCACGCCGGCCGGGATTTCCTGAGGCGTTATCGGAGTTCGATCCAGCTTGTCATCCTCGCCCAATTCGCGCAACTTGATCCCACGATACCACACGGGATCGCCATGATCCTGGAGCGAAAGGTGAGCTCCACGGGCGGTCAGGTCCCCGCCACGTTTTCTAAGCAACTCGACGTTCCAGGCCCATTTCGTGTCGGCATAGTCGAGGTCGATCACTTTCTTACCGTTGAGCCAATGTTGTACGACCGTACCCTTGCAAATCACTCGGCCCGTGTTCCAGTTGCCAACCGGTCTTGTCGCGTCGTGGCTGGGTGCCATGCAGAAGTACAATGAAGCGGCACTCGTACGCGGGTTCTTGCCATCCGCATGGACCCGATTGTCCAGGATCTGGTACTCATACTGACGAGGCCGATAGTAGATTCCGCTGTTGCTCCCCCTGGCCACCTTCCAATGAAATCGCAGCTCGAAATCATCAGGGATCGGGGCGGGATGGTAGACGAGCGTCCCACCTTTGGATGTGCGAGTGATTACGCCGGCCTCCGCAACCCAGTTCCCGGCATGCGTCCAGCCATCGAGCCCCTCGCCATCAAACAGGAGCTTGAAGCCGGCCTTCTGCTCCTGCTCTGTAAGGGAATTCGGATCTTCAGCAGAGATGGAGTCTGTCACGCCAACCGACAGCAGAATTGCTGCAAGTGAACTGCAGATGCGATGTGTCTTCATGTATGGTTCTCCCTTATCCTGGTATTTACTGTCGGTGACTCTCGACCAGGTCACCCCATACGAGTTGAAAGGAGATCAAACCCATTGGTATCTCACCAATGTCCTTCGCGTTAACAGTGTAGGCTGCACTTTGAATCCCTATCAGGCGGCCATCTCTAAGGAGCGCCCCACCACTGGAGCCGACTCGGTAGTACCCCTTTGCAAGATACTGAATCCCGCTCGTTGTTTGGGCAACACCCACGATCTCTACTGGATTAATAAGGAACGTTGGTTCCGCAGCTTTGTGGGGGAAGCTGAAGTGACAGAGGTGATACACATCTCCCAATCGAACTTTGGGTTTCTTTTTTGAGTAGAAGTCGATCTTGGGGAAAACCCCTTTAGCGTTGATGTGAAATAACGCCAGATCACCGTGGCCAATAAATCTGGAGCCGTTCTGTTTCTGCAAGCTTGCGGAGTAATAGTGCTCAAAGAAGACTTCGTCTTCGCGATCACTGAAGACCGTTTTATGGGCGTGGACAGCACCCTCAGGCAACTCCTTGCCAGTGCCCCGGAAGCTGACCCGGAACTTATCAGTGAAGCGCCCATTCTTCCCATCCCAGCTTACATGTCCGGCGGAAAGCACGTGCCCATGCGCTGTGATTACGACTCCTTGTCCTCTAATGACGTTTCCCTCACCCCGCGCTTCTACAAGCACAAACGGCTTCGGATCGGCCACCGCCAGTCGTTCGATATCATCCAGGCGTTCTTCATCAGCTCGCACCACATCGGGCGTGAAAGACATTGCGATCGCGACCGTTACCAGGAACGGGCTTCTGATGTTGATCATTTAGCATTCTCGAACACGGCGTTTTATTGGTGCCTGGTCGAATTACGATCTCTGTGGCGGCAGGGATGCCGACCGTCATGTCAGATGGCGTGGGGAGGGTCATCGACAATGGTGAGCGTTACTCGGTTTAGCTGGCTTTATGGGTCACGAAACTCGACCGGATTCAACTACGGCAGTCTGCGCAAGCTTATCACCCCATCTTTGGCGACGCTCCGAGCAGCGCACAATTTCTTTCATGCTTCTCGTTGACGAACGCAATTGACTCTACTTCGGACCACACAGCCGTTTCATCTTCGGAATTGATATCGGGATATTACCTAACGATATCGTAAATGCAGATTCTAACCAAAAACAAACAGAGACACATCGAGATCAAAATGGGGTAATAACGAATGGACTCCATTGCCACAAGGCAGAGCTCAGTAGCCTCCGTTGTCACCGATTCTTATCTTCTGCCTGTTGCTGGCCGCCTCGCGAATGTAGGCCAGCAGCGTTTGGTAGTCTGCGTCATTGGTGTCCTGGAACGTGTCACCTCCGGCATGCGGAAGGCCACCAGCCCGTTGACTGAGGGCGGCGCGCAGAAGCAAGCTGTTTTCCGGGTGCGAGTAGTTCACACTTTCGCGCATGATCGGCGCGGGGTAGCTGTTGAGGTTGACATCCAGAGGCGATGCCTTTTTTCCGTCGTGACAACCTGCGTTGCCGCAGCGGCGGGCAAACACCATCGCCGCGGGACTTGCTTTCGAGGAAGCACCGGCAAGGTATCCCTGCGTTTCGTAGTCACGGTAAACGGCACCCAGCTCGATCCACTTGATGATCGTCTGTTTCTCTGCGTCGCTCAGGGTGATGCCTGATTTTGGTGGCGGCATGATGTGACCGGTCAACTGGGTTTTCCGGGGTCGTCGCGCGCGTGCCCGGGCGTAGCTCGCAAGCTTCCTGCCCAGGATCTTCCACACCAGATAGCTGGTGCGCGGACTACTGTCGTCAACCACGGCGTAACGCACGTTGGCGTACGCCACGTTGTAGGCATATGACTCGTCAGGAGCCAGATCCAGACCACCGGCGGGAAGCTTGTCCAGGTCCATCTCTGAGTAGCTGTGACACTCCACACACTTGCGGCTGAGAATCGGCTGCACGTCTTTTACAAAGGTGATCGGCGGCTGGACTGTATCAGGATCGAGCCCGATTCTCGTTGGCGGATGCTGAAGCGCCAGGGGAGTGGCCTCCGCGGACGGCTTGCTCTCACGGGCCTCGTGGCAGCCGATGCAGCCGCGATTTTCGCCTGGCCTGACCCACACCCAGGTCCGCTGATTCGTCAGCATGATGCCGTCCTGACCGATGGTCTGCAAATGAAGAGGTCTGTTTGCGGGCGCCTCAAAATAGAAAGAGCCGTCAGCCTGGATCGGCACTTCACCCAGAATCCGTTTCACTTCGTGAATGCGGTTGATACTTATCTTGGTGTCACCATCGGACGGTCGCGGAAGACCCTCGATCACCCGCAGCGACTTGATCTCGCCACGCGGCACCTGCGTAAGATTGTTTAAGTAGACATCGATCCCGTAAAAAGTGCCAGTTGATTTTTTGGTATCGATGTGCGCGGGTATGACAGGCTGCCTCTTCCGCGGCAGAATCGGTTGCGGGTTGAACTCCATCAGCTCTGGATTGTTGTAAACAAGTTGGCGGTTCTTTCCATCGGCCCCCAGCGTGTAGATGCCAAAGTCCCACTGGCCATCCTCGGCATACGAGACAAGCAGGCGACCGTCCGGCAGCGGGTAGGGCGAGCGATACTTATTCCCGGCTGCAGTTTTATCTGGATAGACGCGTTCCATCTTCACTTCGGGCGTGATGACGGTATGCGAAGCGGAAACGTTGGCACCATCGATGATCGCCAACGGCCCGGCCAGGAACCGGTTCGCCGCAGGGCTAAGGACGGCTACCATACGTCCGTCGGCCATTTCCTGCGGCTCGTAGAAACTCGGCCTCTCGCGAGCACCGTAGTACTGGAACAGCCCCGTGCCGTCAGGATTGACGGCGAACAGAGGAAACCTGTTGAACGGACCGTGGTGCTCCCAACGGGGATACAAAATGCGACCGTCGCTCAACATAGTCGGCGTCACGTCGTGGCTGGCGTTAAACGAAATCTGTTCGATCTCGGTGCCGTCCCGATTCATCACGTGCAGCACAGCGGCCGGCTCGCGGTGGTACTCGTCCAGGAAACCTGCCCGGGTGGAACAGAACATAATGCGACCGTCCGGCAGATAGGCGGGGTCTACATCATCCTGCGGGCCGAACGTCAATTGCTCCAACCCGTCGCCGTCGGCATTGATCTGCCACAAGTGCCAGGTGTCGCTTGCGTCGCGCCGCATCGAGAAGAGAATCGTGTTGCCGTCGTAAGAGACCTCAGGGTCCTGCACATCGCCGGCTTTCAGGTTAGTCAGGTTTCTCGCCTGCGTCGTCGGATCGAGCGAGTCCAGCATGAAGAGGTTTCCGCCGGGATAGAAACGGATCTCAAAAAGATGATTCGCCTCGTACTTCCGCCCGGTAAAGACGACCTTTGGGTTGGGCAGATCCACCGCGGCACCTTCACCCGCTGCGACCGCAGGTGCAAGGACAACGGCAATCACCCCCATGTTCGCCACGCCACAGAGCGTTCGTATCAAGCCGTTTGATGTTCTTTCCCACATGTCGCAGCCTTTCCATCAGGAACACGGATGCTGGCCAACTACACTTGCGCCAAAGAGACTATACTAGACAACCTCTCTCCAGTTTAGCAATACTGTCGGCTGCCAGCAATCATTTCATACAACTGCAGCCGACTGACCCATAATAGTACAGGAGGCGACGATGCCACAGCGGACTGTTGTTCTCTCACTATTCGTACTCGTGCTCATGCTGCGGGTGGCGGTTGCCGATCCACCACAATTGGCGTTCACACGTGCCGGAGACGGATTGTTTGAGTTCGATACGGGAAGACTGAGGGGCACGCTGAAACTGGATGGAAAGTACCAGGGCGTTTACCCACTGATTGACGTGGAAACGGGCACACAACTAGTCAACCCGCCGGGCATCTTTAGTTTCTATCGCGTCTTCTCTACCAACCGCCGTTATGGCGATGCCGCTCGCGACTGGGCAACCATCCCAAAGTTACTTCCAGACGGGGCCGTCGAAGTTCGTTGGCCATCAGCCGACGAGCATCCGATTGAGATAACAGCGGTCTACCGTTGGCGAGCCGCCGACACGCTCGATTTGGAAATATCGCTCGAGCCGCAACGCAACATGCCGGGCTTCGAGCTGTTCATGTCGTCCTACTTCACGGAGACTTTCATCGCCTCGGTGTACATGCAAGGCGATAACCGCTCCGGCGGAAAACCGCGTTTCGTGGCGGTCGATCGACCGCCGAGTTCGCGCGAGAGTTTCGTCACGTTTCCCCGCGACGACGCGGCGTTGAAAACGATCCACGATGGTCGCTGGACAATTCCTCCGAGTCCGATCGACTGGGCAGTACAACGTGGGTCGGCTGCTCCGATGGCGATTCGACGCGATCAGGCCAATGGATTGACGGCGCTGATGATGTGTCCGCCGGAGGATTGCTTTGCGGTATCGAGCCCGTGGAATCCGCTCACACCGCAAGCCAGGGGATATCGGTCGTTGTATCTTTCACTTTTCGGCTGTGACCTGCGGGCGGGGCAGACCGCGTCTGCGCGATGTCGGCTGGTGATCGGCCGCGAGATGACCGACGAGCAGGCGGTACAACTCTACGACGAGTATCTCGAATCAGAATCGAACGCAAAAAACTGAATTCGACATGAAGCACTGAAAGACTGGACCATGGCAACTCGCTATCCCTTTGGGAATGACACCGCAAAAATCGACAGATACCGAGCATTCTGGAGTCGGGCGGAGGTAGATCGCCCGCTGGTTGGATTCTCGCATGTCGGTTGGTATCCCTTGCAGTACTTCAGCGTTTGCAAATCGTGGCAGGTGGACGACTACATTACGCCGGAGATGTTGAAACCCAACCAATGGCTGGATGACTATGAGACGCTGCTTCGGGAAGGTGAAGAAATTGAAGACGACATGCTCCGAGGAGCATGTCCTATCCAGGTGGCATTCCCGTGCTTTATTCCGGCTATTCTCGGATGCCAGATTCGAGTATTGCCGGACAATGTGATTGGTGAGGAGCAGCAGCTCTCATGGACGGAGGCGTTGGAGAAAGGAATGGATCTCGATAATCCGTGGTTTAAGAAATACATTGAGTTTTTGGAGGCACTGATCGACCGAGCGGCCGATCGCTATCCAATCAGCCACGGGGCCGAGCTTGGCCCCACCGATCTACACGGCTTACTGCGCGGTCACAATGAAAGCATTATCGATCTGCTGGACGAACCAAAAAAGTCGGCTCAATTGCTCATGAACCTTGGGCATCTGTTCGTCGAATTCTTCAAGGAATCCTGGAAACGCATTCCCTTGTACCATGGAGGATATTTTGACGCGCAGTATCAGTTGTGGGCACCCGGGCCGATCATTCGAATGCAGGAGGATGCGACTGCTCTCGTTTCCCCGGACCTCTATCGACGACTTGTCCAACCGGTCGATCAGATGATCGCGAAGCAGTTCCCCTGCAACTTCATGCATCTTCACACCACTTCCATGTTCATACTGGATGCCTTCCTTGAGATCGAAGAGCTTCGATGTATTGAAATCAACATCGAGTCTTTTAACATCCCGGTGGAGGGTATGATCAAGTACTTCAAGATGGTGCAGGATGCCAACCGTCCCTTGTTGCTGCGAGGCTCGTTCACCGAAGATGAACTTCGTCTCGTGCGTGATTCCCTGGATCCCCGTGGGCTATACCTTCATATCATGCCCGACAGCAGGGAGGAAATTGACATTATGAGGTCGATTTTGGGGATGTAACCGTCCGTGTCACGTCAGCAGGCTGCTGCCTGCTTTTGTTTCTGGTTGAGAGGATCGTACGCTGTGAGAATGATATTCGTATTGTCGGTTTTGTTTTTGAGTCCGCCTGCGTTTGCAGCTGAGTTCTTTGTTGCTCCCCGCGGCGATGACGCGAATCCTGGATCGAAGGAACGCCCATTTGCCACGCTGACGCGAGCCCGGGACGCAGTGCGGGCCTTGAAATCCAAGGGGCCGCTGGACCAGCCCGCGCGTGTGACCGTCGCCGACGGGCGATATACGCTCAGCGAGCCACTTGTGCTGTTGCCCGAGGATAGCGGCACTCAGCGAACGCCGGTGATTTACCAGGCCGCCGCCGGCACGCGGCCCATCTTCTCCGGGGGCCGTACGATCGGCGGCTGGAAGCCTGGCCCCAGCGGATTGTGGACCGTCCGGATCCCGGAAGTCACGGCGAATCAATGGTACTTCGAGCAACTGTTCGTCAACGGCCGCCGAGCGACGCGCGCTCGTACGCCGAACAAGTCCTACTTTCACATTCAGAACATTCGCGAGGAAACGCTTGAGGCCGGTTCGCCTCGAAGACCTCACCGAGCTCGGCAGACGCTGCGGATGAGACCGGAGAATTTTCAGACGCTTGCCACTCTGCGTTCCGATGAACTGCGCGACGTGAACCTCATGGTCTATCACAAGTGGGACAACACAAGACGCTTCGTCGATCGCCTGGACCCGCAGCGAAGTGAGTTGATCACCAGCGGCCAGGGGATGAAGTCCTGGAACCCATGGCGTCGCAACTCACGTTACCATCTGGAGAACTTCCGTGGGGCACTCGACGCGGCGGGCGAATGGTTTCTCTCACGCGACGGAACGCTCTACTACAAGCCGTTGCCCGGCGAAGACATGGCTAACGCAAACGTGGTCGCGCCGGTCATCGAGCAGTTGCTCGTGCTGCAGGGCGATTCGTCCGGGAAGGAATTTGTCGAGCACGTCGTCTTCAAAGGACTGACGTTCCAACATGCCCAGTGGCTGACGCCGCCCGCTGGCTTCGAGGCGGCTCAGGCAGCGGCACCCATCGACGCGGTGGTGATGGCCGACGGGGCACGGCATGTGGTGCTGGAAGAATGCGAGTTCGGTCACGTGGGGCGGTACGTCGTGTGGTTTCGCAAGGGCTGCCGCGATTGCACGTTACATCGTTGCTACCTTCACGATTTCGGTGCAGGCGGGGTGCGAATCGGCGAGACCGGCATCGCAACCAACGAGGTCGACCGGACCAGCCACATCACCGTGGATAACAATATCATTCGCCAGGGTGGCCGAATTTTCCCGTGTGCTGTCGGCGTCTGGATCGGGCAGAGTGGTGACAATTCGATCACGCACAACGAAATTGCCGATCTCTTCTACACCGGAATTTCCGTGGGATGGCGATGGGGATATGCGGAAAGCCTGGCCAAACGAAACACCATCTCTTTCAACCACGTCCATCACATCGGCCAGGGTATGCTCAGTGACATGGGTGGTATCTACACGCTTGGCCCCTCGGAAGGAACGCTGGTCCGCAATAACGTGTTCCACGACGTGTACGCCTACTCGTACGGCGGCTGGGGCCTGTACACCGATGAAGGCAGCACCGGAATACTGTTCGAAAACAACCTTGTCTACCGCGTCAAGACGGGCGGCTTTCATCAACACTATGGCAAGGACAACGTGATCCGCAACAATATTCTCGCCTTCAGCAAGCTGTACCAGGTGCAGGCGACGCGTGTGGAGGACCACAACTCGTTCACCTTCGAGAACAATATCGTTTACTGGGACAGCGGTACGCTGTTGTCCGGCCCATGGGACAAGGTGAACCACGTCAGTCGCAACAACTGTTACTGGAATGTGGTGGGCGACGAGGTTGATTTCATCGGCAACTCACTTGGCCAGTGGCAAGCCGCCGGCCACGAACAGGGATCGATCATCGCTGACCCTCGACTACAGGATGCTCGGCACGATGACTTTCACATCAAGCCCGATTCACCAGCACTCAAGCTGGGCTTCAAACCATTCGACGCCGGGCAAGCTGGCGTGTACGGCGATCCGGCGTGGATGGAAAAGGCCAACAGGTTCCAGTCGCCGCCGCTGCAGGTCGCGGCAGAGCCGCCGCCGTTGGTGATCCATGAGGATTTTGAGTTTGGTGTCGCCGGCCAGGCGCCGTCAGCGTCGGAAATACACGTGGAAAACAAGGGCGATTCGATCCTGGTGACGCGTGAAACGGCTGCCAGCGGAGAACAGGGGCTCAAGATCACCGATGCTCCCGGACTACAGCACGCCCATAACCCGCACTACGTCCTGAGCGGCATGACCTATACGCAAGGGCTCGTGCAAAATGCATTCGATCTGCGGATCGAGCGGGGGGCCGTGATCCATTTCGAGTGGCGAGATTGGAGTGAGTCACCCTACCGGACCGGGCCTGAATTCATAATTCGGGATGGCCAATTGCTGTTGGGCGGCGAAGCCCGGTTGAATGTCCCCGAAGCGAAGTGGTTGCGGTTTGAGATCACCTGCAAGTTGAGCGGTGAACATGACAGCAGGTGGCAGTTGGAGGTTACGATTCCGGGTGAGGAACCACACGTGTTGGGCAACCTGTCCTGCACAGATCCGAAGTTCGACAAGCTGACCTGGGTCGGTTTCGTCAGCGCGGCGACTGACACGACCGCGTTCTATCTGGACAACTTGTCCCTTGGGCCAGGCCAAAACGGAAACCCGCGTTGAAATCGACATTCGTGGTCGCCCGAACTTTCGTGGGGCGACGGTGCTTGAAGCCCTTTAGCCCCATTATTTTCGCCACATGAATTCAGAACGACCCCGAAGTGGCGGAGCGCTGGCAGGCTGTCCGGATACGTCGGTTCTTGTGAGCGGTACGGCGCCAGCCGCCGGTTGTTGGCAGTGTTTTCACCCGCGGCTAGCGGTTTAGGGCTCACCGTTTCAGGTAACCGGACAGCCTCCTGGGTACAGAACTCCCTTGCCCTGCCGAAGAAGGACGGGCTTTACTGCTTTTCGTATGCCACGCTCACGACCAGGTCCTGGAGCGTCTGGCCCGATGCTCGGACTTTGACGTCGCGCCAGTACGCTTCTCCCAATTGGGGGCTATTAGCCGCGCCGAAAGCAACTTCGTTTCTCGCATATCCCGATCGCGGCTGCATTGCTCCAGGTGCGTCAATCCGCAATTCGCCGTCGACATAGACTTTCAGATCACGGCCATTGAGTTCGAGCCGATAAAGATGGAAGTCGTCGGTCGTATCCATCTTGCATTGGAGTGTTCGGTTGTGAAAGAGATCGATGCGATCGGGCCACAGTCCAAGGCGCTCGCCGCCCACACCGTTGGTAATAATGATGTAGCTTGACCCCGACTGCACTTTGACGCGAGCTTCGACGACAGCCGCACCGTCAGGATCAGCGCCCCACGGGCAACGATAATACAGGTAGTCGCCGGAGACTTCGCCTCGATCCGCTACCAGGAGTGCGTCGCCAACGATCTGCTCGACCGTGCGAGTCGAGCCACGGTCGCGATTCCACGGACGCCCCGGATGATCGCCGCCGTCGAACACGACACTCCAATCATTGGGCCGCAGCACCGCTGTGTCCACCACGATCCGGACGTCGTTCGTCCCTTGCTTGACGGCAGCCAGGGGCACGGGGTAGTCCACCCATCCTTCATTCAACAGGCCGCCCGACAATTCGGTACCGTTGAAGCTCACATCAAGCTGTTCCACATTCCTGATCGACGGCACATCGAGATGAAGCGTAACGTCCGGTTTGCATCCACGGCGCTGGGCGGCGGGAATATCGTCGCCGATCTCAATACTCAGCGTCGCCGGCTCGCCCGTGGTGAGCAGCCTGGGATGTGAGGGCCCAACGACGGCCACCGTGCGGTACTCGAGACCGTTGGCGAGGAATCTGCGCGGATCGCCGTCGCGAACGTTAACGAAGTACAGCTTGTCCATCACCTGCAGCGCGTCGGCATCGCCGATCTCGCTCCACATCGCTGCGTTGGGGTTGAAATAGTTGTACAGGTGCAATCCATCAGCGCCGGCGACCCATGCATTGGTGGCTCGACCGCGATAACTCTCAGCGGAACTGCGGCGAAATCGTGTCTCGCCACGGACTCGCGAATCACTCAGGCAAGGATAGACCGACACACCATACTTGTGACCAAGTTCCACGCTGTAATTCCAGGGGTTGAGCCGGAAGTAGCAGGAGGTGATCAGCATGTCGACCAGTCCCTCTCGCATCCACTGCTCGACGTCGAACCCCATGTCGCGACAGAAGCCAACCGAATCGGGTACTCGTATCGACAACAGGATCGGCCGTCCACGCTTGATGCCCACGTCTTCTGTCATCTTGCGGACACGACGCATCAGGTCAGTCATCACCTCTCGCTGTTGGTCGCTGGCCGTGCCTCCCAAAGCAGTACTCTTGAAGTAACAGAGGTGACGAAAGAAATCGAGCTCTACCCCGTCGACGTCATAGTTCCGACAGACTTCATCAATGAAGCCGAAGGCCAGATCGCGAATCTCGGGACGTGCGTAATCAACCGAACTCCAGCGGCCGTGAGGTGTTCGCCTGGCGTGATCGCCAACGAGCCAACTGGGATGCTGTTCTTTAAAGGGCGGAAAGAGAAGGTACGGCTTGTCCGGGTGGTGCGCGACATCGTGCGTGTCGTTCATTCGCATGGACCAGAATACTTCCATTTTCTGATCGTGCCCAAACTCGACAACCGCCTGAAGACAGTCGGTTCCCTGGTCAATCAGTTCCCTTGCAATATTGCGAGTATCACCCTGGATACCATAGTCTGGTCCCGATCGAGTCAGCAGTGTGCCGACACTGGTATTGTGCGTGAAGAAGCCAAAACCAGAACTCGTCGGACAGAACGCGATCGTGTCGACATGGGTGCCGGCCAACGGTGTGGTACGTTTGGCCAGGAATGCTTCGGTGGTCGCCTTCTCGGCTTTTGGAAAGTACAACACGTCACACCCATCGTTATTCATGATGATGCGACGCGGCTGCCGGGCCAACTGTAGACGCGCTTGCCGGTGTTCCTGCAGCGACGTCTTCTGCGTAACCTGGCCTGTCGCTCCCGTCGTGCTAGAAACTGCGACAGCCATGATGGCCATCAGTGACCTGGTTTTCAGGATCTGACTCATCAGTTCGTCTCCCCTTTTCGGTTTTACTCTGCCGTCGTTCTGTGTCTCTTGCCGCCGTGGCGACGCCGGGTGTCATGCCGTGAAATCTGTCGCGACATTCCCGATTCTTCTATCTGGCTCTCGACACCGGGATTATAAGTTCCCTTTCGGCTGGCTGACCAGGTATTGGCCAGATCTCTCATGTACCCGACGTTTTTCGCCACACTCCGCGAAAGGACCGTGTTTTGACCGATGAATGATCTGCCGTAGCCTACATCGGTCACGTCGCCCGGAACTGCTTCGTGCAGGCGGTCGCATCGACACACATCGTTCATCTCAGGTAGAGTGCTCGTAGGTGGTCTCACTAAATCGTGTTTATGAAATTCTGAGACGTCTTCTATGAGCACAGCAAGCAATCCGGCCTGCCTTACAGTATCCGCGGAGAAATTCTCGACCACACTGCCTCGGCGGAATTTTCTCATTCGTTCTGCCGCCGGGCTCCTGGGAATTCCGCTGGCTAGTGAGATTTATCGAAAGGAAGACTTTGACGTCCTGCTGCAAGACGGCGACGCACGAGCAGCGGTCGTCGTACACACCAATCCAATCACAGTCGCCGCCTATTCAGATGAATTTGATGCCGTAATTCTGCTACGAATCCCGGAAGAACAGTGTGCCGGTCTCAATCTGCGGATTGGGTCGAAGATGATCTCCGTGTTCAACTATCTGCCCAGCATGAACACTCCACGTGACATTTTCATGGGTGAGTACGCTGGTGACGAGTTTCGTAATGCGGAACCACTAATCGGTGACGTGCTGTCTGACGATGTTGACCGGCTGCAGGAACTGAGGGAAAGCATTTCGGAAGCAGAATGGGAAAGAGCAAGGCAACTCGGCGAAGCAGGGATCTCCGCTCGTCCAAATTTGTATCGACTGCACAAGCCGGGGAGCACGCGGGGTATCGCCGGTGATTTGTGGATCATGATTCTTGCGGGTGTCATCTTCATCGCCGCACTGGTGGTGGGATTATGGATGTTCGCCTAATGGACGCTTACCACAAATATAAGTAAATGACTATAACTCCCGGAAACGCTCGGTTGTCGCTCCGAAAACCTGACTCAACGTGAACAGGTTTCGGGCAATAAACGCAGCTAATTCGCTTCCAGCAGCGTGGACGTTGCCTTCCTAAGAGTCTCAAGCCCCGAAGCTGACAGCCTGCCATACGCCGTCGTTCCAGCGTCCGCGTCATTGGTTCTGTTGACCTTAGCATTCAGGTTCACGTTTTGATTGACGAATCGCCGGATCTGATCCTGTGACCAGCCTCGTCGTTGCTGCAGCAGATTGAGATACTCGACCAGCTGCTGTGCATCCCGATAAGCCTTGAGTCGCATCGAATGCCGAATCACAGTTTCGCCAGTCGCGTTTTTGTCGAGGATGAACAAGCCCAGTTGATCCGCTTCTTTCAATGCGCTCCCCGATTTATTGACCGTCTGCCAGGGAACAATGCCGGTCGCTCCGTCCTGCCATGCATCCAGCGCCCATGCCTGGATGTTGCGGTTCGTCTCGTGAACGTGATTCGATGTCCCGTAGACCCACGCCTTCAGACCGTCACGCTGCATGCGGTCCGTTACCAGACGACGATAATGCTGGAATGCCGACGAGGAAACAACCCACAAATCATCACGTCGCCCCAGCTGGCCTCGGCAGTATTCAGGGCGGGAAATGTCGATGCGATAATTGATCTGAACTCCCGGTGCAACTTCACGGCCACGATCAGTCAGCTCCCCATAGAACTGCAGCGCCCGGTAATCCCAATAGCCCGCTGGCTCATCCAGAATCCACGGAACTTTGGTCATCTCGTTGAGAGATCCCTTGTTATTGAAGTACACCTGAAAGCCGGTTTGATTCCACCCTTTGGTTTCGGCAAGTCGAGCAAAATCCTGCAGAATGTTGACGTACGTCCGAGCGTACGCGGGCTGCTCAGCAAACGATTGATACGCGTCCGGATTGCCATTGAAGTAGGCTCGGCAATTCAATGGCCAGCTGTCGTGAAACGTCAGATAAAAGCCCGGAGCCTCAATCGGCCCACGATGGCCGTCTTTGAAAAGTGAGCCATCAATATACGGGCCGAAGGCTTCCACAAAATCGTCCCAATGACCCGTCCTGGAATCCGGCTGAATGCTGTCGTATCGCTTATTGTCCATCCGCCTTCCGGAACGAAGCCGCATATCGAAATTACTTTTCCTCGCCCCCGGAGCTGCCGTTCTTTGCGAGTAATGCAGGATATTGGCGTGAACTCGATGGTCGTACGCGATTTGCTGCAGAGCATAATAATCGTTGACGTGATCGGGCAGACCGTAACCATTCATCTCGCAAAAGAACGTCGCGTGACGAGGCAAGGCGAAGGGAAGAATTCTCATAACGAGCGGCACCACGCGTCCGTCGGAGATTATGATCTTCCCAATGCGAAGGCCGGGGGAAGCGTCGAAGGGAATATAGATATCGGCAACGACACAGTGATCTGTGTCGTCCTTGAGCGAAATGGAATCCGGCATCGGCAGCAGCGGATCGGGAATCAAGCGGCCCCCGACTTCTGCCTTGGACGGAACGTAGACTGCCTGATGCAAATCGATCCGAGGCTCAGGTTCGTCCAATTGGACTTTGACGGACACTTCTTCGTCCCGCTTACCCTGTTGGCCTCGCAGCAGCAACTGAAATCCGACGACTTCGCCCGCTGCGGCCGTGAGGTGAACTCGCTGACCGTCGAAGATCGCGTTGTGAGTCCGATAGTTTTTCGGAAGCTCGCCGACCGCCTTTCCTGAAGCATCATACTTGTCCGTGACGGGAATCACGCTCAGATCGACTACTGGCGGCGCATCCGGCGGTGCAAAAGTCACCACCGGTTGGTCGATCGAATCGGACTTCAGTATCACGCTATGAAGCACCGCAGACGATGAACGCTGGCCTGTACGATTCAAGGTGACGACCTTGATTTCGCACGGCTGATCTGCGGCGATCGATGAAGGGAGGTCTCGCAGCAGAATTGTCTGCCTGTGACCATTCATCACAAGCGGAATGTTGTGTCGACCGAGAAACCTGCCATTGACCGTGACTTCGTAGGCAAACCCATGTACGGGGGCCGTCAACATCAGCCGGGCCGAGGTACTGCTGGCCGATTCCAACCGCAGCTCGGTCGCAGCTTCTGCTTTCGCCTCAATCTGATCATCAAGCTCAACGATCAGATACGGCTTCTTCCCAGACTGCTCACGCGAGAAGATCGTCGGATTGCGTCGGGTGTCCGATTCGTGCTCATGAATGGCCAGCCCATGTGCCACACCAATCACCATCGCATAGATCATGTCGGGGCGCACATCCCAATGGTACTTCCCATCACGGATTTCCGACTTCGCCTGGTGAATCAGTGTAAATCCGTTGCCGGCACACACCGCCGGAAACCTGGCGTCCCTGTACCCCCAGGCATCAATGCCATCGACTCCTGCGGTCAGACCGTTTGAGCGTTGTTCATCCCACGGCGTGGCGATTGTGGAAACGCTGACACCGGAAATCGTTTGTTCTCCCTGCACGCAAACCAGCGTGGCATTTCTTATTCGTTTCCCTGCGATGCCAGACGTGTCGAACGCTATCGCAACCATATGCTGATTGCCTTTGACACGAATCCGCCCCTTCTGTCCGCCGTTCTGGTCCCACTCACCATCAACCATGACGATCGAGTTGTCTTTGGTCACCGGTAGCTGCATCAGATCTCCCGCGACAGCATCCGTTGCAAACATCGCTGATATCGAGAGCAGAGCAAACAGGATCCGCATGGTAGCACTCGCCTTTGAAGCGTGATCGATGATTGTGCGAAGACAATGTCGCCCGATAAACGCGATCGTCGCGACACGCCAAAGCGACGGCCACGGAATGCCATTCTACACTGAGAAACTGAATAGCGATCCTGATGGAATGGAGAAATCCGGCCACAAAGCCGGCTGGAAGTGGTGTGGCATAAGAACTTGCCCGCCGGACTTCATCGATACAAAAAGAGCAACGTTCAGCCGGCGGCATTCCCGGTCCATCGGTCTGTCATGGCTGGCTGCTCAGGAAGCCTTCGCAGGTGAAGCAGAGGACATCGTCAGCCCACATGATTCTGCTCGTGCGAAACAGATCAACGCCATTTCACCAGAGCTCCGGGGCACTCACTTAGGTTGGTACTAAAATCGGGGTAAGGTTAACTTCAATTTCAAGATAGCGTTTACTCACGATGATCTCCAACTTCCGGAGTTTCACTTTCCCATACGTTTCGCGGAACTGCTATCAAAACGACCGATTGCTGACTTTCCCTACGGTGTATCCATGCAGTACACGAAATGGGCAAGGAAAGTCACCTGAACCATTGCTTCAGTCACCGATTACTGTTGGATCCAGCCGCCGGGCTGTGGTGTCGCGGTCTTCTGCGTGTCTGCAAACCAGTTCTTGAGCTGTTGCAACATCTCTTTCGTTTTCTCCGGTTTGCTTACTGCAAGATCACGCTGCTCCTTTGGGTCGTCGCCGAGATGAAACAATTCGACTCGTTCGTTAGTGAACGTTCCTGGGCGAGCCTTCGGATGATGCACTGTCAGCTTCCAGGGCCCGTCGCGCATTCCTTCAGAACGAGAACCGCCATTGCTGAGCGATGCCCAGTACAGCGGCCGTGACGGCAGGGTGCCCTTCTTCAACAGCTCCGGAGATATATCCACTCCGTCCAATGGTCGTTTCGGAGCGGAAACACCGGCCAGTGCCAGCAACGTCGGCATCACGTCAATGCTGATGAGTGGAACATCTGAAACGGAACCGGCGTTGATCATTCCAGGCCACCAGGCAATCGCGGGTACTTTATGGCCGCCCTCGTAAACGGAGCCTTTGCCGCCGCGCAGATTGGGACTGCCGCTTGGAAAGTCACCCGAAGGGCCGTTGTCCGAGAAGAACAGCACGAATGTGTTCTTCATAATTCCGAGTTCGATTAGTGCCTTACGCAACTCACCGATGCCTTCATCAATTGGCATCGTCATACCGCGATACTTCCGGATCCGCTCTTCGGGGGAAACGTCACGCCACTTCCATCGATCCCATTCTGTTTCCGTGCGTCTTACTGCGTCGCCAGGAAGCTGAACCGGATTGTGGATCGCCTCGTGAGCCACGTAAAGACAGAACGGCTTCTGCAACTTTGCGTGACGACGAACGAAGTCGATCGAGTAGCGATTGATGAGATGAGTGCTGTAACCGTCCTCGCGCGTTTCGTGCCGACCGTGCCACCAATCGTGCAGATTGTGATCGCCAACATGGCTGATGAAATCTATATTCCCGCTGTGGTACCCAATGAACTCGTGGAAGCCGTGGTTCTGTGGGTGATAGTCGTCGGAATTCTGTGGGTATCCCTGGTGCCATTTTCCGACGAGTCCTGTGTTATAACCGGCTTCCCTGAGCGACTCAGCGAAAGTCGTCTCAGACAGCTTCAGGCCTTTGCGATGTTCCGGATGGTCCGTGAAAGGGTGAATGACGGCCTCGATCCCTGCGCGCTGCTGATAACGTCCGGTCAGCAGACCAGTTCGAGTCGGAGAGCAGACCGTTCCCGACGAGTGAAAGTCAGTCAGCCGCATTCCTTCCTCAGCCAGCCGATCAATCTCTGGCGTCGAAAACCAGGGATTCCCGAAGCAGCTGACCCCCTCATATCCCATATCGTCAACCATGACGATGATAAAGTTTGGCCGCGCAGCGGCAACAATCCGAGAACAACCACATTCATCGGTGAAGAGGACGAGCAGGAAAAAGAGTTTTCGTGACATACGTGTTCCATTGCAAGAGGGAGACAATGCCCCGTCCGACGCTGGCATGTCGGACGCGAGTTACCAGACTCCCACCGAATATCTCATTGCAATGCTCAAGAAACGTCCCAGGGATTCGCAAAAGTGAATTCGGTTCGGAGGCTGTTTAACGATCGATCCGACCGATTCGTTTTCTGTTCCGGACTGGAAGCTTCCTGAGGCCAGTGCTGCCTGAAGGCGGATGGACTGAGCTATCTTGTGCGATCGACCGTGATTGAATCGACTTCTACTTCCGTTCCCGCATCCCCGGTTAGTGTAACCGCAAGCGATACAATCGTGCCGCTCCAGGCTGCGTTTCCTATCAGAGGTATCTCCACTCGGACGAACTCTTCTACTGATGTCACGAGTTTCGGTTGCCCCAACACTCTGCCGTTAGCCATCGCCTGAACCTCGACGTCGCCTGCCGCACGAATCCTGATGATCAGATCCTGATCGACGTCCATCACTTTTGCTTTAAGCCCCTTGCGAACAAGACGACTACCGCTTTCTCCCAGAGCGAACCCGAGGTACCCCTGAAATCCGGCGATGTTGTCGGGAATTCCGCTGGATTCCCAGCCCTCTGTTTGCCAGCCGCCGCAGTCAAATTCAAAAACAAGTCGACCGTCTGCGGGGTCCCGCTTGTTGATCTGCTCCCACTTGTCCGAAAGACCATCTCCATCGTTGTCAGGGCGATTGACCTCGTACTCTGGATTGACACCTCGTCCCCCTTGCCAGTCATCGCCATTGTGTCGCATTGCGGCCGGTGATTCTTCGCCTGCGCCGGTGTCCCCTTTGGCCAGCCAGTCGTCGAACAATTGACGGTGTCGTTTAACCTCATCCGCATGGGCAGGGTCGTCAATCAGATTGTGTATCTGAGCCGGGTCGTTCACAACGTCATAAAATTCCTCCGCCGGGCGTTCGCCGAAGTAGATGCGCGTGAGATCTTCCGAGAGTTCACTGGACGAGTAGAGTTCCTTCAGATTCTTGAGATGGTTTTGGCTGTCACGATACTGAGGCTGCAGCAGCACACGGTCAAGCTTGTAGTTGCGCGTGAAGCGATACTTATCCGTTCGAATGGTGCGGACGCGGTCGATCGTGTGATCGAGCCGGTCCTTGGCCGAAGCAACCCAATTGCGCGACTGAAAATCATCCGCAAACAGGTCCCTGCCTTCATACCAGTCCGGTATTTCAATGCCCGCCCATGCGAGTGTCGTAGCCGACAAATCAAGGGTGCTGATGAGATCATTTCGCACGCCCTGCTTCGGAACATATTTATTCGGCCCCATCACCATAAACGGAACGTGAAGCCCCCCTTCGGTCGGCATTTGCTTGTGTCGCACGAGATGATTGGCCCCGTGATCTGAGAAATAGACAACGATCGTGTTCTCGGCCAGCCCGGAGTTCTTTAATCCAGCCAGGATCTTTCCAATGTGGTCGTCATCTGTACGGATTGCGTCACAGTGCTGAGCCACGACTTCGCGATAAACGTCGTTTTGCGGGTAATCAGCCGGAACGGTTACGGTCGCGGGATCAGTTCGGCGATCCTGCGGGAACTTCCTGGTGTTACTCTTTCCTCCCTTCGTCTGAAACTGAACGAAGAATGGCTGGTTCTTACCCAGCACTCCCCAACTGTCCGCCTGCCCCTTCATCTGCAGTTTCGAATAAGTCGCACTGTCATCCCAGACAAAGTTGTAGTCAGTCTTGCCGTGGTTGTAGGTTGCGTAACCCGCTTCTTTCATGAGCTGCGGCAGCAGCTTCATCCCTTTGGGCAGGTAGAGCTGGGCATCCTTGGCGCGCGATGAACGATGTTCATGAGCGCCGAATCGAATTTGATTCGCTCCGCACATCATCGCTGAACGGCATGCTGAACAAACGGGAGCAGGAACGAACGCGTAGTCAAACCGAACGCCTGCAGCGGCGATCGAGTCAATGTTGGGCGTTGCGGATTGATTCGCCTTGTGGCCGTAACACCCCATCCAGGGAGACGTGTCTTCCGCGAAGATCCAAATAATGTTGGGGCGTTCTTCGGCCGAAAGGACGTTGCCTGCAAGAATGATGCAGATTAGGGGAATGCAGTTCTTCATCGATTGAATCCTTCTGTTTGTTGCTGATCGCGCAGTCGACGCACCAACCGTTTGATTCTACAACAACTGAGTGAGTCCACAAACCGAGAGCACAAGGTCCCTCCCCCAGTCAGGTTGCTTCGGATCGAGCGACCGATTGGCCTGGCGAGGTTTTTGCCTCATGGAGATCGCCGACGTGCATGCACATTCGTTTCACAGCATTCGCCTTGTCAATTCTATGGCAGCATGGATTCATGGTAGCATTACAGCACTGTCAGTTCCCCGTTGAATGGACTGGAAACACGCCATGAGCATAGTCAGGCGCATCTTCCGCCAGGTCTCACACGGCATCGTACTGTCATTTTGTGGTGCCTTCAGTACCACAACGTTTGCAGAGGATACCGTCTGCGGCGATCGCCACTGGCAGTATCATTCGAAGGATCCGTTGGGTGTCGAGGAGTTCTCCTGCGGCGCTCTGGTGGACGAAAATTCGAGGCTGGGCCGCGAACCCGGTGACCCCAGGTCCACCGATCCAAACTCTGAAATTCACCAGTTCTTTACGCAGTCAGAAGCGTCTGGCGGATTTCTGAGAATCACTGTCGGTCCGGCCGAGGAAGCGGCAATGGGAAGTGCCCTTTTTACCTTGATGGACGACGTTGGCAAAATCCTGTACGAGACCCGGAAAGTGCAACCGCTCAAGAACTAACGCTGGTCCAATGCAGCCTCTGCATGCGTGCGACGTTGTGCCTTATTTCGGCCGCTAATTCGGAATCCCCGGGTGTGTTTCGGCCGATGTCACAATTCTCCAATTACGAAGCGTCGGTGCTTTCGAGCCTCGTCGCTGTCTGCTCGGCGTTCACATCTGTTTCAGTCTGGACTTCAGACGCGATCGGGCGGCCTCTCGTAAAGATCGACGGAGGTACAACACGTCGGAGCGATTCAAGGCCCGCTGATTTCGCTGCCTGATGGCCATTCCAGTTCTTCGACCGCACGGAATCTCATCACAAATCGCGACGGCAGAAGACGATCGTCGCAAGAACGACAGCTGCAAATGTAGGAATCCCGTAACCCAGCACGACGCGCACCAGGCTAAAGTCATCGAAACCTTCTCGCTCAAAAAAACCGGGTGGCTCGACCGGTTCCCCTGACTCTCCGCCGAAGAAATCAAGAACTGCACCAACCTGTCGAGCCGCCTCCTGAAGATTTGCTTCCTCAGAATCGACCGCATCCTCGGTCCACGGCTGCCGTAGCACTGTAGGCAAGGCCTGGTTCAAACTGATCGGCGAAAACTCCTCCAACGAAAACGTGTTTAAAACCAGGTTGATTGGAAACCACAGAAAAGCGAGCACCACAATCGCGAGCAGTTGGTTTCGGAACAGCGTGCCAAGAAGAAATCCGGTTGATACAAGGAATGTGAGAACAAGTCCGACAACACCGACGGAACAAACCGTTCCATAAACAGTCACCGTGTCGTCGGGAGCCGGCCGATCCGCGAAACTGACGATCAGAATCGAAGGCACCATTACCAGCAGATAGACTCCCAACACCAGCAACACTCTCGACGACCACGACGCGAGAAGATATTCATACCGAGTCACCGGGCGACTCAGAATCCCATCCGCAACGGCGTCGATGCGCACCCCGGAAACAGGATTAACGCTGAGCATCATGACGACCAGTGACCAGGGAAACACAATATACGGAAACAACATTGCGGCGATCAACGAAGCCGTTTGAAGTCGTCCCCAGTTTGCGCTCATCACGACAAAAGCGAGCAGACCGGTGGCAATCAGCCATGTTCGTACAAGCCAGCTTGCGAAGAGCGATGTTGACTCATACCGCAGGATCGCCAGGAACGGTCTCAACCGTTCCGTTAGGCTTCCGGTCGAACCGATGGAATCCATGCGCTTCATCCTCTTGTAACAGTTGTAAATAAACGTCTTCTGTCTCGTTTCGACCTGGCCGGATCGTTTGCAGTTTGAGTTGGGCCGCTTCGGCCAGTTTCAGGATCTCGATCAGCGTGGCCGCTCGACTCTGCCCACTGGTCAGCCGAACGGTCAATGTGTCGCCTGAAACGGATTGCGAGTCGACAGCGTTGATTTCGGCAACCTTGCGAGCGAGATCTTCTATGGCTGCGGTATGGCATTCAAATTCCAGGCTGAAGGAATCGCGACGAAGTCGTCGTTTCATCTCAGTGATGGACCCGCAGAAAATCATTCGACCTTCGTGCATGACGCCAACATGACTGCAAACCTGGTCGATGTCACTCAAAATGTGGCTTGAAACAACAATCGTACGCGATGGGGCCAATTCGCGAATCAAGTCCAGTGTAAATCGTCGAGCGGAGGGATCGAGACCTGCCGTTGGTTCGTCCCAAATCAACAGCGGCGGGTCGCCAACCAGTGATGCCGCAATTCCCAATCGGGTACACATGCCGGTTGAGAAAGTCCGAATCCGCTGACTCGTTGCACCGAGCAGGCCCACAGCGCGAAGTAAGGAAGCCAATCGCGGCTTGCGTGCCTGGCTCGACATGCCACAGAATTGTCCGAGAAGATCCAGGTATTCGACAGGCCTTAGATGACCGGGCAGTCGCGGATTAGTTGGCAAGTAGCCGATCATCCGGCGCACGCCAACAGCATTCGCACCGCACGTCCTGCCAAAGACCTCTGCTCGTCCTGCACTAGGCCGCTGAAGACCAAGCAACAGTCGCAACGTCGTTGTCTTCCCCGCTCCGTTTGGTCCCAACAGGCCAAAGACCGCCCCTTTCGGAACATCAAGGTTCAAATCGTTAACTGCAATGAGTCGCCG
This sequence comes from Fuerstiella sp., assembly GCA_024230215.1. Lineage (GTDB taxonomy): Bacteria > Planctomycetota > Planctomycetia > Planctomycetales > Planctomycetaceae > Fuerstiella. The sequence goes on along the minus strand of JAAERP010000372.1, from coordinate 11,737 downwards.
AGAGTAGAATTTTGTCAGGTGTTCGGTGTGTATTGCCAACTCCACGATCCACTCCTCTTCATGCGCCAACACTCCGGGATCTCGCGCCAGGTTTCAACCCGGGCTCGCATAACAGCGTCGCAATTCTAACCGCTGCATGCAGATCAGGATACAGACTGGATACGGAACGGCCTCGTTTGTGCGTTTCGAGTCTACGTTCGTTGCCTGCCGGGCGAAACTCACTGTTGCAGGATCGGGAGGTCTGATTTCGCTTGATTTGATGCGTCGCCAATTCGGTCACATTCGTCCGTGACTGCAGCACCAGTGCTAGAATGCCCGGCACGACCGTCTTTCTGGACGCCCAGCGAGCGCCAAAGATCGTATGGGAAGAAGGGACTGATCAACCACCGAACGCATCGATCATCACACTGTCGTTATACGGAATATAAACAGAGGCCGCTTCGCGGCGAGTCATCAGGGACGATCTGAGGGCAGACCACTCACCATTTATCGCGGCGCCATTGCGATTTTTTCCACGGTTTTTGCAATTTCTTCTCCGACAACGAACAAAAACCGCTCACGACGGCAGCAAAAACTCCGTCTGCCAGGTTTCCTTCGATTCAACGACCTGCAACAAAACGACCATGAAGGGTTTGCTCTCCTTCGATTCCACTCTTCGCTCGATCACGCAACTCTCACCCTTAGTCTCGTTGTCCACCACGTCGCCAACACGAGGCATGAAGGGATAGTTGAGGGTCAGCGCGAGGTCCACGTCGTCCGCATCGATCAACTTGAGTCCTGCCCCAAACAGAAATCCCTCAAAGAGACTAACCATCTCATCGTCAGTCATGGCTTGTGATTCTTCCTCCGCCAGGTTCGCCTGGAAGTCGAGGAACTGCTGTTGAGCGCGCCGTTTGGCCTCGGGTTGGATCTCGAGGGGGAACGGACTTCGGACCTCCTCATTGTCGTTGAACCAGTAAAGGCAGCCGACTTCTACAAGAGCATTCATGGTTTCGAGATCTGCCACTTTGGTTGGTCTTCTTCAAACAGGTCGCTGGGATGAATTCCACATTCCGGCCACGCCGGCCCTTCCGCTTCATTAAAACGGATTTGGTGATCCTGTAGAGAGCATAATCTCTGACCGCCCTTCGATCAACGGTCCTGGTGAACTGCTCAACGTGATTGATTCACCCGCTGTGAGAAAAACCGAAGGAGAGTACACAGCGACCTTGAGGCCTTGAACAGCGAACACGATTGATTGATGGCCAATGGCGAGAACCGCTGTCGGAAGACTCACCTCCCAGGGGAGGCATTGCCAACCGGGATTCGGCTGACTCCGAATATGGGTGTTTTGTCACAGGCAAAAAGTGGGGTTGAATCGGTCGCCGGAAAAGGGCGTCAGGTACCAAAAATGCGAAGCACCCTTCGGGCCGTTCCGGTTTTTGGTACCTGACCCCGTTTTCCTCGCAGACCCTAAAACCTGGCTGTGACAAAGCACTAAAAGGGGCCGTTGGGGTTAATGGTTAACAGGCGTCGTCAAATAGTCTCCGTTCCTGATCACGCTCATGTTTCTCTTGGTTCTGGATGTAACTGCGAATGAGGTCTTCATCCAGCCCCACCGTGCTTACGCAGTAGCCGCGTGAGCAGAAACTCCTTCCAAACAACGTGTCACGCGTTTTCGACAATTCGCGGTCAATACGCACTGCACCTTTGCCTTTCAAATATCCCACCGTGAATGCAACGGCACACATTGGTGGAATGCTCAACAGCATGTGGATTTGGTCCGGCATGGCCTTCCCTTCCACCAGACCAATCTCTTTTTGCTGACAAATATCACGCAGAATCTCGCCGACGTCCTTCCTTCGTATACCAAAGAACACACGCCGACGATACTTTGGTACGATCACAACATGGTACTTACAGTCCCACTTCACATGGGTTTGACACTGCCAATTCTTCATGACGGTCTTCCTTGCCGCAAAAGGACCTTCCCCTGGAGGATCGTCTTCTATTCTCGCTGCAAACGGCAGAGCCTTATGTATGCTCGCCAGCAGAGCTGGTGGATTACCCTGAATTTGGACAAATACGAACTGTGTATCGGTAGCACCGTTAGGCGGAGACGAGACTCGTGACGTGTAGGCAACTGGTTCCGGCGATTCTGTTTCTGACACCGTGCGCTATCCTCACGGGATTCGCTCAGGAGACACGCCGCCCAACAACGATTGATTCGGATGGATCGATACCCGTCCTCCAAAGCCACGGTGACCTGAAGCTGAAGCCCGGGAACAACCTCTTGAGGATCAAGTTCAAGGGTGTTACCAGAGACCTCTTTATCGAAATGCCCGCAGTCATAACAAAGGAAGAGCGATACCCGGTCGTCTTCGGATTCCATGGAGACGGCGGCCCCAAGGAAGCCTACAACCGCCGCCTGTCGCCCTTTGTCAAAAAACACCAGATCATTGGCATCAGTATTCAGGGAACACCCAAACTCGCTGGTTCCGGCAAGTCCTCCTGGGATCATCACGACGGCTCGGATGTCGACGTCGACGATATTGGTTTTGTCCGGTATTTGGTTGACTACCTCAACAAGACGGAGCGAATCGACTTGAAACGCATCTATGCGACAGGAGGCTCCAGCGGCGGTCTGTTCTGTTATCGCTTAGCGAAAGAGACCAAACTTTTCGCGGCCATTGGGCCGACCAAATGTGGAATGATCAAGGGGTCTCATGAACCTGATTCGAATACTCAGCCGCTTTCCGTTATGCAAATGATCGGCAACGAAGACAAGAGCTTCAACGGCAGCAGCAAGAGGCTGACCATGTACTCGGCTGTGCAACGCATTGAAATCTGGCGCAAGTTTCTTAAGTGCAAACCCAAACCATCCGTCAACACGAAGATCGAGGGCATGACCGTGAAGACCTACGTCAACGACAAACAGCAAGAAGTTGTCTACTGCATGCTCCATGGCGTTGGGCATTCCATTCCCAAAACGATCATCCCGGTCATGGACGGCATGATTGTCGATTTTTTCATGAAGCACAAGCAGCACTAGACTCGCAGCCGCAGTGCCTGAGCCAGCGAGCTTCTCTCCTGCCTCCACGTGGCTTGTTCGCTATCGACAGAAGACGTTCTCCATGAAAACTCCACTCCGAAAGGTCCTGTGTTTCTCGCTCCTGGCCATCAGCACGCCGGTATCGGCGCAGAAAGGAACAACGTCCCCTGCCGCCTTGACCCTGATGGATGTTTTCGAACTGGAGTTCGCCTCCGATCCGCAGATCTCACCGGACGATCAACGGGTGGTCTATGTCCGCAATTCCATGGATGTTATGAAAGATCGTAAACGCTCGGGGCTGTGGATTGTGGATAGCAACGGGATCGATCATCGCAAGTTGACCGACGGGACTACGGATGAATCATCACCGCGTTGGTCGCCCGGCGGTTCGAAACTACTTTACGTTTCGAAGGAGGAAGGGACAACGCAGATCTTCCTGCGCTGGATGGACACTGGCCAGACTGCCCGACTCACTCAGTTGCCCGGTTCGCCTAAAGGTCTTTGCTGGTCTCCCGACGGTCAGTGGATTGCGTTTTCCATGCTCGTCAAGCAGGAGGCTCCCGAGCTCGTCAAGCTTCCCAGGAAACCAGAAGGGGCGCAATGGGCGGACAAACCGATTCTGATCGAACGACTCAAATACCGGTCCGATGGCTCCGGCGATCTACCTCATGGCTTTCACCATCTCTTCGTATTGCCGGCCGAGGGCGGAACACCACGACAACTAACAAGCGGTTCTTTCAATCATACCGGCATACCGGTTTGGACACCGGATGGCAAATCCCTGATTTTTTCAAGCAACCGTAACGAAGATTGGGAGCATGAATACCACAACTCCGAAATCTACGAGGTAAGCGTCAAAGATGGAACGGTCAAATCGCTCACGTCACGCAAAGGTCCCGATAGCAGCCCAGCGGTCTCGCCCAATGGCAACACGATCGCGTATTTAAGTTTCAAGGACCGCGTTCAGACTTATCAAGTGACCCACTTGCACCTGATGAATCGTGACGGCAGCAACCAGCGTGTGTTGACGGGCGAACTCGATCGCGATATCAGTCATCCAGTCTGGGCGGTGGATGGTTCCGGCGTTTACTTTCAATTCGACGACCACGGCAATACGAAAATCGCCTTCGCCAGCCTGGACGGAAAAACGCGTGTGATCGCAGAAGACGTGGGAGGAACGTCGTTGGGTCGACCTTACAGTGCCGGTTCGTTCAGCGTGGGGAAGCAACGGTTGACGTTCACGCGAACGCGGCCGGACCATCCTGCAGAGGTGGCGATTGTCGACGCGGGTGGCGAGGCCAAAGAAGTCACACATCTCAACAGTGACATATTGGGGCACCGCAGACTCGGTCGCGTCGAAGAGGTCCGTTACCCGTCTTCCTTTGATACACGTGAGATCCAGGGCTGGCTTGTCACGCCGCCCGATTTCAATCCCAGCGTGAAGTATCCTCTGATCCTCGAAATCCACGGCGGGCCAATCAATCACTACGGCGATCGCTTCACGGCAGAGATCCAACTTTACGCGGCGCAGGGTTATGTCGTCCTTTACGCCAACCCCAGAGGCAGCACGAGCTACGGAGAAACGTTCGGTAACCTGCTTCACCACAACTATCCTGGCGAAGACTACGACGATCTCATCTCTGGCGTGGATGCTTTGGTGGCTCGCGGATTCATCGACGAAAAGCGGTTGTACGTCACAGGCGGAAGTGCCGGGGGCATCATGACCGCATGGATCGTGGGAAAGACCGATCGCTTTCGAGCCGCGGTGGCCGCGAAACCTGTCATCAACTGGTACAGCAAGGTTCTGATGGCTGACAACTACTACTCGTATCACAACTACCGCTATCCAGGATCACCATGGGAAAACCCGGAAGCCTACATGAAATTCTCGCCGATCTCCCTCGTGGGCAACGTCACGACGCCGACGATGTTGTTGACCGGGACAGACGATTTGCGAACCCCGCTTTCCGAGTCGGAGCAATTCTACGGCGCTTTAAAGATGCGGAACATCGACACCGCAATGGTTCGTATTCCGGGAGCATCACACAAAATCACATCTCGGCCCAGCCAGTTGATTGCCAAGGTGGCCAACGTATTGGCCTGGTTTGAACGGTATCCGTAGCTCGGGATTCAATTGCGCCGTCGGGCGAGTATTCAATTGGGGTTGCTGGCCTGATCAATATTCTCAGGGCTGTGTTGTCACGACTGATAAGGGTTTTAAATACCGGTAAACCGATTTTGCGGACGGTCCACAGCGTGTGCCTGCTACTTCTGTTGTTCTTCATCTAATCACTCTGCCAGACTTCCATGTTTTGCAGCGACGTGTTGTCCACGCCGATCAGGTTCATGTGTTCCACATCTTCCTAACGCGCTGCGGCGTGGAGAACCCGGCCTGGACCTTCTCGGCCAGCATTGGTGCCTCGTCAGTCACGAGCATCTACTGTTGGCGTCAAAATGCTCTCCGTTCATGATCGATACCACGCCGGCGCCCTGTTGCTGAAGATTGGCGGGACTTACCCATGCTACAAGCGTCTTGTCGGCAATTACGGCAGGCTGCAAGAGCGACGGTGATTCGTCCCAGGAATCGTTAAGTAGTTTGTCAGATTCCAGCGGCTGGTGACGACGCCAAATCTACGCATGGGACATCCGAAGTTTCGTCGCTCCCGTCAGGACACTACATTCCACACAATGTCAAACCTGACGGCCTGGTTGCTTCCATGATGGAACGGGCGGGGAAATGGAATGGACTGCAAACGACAGCCGGATCACGAATCTCGCGATCCCCATGAAGTTTCTGGGATCTCCGGAATAGAGCAAAACCACGTTCTCAGCCACTGTGAAACGGAAATGTCATCCAGTCTGATCTGCCCAGGAGAAACGGTACATGTGTGACAGCTCGTTGCTGCGAGTGTGCCGCACCGCACACTTGTGGAAATCCGCTCAGATGAGCCCGTAAGGCACGAGTGCTGATGCAGGAACATCGTTCCCGTTTCGATCTGAGATTGCGGCATGGCGATTGCTTCTAATCGAACTATGACACCAGGTCGCGTCCACCATAAGCGTAGCACCATTGGGGTTCGTCTAAGATTGCGCACCGGAGCCCCATGGGCTGCGGCTCAGATCGGCGGAGTCTGGTGACCCAAATCTCACAGTTCTTCGACTCAATATGTTTTCCTGAAAAGCAGACACATGAAAAAGAATGAAGCCGTCACCAAAGTGATGAGTAGTAATCCTGTATCCGTCGGGCAGAACGAATCTGTTTCAGCCGCCAGACGATTGCTGGAGGAGAAGGGAATTCACCACCTGCCGGTCACGGATGGTGATAGACTAGTCGGCATTCTTACAGCCACTGACTTTCTTCGCGTATCATTCGGTGACTTCGGCAATCAGAACGGCAGAAGCCTGGACGCGATGCTCGACCATACTTACACGATTGTCGACTTGATGAATTCAGCGCCGACAACGATCAGTAACGACCAGACCGTCCGCGATGCGGCAACCGTACTTGCCACCAGCAGCTTTCATTCGCTGCCGGTCGTCAACGGCCAAACGCTGGTCGGAATCGTGACTTCTTCCGATCTTATCCACTACCTGCTTGAGCAATACTAGTGCCATGATTTGCCCCGAACATGCTGGCGTTGCGTTTGCGCGATGAGGAGTCGTTTAGAGTCCAATGCCGTTGCCGACGCTCGTCAGTCCATGAACATCATCGTGTGCAGCTAAGGACCACGGCGATGTCTCACAACGCGTTTTACAAACGTGCCCGCGCGTTTGAGGACGAGTGGTCGCCGCGGCGACGCTGCGGACGGACGAATTGGCCATTGTAAACAGAGCGTGAAATGAGAAGATTTGTGGCAGTGGGGGACATTCATGGGTGTAGTCAAACCCTCGCGAAGCTGCTGGGAATCCTGGACCTGCGTCCGGGTGACACGCTGCTATCAACGGGCGATCTGTCTTCCAAGGGCGAAGACTCACAGGGCGTTCATGTGCAACTGCTGAATCTCGAAGAGCGTGGAGTCAACCTCATTGTGCTGCTGGGCAACCATGAGGTCATGCTGCTGGCAATGCAGCGAATGGTCGGCGTGAACGTCGACTTGACAGCGTTTCCGGAATCCATGTTCCGTCGGGCGGACGTCAGTTTTCTAATGCGAAGCAATGAGACATGGGCCACCCTCAAATCCTACGGTCTTGAGAGGGCTGAAGACCCGGAATTCTGGGCATTCCGACGCGACGATCCCGAACGGCATTTAGAGAAAGTGTCGCCACGATTCAACAGTGTTGAGTGGAAACTGCCGCCGCTTCACCTTGAGCTGTTATGTCGATGCAAGGCGTATCACATCGAAAGAAACTGCCTGTTCGTTCATTCGGGACTCCAACCCACTTATCTGCGTATGCATGATGTACACAACGCAGTCAACGCGCAACTCGAACAAGACGCCAGTGCACTTTGTTGGAACCGAGACTGGCTGGGGCAAAGGCCCGGTTTCCCGGAACTCATTGTGCATGGACATACGCCTCTGTGCTATTTGTATTCATGGATTTCGGATACGCGTCCCTGGCAGGATGGCGACCTGGTCTTCAAGTCCGTCGTCCACAATGGCGCGCTCAATCTGGACAGCGGTGTGTTTCTTGAAGCCGGTCACTTGACCGCAGGGGAAATTCCCAGGAACGGGTGTCCGTCTGACTTTCGATTCATCCGCATCCCACGAATCGACCCCCTGTGCCAGGACCGCCTGTGGCATCTCAATTACATGTAAACGTTACGCCTACGGTGTGTGCAGAGACCACCGAATTGTTCGATGGTGACGTGGAAGGGGCTTAGAGCATGATGGATGACGTGAATCCGGCGCAGTGACACCTTGTTCGGGCAGTCGCAGAAACACGGTGAGCTGCCCGTGCGTGTCGCACACGACCTGTTGCCCGGCGCACTGGTTGTGGACGACATCGGCACAGGCCGAATGCGTTGTTACACAGTCAACTGCACAATGTCGAGACTGCTGATGACGCCGACTGGCTCGTCGTTACGGACCACAACAACGTGGTGGACATGCCGATGCACCATATCGGCTGCGACCTGTGACAGTTTCGTCGAAGGTAAGCACTGGACGACGTTGGGCGTCATCAGGTCGCAAACTCTGAATGTGGGCTTCGGCTGGCCTGAGATTCCAGCGGCTATTACGCCTGATTCAATGGCGGCCGAGAGAACCGGCATCTGCATCAGATCGCTGCGGCTGATGATGCCGACAATCTTCTGCTGCTGGACTACGGGCATCGCACTGACACCGTGTCGCACGAATTCCTGTTCCAGCTGGTCAACACCGGCATCAGGTGATGTCGAAAACACCGGCGAGCTCATCACGTCCTGAGCGAGTAGTTCACTGAAAGTATTCATTGGCCGTCTCCGGTTGGTGGCGAATCGTGCGAAGTCGCGTGGGCGAATGTCGGCCTGCAGCGATGTGCGCGTGGGCGAAACCCCGATGATCGCGCGGCTTCCGCTTCTTGTCAAACGAACGCCTGGCGGGAAGGCAGATATGATCGATTGTGTATGCGTTCTAACCTCACCACGGATTTATCCAACGCTCAGACGAGAATATCCAGCGTTCATCCGCGGATCGGCATATATCAGAAATCGGTGGTTCGATGGGGTGTCTCTCATATCAGGACTCGGGCCACAAACAACGCATACCAACTGAGTTACGTCCGTCCACGAATACAGCAGTTGAAGGGGTCTTTCCCGGCCCGAGTGGCTTCATGCTGACCCTGGTTGGTGTTACTTCAATTGAGCCTATTGGTTCGATTGCGCCGGCCACCTCGCGATCACGTTGGTCCCAGGATCTCGCAGCGTCAGGTCCGTCAATGTCGCCATGCCCGGCCCGCTGCACGGGTCAATGCGCAAGGCGTGAAGACCGTCGCTGGTCTTAAGCTCCAGCACGATGTCGTGCCACTGGCCATCGTGCTTCACCTCGAACTGGATGTTGGTGCCCCGAGGCAGCGAGGTCCTGGGATCGGTCGAGAAGTACACCTCGCCCGAACCGCTGGCATTGCTTTTGATACGGAAGGAGAGTGTGTACGGACCTGCGGGCAGCTTGCCTTCCAGGCGTTCAATGGCGATCCCCGAATCCGTGCCGGTGCAGTCGAGAACCAGGTCGTTGCCGCGGACCTCTATCCTGGTGTCTTTCCGGGCACGGATGCGTTGCGGCCCCGCAGTTCCATTCCGAGCGGGCTTCTGACGGCTCGCTTCCGTGGCGAATCCCGTTCGTGTTGGGTCGGGATCAGCGGCAAAGTTGGTCCACTCGCGATGGTGGTGGCCTGTCACTTTGGTGTCGACCGGGCGGCGACTGCCAGCCGACGTGTGCAGGACGTGTTCGGCCATGTCGGTCCACTGCCTGACCATCGCCGCCATTCGCTCCGGATGCGCCGAGGCGACGTTGCTGATCTCCGTCCGGTCGCTGGCGATGTTGTACAGTTCCCACGGCTGACGCTTGAAACTCACCGCCTTCCAGTCACCATCACGCAGTCCGCGGTCGTCGCCAAACAGTAAGTGGATTGGTGCGGATCGGTTCAGCGGCTGTCCCTTGAGGATCGGGACGAGCGACACGCCGGAGATAGGGCGTACCTCACGCTCGGGCCAGGTCGTGGGGATTCTGGCCTTGCCCAACTCAGCGATCGTGGGGAGTACATCCACCAGGTGGGCAGGCGTGTGCACGATCGCCCCGGGCTTCGTCTTCAGCCCGGCGGGCCAGTGCACGATCGCCGGTGAGCCGATGCCGCCCTCAAACTGGTTCTGCTTGTAGTAGCGGAACGGGCTGTTACGAGCCCAGGCCCAGCCGGTACTGTCACCCCAACGCGTCTCGCCGATAAACGGGTCAGCCTCCGCTGAGTCGGACCTGCGGTCATAGGGGCAGGCGCCATTGTCCGAGACGAACAGCAGCATCGTGTTGTCGAGTTCGCCCGCCTCTTCCAGGTTTTTGACCAGACGCCCAACCTCCTGATCCACGCGGTCGATCATGCCGGCCAGCGCCATCATTCGTTTGGTCTCGAAGTCACGCCGTTTCTCGCTGAGCGTATCCCAGGCGGGGATGTGCTGCGGACGCGGGCTCGGCGTGACGGACTTGCCGAAGATGTCCAGCTTCGCCTGCTTCTTCAGACGTGTGGCCCGTACCGTGTCCCAGCCTGTGTCATACCGGCCCATGTATTTGCGGTAATCCACCTCAAGCGGTTGCAGCGGTGCATGCGGGGCGTTGAAGGCCACATACAGATACCAGGGCCTGTCGGTCTTCCTCGCTTCCTGGAGGAACTTGATGCCGAAGTCCACGTCGGCGACCGTCGTGTAGAATCCCTTGTTCGGCACTTTCCATGGCTGCCCATTGAGCCGGAAGGTGTTGTCACCCTTGAAATAGTTGCACGCACCACTGAGATGACCGAAATACCGGTCAAACCCAAAGTCCGTCGGCTGCTTCTTCAGGTGCCACTTGCCCGTCATTAACGTTGTATAACCAGCCTGCTTGAGCACCTCCGCCGACGTAACGGCGTTGCTCATGTCCATGTTGCCCGCCTGAAGGGCGTAGCAACCGGTCAGCAGGCTGATGCGTGACGAGTGACACTTGGCGGTGTTGTAAAACTGTGAGAAACGCAGGCCGCTGGACGCGAGCCTGTCAAGATTTGGCGTCTCGATCTCGCTTCCGTAGCAGCCAATATCGGAGAAGCCCAAATCGTCAACCATGATGATCAGCACGTTGGGGCGATCGCCCGCGATCGCCGTCTGGACGATCAGGAGGAATAGGACGGTGCAAGGGAGAATCAGCTTATTCATGTCTGAGCTCTAAGGTTGGACGGTTAGTTGGTATAGGAGCATTGGTGCCGGAATCGTCATGCGACTACTCCACGAGTCACGCACATAGGTGATTTCAACACTGGAACTCACTCTATCTGGAACAATCCGCCTCTCAATAACCTCGATTCTAACAAGTTCCTGGGAAGCGTGCCCCCCGCTGACCAGAGTCCCGGCACACGGTGGTCTGATGGCTCAGCCGCAAAAACGATTGAGTTATTGCGAAGATTAGCGACGATCCTGATGAGCGTCGCGGTTTGGTCACCCGAATTCGGACTCGTGTGAACGGCACGCCGACTCATTGGCGATCGGGAGTGGTGTCATCGGCGTCAGGTTTTTCGCTGGCAGGACAGCCCGCCGCAATTCGCTGCGACGAGCTGTCTTGAGTTCAAGTCGGGGCGGCAGGACACGGACAGAACATTTTCACCGTGGCGTTGTCGAACAGCAAACAGCGAAACCTGATATACTCTGCAATACGTTATTGCAGTTCTGGTATCATCGGTAAGCGGACTGGGCTCGGCCAGTGGGGCGCGAACTGGCTGCTGTTCACCGATCGCAGATCATCGAATTCCTCATCTCCGTTTGCCGAAGCCCGCATGAGAACGCTCACACAAACTCTGTTGATCGGATTCTCCTGTCTGTCTCTCGTGGCGGATCAGGCGGCCAGTGAAACCGGGAAAACCAAGGCCGAGCGGCCGCTCACCTGGCAGGAGAAGTCGGTCCAGTATGCCCGCATCATGTCGGGGGTAAAATGGACACCGGTGGCTGACGGTATGCCGAAGCGGGGCGGGCATTTCACAGCCGGGAAGGAATACACCGGGGTTCCTTACTCGAGCGTCAAGCACGTCGGCCGCTACATTGGCTTCGATATCTTC
>JAAERP010000371.1 GCA_024230215.1 Fuerstiella sp. | reverse complement strand
GCTGGCTCTCTCGCTCGGCTCGCACAGCTGCTGTGGTGGCACTTGCGGCATCGCCGAACCTAGTTGTCATTCCCATGCCAGTAGACCCTGCAGCGTACGCACGCAGCCTCTACGCCACACTCCACGCCCTTGACCAGCGAAGACTTGATCGCTTGGTTGTTGATGTAGTTCCTGCGGATTCCGACTGGGCAGCCGTTCGGGACCGACTCGAGCGAGCAGCCACGTGACCCCATTGCTACGATCAGCATCGTCGTACAGCCCCCGTGCAGAGGCCACGCGTTGACAACGAAGCGAAACGACTCTACTAATGTGGGTATTCTTCGGATAATCGTGGGTTCTCCACGCCTTTCGAAGATCCGGACAGATAGCTCAGTTGGTAGAGCAACGGACTGAAAATCCGTGTGTCGGGAGTTCGAGCCTCCCTCTGTCCACTTTCAGCACAATAGACCGCTGACACGACTTTAAAAACAGTCGTCATCGCAGCACTATATGCCTTCTCTGGCCCAACGCTGGTAAGTCTCTACGTTTGCACGATATTTGTTCCGTGCTGTTTCATTTTTCATATCTTTCAGCTGATCTTCAGTTTCCAGCACGTAGACGTCGTCAGATTCGGTACCGGGATCTTCTGTTCGTCTAACCCATTCGTTGAGCAACTCGCGATGACGAACCAGCTTGTCCGCGTATTTTCTGTTTTCAGCCAGATTATGAATCTGCCACCTATCTTGCTGGTACAAATAAAGTTCTTCCGTAGGACGG
>JAAERP010000370.1 GCA_024230215.1 Fuerstiella sp. | reverse complement strand
GTTTTGGCCGGAAGAGCACAAGATTTCCGACAGGCGGCCAGTGATTGTGCTGTTCTTTGGTGGCGGCTGGGTAGCGGGTAAGCCGCAACAAATGGCGGGCCATGCCCGCTACTTTGCTCGGGCGGGTTACGTGGCGATCTCGGCCAAATACCGCGTTCGGAACAAGGACGGCGAACACCTGACGCCTTATGACTGCGTAGAAGATGGAAAATCGGCCGTGCGGTATCTGCGGGAGCACGCGACGGAATGGGGTATCGACCCGGATAAGATCATTGCCGGCGGCGGTTCAGCCGGCGGTCATGTCGCTGCGTGTGCTGGCGTGATTGAGGGCCACGAGGCGAATGATGAAAACGCCGAAATCAGCTCGGTTCCCAATGCGCTGGTGTTGTTCAATCCAGTGATTGACACCACGGACAAGGGTTACGGCTCGGATAAGTTCACCCCGGAAACCCAAGCTGAATTGTCACCCTGCCATCATGTGCGCAAAGGCCTGCCGCCCACCTATATCGTGCACGGCACGGACGACAAGACCGTGCCGTTTGAAAACGTCGAACGCTTCGATCATCTGATGCGAAAAGCAGGCAACGTGTGCAAGCTGCTCGCGTTCGAAGGCCGCGGGCACGGTTTCTTCAATGTTCCCGGTTTCAAGAAAGGGACGAAGGAAGATTTCAACGCCATCATGAACAGCGCTATTGCTTTTCTCGCCGAACAGGGTCTTGCCCCCAACGACGACAAAGACGGATGAAGGCAAGGGCTGGCTCCATTCATGAATTATGTTAGCAATTCATTGACCACATGTGCAGTTTCCACTCCAGTCAATCGCTGATCGAGACCCTGGTGCTTGTAGGTGATTCGCTCGTGGTCGAAGCCTAACAAATGCAGGACTGTTGCATGGAAATCGCGAATGTGCAGCGGGTCTTTGACGATGTTATACGAAAAGTCGTCCGTCTCGCCGTAGATCGCTCCGCCTTTTGTTCCGCCGCCAGCCATCCACATGCTGAAGCAGCGCGGGTGATGATCGCGGCCGTAGTTGTCTTTGGTGAGTCCGCCTTGAGAGTAAATGGTACGACCAAATTCACCGCCCCAGATCACCAGTGTGTCATTCAACATGCCTCGCTGTTTCAGATCCTCGAGAAGCGCGTAACACGGCCGGTCGACGTCTTTGCATTGGTCGGGCATGCGGCCCGATACGTTGGCGTGGTGGTCCCAGTTGTTGTGATACACCTGCACGAAGCGAACACCGCGTTCGGCAAGTCGTCGCGCCATCAGTGCGGTGTTGGCGAATGAACCGGGCTTCTTCACGTCTTCACCGTACAGATCGAATGTCTGCTGCGATTCGGAACTGATATCCGTCAGCTCCGGGACGCTCGCCTGCATGCGGAATGCCATTTCGTATTGTTGAATCCGAGTTTGCGTTTCCGGATCGCCGATCGCTTCAAAGTTAATCTGATTCAGCGCGTTGATGCCCTTAATGCTTCGGCCGCGAATGGCACTGGGGACACCCGGCGGATTGTTAATAAACAGAATCGGATCATTGCTGCTGCGAAATGATACGCCTGAGTGTCGGCCCGGCAGATACCCCGCACTCCACAGCCGCGAAGAAATTGCTTGTTCCTGTTCTCGGTTTTTGGGAATGGCGACCAGCACAACGAACGCGGGAAGATTCTCATTCATCGAACCCAAACCGTAGGACGCCCACGAGCCGAGACACGGTCTTCCAGTCACTTGATTGCCGGTCTGCATTGCCGTGATCGCCGGTTCGTGATTGATCGCTTCGGTGTGCAAGCTGCGCATCCAGCAAATCTCGTCGGCCTTCTTCGCCAGATTCGGTAACAGTTCCGTGTTCATCATCATGCCGCACTGGCCAGCCGCGCTGAACTTGTATTTCGACGGAGCGATCGGGAACCGAGCCTGTCCGCTGGTCATTGTGGTCAGACGCTGCCCATTGCGAATCGATTCCGGCAGGTCCTTGTCGTACCATTCGTTCATCTGCGGCTTGTGGTCGAATAGATCCATCTGCGAAGGCCCTCCAACCATGTGGAGATAGATTACTCGCTTGGCCTTTGGGGCAAAGTGCGGCTGGATTGCCCCAACGTTTGACGCGATCGTCGGATTCGACAAGCCAAGCGATGCCAGAGCAGCCCCACCCAGCAAGTGCTTTCCACTCGCAATAAATTGACGGCGTGTCTGCTGAAGAAGGTCCGGTGAACCAGTTATTTGTTTGCTCATTTATTCAACGCTTCATCAAGATTCATGATTTGATTACAGACAATCGTCCACACGGCGACTGTCTCCGTGGCGAGGCTTTCATCCGCCTTCGATTCACCAACTTTGACCAGGGAGGCAGCATCGTCCGGGTGGGCCGAATAATAAGCGGCGTAGTCCTGCTGCGTTTCCAAAACGATTTTGAGTTCCGGATCTGAGAACGGTCGGCTGAGCACTCGTTGGGCAATCACATTTGCAATCGTATGCTCGTTGCTGCCAGCCTTGATTGCCAGTTCGGCAAGTTGACGAGCCGCTTCCACATATTGCGGATCATTCAATGTGACCAGAGCTTGTAGCGGAGTATTTGTGCGTTCGCGGCGGACCGTGCAGACTTCGCGGTTCGGTGCGCCGAACGCTTCGAGGCTTGGCGGTGGAGCCATTCGCTTCCAGAACGTGTACAGCGATCGACGGTAAAGGTTTTCTCCGCTGTCCTGGCGGTACTCACGCGTGTCACCGCCGGGAAGACCGACCATGTCCCAGATGTTGGTTGGCTGGTAAGGACGGACTCCCGGTCCGAACCTTTTATTTGACCGCAAGCCGCCGACAGTCAACGCGTAGTCGCGTACCATCTCGGCATCCATGCGGAATCGTGGCCCCCGTGAAAGCAGGGCGTTGTCGCGATCCTTTTTCAATTTCACTTCGGTTGCAACGGCTGCCTGCCGGTAGGTTGCGCTCATGAGAATCTGCTTGAAGAATCGTTTTACATCCCAACCACTCTGGACGAAGTCAGTCGCCAGCCAATCGAGCAACTCAGGATTCGATGGCGGCGCGCCCATGATGCCAAAGTCTTCGGGCGTCGCGACGATTCCCTGACCGAACAGCTCCTGC
>JAAERP010000369.1 GCA_024230215.1 Fuerstiella sp. | reverse complement strand
TTGACCAGGGTGATGTTCTCGATCGTTACCACCCCAGCTTGCCCACGGATCACCAGCGGCGATTCCGACAGTAAGGCGGGCGGCTCCGCGATTGGCTGATCCGGATGCCAAAAGTTCAGGTCCCTCACACCACACCCGCTGCCCGTGAGGAGCACACTCTGCTCGTGTTCCTGATTGTGAATCATCAGGATCGTCCCCTCGGCCGGGCGATCCGGACCGATTGGACTCCAGCGTCCGCGCAGAAAGACGTTCGAGGCAATCGTCAACATGCCCTCCAGGCGGTATCGGCCCTTCGGCAGGAAAACCGTGCCGCCCCCGGCGGCGCTGGCGTCATCGAGCGCTCGTTGAATCGCGGGCGTGCAGTCCGAACTGGATGGATCTGCTGGGAGTTTGTATTGCGAATCGGTCACCGAGCGGAACGCGACAATCACGTCATCCGTGGGAAACTTTGGATCTTCGGCAATCACCCTCCAGCCCGCAGCGTCGACCGTCGGAGGAAACGCGAACAGGCCACACACAGCCGTGAGAATGACGGTCGCACAATTGTTTTTCTTAGTCATATGCGGTCACGAAGTTTGCTTAGCGTTGGTCAGAGAATTCACCGAGTGATTGCCAGATTCCAAACGTAGCCACGCTCGCCAGAGCGAGGGAATGCGTTTTGCTGTTCGTGCGTTCTGCAGCGCGGCCTACCGCGCGCGCGATGGTGGCTACGTCAAACAAAGCAATGCGGGATCATTGGTAATGACACGGCCCGCGTGATTGTTTCCGAATTAGTGCGATTTTCTCGGCGATCACGCTTTTCGGTGGTTCAGCGAACATAAGCAGGGCCGGTTCCTGCCGGCCGCTTTCGTTTGAGCTCGCAATGGTGATCGAATCACCTTCTGGCCGGTGGGAACCGGCCCTACTCCACTATGCTTACCTGACAACGAGAACAACGAGTTGCGGCGCTGCCAAGCGGAGCTTCACTTCCTGGGTCCTGCTCAAGATTGTCACCGACCCCATGCTCTCCGGCATTGGCCGGAGCGTCAGCGAGTCTTGCCATGCCTGATGGTAAGTTTCTAGTCGTTCGCCAACAAATTTCTCACAAGGACCACCTTGACCGCCCTTGCCGATTTCGCGGATGCCGCCGTTACGATCTGGTCGCTCGACGAATCTCGCAGTCAACAGACCGGCGTCTGCCAGGTCTTTGCGGATGCGGTCGTGGACGGAGGTCCCCCGGTCGAGCACCACGCATTGGATACTTTTCCCTTCCAAGTCGATGACGGTTTTCGGGATGCGGAAAACGGTATCCTCGGTGGTATGGTTCGCCGTGTTCTGGTTGTAAGCGGTGAAGACAAAAAGCGTTTCGTCCGGCTTGACGCTAACTAGAACGGGATATTCCGCGCCCGCGGCTGATTGGCTAATCGGATGGATGACGTACGATTCACCACCCACTCCGCGTTCGAGCACCGATAGCAGCCAACCGTACCCCGTAAAGACATTGTGGAGTACATTCTTCCCATCGCGGAATGGGTCGGTCACGCCCCAGTGGAAAATGCGATTCACCCCTTCTTCGCGAAGCCGAAACATCATAAGGGCCGTAGCCGCCGCGCCCAGGGCGCCAGGTTCTTGGCTCACAAAATCGCCTCTGGCCTTGTTGCCGAACGGGGCGATGCCAAACTCGTGAATTTCACGCGAGATGCCTTTGACCTGCGGAAACCGTTTCTCGAATTCTTTCCATGCATCTCCTGCTTGGTGTGCGTCAGCCGTGATGTCGTCGTCGGCCTGGTAGTAACGCGAGTAGGCAATGAAATCGACAGGTGTGCCCACCTTGCCTGAAAACGGATTGGTCTTCTTGAGGCAGCTGTTCACCAAATCGTAGGCGCGCACGTTATGCAGCTCATCGAGCCCTCGGATCGAAACACCGGCGATATTGAAGGGTCCGATCTCGGCGTCAGGCAACACAGACTTCACGGCGGCGGCACTGGCCATGTAATGGCGGACGTATTCTTCGTGCGGTCCATCAAAACGCTCACGGCCATTGTTTTCGGTGCCGACGCGAAAACGAAGGCGATTCGCTTCGTCTTTGCCTAGAATCTTCTCCAGCTCACGGCAAAGAGCGACAATAAAGTCATGCCATTCCTGAGAATCTCGCGGCGGAGACTTTTGCCCTAGGTTTTCCGTTTCGGGATGTGCCGGGAAACACCACGGCACGTTATCCAGGACAATGGTGAAATCGCGGTAGCCACTGTCGAGATACGGACGCAGGCGCGGCTTGATGAGTTCCCAGTGATATTGGATAGTTCCATCGGAGTTCCGCGATGCAAGGTCGAGTTGACGCAGAGCTGGATTCTTCGAATCGTTGAAGCCACCCAAAAATCGCACCATCGTCAAATGGTCGGCAAATGGCGTCTCGCGATCGTATGGCTTCTTCTTGTAGGCGAAATCGCCTTTCGTCACATAGTCCGGAATCTCGATCATCGATTGCCCTCCCTCGTGAAACGGCCCGAGAGCCGGCGCATAACGCCAGAAAGCGTCGAGCTTGCCCAATGGTTTTACGGCGGGGCCTCGGCGCTGCTTGCTGGCGCTCTTCTGTGCGGCTACGTACTTGCGGTCCGGTATTGAAAGTTGTCTCAGAGGGACTGTGATGACACGGCCGTCGCTCTTTCGTTTCAAACGGACAGAACCTTCCAAGACCTCAACAAGGTCCGCTTCAAGTTTCCTTCCGCGGGTGTCCGTCCACGTGCGTGCTTCGGCGAGCAAAGCGGCCGTGCAGAACCACATGGCCGCAACCAAGGCCACCATCGCACGACGAAGTTTGATCAGTTTCACATCTTTCATGTATAATCTTACGAAGTGCAAAAGCCGGTTCCTACCGGCCGCTTTCGTTTGAGCTCGCAATGGTGAACGAATCACCTTCTGGTCGGTGGGAACGGGCCCTAGTTCACTTACTTCGCGGGCGGCTGGTAGGCATCTTCGTTCACCAGCCCCGGCTGAATCCTGGTCCACCATTGATTGTATACAGTACGCAGTTGATCCACAACTTCGGGATGTTCAGCGATCACGTTTTCAGTTTCGCCAGGGTCGGTCTGGAGGTCGTAAAGCTCCTCGTTATTCACCAGAGTGAATCGTTTGTTCTGGATTGAAACTCTGGCGTGTTTCGATTGGGCGGCCTGACCCTGTTCCCATGCACCCACGTGGTGAACCAAATGCCGGTCGTCCTCCCAATCGGCCGCGGGGTTCTTGATCAGGGGAACCAGACTGCGCCCCTCGACCTGTTGCTTGATCGGATCGGTCAAAGGGGCACCGGCAATTTCGAGAAGAGTCGGCATGATGTCCATCTGGCTGGTGAGTGCAGAGCATTCCGCATCGGCAGGAATATTTCCTGCTGGCCATCTGAAGAAGACCGGAACCCGCGTTCCTCCCTGATAGGGTTGACCCTTATGTCCTTTCATTCCAGCATTAAACACCCTCCAGCCCGTCGAATTCCCGTTGTCACTTCCAATGTAGATCACGAGCGTATTATCCGCGATCTGCCAATCCTCAAGCTTGCTGAGCATCGTGCCGATATGGCGATCGATGTTCTCTACCATCCAATAGACTTTCGCTGTGTCTTCTGTGACTTCCGGATGCTTGCCAAGATACTTTTTGTAGTCGCCACCGGGCACACTATGGAGTCCGGTATAGGGACCGTGAGCATCGTTCGGGGCGATATAGACAAAGAAAGGAGCGTCTTCTTTTCG
>JAAERP010000368.1 GCA_024230215.1 Fuerstiella sp. | reverse complement strand
TTTGGTGTGGGTGAGAGCGCGGCCCGATGGGCACGCGGTTAAACGAGAGAACTGGTTCTTGACGATCTCTTGAGTGGCGTCGTTGCTTTGTTGGGAAGACGCAGATCCACTCGCTGGCGCTTCGAGCTTGTATTTTGGCTGGCCGCGGGACGACATATTTGTGGCAGGCATTCGTTCGTTTAACCGCGTGGGCAACGCCCCGCGTTTGCTGTGGGTGAGAGCGCGGCCCGATGGGCACGCGGTTAAACGAGAGTACCGGTACTTGACGATCTCTTGAGTGGCGTCGCTGCTTTGTTGGGAATCGCAGATCCACTCGCTGGCGCTTCGAGCTTGTATTGTGGCTGGCTACGCGACGACGTTTTCGGCTTACTCGGCGGTGACGTTGGTCTATAAACCGTTGTGCGGGTGGGTAATTAGATGCCCATGGGTGGTAGTCAGTACCGTACGAGTGACCGTCTGGTCTGCAGAACGGACCAATAACCGTCAGAATCCGTATCATTGTCATCGTCGGGTTGGGGGGCGTCCCGCAAATGATGCTCATTTACAACCTAATGATGTTCTTCGGGTTTGGTGCCATAGGTTTAGGGATGCACCACTGAGGAATACATCGTGACGTCACCCGATCTTGATTTTTGGTCCCGCTACCGCCTTCTTCGCGTCATCGACGAGGCCTCCGGTTACACAACAAAGATCGCCGCCGACCCGGACGGCGTGCATGTTGTTGTGCATGAAATCGAATGGTCGTCGGACGTGCCGTCTGCTGTTCAGTCGCGTTTGCGGCACGAAGCTCTCAGGCTGTCCAAGGTCTCACACGAGCGATTTCGAGCTCCGGTTGACTTCGATTTCGATAACAACGGCTGTCGGATTGTCTGTCCGCAATTGTCGCTGTCACTGCCGACGCTCTCGGAACGACTGCCTGCTGCGTTGTTGGTCGCCGATACTCTGAGCATTGCACAGGATTTGCTGCAGGTGCTGCAAAGTGTGCATGAGGCCGGACTTGTTTTGCGCTGCGTGCTGCCTGGGGACATTTCTCTGGAAGACACGGGCGATTCCGTGGGAGCGCTCATCGGCGGCTGTCCTCCGCTGATGCTGCTGCATGGTGTTCGAGCCGGGCAGTCACCCAGCGACATCTTAACATACGCAGCCCCGGAAACTCTGGGCGCGTTGGAGTGCGACATTCGCCTCCGGCAGATTTGTATTCGCTGGGAATTCTGTTGTTTGAGTGTCTGACAGGCGAGCCGCCATTTCGGGGGCAGGACGCTGGTGAACTGTTGTTTCATCACATGACGACGCCGGTTCCGGATCTCACCAGTCTGAACGCTCAGATCCCCGGTCCTGTTAGCGAGATTATTCAACGACTGTTGCAGAAGCATCCTCGCGACAGGTATCAGTCAGCCGCGGGCGTCCTGTTTGACATTCGGCAGATGGCACAGGCGATCAGCGGTAAAGTTGATTCGACATCAACATGTCCTCTGGTCCTGGGGACAAAGGACCAACGCGAATCGCTGATCGAACCCGCGCATGTCGGCCGAACGGACGACATGGCCGTTCTGGAAAGTGAACTGAAAGCCGTCGTCGCCGGTGACAGCCAGGCAGTGATGATTACGGCTCCATCGGGTGTCGGGAAATCGCGACTGCTGATGGAAGCTTCCGGTATGGCGGTGGCGCGAGGTTGCCGATTGCTGAAAGCTCAGGGGCAGAATGAGGTAGGGCTGAGTCCGCTGGCGACGGTGCGGCCCGCTCTGCAACAGTGCGTGGACCATGTCCGGCAGGACGAGAATCTACGGTCCCTGCTGTACCCTCGCATGAAAGAGTATGCGGCTGAACTTCACGCCGTACTTCCGGAATTGGCTGCAGAGCTGGCGTTGGCGGCCCCCGATTCCCGCAATCGTGAACTTTCTGATCGGCGAATTGCTGTCGCCCTGGCGACGTTCCTGGGCGGACTTGGCGCTGCCGGTCAGCCCGTGTTGTTGCTGCTGGATGACGCGCAGTGGGCCGACGATCTGACGCTGGCGATTCTGGATTGCTGGCAGCTGACCTGTCCGGAACGAACTCTGCTGCTGGTTGCCAGTCGCCCGACGGACAGATTAACGGATCAGCTGCGTAGCAGCCTGAAGTTCAGTGCACAAATTAATCTGCTTCCTTTGACGCGGCAGGATTCGAACAAGCTTTGTGAATCAATGGCAGGAACACTGCCGCATGAGATCCTTGACGCCGTATGGAACATGGCGTCAGGAAATCCGTTTGTCTCGTCAGCTGTACTGCGCGGTCTGGTTGAAGGTGACGTACTGACACCGACGGACGATGGCTGGCAGGTGGATGGTGATCAGCTGCGGAACCTGCAGATGTCCGGGGAGGCAGCAGAGCTTCTGAAGCAGCGATTGTTTCGTCTACCCAGGGAATCTCGCCAGCTGCTGGCCGTTGGTGCGGTGCTGGGCAAGGAGTTTTCCATTGAAACGGCAGCCGGCCTGGCGGGAATTTCTTACGAAACAGCATTGGAACATCTGGTCGAACCGCGTGCCCTGTGCCTGATCTGGGAGAAGGCGGCCGACGGAACCTGCCAGTTCGTCCACGACCAGATTCGTGAAGCCGTACAGGAAACGCTGGCAGACGAGGAACGACGAACGATTCATCTTTCGGCCGCCGAGCACCTGGTTGTCAATGTTTCGAACAGCGACTTTGAAATCGCGTGGCATTACGATGCCGCCGGGTGTCCGAGTCTGGCCTTGCCGTTTGCTATTCCGGCAGCTGGATCTGCACGTCGACGACACGCTCTGGAGATTGCCGAACAGCAGTATCTGATCGCCTTGCGCAGCTGCGAGGCTCTTGGCGCCAAGCCCGATTTTGAGATCCTGAACGGGATGGGTGAGGTGCTGATGCTGAGTGGGCGTTACCTGGAAGCGAAGCCGATGCTGGAGGCGGCGATCCTGTCAGCGGATTCGCCCGTGACAGAAGCGGAGATTATGCTGAGGCTTGGCGAGCTGGCATTCAAGCGTGATGACAAGGATCAGGCGGTTGAGCTTTGGGAA
>JAAERP010000367.1 GCA_024230215.1 Fuerstiella sp. | reverse complement strand
TTATTACTTCGTCGTTGTCGCGGTTGTGCTTGACCGTGACGTTCGTTTTCGTCGCTTTGCGTCCTGAAGTCGATAACTTTCGCCCGACGCTTCGAGGATGTGACAACGGTGCGTCAGCCGGTCCAGCGTCGCTCCGGTCAGACGTTCGCTGCTGAGAACTTCCGTCCAGTTTTCGAACGGAAGATTGGTTGTCACGATCAGACTTTGCCGTTCGTAGGCTGAACACTACCTCCGAGATCTATTGTGTCAACGCATTCTTCGACATGCCACGGCGGGGGACCAGTCCCGGTTTTGAAACGAAGATGAGCCCACGCGTAAGACAGACGCTGAGTCATTCGCCTGCAGGCTCGGGATCTCGACCAGGCTTGCAGCGCATTGGTCGCCGACCTAAGCCAGCGCGGCCTCCTGGACGAGACCCTGGTCGTTTGGGGAGGTGAGTTCGGTCGAACTGTCTACAGCCAGGGCAAGCTCGGCGCCACCGACTACGGCCGCGACCATCACGGACGCTGCTACACGATGTGGTTCGCCGGTGGCGGAATGAAAGCTGGCATCTCCTACGGTGTCACGGACGAATTCGGTTTCAATGTTGTCCAGAATCCCGTGCATGTCCATGACGTCAACGCCATGATCATGCGTTGCATGGGAGTCGATCACACGCGACTCACGTATCGCTTTCAGGGACGTGACTTCCGACTGACTGACGTACACGGCAAGGTCGTCAACGACCTGTTGGTGTAGCAATCGCGCGGGGTGAACTTATTGAGACGAACCTGAAGCGCAACCGTCGTTTCTATCTTCCGGGGCGAATGCCGCCTCGCCCTGTATCAACTCAGAACCAGTCCATTGCGTCTATGCGGCGTAGTGGTCAACGACTTTCCGGATACCGGCAGCTAGTTGCTCAACATACTTGTCCGTCATATTCTCGGTAAGACGCAAGCGAATACCCGTTTGTAGGGCAGCTTCGGCCTCGGAGCAGTGGACATCGCGGTAGTTCATCTTCGTTAGGCCCGCTTCGTGGATCGGCCACTCGCCTGCAAAGAAGGAATGGTCTTGGAACATTTGTTCGCCGTACAGGGGGCGTCGGATGTAGCCTTCGCTCGCGCCAGTCCCCTCTGCACGCATTGCTTTGACCAACTGCGCCCGGTCGACGCGAAACTTGTCCGGCTGAATGCGAAACATGTAGAACCAGTAGGTCGATCGGTCAGTTTCGTCTTCTCGATGCGGGGTGATCCCCGGCAGACCACGGATGCCCTGAGTCAACAGGCGTCCCAACTGATTGCGTCGCGCGGCAATGGCCTCCAACCTCTCGAGTTGCGCTGCTCCGATGGCGGCTTGAGCTTCGCTCATGCGATAGTTCGATGCGAGCCACTGCACGGGCGTCCGGTCTACGCGGTCCGTCCCTTTGTCGCCGAAACGCTGCAGCAACCGTCCCAATTCTCCGTCACTCGAAGCGACGACGCCACCGTCTCCGGTTGTGACGTGCTTGGAATTCATCATCGAGAAGCAGCACGCATGGCCCATCGTCCCGACTGGTTTTCCACGGTAGCGAGCACCCCAAGCTTGGGCGCAGTCTTCGATGACGACGAGGTTGTGCTCTTCGGCAAGCGCCATTAGACGCTTCATGTCGCACGGATTACCAGCCAGATGCACTGGGATGATCGCTTTGGTCCGGGGCGTGATCTTGCGTGCAACATCGTCGGGGTCGAGGTTATACGTGTCGGGCTCGACGTCGGCAAACACAGGTACAGCCTGTTGAAACAGCACGCCGATCACCGTGCCGATGTCGGTAATCGGAGATGTGATGACTTCGTCGCCCGGCGCGATGTTCGCCGCCGCGACCGCGATGTGAAGGGCGGCAGTTCCCGAAGAACAGGTCTGCACGTGCGTGCTAGGGCAATGTTGCTGGAAGCGTTCGATAAAGGCCTTGGTCTGGGGACCGTTCCAATAGAATAGGGACGACTGCTTGAGCAGATCGTCCAGCCGTTCGGCTTCGGGTTCGCCCCAGCGTTCCCAGGCGGGAACGACTTCGGTGACGGCCTTCTTGCCGCCTTGGATCGCCAACGACTCGGCGGGCGTCGCTTCCGCCGTTGCAGAAACGCCGATCGTTGCGGCCGCAACTGTTGACGTCGCGACAAACTCGCGGCGGGAAATCGGAGGGGTATCGTCCATTGCTTGTACTCCTGTCAAACGTGGCGGTGATTTCCAAACTAAGTGCACTTACGGCGTCTACGTAGAAAAAGTCTCGCCGATCCACTGTTTTCATCGATCCGTTCCTGAAATGATGCCCACTGATTCTGGCGTTACGCAGAGAACCCCCTCTCCCCCCACGGTAAGCCGCAGCGCCGGAAGTTTCAATCGCGTTTCCCCGATAGGTTCAAGCCGCGCGTCCAAGAGGACAACACGGCCATCGGCAAGACTAGCTGTGATGATCTGCTTGCCGTGTTTGTTCGGCCCAGCCGCCAGATAGCCTACGGCAGCATCCAAGTTGCGCAGGTGCAGGAGCTTGCCACGGCCGTCAAAGCAATACAGGTATCCCGATTCCGCGCCGACAAGAACCTCGGGCCGCTCGTCTGAGTTGAGGTCTTCAACAAGCAGGCCATGGATCTGGTCGCCGGCGTCGAATACGAATCGCGGCTCGGTGGCTCGTGGAAGGTTCCCGCCTTTGACGTAACTACGCGGGATCAGCCGATCCCTTTGTAGATCGAGACCAACCAGCTTGGTCGCGTTGGCGGCGATCGCCTCCGGCTGCTGATCCCCGTCCAAGTCGCGAACCACGACCTGTTGAAACTGAGGCTCACCAGTGTAGCCAAACAGCACTTGACCCTGGGAGTTGTACGCACTGAGAGTGTAGTAGCTTGTGCCGACCAGCAGATCATTCCCACCGTCCCCGCTTAAGTCACCTGCAGCCAACGACAGCACCCGACGCGCGTAGACCGGACTGCTCCAGATTTCACGACCACGATCGTCAAAAGCGTGAACGTTCCAACTGCCGGTTCCCACAATCGTTTCATCGTGCCCGTCGCCGTTTGTGTCGGCGGTGACGATACAACTGACCCTTCGTTCGAGAGGAACGGCCGAGGTCAGCCGTTGCCGCCACCGTTCTTTCCCAGTAAGACTGACAGAAACCACGTCACCGTCACGTGTACCGAAAACGATGGCCATGCCATCCGAATTACCCCCATGGTGTGCCAATGCCGTGACCGGAGTGTTCGACCCAACATGCCAAAGCGTTTTGACGTTGGCACTCTTGTCGAATTGCAAGGCCTTGCAGCCGTCGGACGTCCCTACAACGATCGAGTCCTTCGTGGCAGCACCGCGTGGCAGAACGAGTGCCGTTCGAACGACATACGGTAAATCCGTCTCGGAAACTGCGAGCTTCTTGCTGACTCCACGGGGGCGAAGACGGTCCGTAACAGGATGCTTGACAGTATTGGTCAGCAGGGTTGCCAGCTCCGCTTCCGACTCGAGCGAGGGTTTCCAAGTGAAGGACGCTTCTCGAGATTGCTTTGACAACTCCGCCGTTCCGGAAGTAATGTCCAACTCACAATCGACCGGCGCGGCGGCATGGAACAGTTTGGCTTCGGCTTGCCGGAGCGATGTCGCGTGAACCAACGTAATCCGACGCTCGTCAAACACTGCAATCCTTGCATCGGTTGAAAACGGCGCGGGCACCGCTTCCGGCGATGTGCATATCAACCACTGCCGATCTTCGTCCGAGATGGCCACACGTTCCGGTGCCACGGCGCTACAACGAATATGGCGTGGCTTTGTGGAGTCGTGCGTACAAATCACATTCGGCAGCAAGACTCGCTCGCCTTGATGCAGCTTCAATGTGCGAGTTTGCCGCACGCGATGAATTACCGGCGCGGCGTGCGGGTAGCCCGACCATCTGACCGCCGGTTCAGAACGGTCCTTCGATACGCTGATCGTAGCCAACCCGTCGCTCGTGACCGAACAGGTGCGTCCATGTTGGTTGAGGCGAAAAGACCGGTCGTCGAGCGTGATCTGACCAAGGCCATTCCAGTGGCAGCGAACGTTGTATTCGCCATCGGACAACGCCTCGATTTGATCCAGCACGACGAACAAAGAACCCTTTAGCCACAAGATGTGGCGAGCCCACTTCAAGCCGGAGTAGTCATCAACGGTACTGGTTGTGACGGCGATCTGCGGCAAGTCGGCGACGGCTTCCAATTCGGCCAATGGCGGAACGTGCTCGTGACCGCGACCATCGCGGATGAAGGTCAATGTGTTGTGATACGTCTCCTCGACGCGTTGATCGTCGTCGGTTCCTATCAAGAACACACGGTCGTCGGCGGTGAAACGCAGAATGGCATTCGTATCGTAGCGATAGTGTTTCCCCCTTCCGTATCCGTCCAACAGCAAGTACTGGCCTTCGCTCTTGTAGCCGTCTCGAAAAACGAGCTTGTCATACGCGCGTCTCAGCTCGACGGGCGACTTGACGACCGGCACTCGGGCGTAGAATGCCTCGCTGTTCGTAAGGTCAAAGACGCCCTTGTCTAACGGAAACACTTCAACGTGGCGAGAGTTTCCAACTCGCACCTCTTGGTTCCTTGGCAACCCGGGAGTTTCCTCGACCGGAGGACGGTACTCGCCGAACTGCTTGTTCGCTCCCCAGTCGTCACTCGGTTCTTGCGGGCGCTCGATCGCCAGTCGCGTCTTTCGATCCAGACCCGGCATCGTCGCATCTCCCGTGATCGCTGCCAACGGTAGCAAGTATTGGAACGCGATGTTCTGGCTTTCGCGATTCGCAGCGCCGACGAATCGGCCCGTGTTGTCGGTCATCATCCGCAACAGCCGGCCAAACTGGGCCGCTCGCCCCGAATCGATCATGTCGTGCTGACGCGAAGCAATGGCGTATCGCAGGGCATTCGACGGCGCGTATGGCAGATAGAGCCCCGACTCGTCCGTACCTCGGACGAACTGCGTCTGGTCACCGAGGACTAATCGCGCTTGGCGCAGGAAGGTCGAAGCCGGCTCAATGTCGCCCCGATGCTTCGCCAAGTATTTGGCCAGAAAGAAGTAGGCCAAGGCCGGATGCGTCTCGTGATTCCAGCGAGGACGCGGGCTTGGGCTCTCAGGGAATCGGGGGTAACGCCGAGCAAGTAGGTTGGCCAAATCGATCACCAATTGCGTCTGCTGATCTCGCTGAGCATCACTCCAATAGTCGGCTTCCTCGGCGATGTCCCACGCTTGGATGTAAGCCGCCATCCAGAACTCGAGGCCGCCGTAAAGCTGATCCGCGCCGCTGTCAGTGAACACACGATGAGCGCGGGTCATCACGTCATAGCGTTGCAGGTAAGACACGTTGCCGCTCAAGTACCAAGCGTGAGCGGCGTGGATGATGGCATGGGCCTCATTCCCAAGCCTTCCGCTCTGCATTCGTATGAGCGATTCTTCGTGCAGCACACGCATTTCGGCATCATCAAGTCTTTTCGGCGGATTGGTTGCGACATTCAGGTTGGATTCAACGACGAGCCCGGTCTTCCAGTGGGGATCCTCAAGTTTCGTCAGTTCAGCGATGAACCGCGCAACGCCTTTTCTTAAGCCCGCTTCGGAACTTGCCCCAATCACAAGAGCGTTCCGCCCCGCCCCTTCCGGATCATAGACTTGCCGAATCACGAATCCATCGCGTCCCGGATATGCCCCGTCGGCGAACGCATAGTTAAAGCTGTACAGCCACAGAATCTCCGTGTTGCTGACGACATTCCCTACCAGAATCACCGTCCGGCGGTGGTAGTCCCGCCTCTCGACCTTGTCGTCGGCAACAACCACCGCCTTCACACCGAACCGCCGCCCGAGCACATGTGCGATATCCCGACCTAGTTGCATCGCTGCCTCGCTCGAATGCGGACAAGCGATGAGCGGCGCCGTATCGCCCTCGCCGCTAAACTCCACTCCGCGGGCGATCGGTTTCCGCGGCGGCAGTTTGGACTGAGCAAGCACATCTTGGGCAATTGCCATACAGGCAAGGCACAAACACAAGGTGACGAGGTTGTTCTTGCGGTGGTCGGCCGGCATTGATGTCAAGTCGTGCATCGTATTTGGTCGAATGGAGGGCGTTGAACGGGGGGCGTTCCAGCTAAGCCTATGGTATAACCCGCCGCCGAGCGGTGTCCAATCAAATCGCCAACGGAAGGCTTCAAGCATGCCAGACGCCGGCGGGCCAGTGTGGGGATGGATGCCCGCTGCAACGGGCACACGACATTGTCAGTAAAGTAGGCCTTCTCACGTCGCCTTCCGCCATTTTTCCCGCAGTTTAAGTCTCATAGCAGACAGCGTTGACTATCCGTCTTTCGGGCAACCTGCGTGCGCACTGAGTTCAATCACGCTCGTCAACGGCTATCTTTGAACGCTAGAAACCAACCAACGGCGCCACCTCCCCACCGACCCCGCGTCGGTGGAAGGCATGACTGAACGCTAGAACGCCATGGTGGTTTTTTGATAGGTGATGGATGACCGGGGCAGATTAGGGGCGGTTCGTTCAGGAACATCCGCATTAGCTTCGGGGACAACATCTTGCCCTCTCTTTCGTAAGTCGCTTCGGTCTTCATAAGATCATTGCCCGGCCATCCACTGCAGCAGATCGAAAACCTCCTCTTTGTGCAGTGTATCAAGAAGTCCTGTCGGCATAAGCGATGTGGCTGATGGTGTGATTCTCTCAACACTGTCCGCGTCGATCTTGGTTAGCTTCCACGGTTCCATTTGATTGGTGCGAACGGACATGCGACCGCCACCATAATTCACAACCTGACCGACAACGACTTTTCCATCCTCGGTCAGTATCTTCACAGCCTGGAACTCGTGAGGGATTGTCTTGCCTGGTTCCAGGATCGCCTCGAGCAAATCGTGTGGACTGAAACGGCGCGTGGCGCCCAAGAGGTTGGGGCCGACGCGCCCTCCTTGTCCTCGCATCTGATGGCATCGATTGCACATTGCGACGGAGAACATCTGCTCGCCACGCTTCGCATCTGTCTTCATTGCCTGGACTGCCTGCCAGGGCAATTCGCGATTGGGAATCAGGTCGGCTATCGTCCATTTCTTAACCATCGGTCGCGACTGTGTGACAGACTCGAGGTCTGGTCTATGCTCGAGGCTATCCAGTAGGTTTCGCAGTTGCGTTTGAGCGGCACGGTCCAGTGTCGCTTCCGCATCTTGACGAATCTGGCGAGCGAACTCGCCGCCCGTGCGTCCGCCCAGGGTGCTTCCGCTCAGGCTGTCCAGTTTCGGCAGGTCGACCACCGAATGATCGAACGCCTGCATATACCAATGGCCGCCGGCCCCGGTGTATGTTGTCAATTCCGGAAGCACGATTCGGCTGTCTCGATAGGCAAACATGTTGCCGCCATTGGTCACACTGGTGACAGCAGGCAGCACCAGTTCCGCACCGAAGTCGCTGCGGAATTCGATCGTACTGGATGTCGATGACAGCACGGGGAGATCGATGTCGCTGGCTGAGTCCAGCTGACTAAAATGTATCCGTCGCGTAGCGCTGGTCAGTGCGGGCATGCTCACTTTGCCGCCGCGGCCAGCTTGAACGTACAGCCAGCGACCGCCAGCGCTACTACCAGTCAGACTGGTGACTCCCAGGCTGATCAGGCTACCCTCGTCGAATGAGTTGATGTAGTAGTGAGTTCCACCCGCAGCCAGCGTTGCAGCGTTGGGGAGATCAATTGTGCCGCCTTCATTGGCATAAAGGTTGGTTGCGATGAGACTGGTCGTGCCATTGGCGAGTAACGATGCACGCGTTCCCGTTACCGTGATGGACGTGTTGCTGGCGGTCAGCGTTCCGTTGATGACAGCCGGTCCCGTCACGGACATCGCGCCACCGGAGAGCGTCAGCGACTCTTCCATCTGCAGGCTCTTGATCGTCGTGCTGCCGGCGTGAGTGATCGTGATGTCGCCCGCCACATCCACGATCACGTGCTGCCACGGCTGAGGTACTACATTCGTATCCCAGTTCTGCGCGTTGTGCCAGTTGAAATCGCCGGCGTCGCCGTCCCATTGCACGAGAGTATCCAGCGGTGCCGGGTCGACGGTGTTCAGCTCGTAGGCAGTCGCGGCTGTAGTCGGCGAATAGACCGCTGTTCCACCCACGTCGAGTCCCGTCTTTGTCGAGAAGTCGCCGCTGGCTGAATTGTAAGTGAGGATCGAAAATACGTCGTTAACCTGCGGCGTGAATCCGCTGGTTGTGACCGCCAGCGTACCGTCAAGCGTTGCCAGTCCGCCTACTGCCAGCTGATCGTAGGAACTGCCTGCGACGGAGCCTTCCAGATCAATTTGCAGCGTTCCATTCGCGTTTTGAGTGTAGGCTCCGGTTACCGTCAGTAAGCCTGTGCCGCGTCCCACAACGATTGCACCGGAATTGACGAGGTTCCCAGGAATCGTACCGGAACCCAACAGTCGACTTGCTGGCTGCAGTTCCAAAGTGCCCACATTCAACGTCCCCGAAGGGAAAAGCTGTACGTCAACACTGAAGACGCTTGTCGTCGCTGCACTGAGTTGGATCGTGCCTGCACCGTCCGCTCGCAGACTCGATGTGCGTCCGCCGTTCGTGTCGTTGAAGACTGCCAGGGCAGAAAGATCGACAAGACTCGCGTTGGCGCTGAGGTCTGCACCTCGCGAGGTGATTGCCGTCGCTCCGCTGGGCATCGACGTTACCATGTGCATGTCGACGAGGCCGCCGGCGTGCGTTTCAATGTTCAGCAGACTGTTTCGGATGCCGCCGCGAACCGTGTGCAGCGTCGGGAACAGGAGCCGACTGCCCTCACCGATCGCTTGGATGTAGTTGTACCTGTCATAGGACGACTGATAGGTTTCGAGTTTGGGGAACATCAAAACCTGGCCACCGGTTGCCAGCAGATCGACGCCTTCCAGAGTCACTAACTCGTCCAGTTTGATCGCGCCACCACCGTGAATCGCGACGAAGGACGACCGACTATTGTTGCGATCAATCCATGACACGGCCGTCGAAAGATCAATTTCACTGCCGGCACCCTCAGACGTCAGCCGAATCGCACCCGATGGCATCGAGGTCACTGTGCTCAGGTCCACCACGCCGCCACCAGGAGCTTCGATGTCCACATGGCCATTGCGAGAATATCCGCTCAGCGTTGTCAGTGAGGGAAACTCAAGGCGCGCACCAGTACCCTCGGCGCGAAGCACCGTGTTACCGTCAACAAGCCCCGTGTAACTCGTGATCGGCAATGAAATATGTGCGCCGTCTCGGGCGACCACACTCGACGTGCCAATTGATGCGGTCCCCGTCACAATGAACTCGGCCTGCGGGCCGTGGGCTGTGAGGCTGGCTCCCGTCGACAGATTGAAATTTCCGTGGACGACGGAGGGCTGAGTCACATGCACCGAACCTGTGGTAAAACTCAGCGAATTATGGCTCACGATCCGACGGACAATGGTGCTGCCGGATGACTTAGTGACTGTAATCGTCGCCGGGTCGTTAATCACGACCGCGTCTGTTTGCCCCGGGAGCGCGTCGCCGCTCCAGTTCAGCGCATTGTTCCAGTCCAGATTTCCGCCGTCCCCATCCCAGTAGACCGACGTATCAACCTGAACGCTGGCGGACGCGACATTGCTTGGCAGGCTGGTGTCGTCTTCAGCCTGAGCCAGAAACGTTTGCACCCCGGCCGGAATTCCGGTCACAGCTGAGATGACCATCCAGCCATCGCTGCCATCGGTGTCAGCTCCGAACAATACATCCGTCCCGACATCTACAGACTCATTTGCGTTAATGTCCCAATAGAAGTTCACACTAGCCCCTGCACAAGCGACCTATTGAGTTGGCCTTTACAAAAAACACCCGAAACCCCTGTGGTTCCTGCGTATTGAGTGTTATCACGACGACGCAACATCACGTTCTATTTCGGCTACAAAGCGATGGCGAACGTCGAAAAACGTGCGGAAGACCTCGATGCCTCCGCATGGACAGAACTGAAACGACTGCCTCGCCACAACGTGACAGCAAAGCCGCGAGCAAAAGGCCATCCGGTTAAAGAGAACATCGTCATCGATCGCGAATACACCAATCT
>JAAERP010000366.1 GCA_024230215.1 Fuerstiella sp. | reverse complement strand
TTCGCGGTGCTTTTTGCTGTTCTCACCCCCGTTTCAACCACCCGATGAAATATCGAGTCACCCACTAGTTAAGCGACACGAATCCGCTGTGACAGATCAGACACTCCTGCCGAGTACGCGGAACACTTCCTCGGGGTAGGTAAGTCCCGATCGGACAGCCTTTCGTCCACGATCCTGAAGTGTAACCATTCCACACTCTTTCGCGATGGTCTCCAACTGCCTTGCATCAACTCGCTCAAGCAGAGCCTGAGAGATTCCCGGGCCGTGCGGATCCAGTAACTCGGCTGTCACAAACCGACCGTGGTAACGAATACCGCCACACGCCCGGCAACGACTGGCAAGAGTCTCGTCGGCCGCGGAATTGTCTGCGGAGTTCGTGGGTTCCGACAATCCCGCAGAATTCCTGTCGGTGGCGGTCTGAGCAAGACAGACCG
Organism: Fuerstiella sp.; assembly: GCA_024230215.1. GTDB lineage: Bacteria > Planctomycetota > Planctomycetia > Planctomycetales > Planctomycetaceae > Fuerstiella. The sequence continues at coordinate 1,120 of JAAERP010000366.1, read as the reverse complement.
AACACGCTTTTCTGAACAGCCGCTGACACACGACAGCCCGTAAGGTACTGCTGATCAGGTACGGCTCGATGCCCATGTCCAGCAATCGCGTCACAGCCTCAACAGCGCTGCCGGCATGAAAGGTTGTCAGCACCAGATGCCCGGTCAGGGCCGCCTGAAATGCGCACTCAGCAGTTTCAGGATCACGGATCTCGCCAATCATGATCACGTCCGGATCCTGTCGCATCATAGACTTGATGCCCGTCGCCAGATCAAATCCAACGTGTGGCCTGACCTGAGACTGCGTTACTCCGGACACCACCACTTCAATTGGGTCCTCCAACGACATCAGTCCCTTGCCATCGCCGTGCAGCCGGACCAACTCACGCAGGCAGGCATACACGGTTGTGGTTTTTCCGCTGCCGGAGGGGCCGGTCAGCAGAATGACCCCGGATGTCGACTGCAACAGGCTGCCCATTGCACCCTCAACGTCCTCCGGCAGCCCAAGCTGGTTCAGTCGCTGATAATGATCGCTGCCGGCAAACAGCCGGACGGCCGCTTTTTCGCCAAAGAGTGTGGGAAACGTCGTCACACGAATTTCGCCGCACGGTCCCTCCGCATCCGAACTCGAAATACGTCCTTCCTGCGGCACATCCGTGCGATAGGTCAGCAGACCTGCAAGGACTTTCAGTCGAGCCACAATGCGCGGACAAACGTCACCATCGAAGCTGGCGACGTGGTGCAGCACTCCATCGATACGCAATTGCATTTTCAAGCCGACCTGCTGCGGCACAAGATGCACGTCGCTGGCACGAAAATCGCGAGCCTTTTGCAGCAACAGATCGACCAGCAGAGGGACGTACTCAGCATCGCTGTCACGTAGCGACCGCATTGCGTCGGAAAATTCTTCAGCCAGCGAATCGTGAGGCATGTGAGTCGGCTTGGCGACGCTTATTCATGAAAACATGGAGCAATTGCGTCAGGGTTCGTGATCGACGTAGGCAGAGTTTCAATTCCGAGCGTCAGCTCGACTTTGGGTCAAGGGCCACGCCCTGGAGCAGCCTACTAATTGTTGTGGACAATACTGGCGTTGTGGGAGCAACGAAACTGCCACTCGATAACGCCCTTTGATAACGCCCTT
>JAAERP010000365.1 GCA_024230215.1 Fuerstiella sp. | reverse complement strand
CTGACCCCCTTTTCCGGCGAATGCTTCCACCCTGACTTTTGCCTGTGACAAAGCACTAGACTGACGGACGCCAGACAAATCAATCAAACGAATCAACTGAATACTGGTAAAGGACTGATATCATGACGGTTCATAGAAATTGTGACGGTGTTGGACGACGTGGTTTTGTCAAGGCCGGCGTCCTGGGCGGGCTTGGGTTAAACCTGGCGGGACGTTTGAACTCGGTTGAGGCGGGAGAAGTCAAAGAGGAATCGCCTGACAAGGCCGGTATCTTTATAATCCTTTCGGGCGGTCCGTCCCACATGGACACGTTCGATCTGAAGCCCGACGCCCCTTCGGAATTCCGCGGCACGTTTAATCCCATAAAGACCAATGTTGCGGGCGTGGAGATTTGTGAACACCTGCCCAAACTTGCCAACGTAGCTGACAAGTTTGCAATCCTTCGCGGTGTGTCGCACACTCTCGGCGCACACGCCCTCGCCCGAGAATACGTCAGCACTGGCACCAAACCGTTGGCGTCGCTTCAGTACCCCGGGTTCGGTTCCATTGTCAGCAGGGAATCTGACGCCCCGTTGGACATCCCGTCCTACGTCGCCATTCCCGGCGGCGCCCAGGGACCTGGTTATCTGGGTGTGAAGTACGCGGCACTTAACACTGGCGGCACGCCTCGCGCCGGACAACCCTTCCAGGTTCGGGGAGTTTCGCTGCCCAACGGTCTGACGATCGGCGAAATCGAAAAACGCCATGAGCTGCTTCGAGATTTGGACGTCACGTTTGCGGGCCACGAGAAGAACAGCCAGTTGCTTGCCGGATTGGCCCGATTCGGCGAACAATCTCGAGCAATTGTCACTTCCAGGCGAGCCAGGCAAGCATTCGACATCAGTCAGGAATCTCCAACCTTCGCCAGGACGTTCGACGACGAAGCGTTCAGTCAAAGTTGCCTGCTCGCAGCTCGATTGGTCGAGTCCGGCGTCAAGTTCGTGACGATCACGCTTGGCGGTTGGGACACACACCAGGATAACTTCACGAAACTGAAAGACACCAACCTTCCCAAACTCGATGCGGGCGTCGCCTCGCTGCTGTCGGGATTGGATGAGAAGGGCCTGCTCGATTCAACCGCCGTCTTAGTCGGCGGCGAGTTCGGCCGGACGCCCAAAATCAACACGCGTTCGGCCGACGGAGGCCGCGACCACTATCCTCGCTGTATGTTTATGTTGATGGCTGGCGGTGGGGTCCGTGGAGGACAAGTCGTTGGCGAAAGCGATGACAAGGCCACGCTTCCCAGGAACGAAGCCATCACGCCTGACGATGTGGCTGCAACCTATTTCCACACGCTCGGTATCGATCATAATAAGGAATACGACACCGACACAGGTCGGCCCATCATGATCGTTCGTAACGGAAACCTTATTAAGCAGATCTATTCCTAGTCTTTGGCGTAACAGGGGCTCCTTGATTCCGATGGTGGTGTTGAGGCAAGGAAAGAGATACCGCGCGCCTAATCCGCGAAATCTCTGCTGCTGGTTTGTCAAAGCTAACTCCGGGAACTCGTCGGCTGTGTCCGACGAATTGATGGAACCGGCCGACCAGGCGGCGTCCAGCTCGAGAACCGTTGCCGGATCTTCCAGCCCGTGCAATTCCTTCAGCTTCTCATAGACGCCGACGTTGTTCGACGTGGCGATAGTACCTCCCGGATCCAATGGGACCCGTTCTGGTTCTTAATGATTAAGCGCTGCAGGAAATTCGATCGCGAGGGTCCATGATGACACTCCCGCCCAATATGATCGCCCTCCTGGATCGGGCGAACAATACCAAGTGAATTGAACACAGTTTACGTTCACGCGCAACATCAAACCGGAGATGTCCAGCGCTGTGCCAAGCTCCTGATCTGTCAATCGTTGACGTCAGGATGAAGCGAATAACAGCATCATGCGGCGGATCCATCGCGGCACGGCGACATTTGCAGTGCGATTTTTCGTTGGTTACAATCATAAAGACAGTAAACTGAGGTTTAATTGATCAGTTTAATGACGTCCCGGGTCGTCAGCTTGTCCCGTATTACGTCACGACAATGTTGTCGCAGGCTGCCGTGTACGAGAGTCAATCCGCCGAGTTGTTTCAACGTCTCTGCAATATTTCAAGGTCGATCATGCACACTAACCGCACGCTGTTCGCCGTGGCGATATTGGTCCTGTTCTGTAACGTGGCGAGAAGTCAGTCGCCCGTCGAGGGGTTTAAGGGCGCCGACTGGATTTGGGCACCTTCGTTGGCTTCGCAGCCGTCCTCATTTCCTGCCGAAGTTTGCTACTTCCGCGGCGAGCTGAATCTTCCCAGGGATGCCCAGGTCGTATCGGCAAGTGTACTGGCCACAGCGGACAATCTGTTCACGCTTCACGTGAATGGTCAAGCTGTGGGAGCAAGCGGCCCTGATGCCAACGCATGGAACTCGGCCGAGAGATTCGATATCGCCAAGCAACTCGCCCCGGGTCGCAACGTGTTTGCAGTGATGGCAGTCAATACACTTCCGGGCCCGGCTGGTCTGCTGTTGAAAGCAGAGATCAAACTGTCTGATGGGCAGCAGATCGCCTTCAACAGCGACGAGGCCTGGAGATCCAGTTCGTTGGAGAAGTCAAACTGGCAGCAACTTGCTTTTGAAGATGGAGAGTGGGCTGCCGTTCGAGTGGTCGGGAAGTATGGTGGCAAGCCCTGGGGCGAAGTGTCGATTCCCGAACAGGCGTCAGCACGGGGTCAGGACATGGGGAAAGTCAAAGGGCTGGCTGCGGAGGTACTGCGGGTGGCAAAGCGGTACGGAGCGCCGGTCGTTGAGCAGGCCCCGGGGCCCGATTTTGACTGGCCTTCGGGGATTGTATTTGTGGGGGGAGATTGCAGTCTGTATAGACCTCGTGGCGCCACCAAATCGTCGCTTGACAGTCTCAATGTGACGATTTTCAACCCCAGAAACTCTAGAGCTTTTCCCGAGCATGATTTGCCCGGTCCGATGAAGGTGGGCCGTAAGTTGTTTGCGATAACACCGGCTCAACCGGGCGTAACGCCGCGACTGCTGCTCGATGCAGGCAAAGGTGGCATCGGTTCTCCCAGCGTCTCATTCGATGGAGAGTCGTTGTTGTTCTCGATGGCTCGAGAAGGGGAGTCATTCTTCCACATCTTTCGACTCTCGTTTTCGAGCGGTCAAATTGAGCAGCTGACGGAGGGACCTTTTCATGACATTGATCCTGCTGAATTGCCAGATGGCCGGATCGTGTTTACGTCGACACGAATTGGCACGTTTGAGGAATACCACAGCCCTCCCTCCCGATCGCTGTTCGTCATGGATTCCGAGGGTGAGGACCTGGTCCCGTTGACCCACACGCTGATATTTGACAACGAGCCTGAAGTTCTCAGCGATGGTCGCATCCTGTTTATTCGCTCGAACAACTTCTTCGACCGCGGAAAAGTGGAGACACACCTGCATGCGATCCATCCCGACGGCACCGAGGGGCGAATGGAATTTGGTTTGAATAGCGGACCCGAATACGGCAATCGTTTACGGGGTTTCGATTGCGGCAGCCCTGCCCCACTTCCAGATGGCAGCGTGGCATTTCTGTCCAGGGCGGGGATCAGCATCGGAAGGATGGGATCCAGCAACAGTGGCCTGCGACATTTTCGTTTTGGCGCGGGCGACGTTGCGGCAATGCCGGATGGCAGACTGCTTTGTACGACCGCTCGTCCCGTCCCCGTGCAACAGCTGGTTGCCGGTCAGCCGCAGACGATCCAGGACCTGCGTTTCATGAAGATCAGTATCCTCGATCCTCGGGATGGGCGAGCGAAGCTGACTCTCCTGTATGAGTCCGAGGGTGAACCGCTGCACTCTCCGGTCTACCTGGGTGCCCGGACTCGGCCTCCTGTGCTACCGGAAAAAGTTGATCGGGCGTCGGCCGATGATACCAACGCGACCGGATTCCTGTTCTGTCAGAATGTGCGGAAAACGAGAAACACAACGGCAGGCTGGTCACACGTTCGTGCCGTTCGCGTGTTGGCTGGAAAGGGGCTGATGGTACGGTCCTCCCATTCCTATATCGTTCACGCTGGCAGTGAAGTTACTGAGTTGGGTACGGTTCCGCTGGCTGCGGACGGGTCCTTTCATATCGAGGTACCCGCCAACACACCTCTGGCACTGCAGATGGTAGATGCCGAGGGGCGTTCGGAGCTGAACGAGATGTCCTGGATTTATGTACGGCCAGGTGAGCACCGAGGTTGTGTTGGTTGCCACCAGAAACGGCAAGCTGTTCCAGAACGGTCGGGAGATCCTGCCTTCGCATTGCGGTCGGTTCCGCTGAAGCTGCTCGGTCAGGGAGATCCCCACAAGTTCCGAGGCAACAATGCAGCGGTCACGGGACTGATGGAGCTTCAGTTTGATCGCTTTCGAGAAGTGGCCGGGCTGAATCGACACGTCACACCGACCGTCGTTCAGGGTGGGTCGGATACAGAGATCAGCACATTGATCGACCAGCTGCGTAACGGCGATACGTCACAGAAGATCTCGGCAGCACAACGTCTGGCAATCTTCCGTGACCCGATCGCTGCTCCAGATCTGGCCAACTGTCTGAACGACCGCAGTCGTGAACTTCAGGTTGCAGCGGCCATGTCTTTGGCGGTCTGCGGTTCCCGAGCGTCGATTCAACCGTTGTTGGATGAGTTGCCCAACCGGGAGTTGATCGTGGCTCAGGCGGCGGCCGTGGCGATCGAAAATCTGACCGGCTTCGCTCAGCCTTTTGATGGCTTCGCACCCCGAGCCGATCGACAGCGACAAGCCGAAGTATGGAGCAAGTGGTTTGACGATACGAATTGGCAGAGCATCGAGGCGAGACTGATTCAACGTCTGAAAAGCGATGATCCTGATGCGGTTCGACGAGCGGCGGTCGCCCTGGGGCATACCGGTGGAGATGCAGCACGGGCTGCTCTTCGCGAGTACCTTCTCGCCAACCGGGGCAGGAATCCATTGCCAGCATGGCGAAAGCAGGGGCATCGGGGAGACGCGGCCCGCTTCAACGCGGTGTCGACGGTCAATCCACGTACGTTGCAGGCGGTGACCCGATCGCTGGGTTATTTACGCGACGTCGAGTCGATACCGATGCTCGAAGAAACCATCACAAACAACAGCGATCCGGAAACGGCCAACCTGTTCCTTGCCGAGGCGGCGGTCGAAGCACTGGGAAGGATGGGGTCGCCAAAGGCGAATGCCGCTCTGATCAGGGCCTTTGCCGCTCTTCGCCCCTATCCGGAATACACGCGATGGTATGGTGATCATGATGCCTTGATGGCCTGCCATGCTTCGCCGATCCACTACTTCATCACCGAGGCGATCAACGTGAGTCATTCGACAGCTGCAGGCAGCATTGTTCCTCAGCTGATCCAATCGGTTCCCGTCGATCCGGATCGCGCTCTGTTTCTTCCCAACGATGACTGCGAATCACTGGTCGGCCAGGTCATTCGTCGCAACGGCAAAGAGCAGCAGGTGGTGGAGACCTGCCTGTCCCTGCTGGGCGATCCGGATGCTGTTCGCGACGAAGAAATTGCCACGGCCGTCTCCACAATCCATCGTTGTTGGGCGGGCGAACCCAGCGCCGAGAATCGCGCAGCGCAGATCCTCTCACTGGTCTGTCGAGATTCCCGTTACGAAGCCCGGATTCGTCAGACTTTCCTCCGTTACAGTCAACTGAAGAACAGTATCCCTCGACTGTTTGACACGGGGATTCCAGTGGTTGATAAATTGCCCCTGAAGAACTGGGTCTGTTTCTATCTGGCCAGGGCCCTGGGCAACCTGAAGCAACCGGAGTCCAGCGATGCGCTGATCGCGACGCTGCAACAGGAACCGACCGAAGCGGCTAATGGACGACCGGATCCACTTGGAGTCGGCGTGCTGTTTTTGCACAACGGCCTCACTCCCTGCTGGCGAGCCGCGGTGGCGTGGGCACTGGGTCAAATCGGTGATCGCGATGCTGTTCCCGTATTGCTGGAGATCGTCGCTGACCTGGAAAACGCTCCCGACACCCGGCACGCCGCTGCCGAAGCTCTTGGAGAAATTGGTGATCCGGAGAGTATTCCGGCGATCCGGGAACTGGCCGAAGGCTATCTCGAGATCTCAACGCGGCGCACCCTTCTGAGCGTGCTGGAGAAATTGTCTGAACAGACCATCAGCAAACCGACCGGAACATAGAACTCGGTCGACAGATTAGCGCGGGAGACACGCCGTCTTCTCGACTGGCGAGTATTGAAGGCCAAATCGCATTGCGCACAGGGAGAGCAACCAATGAGAGTCCATTCGATCCGCGCCTTCTGTATCTTAATCGGGACCGCCGCCACGCTGGCATTGTCACATCCGGCAGTGGATGCTGAAGACGAAGTGGTCTCACGAGACTATCCAATTCGTCCGGTACCCTTTACAGCCGTTAAGGTCGCTGACGAGTTCTGGTCACCCAGATTGCAGACAAATCGTGATGTGACCGTGTGGTATGACTTCCAGAAGTGTGAAGAGACAGGACGCATTGATAATTTCTCTGTGGCCGGCGGTCTGAAAGAGGGTGGATTTGAGGGCATCTATTTCAACGATTCAGATGTTGTCAAAGTAATCCAAGGCGCGGCTTACACGCTGGCGATCAACCCCAACCCAAAGCTTGAAAAGTACCTGGACGCGCTGATTGCCAAAATTGCTTCCGCCCAGGAGGAAGACGGCTACCTCTACACCGCTCGCACGATCAACGATCCGATGTACAAATTCCCGGGTAGTGAAGGCGGTCGCTGGTCGCACCTGGGCCACGGACACGAGTTGTACAACGTTGGGCACATGTACGAGGCGGCCGTTGCTCATTTCGAGGTCACTGGAAAGCGGAGTTTTCTTAACGTCGCGATCCGCAACGCAGATCTGGTTTGCGAAGTCTTTGGTCCTGGTCCGGGGCAACGAGTGGACGTACCTGGCCATGAAGAGATCGAAATTGGCCTGGTCAAACTGTATCGCACCACCGGCGATGAGAAGTACCTCAAGCAAGCGAAGTTTTTTATCGATATGCGGGGCAGAAAAGACCTTAGGAAATCGATCTACGGTTCCTATTGTCAGGACGACAAACCTGTTGTGGAGCAGACCGAGGCGGTCGGTCATGCCGTCCGGGGCGGCTACCTGTATGCGGGAGTTGCAGATGTCGCGGCGATCACCGGAGACAGGGAGTACATTGCCGCTATCGATCGTATTTGGGAAGACGTGATCAGTCGTAAGTTGTATCTCATCGGCAATGTCGGACAACACGGTGCCGGGGAAGGATATGCCGGTCCGTACAAGCTGAGCAATCTAAGAGCCTACAACGAAACCTGTGCCGCGATTGCCCTGGCGTTGTGGAATCACCGCATGTTCCTGCTGCATGGTGACTCGAAATACGTTGATGTGCTGGAACGTATTATTTACAACGGATTTCTGTCGGGAGTCTCGCTTGATGGAGACAGGTTCTTCTATCCCAATCCGCTGGAATGCGACATGCGTTTCAAGTTTAACCATGGTGAGCTTGAACGCAGTCCCTGGTTCGGCTGCTCCTGTTGCCCGGTAAACATCGTACGATTCATCCCTTCGATCCCCGGTTATATCTTTGCGGTTCGCGACGATTCGATCTACGTCAACCTGTACGTGGGCGGAGAAGGGAAAGCCGCCGTGAATGGAAAGACCATCACTCTTACACAGCAAACGCGGTATCCCTGGAACGGTGCAGTCAGGACGACCGTTCAAGTGGATCAACCAACTGAGTTTGCGATCCGACTGCGTGTTCCCGGCTGGCTGAAGCAGCCCCTGCCGAGCGATCTCTACAAGTACTCGTCGGGAGCATCCGAAGGTATGAAGCTGAGAGTCAATGGTAAGAGCGTCGAGCTGAAGCTCGAAAAAGGTTACGCCGTGTTGCAAAGAACCTGGAAACCGGGTGACGTAATCGAGCAGGAGTTTCCGATGCAGGTCCGCCGAGTTCTTAGCCATCACAACGTTGAGTACAACCGTGGCCGAGTCGCAGTTGAGCGTGGCCCGATCGTCTACTGTATTGAAGGAGCAGATCACGGATCCCGGGTGATGGACCGATACCTTTCAGACGATGTCCAGTTGACTCCCCAGCATCGAAAAAATCTGTTGGGTGGGATTACCGTGCTAACCGGGCGGGCGGCCGCAGTAAGCCGAGATGCCGGTGGGGGCGTGTCCGACAATCCAGCCGATTTGACAATGATTCCGTATTACGCCTGGTGCCACCGGGGGCCCAACGAGATGGCCGTCTGGTTGCCAAGGTCGGCAGAGCATGTCGCCCTGCCGCCGGCACCGACTCTGGCAACAACGGCGAAGGCCAGTACATCTCATAGCTGGTCTGGTGACCGTGTCGAGGCTATCAACGATGGGCAGGAGCCGAATAACTCGTCTGACCACGATATCCCTCGCCTGACCTGGTGGGACCATCTCGGTACGACCGAATGGGTACAGCTGGATTTGAAGACGCCCACGGAAGTTTCATCGTCGTCTGTCTTCTGGTTTGATGATACCGGGAGAGGGAATTGTCGGGTGCCGACAAGTTGGGAATTGATGTATCGCGAAGACGATCAGTGGAAGTCGGTCAAGTCGAAGGGGCCCTATGGCGTCAACATTGATCGTTTCAATACGATCCAATTCGAATCGATAAAGACAGACAGTCTGAAGATGCGTGTCAAGTTGCAGGAGAAGTTCTCCGGCGGCATCCTGGAATGGAAGCTGAAGTGATCGACCGCCAGAGGCTGATTGGCTCACGACTGGAGTTCTCCGGTCTTTCCTTATGAGATGCGCAAGGCTGCCCGCCTATATAGCGTTTCAGAAGACTGCGCAGGCTCTCGACCTTCTCGGGGTATTTCGCACAGAGGTTCGTGGACTGGCGGGGATCTTCTTTCAGGTTGAACAACAGGCCGGGATTATCTTCGCCAAAGGCAACCAATCCGAAGTGCTTCAGGGAACTTTCCTTCTTTCCCCCCCGCTGTTACCTGTTGGCGCATCGATAATTGCCAACTCGTGACGCAACCTGTCCGGATCGGTGATCGTCGCAGACGTAAAACGCTGCGGCGGAAACAGCTGCAAATATCGATCGAGGGCCGGACCGTCCAGGGTCGAGAGCAACACCTTGCCGACCGCGGTCCCATAGGCACGCTCGCCCATGGCATGCGGTTCGTGCACGCGCAGTGCCTGCGCGGACGGTAGATAAATCAGTGTCGACACTTCGGCGTTTTCCAACACGGCCAACAGAATCGATTCACCCAACTGCTGCCGGCAGCGACGAACCAGAGGTTCCGCGGCTTCTTCCAACCGGACGTGCGGACCTTCCTCAAACGCTGGGTCGCCGAGGGGCCGACGCATCACTTCGCGCTGGGTGTCGGACACAAAGTCGAGGTAATCGGGCAGATCGCCGACATTCTGGGACTCGAATACGCTATCGTTGCACACAGGGAGTCCCACTAGATGATTCGCATGACCCACAAGAAGACGTCTCGAGTGACACACAGGCTTGCCGGTCTGGTGTTGACGCTGGCGTTCTGCGTGCTGCTGCCGACCGTGATCGCAGCGGAGCCTCGATCAGACGCCGGCACACTCGAAGCCGGTTTCTCGCAACCGCCGCCAGCGGCCAGGCCATCCGCGTATTGGGTCTGGCTTAACGGTTATGCCAATCGCAAGCACATCGATCGTGAACTCAAAGCGTTTGCAGACCACGGCGTTGGCGGTTTGCTCATCTTTGACATGGGGGCCCGCGGTGATGAGCGATTCGTCCCCCCCACCGGCCCGGCATACATGAGCGACGAATCGCTCGAGAACATCGCCTACTCCATCAAGACAGCCAAACGCTACGGGCTCGACATTCAACTGGCCGCCTGCAGCAGTTGGGATCTGGGCGGATCGTGGGTCACACCTGAGCACGCCAGCATGGCACTGTATCGGACGGAGCTGCGGGTCAAAGGGCCCCAATCGCTCGATGCCCGCCTGCCGTTTCCGAGCTTACCTGCGGCAGTTCCCAGGACGCCCGACGGCAAGCCCGCTTTCTCCAAAGAAGTGGCTCTGCTGGCGATCCCGGAAACCAAACGCCTCCCGGCCCACGAGTTCGTCTTCCGCCTGCCGGGCGACGAGAACCACAAGGTCGACCACGTTGTGCTCTACAACACGACGAGCGATCGGCCCCAGCAGTACGGCAAACTGCATCTGTTCTCGAAGGAATTCTCCGTCGCTGTCAGCACCGGTGAACCCCGCGATTCCGACTTTCGAGTCGTCGTCAGAAAGTCGCTTGAGCCGCACGCTGACGAACAGCGTTTTGACTTCCCCAAAGCAGACGCACGCTATGTCCGTCTCCGCATCTTCAACGGACATAACCCGAAATTCGATCGGCTTCAGTTGGCGGAGTTCGAGGCCTACTCGACGGAGGGCAGGAATGTCGTCGGGTCGCACGAGATCGATCGAACGCGCGACTCGGCGGAGATTGTTTGGGCCAGTTCTGAATCCGCTGACGGAAAGCGATGGAATGCAGCGAATCTACACGACGGATCGAAATCGGGCGCGCTTGGCAGTTGGTCCTTTGCCGGGCCACCACCGCTGGTGATTGAAGATCGTTCGCGGATCGTCAACCTGACCAAACAGCTCGGTCCGGACGGACAACTCAAGTGGAACGTGCCCGCAGGACGTTGGACGCTGATGCGCTTCGTCTGCGCGAATACCGGAGAGCGACTGAAGGTTCCCAGCCCACAGTCCGACGGCCTGGCGACCGACCATTTCAGTGCCGAAGCGACGCACGCATTTATTCGGACAATCACCGGTCGCCTGGAAAGCAGACTCGGCGACTTGAAATCATCGGGGCTCAGACAACTCTACCTCCCGAGTTACGAGGTTCGCGGCGCGAAGTGGACTCCGGACTTCCTGGAGCAATTCCAGAAGATTCGCCACTACGACATGACCACCTACCTGCCAGTGCTGGCCGGCTGTCAGGTGGAAGGTGAGGAGCAAACGCAACGGTTTCGCTACGACTTCCAGAAGACGCTCGGCGACCTGTTGGTCTCGGCCTACTATCAGACCGCCAGCGAGGCGGCGCATGAGGCCGGTCTGGGGATCGAAGCCGAAGCGGGCGGTCCGGGGCCGCCTGTGCATCAAGTGCCCGTCGACGCACTGAAGGCTCTCGGTGCCATCGACGAGGTCCGCGGCGAATTCTGGCCGTGGCGGCTCGACGCAGCACCGCTTTGGGTCGTCAAGGAAACCGCGTCTGCGGCTCACGTCTACGGTCGACCGCGTGTGCACATGGAAGCCTTCACCGGATTCCGGCACTGGCAGGACGGCCCGTTCGATCTCAAACACTCCGCCGACCGTGCTTTCTGTGAAGGCATGAACCACGTCGTCTGGCACACCTCGACCACGCAGCCTCCGGAAGCGGGCAAACCGGGATGGGTCTACGGAGCCGGTACGCATTTGACACCCAACCTCGCCTGGTGGTCGATGGCCAAGCCGTTCCTGGACTATCTGGCGAGGTGTTCCTTCATGCTGCAGCGGGGACTGTTCGTCGGTGACGTCTGTTACTACTACGGCGACCAGGGCTCGAACTTCGTCCCGCCCAAACACATCGATCCGTCGCTCGGTTACGGATACGACTACGACGTTGCGAATCCGCAGGTGATTCTCGATCGTATGACGGTTCAAGGTGGCAGAATCACGCTGCCCGACGGTATGCGTTACGAGTTGCTCGTTCTGCCCGAGCGGAAAGATATGGATCTGGCAGTCCTGCAGAAGATCGAACGAATGGTCAAAGCCGGCGCGACGGTCGTCGGTCCGAAACCGATTCGCTCCAACGGCCTGACCAAGTACCCCCAACGCGACGATCGGGTTCGCCAACTTGCCGATCGTCTGTGGGGCGAGTGCGACGGCGAGTCGGTGCAGGAACGCGTTTACGGCAAAGGAAAGATCATTTGCGGCCGATTGCTGCGGGATGTTCTGCGCGAGCGCGGCGTCGGCCCGGACTTCGGATTCACCAGCCAGGAATCCGAGACGCAGATCGATTTCATTCACCGCCAGACAGCCGACGCGGACATCTACTTTGTCCGCAACGCAACTTCGCGACCTGCTTCGATCACCGCCACATTTCGGGTGACTGGCAGGATCCCGGAATTGTGGTTTCCGGAATCGGGTAGACGCCGCGAGGCAGTCGTCTACGAACAGAAAAACGCGGAAACCCAGGTGCCGCTTTCGTTTGGGCCGACAGGGTCGGTGTTTGTTGTCTTTCAGAAGAACACCAGCAACCCGCATCTGATTTCACACTCCCCGGAAATTACTGCAACGCGTACGTCGGACACTGCAGTCCGCGCCGTCGCCGACAGGAACGGTTCGTACGAGTTGCGGACGTCCGAGAATCGGACTGTGACATTTGCAGTCGATCACCTCCCTCCGGCCATCGAGCTCAAACAACCATGGACGGTCCATTTTCCAGCGAACTGGGGAGCTCCCGACTCCGTTTCTCTCGACCGTCTTGCTTCGTGGACCGATCACGAGCACTCAGGTGTGCGGAATTTCTCCGGCGTTGCCCGCTACGAAACGAACTTCGACGTGCCCGCGTCGTGGCTGGCGGAGGACCGGAAGATTCACATCGACCTGGGACAACTGTGGGCGGTCGGCCGTGTGCGGCTCAACAACAAGCCGCTCGGTATCGTCTGGAAGCCGCCATATCGCGTGGACATCACTGCGGCGGCAAAGCAGGGCAGGAATCGTCTGGAAGTGGAGATCGCCAACACCTGGGCGAATCGTCTGGTTGGCGACGCCGGCCTGCCGGTTGATGATCGCTATTGTCGGACAAACATCACCGTCACCCTTGGCACACCGTGGAAGGACGTTCCACTCCGCGAGTCCGGACTGCTCGGTCCGGTGAGGCTGATTCCGTATGTCGAGAGAGTTGTACGCATCTCCGAGTGAAACAGGGTTTCGAGGTAATCACAATGACCGACAAGCAACGCAACGAACTGGCCGCCTGGCGAAAGAGCCTCGACGCGGGCATGCCGGAACGGCCCAACCCGCAGTACACCAGCAAACGCGACAACTCAAAATAACGAGGTGGGAAACGATGTTGAGAATACGGAAACTACGCCGCATCGCGTTCATGCTCGCATTGGCGGTCGCGTTCAGTGCTGCTGAGCGATCCAGGGCGGTGGGGCAAGCCCGCGCGTTGAAAAGCCAGCTTCAACCGTTGCTGATGGCGCATTGCATCGATTGCCACGAGGGCAAAGATGCCGAAGGCAGCTTCGATCTGGCCGGCCTGGGCGATGACCTAAGCGACCGGGAAACGGCCCGCCGCTGGGTGCTCGTCCACGATCGCATGGTCAAAGGCGAAATGCCTCCAAAGGACGAGCCGAGTATTTCTGTTGCGAAGCAATCGGCTGCGATCAAGACACTCTCAACCACGCTGATGAGGGCCGATCGGGTGCGCAGCAACGTCGTGTTGCGGCGGCTTAACCGAAACGAGTACGAAGCAACCGTTCGCGATCTGTTCGGCATCGAGGCGCGCGTTAAGAACATGCTGCCTCAGGACACGCCGACCGACGGGTTCGACAACGTGGGCGAAGGCCTGGCTGTTTCCGCGGAAGCGATGCAAGCGTACCTGCGAGCCGCCGATGCTACGCTGGATGCCGTATTCGGCCCGCCCACCAGGCCCAGGTACGTTCAACATACGACGAATCTCCTGGATCAGAAAGACCACCTGGGGAATTCGTCCATCGCGCGTTATTTCGGGAAGATGTTTCGAAAGACGAAAGACGGCGTTGTCATCTTTCAGTCGAGGTACTGCCCGTCCAACCTCGTTAACTTTGCCCGTTTGCGTGCGCCCGCAGGGACGTACCGCGGGACGGTCCGCGTCCGGGCCATACAGAGCAACGAGCCCGTGACACTGCGAATCTATGGTGGTGACACCATCGTCGGCAGACGCGAGAATCACCTTGTCGGGTACTACGACATCCCGCCCGGGGAATGGACGACGGTCGAGTTTGAAGATCGCCTGGTAGAACCGAACGGGACATTTCTGCCTAAGTGCTATGGGACCGAAGACACCCGAAAGGACGCAGACACGTATCCGAATCCGGGTCTCGAGATCGCGGACATCACGATCGAAGGGCCCATCGAGGAATGGCCGCCCGCCAGCCGCGCTCGCCTGCTGAGCGACGTCAATCCCAGGTCGGGAACGGCAAGTGATGCCAAAGCGATCCTCGAGAGGATCCTGCCTCGTGCATTCCGCCGACCGGTCGAGCCGGGTGAAGTTGATCCCTTTGTGAGTCTCGTTGAATCCAAGTTGGACGCGGGAGACTCGTTCGAGGGGGCGTTGCGTCTGGGGCTCAAGGCTGTGCTCTGTTCGCCGGAATTCCTGTTCCTGGAAGAGCCGGGCGAGGACGTTATCAGTCAGCATGCGTTGGCATCTCGACTGTCGTACTTCCTTTGGAGTTCGATGCCCGATGCGGAGTTGCTGTCACTGGCGGATCAGGGAAGACTGGACGACCCGACAGTCCTGCGCGGGCAGGTCGATCGATTGCTCAATTCCCCCAAGGCGAAAGCCCTCACCGTCAACTTCACGGCTCAGTGGCTCAGTTTGAAGGATATCGATTTCACCGCGCCCGACCGGAAATTGTATCCCGAGTTTGACGAACTACTGAAGATTTCAATGGTCGAAGAGACGCAACGATTCTTCCATGAGATGCTGCGTCAGGACCTGAGCGTGATGAACGTCGTCGATTCCGATTTCGTGATCGTCAACGAGCGATTGGCGAAGCACTACGGCATCGACGGCGTTGAGGGACAGAAGTTTCGGAAGGTGACGTTGCCGGCGGACAGCGTTCGCGGTGGGGTGATGACACAGGCAAGTATTCTCAAGGTAACGGCCAACGGCACGAACTCCTCACCCGTAGTCCGCGGGATTTGGGTGTTGGAGAATATCATGGGCACGCCGGCCCCGCCGCCGCCGCCGAATGCTCCCACCGTCGAACCGGACATTCGCGGCGCGACGACGCTCCGCGAGCAGCTTGCCAAACACCGCGATGTCGACATGTGCGCTGTCTGCCACGTCATTATCGACCCGGCCGGGTTCGCTCTGGAGAACTTCGACGTCATCGGCGGATGGCGGGACGACTACCGCACGCTCGGCGAAGGACGACGTCCGGATGTCAGACGAGCGCCGTTCACGTATGACTGGGTCAGCTACAAACTCGGACGGCCCGTCGATGCCACGGGACAAACGCCGGACGGCCGACCGTTTAAGGACATTCGCCGCTTCAAGGAACTGCTCGCGGACGATGTCGACCAGATCACCACGGGATTGACCAGGAAGCTGCTGACGTACTCCATGGGACGGACCGTTGGGTTCTCCGACCGCCCGGCCATTAAGGGAATTGTCACGAAAGTGAGCGCCCAACAATACGGTTTGCGCGCTCTCGTACACGAGATCGTTCAGAGTTCTACTTTTCATCGACCCTAATGCTGCGGTCGGTCTGTAGAATCATAGCCCGAGCGTAAGCAAGGGACACAATACACAGTCACGATTG
Organism: Fuerstiella sp.; assembly: GCA_024230215.1. Lineage (GTDB taxonomy): Bacteria > Planctomycetota > Planctomycetia > Planctomycetales > Planctomycetaceae > Fuerstiella. Next base: position 39,352 of record JAAERP010000365.1, on the reverse strand, counting down.
AAGTTTCACAAACCAGATCCTCCACATTGAGGAAGACGATTATGCTCTTACGACGAACTTTTCTGCGATCCTCTGGCGTCGCCATCGGCTTGCCGTTCCTGAATGCCATGCAGCCTCGCGCGTATGCGGCCGCGCCCGTAGTGAAGCGGCGCATGGTGGCGATCAACATCGCTTTTGGCTTTCACGCGCAGAACTTCAATCCCACGAAGGCGGGCCGGGATTATGAGCTGAGCCACTACCTGAAGGAGATCGGCGAGTTTCGCGACGACTTCACCGTCATCACGGGAACCTCGCATCCTTCCGTCGGCGGCGGCCACCTGGCGCACAAGTCGTTCCTGTCGTGCGCGAAGAATCCCACCGGTGCCGGATTCAAGAACACGATCTCGCTCGATCAGTTTGCGGCCGAGCAACTCGGGCGGGAAACACGTTTGGCCTCTCTGCCGCTGACGACCGCCAGCACGGGGCTCTCGTATTCCCGCGCGGGTGTGGAACTTCCGGCTGAGGGGCGACCGTCGCGCGTCTTCGCGCAGCTCTTCCTGGAAGGCAAGCCGGAAGAGAAGGCGAAGCAGATCAAACGTCTGCAGGACGGTCAGAGTGTGCTGGACGTCGTCCGGGACAAGGCCAGGCGGATGTCGCAACGTCTCGGCCAGCGCGACCGGCAGAAGCTCGACCAGTACTTCACGGCCGTCCGCGAAGCCGAAGGACAACTGCACAAAGCGCAGGAATGGGAAGCCCGTCCCAAACCGAGCGTTGATGTGAAGCCGCCCGTAGATCAGCTAGACCGGCTGCAGATGCTCGAGCGGATGCGGCTGATGTACGACATGATGCATCTGGCCATCCAGACCGACTCCACGCGGTTCCTCACTCTGTACGACCCTGGAATGAACGCCGTGCCCGTTATTCCCGGAGTGGATACCGACTACCACATGCTGTCGCATCACGGCAGAGACGAAACAAAGCTCAAGCAACTGGCGATCATCGAATCGGCAATCATGCGGAATTTCGGCGGCTTCCTGAAGAAGCTGAATGAGAGCCAGGAAGGGGGCGATTCGCTGCTGGATAACACGATCGTGTTTCTGGGATCGACGCTGGGCAACGCCAACAACCACGACAACCGCAACATGCCGGTCGTCCTGGCGGGCGGCGGCTTCAAGCACGGGCAGCACCTCGCCTTCAACCAAAAGCTCAACTACCCTCTGCCCAACCTCTTCGTCTCAATGCTGCAACGTCTGGGACTGGAGATCGACACCTTCGGCAGCAGCACCGGCACGATGAAAGGCCTCGAAATGGTTTGAGCGACGCAGATGACTGGGAACGACACCCCATATCATCGAGGTCCGACTCTGGGCTCCTGGGCAGTGTCAATGACTCTGCATCGTTGAGATCAAAGCGTCCGCCTGGCCCGGTGCATTTTTTCGCCGAGGTGAAAGCCGTGATTGCTCCAGAGTACAACGAGCGTGTTGTCCTGTACCCCGCTTTGCTTGAGACCGCCCAACAGAGCGCCCACGCGATTATCGACGTAGGAGATACAGACGAGGCAGGCCTGGCCCAGCGTTTTTTAAAGGTTTCTATTGATTATCTATGAGAGGGGATTACCGATGAGGCATTCTGTCCAGGAGGGTGCGCGAACAGTTTCTTCATGCGCTCTGCAACTTCCGGGTACTGCTGGATCACGTTATTCGCTTCACCGGGATCGTCCGCCAGATTAAAGAGCTGTATCACCTGCGGATTTTCTTTTCCCACAACGCCCGACCACATTCCGTAACGGCGGCCTTCGCGATATTTCCAGTCTCCAGCGCGCACCGCCTGGCCTCCTCGAAAATAGAAGGCATCATACGGTGTTTTTGCCACGGCTGAGCCCATCATCAGGTTTTGAATATCATGCCCGTCCAGCTTGAGTTTGGCTGGCAGTTTTGCACCTGTGATTACGGCAAAAGTCGGTAGTAAGTCCATGGCCGTTGCCTGTTCTGCGGATTCGGTTCCCGCCGGGATTGCAGCAGGCCAACGCATCACACACGGCACCCGTTGCCCACCTTCGTAGCTTGAGCCTTTGCCGTCGCGAAATGGTTTAGCCGATCCGCCATGATCTCCCTTAATGAGCCACGGTCCGTTGTCGGACGTGAAGATCACCAGCGTGTTTTCATCGACGCCGTTCTCTTTCAGGGCATCGAGAATGCGTCCGGTGTTGAAGTCGATCTCCTCTATCACGTCACCGTACAACCCTCCTGCGCTCTTGCCTTCAAACTCCGCTGAAGCAAAAATTGGAGTGTGGGGCATCGGGTTGGTCAGGTAGAGGAAAAACGGTTTTCCCTCTTTGGCACTTTCTGCAATAAAACGGATACCTTCGTCGGCGAGTCGGCGAGTGATCGTGGTCTGGTCGAGCGGAAACTCGATACATTGCTCATCGCGCATCAGCGGCACTTTATCCTTCATCCCTTTTGGTTGTTTACCCTCTGGAGTGTTTGCGAAAACATCCGTCAGTTGCTTTGTCGATAACCCTTCGCGAAAGTTGCAATTCTCGGCATACTTCATATTCCGCGCTGGATACATATCATTGCTGTAGGGGACTCCATAAAAGGAATCGAAGCCTTGATTGGTGGGCAGAAACTTCGGCTCGTCACCTAAATGCCACTTGCCGGCGGCCAGCGTTTTGTAACCGGCGCTCTTAAGCAGCTCTGCAATGGTGAAGTGCTTAGGGTCGAGCCCGTGGGAGCCGCGATTCGGGAAGAACACGCCCGGTACCCCGACGTTCTGCGGGTAACGCCCGGTCAACAGCGCCGCCCGTGAGGCGGAGCAGACCGCAGAAGCGACGTAGAAGCTGGTAAACCGGCACCCTTCTTTCGCCATTTGATCGACCCGCGGCGTTTTAATTTTCGGGGCCCCGAAACAGCCGATATCGGCATAGCCCATGTCGTCATTAAAGATAATGATGATGTTGGGCTTCTTCGAATCCTGAGCGTGCGCTTCAGCAATCGACAAACTCGTGATTAAAACAACGAATAGACAGAAGAAAGTCATGGGGTATGTCCTGGTGATTTTCAAGAGGGTTGGAATCATCACTTCGCGCGCACACGGGATCGTTCGGATTTGGCTTTGAACTCAGGCGCCGCTTCTTTCGGCAACCAGTCGGAAAGCTGATCCCGGATCGCCTTGTGGGCTGGATCGTCCGCCAGATTTTGGAATTCATCCGGGTCGGTTCGATGATCGTACAGTTCCCTGGCTCCGTCGTGATATAGAATCAATCGCCAATCCCGGGAGCGGATGGAGTGATTGCCAAAATACGACGACGTGATCGCCGGCCGATCGCGCGGTGTCGCGGGATCTTCTAGCTGGGCGGCGAGAGAGATGCCCTCGAGACGCGAATTCTTCGGCAGCCTGCACAACTCAACCACGGTTGGGAAGACATCGATCAGGCTCGCAGGCTCCGGACACGATTTCCCGGGTCTGATACCCGGCCCGGCAAACAGAAGCGGAACCCGTGTCGATTCCTCCCACAGCGTGCGTTTCGCCCAGTGCTGTTTTTCGGCCAGGTGAAATCCGTGATCGCTCCACAAGACGATCACGGTGTTCGCCGCATGGGGACTCGATTCCAGAGCATCCAAAACGATGCCCACGCAATGGTCGACAAAACTGATGGATGCCAGGTAGGCGTGTGTCATGCTTCGCTGCTTGCCGTGCTTGACCACCTCGGCATGCGTCGGAGCAACCGCATAGTCGTTAATGCCGAGAAAGTTCTTCGGCAGATCATCGAGGTCCGACTCCGGGTTCTTTGGCAGCGTCAACGTTTCAGGATCATAGAGATCAAACCACTTCGGCGGAACAAAGAGCGGAACGTGAGGGCGAAAGAAGCCAACCGTCATGAAGAATGGTTTTTCAAAATCCTCCTTGAGCGCTTCGGCCGCACTCTTTGCCAATTGATGGTCAGCCATCTCGGCGTCGTTCTTCGGATAAGCACCCCAATCCCACGCACCGCTCCAGTGAGCGGGACGGTTCATTGGCTTCCTGGGCCTGGGACTTTTCTTTCGACCGAGAGATCGGTCAATTGCACCGGCTAACCTTCCACGGAAACCGTGGTGCAGCACCTTTCCCCCTGCCAGGGTGTAATAGCCATTGTCTTTAAAATACTGTTGAATCGTGGGAACGTTCGAGAGAGCAGGCAGGTCCTCGTATTTGGGCCCGAGTTCATAGCTGCCGTGCGTAGTCGCCGCGACACCCGACATCACACTGACTCGCGAGGCTGAACATACCGGCACGGCACAATGGGCGTTGGCGAAAATTCGACCCCGCTTTGCCAGCGCATCCATGTGAGGAGTAACCGCTTCAGGGTGCCCCCCGAGGAACCCGACCCAATCATTGAGATCATCAATGCAGATCATCAGCACATTGGGCAAGCGTTCCGCTTGACTGCTATGCGGTTTCGCCGCGGACGTTGTGCTCGGTCGAAGAAGCAAGCTTAAGGTGGCCAGCACGCCCGCTGTAATTAATCTATTCATTTGTTTTCACCATAGGTTCGATGGGTAGTAGTTGCAGAGCGTCCAGGAGCACAAGTCCGGCAGTGTCTGTGTTCGTGATTCGAATGACGGTTTCCACGTTTGCCTTAAGTTCGACTGTGTCGATCGGCCGGCCGGTGGAAGCCCGCCCTGCTTAACTGTGTTCATGTCCGATCAATTGTCAGCAACGCACTATCGATGAGTGTGAGCGCGGAACCGAATCGCTTATCCACGAAGTACAACGCCCACACTTCTTTGCCGTCTTTGTCGTTCTCTTCCCGGTCCGGATAACCGACCAGGTCCAGCAACTGAAACGCACTTGGGACCCCGTTATCGATTTCAACCGAGTACACCAGCGAGGGCTGATTGTCGTTCGGCTGAGCGATTTCGATGAGCAGGCGGTAGGGCATCGGATTGTCCGGATCGGCGGGCAGAATATAGTCGGCCGCGTCGAACGAACTGTTCTGCGTCGCGCCGGAGACGCTGTCCACTTCCAACTGCTCAGTCATATCCTTCCCGGATTCTTTCGCTTTGTGTTTCGCCTCTTCCCAGCCACGGACTTTGAAATCCCAGTACGGCAAAGCGGCTCGGCCCGATGTCAGGTCGTCCGGTTCGCGCAGTGTTTTGATGTGGTAGAAGGATGCGTTTTCCAGCCAGATGGCGACGTGCGGAGGGGTCTTTCGGTTAAAGGTCTTTCCAGCGCGAATGGTCAGGGACATCTTGTACTGCGGTGCCGGGCTGTAGTGGTAGATCAGGCCATCGTCCTTCATTTCAAACCGGTCGATCGCCGGGCCCAGGTTCTGACTCAGCGTCAAAATGCTGCGAATCGGCCCTGGTTGCCAGAGGAAGAACGCCGTTAGTCCCACCGTGATTGCCAGTGTCGCCCACAGGCATTTAGTTCGCATGTATCGTGACAAATCGCTGAAGTTGTTTGCCACGTGCAGCGCAATGAGTCCGACAAAGACGAATCCCATCAGCGCATGCAGGCCTGCTACTTCGATCGAGAATGGCCGCACGAATGCCAGAATTCCTGTCACGGCCAGCACGACGAAACTCAAAGCCGTCAGAAGCGAGACAAAGCTGCGTTTACATGTCTTCATATGTACATCGGGCTGAGGAATTCAAATGAGCTGAGTGAAATCGAAATGCATTGCTCTGCCCCGTTTCGCATGAATTCTGAGCTACGCCGTACCTGGAACGATCTGCCCGTGTTCACGAAGCAACGCGTGAATCTCCGTCAGCGGAACCTCCAACGGTGTTGTTCCAGCTTTGGCTGCCAGCGTCGCCGCGACGCCCGCGGCCTGGCCCATACCCATGCACGACGCCTGGACTCGCAGGCCGGAATTCGCCAAACGGTCGCTGCTTACGCACCGTCCAGCGACGATGATGTTGCGACTTCCTCTTGGAATCAGTGCTCGCAGCGGAATTGTTGGTACTTTGCCTGGCTTAAGCGGCTTCGGCCTGACGCCCGTTCTTGTGTGAAGATCGACGGGGTAGAACGCATAGCTGATGGCGTCGTCAAACACGCGACCGGAGGTGTAGTCATTCACCGTGATCAGCGTCTCACCCTCAATGCGGTAGCTTTCGCGGAAACCGGTTTCCGGCTGCAGGTGCATCAATTTTTTCTTCTCTCTGCGCACCCTGGCAAGGATCGACTTTCGTCCGGTCAGGTTCGCCTCGGTTGCTGTCCGCGAGTTTGTTGAATCGGCGCCATGAACGTAAAGCTGATGAAGCCGCTGATTCTGGCTTTTTCCCGGTTGGTGTTCCTTACCCAACATGAACAAAAACGAACCCGGCTGCCGCTCCTCTTCCCGTAGACGCGGAAAACCCAGCATCCCAACGACTTCTGCACCGCCAGTACAATCGATGATCTGCTTGCAGCGGACTCGTCGATTCGTCCCGAATCCAACGCAATCGACCTGCCAGCCTGGTTCTGTCTTCGTGACTGTCTGTGGGAATTCGTAGAATGCAATCTCCACACCCGCCTGGGCACACTTTTCTTCGGCCAGAATCGCGTAAAGAAACTGATTGGTATAAACCTGATTCTGCCAGTGACGCTGCGGAACCCTTGTGAAGTTCGGAAGTTCTCCGCCGTCCAGTTCCACGCTCTCCTTGACCAGTTCCCAGCCGATTCCTGCGATGACCTGCTTACCCCAAGCATCGAAGAGTCCTGGAAAAGACACGCCGCCTGTGGTCGTGGTTCCACCGAGCTGGCTGTTACGTTCCACGATCAGAGTCTTTGCTCCGGCGCGTCCGGCCTGAATGGCTGCGACATGACCTGCAGTTCCGCCACCGACCACAAGAACATCCACGTCGTTGGCAACTTCAGGCTCGGCAGCATCCGAAACCGTTTGGGCCGTCACGTGTGAGGTCGATGCAATCGCCAGTCCTGCCGCTGCCGTGCCGAATACGGATTGTTGCAGAAAATCGCGGCGGTCGGTGTCGTGGTTCGAAGATGTCATTCAGGTGTGTCCTTCTGCTGAGGCAGGTTTGTTGTCGGAAGGTGCTTTTGAAGCTGAATTCGGTCAATCTGCAGCTGTTGTTTCGGAACGTTGGACATAAACCGGATGAGTTTGAGTCCGGGCTGATCACACGTAACGATCCCGATTGAAACGTCTTTGAGTCCACCACTGCCGGGTTCAATCCTGCCAACTGTTTTCATCGGATATCCGGTGTCCGCCTGAGCGGAGACATCCACCACATCGTCAATAAACACAGTACAGGATCCATCTACTGAGAGGGTCGCGCCCAGCGAGTAGGTTCCGGGCGTATGAACATCCAGCACAAAATCAATATAGCTGCCCGTTCCGGCGCGGAGTTCGGCACAGACCAACCGCCCGCCGGAAGCACCCGAAAGCGGTTGAGGGAAATGGCAGTTGCCGCGGAGTTTGTAGTCGGACGAAGTTTGACGCGGGGTGTCCTCGGCCTCGATCCAGTTATTCGCCGTGAATTCCGGATAGCGGAACGTCAGATGCTTCGATAGACGCGCGATGACCGGCGCGTATTCGGGGTCCCGTGCGAGGTTGCTGAATTCGTGTGGATCGTCAGCAAGCTTGTACAGCTCGGTCTCGCCGGTAATCAGCCGGGTCATGCGGTATTCGTTATCCAAAACCACGTCCCAGCGGATGCCATCCGACTCGCTCGACATCACCACGGGCAGATCCCAATCGGCATTCGAATTCCTGAGCAACGGCGCAAGGCTCTTGCCATCGATTTGATGAGGGGGCGAGGGGACTTTCAGCAAGTCGACCAAAGTCGGATAGAGATCCTGAAGCGAAACCGCCTTATCGCATACCGCGCCCGTCGGGATTCCCGGTCCGGCAATGATCAGGTTGCAGTGGGCGGAATCGTACCACGGCTTCATTTTCGACCAGGCTTCCTTTTCGCCCAGCATATACCCGTGGTCACTCCACAGTACGATGTAGCCGCTCTTTGAGTGCTCACTGGCATCCCACGCATCGAGAACCCGCCCTACCTGCTCGTCGGCAAACGTGACGCACGCCAGATAGGCCCGCACAAATTGCTTGTCATAGCCGGTCTCCGCCAGCATGTCGTTGTAACCCGGGCCGAATTTTGATTCCAGATGAGCCAGCAATTTGAACCGCTCCGGCAAATCGTCCAGATCATCGGCGCGTCGTTCTGAGAACTGCACCTCCTCAAGCGGATATCTATCGAAATACTGCTGCGGCACCACCCACGGAACGTGCGGGCGATAGATTCCAAGCGAAAGAAACAGCGGTTTGCTGACCGTGTTAATCTGTTCAATCCCGTGGCTCGCTGCAATGTAGTCCGGCATCTGGGTTGTCGGCACAGCCGCGACCCCCCAAATGCCGGATGAGTTTAATTTGATCCCGCTTCCCTTAATCGCCTTAACCTTCTTATCACGTCTGATGTACTGATCGAACTCAGGGTCATCCCCGCCATGAAAGTTTTTAGCAACGCCGATGCTCTTCCAGCCGTTGCTGGATAAATGTTTGGGTAGCGTTACCGCATCGGGAACGTAGAAGCGCCACGGATGAATCCCATTGTCGTTTACAATATTGCCGGAGCGCGCCGGGTGAATTCCGGAAAAGACCGCGGTCCGCGAAGGGAGGCACGTCGGCGATGCACAGATTGCATTGGAAAACACGACCCCGCGCTCAGCGAGCCGCTTGATATTTGGCGTAATCGCCTGAGGGTGGCCTTCAAGTACACTGTTCCAGTCGTTCCAGTCATCCACATTCAGAAAAAGCACACTGGGACGCTCTGCACCGGCCACTTGAAACGATGATGTATAAACGGCCAGACAAAGCACGAAGAGCCTGAGTGCTCCTGCTGTAGTGATGTAAGTGGGAAGTTTCATCGGTGCTCTCTGGTTTTCTCCTTGACCATTTATCTTCTCACATAGTTCGTTTGATCTTCAATTGTCTCGATTCAAGTGTTCCGGCAAAATGCCCCACACCCGACTTTTCGATCGATTCAACAAAACGTTCGCTCGTGACGGTGTAGCTTTGACGATCGACGACGATGGTTGCCTGGTTGCCTTTGAAGGTAACACTGGCCTGATGCCATTGTCCGCCCCCAGCGACATACTCTTCCCTGGCAATCATGGCCTTCATGAAACGGAACGCAGGGGCAAAAAGGAATGGCGGTCTTGCTCATTTGCAATTCCCACCCATCAACTGGATCACTCAGGGCTTTCACCTTCTTGCCGTGGGATGCCGTGAGGTTTTTCGTTTCCGCGATGTCGTCGTTCAGATTGCAGGGCGCGGCGGTGATCGTCCGCTCCTTAATGCCAATCCTCAATTGCTTGCTTCATTCGTTCCACGACTTCGGGACGCTTCGCGGCCAGATCGTGCTTTTCGTGCGGGTCGTCCTTGATGTTGAACAGGCGGATGGGCGCCTCGTCCCACACGTGCACGTTGCGGTACCGCGTCGTGTCCTTGCCAGGGTAGCGCACGAGCAGCTTCCACTCCTTCTCCACGCACCAGAGATATTGCTGCGTATCGTCAGGATCGCCAACGGTCAGGTTGAAGATCGAGTGGGTGACCCCAAACACCTGCGTACGTTGTTTTCGAGCGTCGGCATCCACCAGATCGATCCCAGGAAGATCTACTGGAGCCTCCGCACCGGTCGCTGCGGCAATTGTCGGAAAGAGGTCGATGGCGTGGGCGAGGTCTTTGCTCCGCTCCGGCTTCACGCGCCCCGGCCACGAAACCATGATGGGCGTTCGGATGCCATTCTCATAGGGCGATCCTTTGGATCGTAGTGCGTAGCCCTTCCACAGTTTCTGGTTGGGATCGTCGGCGTTGGTGCTGGCTGCTGCCCAGCCGTTGTCGCAGATGTAAAGCACGATCGTGTTGTCAGCGACATCTTTTTTATCAAGGTGATCAAGCAATTCGCCGCAGGTTTCGTCGAACCACTCACACATGGCGTAGTACTGCGCGACATCCGTGGCCAAATCGTCATTGGCATATCTGTTTAGCAGACGTTGGGGAGGATTGTGGGGTGTGTGGGGAAGGAACGGCGCATACCAGAGGAAGAACGGCTTCTTCTGTTCGACCGCCAGATCGATGAACTCCGTCACCGAAGTCATTCCTTCGCGTCCGATCTTCAGACCGGCATCGCCATGCCGGCCACCTTGTTTCGGATTGCCATGGGTCATGCCATGAGTGAATCCGCCATCGGTGAAGGAACCTTCCCACCACTTGCCCGACTGATGAGCGAGATAACCGTTTGCTGTAAGCGTTCGGATCAAGCCTGGATGCTGGCGGAACTGTTCGCGTAAGGGGAGGTCGAGCACGGCGCGATCGTTACGGCCATCCACATCATTCCCAGTGATTCCATGATCAAACGGAAAGAGACCGGTTACCATGGAAGCAAGGGAGGGTCTGCACAGCGGCGATGCTACGTAACCGCGATCAAACACCAGGCTTCGCCTGGCGAGCGCGTCGAGGTTCGGAGTCTGGATCTCCGGGTGACCCATAAATCCATAATCCGTCCACGCCTGATCGTCGCTGAGGATCAGGACGATGTTCGGCCGATCCACGGCATTGGTGGTGCTGCCGACGCACAGCGTCATTGCCAGTGTTAGTATGAGTTGTTGACTTCTTTTCATAAGCATCGAAAGTCGCATAGCGGCAGTTTCAACCTCGTTGATGTGCTTGTTCTGGAAACCAGCGCTCGTACTTTGTGAGCACGCTGGTGTGGGCGCCATTATCATTAAATGTGATCCTGGTTCGGTGGCGGAAGCTCCGCCATGAATGGCGATGCAGGTAAGCCTTCCTTGTTGAATAGATCCATAACAGGAAACGGTTTGTAGGCATAACGCACGGCCTCGGGGACCGGGACGCTATTGCTGGATACTTCAACAGTGTTGCCGACGATCGTTGCATAGGCTTTGACGAACACCTTGTCCTTCCCGGCGATCTCAAACGAGGTGAGTTCCGGCCCTTTGGCGACCAGTCCCGAACCTACATCGTTGAACGTGATGATGAGCTTTCTGTTGTTGCGCGTAACCGATTGATAAATGGGACCGTAGGCCGGACCGGCGTGGCCGTACTGCTCCACGCAGACGGCGTTGGCCAGTCGGATTCCGATGGGTTTCTTGACCTTGGGGTGAATATCGTTCAGATCACCACAGCCTTCGGAAACCACCATCCCGCAATTGGGGATGGCCTTGGCGCAGTCCAGCTGGGCCTGCCGGAAGTGCGGCCACGACTCGTCCTTGAACGGCGGTAGCTGCACGAAGTAGAACGGCAGGTCCGGATTCTCCCACGTCTTCCGCCAGCCCCTGACGAAGGCAGGGAAGAGCGTGCGGAACTCCTCATGCCGGGCAGAATTCCCTTCGCCCTGGTACCAGATCACGCCTTTGATCGAATAAGGTTGGAGGGGTTGAATCATGCATTGATATAAACCGGAGGGGCGTTGATAGGCTCTTGGTCCAATTGGAGCAAAAGGAACTCTGCCATACGACCAGCCGCCCCTGGCCTGCCACTCCTTTAACTCAACCAAATACTTCTGGTAGGCGTTTTCGTAGGATCCCTCTGTCGCATATTCGGCATATTCTTTCTCGTATTCATCGAATAGATATCGCAGCTCCGGTTCGCTCTTGATGGATTCGGGCGTCATCCAGTTTTCGTTCCACGTTCCACCGCGATAACTACCGATGATCCCCACCGTAACTCCGAGTCGTTTCTGTAGTTCGGCAGCGAAAAAATATGCCACTGCGGAAAATTTGAGTGCCGATTCCGGTTCATCGTAGTGCTGCCAGGCAACCTGGTGTGTGTTGATGGGGCCGAACTCGGTCACCGGTATTTTGAGAAACCTCAATTGCGGGTTGGGGCCTGCTGGGAGGTGTTTTTGATAATCCGTGGTGGATTGTACGCCGGCCGCCATGTTGGATTGGCCGCCAGCCAACCAGACTTCCCCGATCATGACATCCTTGAAGCTCAACCGGCTGCCGTCACCTGATACGATCAGTTCGTAGGGGCCGCCCGCAGGCCTGGACCTGAGTTCGGTCTTCCATCTGCCGGTTTCGCTGGTTGTCACAGTAATCTTCTGACCATCGATCTCTACGGTCACCTCAGCGCCTTTGGACGCCTTGCCGAAAATTCGCAAAGGTGCATCGCGTTGCAGCACCATGCTGTGACCAAACGTGACCGGCAAGAGGATCTCCGCCTGTGTTTCCTGGATGGAAAGGACCGCGGACAACCAGAGGAGGATGTAGTAAAGAAATCGTTTCATTTGTTGTGAGCTAAAGAACCTTCGGTCGAGCCATATACCAAAGACATGTGTTAGTTTGCGTGTTTCAAAATTCCTCGACATCTTTGATGCCTGCACCACCTTATTCTCCGTTCGACTTATTGAGATTCCAGCGTATTTCGCCAGTCAGGGTTCTCCTTCTTGAAATCCTGGAAGGCTTCGTACTCGTCCCGGTCGAGCTGTCCGTTCTTGTCTTTGTCGATATGGACAAAGAGCCACTCCCATTGGGGTTTCGCGGAATCCCATTCGGACCTGGATGCTAAACCATCTCCATCCCTGTCGGCGCGGGCAAAGAACTCCTTAACCACATCGTCGGGCGCGTTCGCAGCTGTGGTTCTCCGTGGCTTTTCGTAGGCCATCGGACCTTCGGGATGCTCGAGTGGTATGCCCAGCTCAAGCAGGCGATCCTGCAGCGATTGGATGTCGACTGCCTGCACCGATTTCCCTGACCTGGCAGCCGTCGCCGCGGCGATCCCGGCCGCCTCGCCCAGATGCATCCAGGTTGGTTCCAACCGGATCGTGCAGAAGGCGACGTGGCTGGCCGAGGCGCACACCGGCACCAACAAATTAGAACACTCGCCGACCTTCGGTGTGATGGCGCGATAGGGAATGTCGAACCGCGCCCCCTTTTTCCAGATCCGTCCTTCGTTGATGAAGTGGCCCGAGTCGACCGCATAGCGTGCCGCATGATGACAGTCGATGAAGTGAGAACCGATATGGATCACATCTTGCTTGTCCCGATCTTCGATGACGTCTGCTTCGGTTAGGATGACCTCTCCCTGCATCCGACGGGCCGCGCGGATGTAGAGATAGTAGGGCCAATGGTCGTTATCGGCCCACTCGTCTTTGCAGAAACCATACAGCGCCATCTCGCTGCGTATGTGCTCGGGTACGCGGGGATCCGATTTCAGGAACCAGAGCATTCCGTGGGTGTAGTCCCGGTACTTCTGGTGAATCGCTTCGCGTTCTTCAAAGGTGGCTTCTGCCCAGGGAATCTGAGCGCCCGGGATGCTTATAGACACGACCGCACTTTGGGGATTGTTCAGCTCCTTCTTGTTGCTGTTGGGCATTGTGTAGAAGGGAATGACGGATGTGAGCCTCTTACGCAGGCCCGCCTGGATAACGCGGGCCAGCAATTCGTGCTGCATCGGGTCGTAACTGTCCGGTTTCTCAATCGGGACCTTATTGGCCTCGTCCGTGGTGAGATTCAGACGGACGTTGTAGCAGATCGGTACCTCGGTCGCAGAACCGGCTTCCGGCGGCTTGCCCGGCATCACACCAAAGAGCAGGTTGCCATCGTCATCGAAGGGCGAGACCGCAATCTTGTCGTCCAGATAGCGGACGCCGGCAATCGACTCGCCGTATTGATCTGCGGACTCGCGTCCGATGGCGCAGGACACCCCGGCCCTGGCCATCAAGTCGCCCTCATAGGTCGCGTCGATGTAGACCTTCGCCCTGTAGCGCTCGCCTCCCTGCACGCGAAGTTCGGTGATTCGTGTGCCGTCTTTCTCGACCCCAGCGAGCTGCTGCTCGTATTGCACCTCCACACCGGCTTCTTGCAGCATTTCCAGGAAGACCCGTTCGGCGATTCCGGACTGCCAGGTGCGGTGATTGTCCTCCGTCCACAAACCGTTGCTCCGTTTGACCGCCTCATTGACAAACTGCTCACCAAGGCCGCCCAGTGTTTTGCGATCCAGGTGGTTCGCTTCATCGCGGTTCAGGCCGCTGGTGCTCAGCCCGCCTACGTGTCGGGTCTGCTCCAGCAGGATAACCGCCGCACCTTCTCGAGCTGCGGAGATCGCAGCTGTGATACCACCCGGTGTGCCACCGTACACGACCACATCGTGCGCCTCCGCAGAGGCAAGCGACACCGCCGGCATAAGACCGAAACATAGAATCAATTTCTTAATCATTGGTTACGCCCCACTTTTTGGCTGTGACAAGGCACCAGGCAATCAACAATGTCTCCCAATAGGAATGTCACCTGGAGCCGTCGTTTTACGCGGAGTGGAAAAAATGCGATGTTCTTACTTCTTTCCAGTGCAATTCAGTTCTGCTTTGCCGGCTACGGCCAGCAACAGGCCTACCCCGTCAAACGGCGGAAAACGTATCTTGCTATTTCTTTTTGGAGGGAACAAAAACAAAAGGCATGGCGGTCTTGCTCATCTCCGATTCCCATTGGTCAAGAAGATCGCTCATGGCTTTCATCTTCTCTGAGTTAGTGGTCGCGAGATCTTTCTCTTCGGCAATGTCCTTGTTCAGGTTGTAGAGCGCAGACTGGTATCGGTCGGTCCCGCGGGGCTTGTACGTCCGCAGGTATTTCCAGTCTCCCTGGCGAACCGCCGATTGCCGGATGGCATTCTGGCCCTTCCACGCGACGACCGTGCGGCGGCGGAAAAAGAGCGGCCGGTCTTCTGCGAGTTCGCTTTCGTCGGTAAGGACAGGTAAGAGGTCTACACCATCAAAGGGCATGCTCTTGTGCGGCTTCGCGCCGCCCGCAGCGGCGACGGTCGCAGTAAGGTCCATCGCGGTTACCGGATCGGAAAACGTCTTACCTGCAGGCAGGACACCGGACCAGCGCAGAATCAGCGGCACGCGGATCCCGCCTTCCTGCAACATCTGCTTCGCGCCGCTGAGCGGCAGGTTCCGTGAAATCGTCTGCGCCCCGCCGTTGTCGCTGGTCAGGATGACGAGGGTATTGTCCGCCACCTTCTGATCGTCCAGCGCTTTGAGAACGCGACCGATTTCAAGGTCGAGACGTTCGATCATTTTGATCAATATCACGCGATTCTCGGGCTTCTTCTTGTCGCGTGGTTCATCAAACGGAATATCCGGATCCTGGATCGGGTCATGCGGCGCCTGGAACGGCAGATAGATGAAGAAGGGTTCGTCGCTCTCGGCCTGGATAAAGCGAATCGCTTCGTCGGCAAAGATCGTGTCGGACCAGACGCCTTCGCGATCAAAGTGCTCACCATCGCGATAGAGATCGTGTTCCTGAGTCCGGATGACCTTGTGAGTGTAAAAATCGTGATTGAGGTGGAGGCCGACCCAGGTATCGAAACCGAAATCATTTGCGCGGCGTCGGTTCAGGTTCGAGACGTTCCATTTGCCGAAGCAGGCCGTTCGATACCCGGCGTCTTTCATCATCAGACCGATCGTAGGGTGCTTGATCGGATCGAGTTCAGGCGAGCCGCCGCCATAGTAATCTTCATACGTCGGCCCGAACCGCGCCGGATAACGTCCGGTCAGGATCGCGGCGCGTGAGGGCGAGCAGACAGGAAACGCGGCGTAGCCATCGGTGCAGCGAACGCCATCTCTGGCCAGTTGGTCCATAACCGGCGTCTTGACATCAGGAGCGCCGTAGCACCCCACATCACCGTAACCGAGGTCATCAGCAAGAATGAGAATCACGTTGGGCTGGTCTGCTGCTTGTGCCGGTAGACTACTGGCAAAAAGTACAACGCTAATAGCGATCATCAATCGTTGCATGTGTGTCCCGTGTTGCTGACTTCTCATGAGTACATACACCCTTTTCTTCATTCACTTTTTGAAGCGATTTTCCAATCCGTCCCCGTGCAATCGCGATACCAGCTCCGCCACCGCCGCGTCATTTTCTCCACCCTTTCACTATGTTGCGATGCGAGGTCTTGAGTCTCGGTCCTGTCTCGACTGAGATCATACAGTTCCCACGGTTTGGATTTCTGTTGGACCAGTTTCCATTGGTTGTCTCGAACCGCCTGCCAGGATCCGTATTGAAAAAACAACGGCTCCGCCCGCGGCAATTTATTGCCCTTAAGCAAGGGAACGAGGCTCACTCCATCAATCGCAGGGATGCCGTCGGGGTAGTTCGCAGTCTCCCCGGCCAACTCCATGAAAGTGGGAAGCAGGTCGATAAGGTGACAGGGCTCCCGGCAAATCTCGTCCGCACCGGTTGTGATTCCCTTTGGCCAGTGAGCGATCATTGGGGTGCAGATGCCGCCTTCCAGACCTTGTACCTTCCATTTTCGCAACGGTGTGTTTGCTGCGTTGGCCCAGTCTTGTCCGATCGCCTCGAACGAACCGACCGATCCCATCGGGGCGCTGGCGTCCTTCGGCCCCCGTTTTCCTGGGTTCTCGTGACTGGCACCGTTATCGACCAGAAAGAGAATCAGCGTGTTGTTGAGTTGTCCGTTCTTTTCCAACTGCTCAAGAAGACGTCCCACGTTCTGATCGACCCGATCGACCATCGCAGCGTGGATCTGCATGCGTAGGGCTTCTGTCGCTTTTTCCTCGCCGGAAAGGGAATTCCACTCACGATGTTCGGGCGGACTGAGGCAAACTGAATCGCTTGCGAAGAGACCCGTCTTCAACTGTCGCTGGTATCGCCGTTGGCGGATCGATTCATAGCCGTCATCGTAAACGTCGCTGTATTTTTCGATGTCTTCCGGGTGAGCATGAAGCGGCCAGTGAGGCGCGTTGTAAGCCAGGTAGAGAAAGAAGGGCATATCGCCGCCCGGCTCTTTCCGAAGCCAGTCAAGCGCCCAGTCAGTGAAATCATCCGTCGCGTAGAAGCCCTTTTCCGGTAGGTAATCCTCTACGATCTTGTCGTCGAAAGCCCAGTTGTAGTCGGCACCCCATCCCGGAACCGGTTCACCCTCGCGGGCGGTTCGACCATCCGGGTTCCAAAAATTGATGGCCCCCCCAAGAAAACCTGAGAAGTGGTCGAAGCCGCGATCATAAGGATTGAAACCAGCGTGGTGTTTTCCCGACCACCATGTTCGATAACCGGCCGGACGCAACACTTCTCCGGTGAGGGCGGTATTGGAAAAACTGCGATCACTCCGTTGGTGATAAAGACCACTTAGCAGGCTGATCCTGGTGGTCCAGCACTTCGAGGTGTTGTACATCTGAGTGAAACGAATGCCATCTTTCGCGAGACGATCCAGGTTCGGCGTCCGGATTTCGCTGCCGAAACATCCCAGGTCCGAGTAACCCATGTCATCCGTCAGGATCACGATGATGTTGGGTTTTCTCGCCCCGCCTCCGGAACTCGTATCGGCGATGGCGAATTCGGGAAATGCGACCATGATCGCCAAAAAGCCGATCGCAAAGGATTGGTAAAGGTTCATGTTGTGAATCCTTCTGTTCATGCCGTAGTCTTGTTCGGTTTTCAGCATCGCCGTCCGCGTCGAGCTCATCACGGACGTGGTGTAGTACCTGCCGGATACGGGTACTTTCTATCGCCGACGTGTTGCATCCAGGTGGCCAGGGACTGCTGAAGTTTCGGAAGTTCTGCGCCCTCTTCGTCCGCCAGGTTTTTCAATTCAAAAGGGTCTTTGCTCTGGTCAAATAAGTACTGCTCGTTGGTATCCGACAGGACGTACTTCCAATCCTTGCCCCGGGCCATGCGGTGGCCGTCCCCGGGCTTTCCGCCAACGCCGGTACATTCGCTGAACACTACCTCTCGGATTTCGCTGGCTGGGTTCGAAAGCAACGGCACTAACGACTTGCCCATCGCATCGTCCGGAACTGCCGCCCCCGCCAATTCCAGCAGCGTCGGATAAACGTCCAGGCTTGAGACGAGCGCGTCGGATTTGATGCCCTTCTTAACATGCGCGGGCCAGCGAACGAACATTGGTACTCTGACAGATTCTTCGTGCATGGTGATCTTGTTCCCCAGCCCGTGATTCCCAAGGTGATAGCCATTATCAGAGAGGAAGATGAAAACCGTATTGTCGTTGAGCCCTTGCGCCCGCAAGCGGCCGACAAGGCGGCCGATCTGGTCATCAAGATGACTGACCGTTGCATAATACGCCTTGGTGAACAGGCGAATGGTCTCGTCGTTGCGCGGCGGGCCGGCGGAGAGGTTCTTCCAGTTCCGAGTATACGCTGAGTCACGATAATACGCCTCACCGGGAACGCCCTGGTTGTTGATGCTGGCATTGTTTGGCGCCTCGCGAACATTCTGATCAAGCTTCAGCTGCTTGTGGTCGTATAGGTCCAGCCAGCGTTGCTCTGGTTTCAGCGGGACGTGGGGCTGGTGGGGCGCAACCCATAAGAAGAACGGCTTGCTGCTCTTTGCGGCACGCTCCAGAAATTGCTCTGCCAACTCGAACGTCTTGACGTCATTGTACGGGCCGGATTCGACACCCTCTGAAAAACCGTATTGCCTGGGGTCGCCGATGTGCGACTTGCCATAGAAGGCGCAATGGTAGCCTGCTGCTGCCAAGCGGTTCGCCAGCGTCTGGTCCGCCTTCGATCCGCCCTTCAGATACGGCGAAAACGCTCCCCTGTTCAGGGCGATCACACCATGCTGCTGCGGAAAAAGGCCGGTCATTATCGACGCCCGACTGGCCGCACAAATCGGGGAGGCGACGTAAGCCTTGTTAAGGATCAGTCCTTCCGCAGCCAGCCGGTCAAGATTCGGGGTCTTGATCTCAGGGTTGTTGTAGCCGATGGCGCGAAAGGTCTGGTCGTCAGTGAAGACGACAAGGAAATTCGGTTTTCGCGTTTCCGCCGCATTACCTCCCATAGCTGCACAGGTTCCACACAGCGAAAGAGCCGCTGCCCCCGACAAAACCAGCCGCTTAAGAAGAACCAAGCCTATCATCTCAACTCCAATCATTATTAAACGTTTCTTCATTCTCTTAGCGCTTAGGGCTGATCGGTTCGGCCTCGCCTCCGAAATCCCATCGCTCTTTTTCCTTGCCGTCTCCTCCAGTCGGCTTGATTTCAATCCAGTCGATTTCCACAGGCTGTTTCTGAGCCGGTGGAAACAAGCGCACGTGGACCACGCGGCCTCGGGCGACGAGTGGCACGCTCAATTCCTGCCAGTCTCCGGCAGCGACAGCGAATGATTTGCTTTGACTGGTCGCAGGAAAGAGCGACTGCTCCTCGGTGCGCCACTGCACTCGAGCGGTTCCATTGGCCTGTGCTCGAATCCGAAGCCGGACTTCCGCCGGGCCCTCTACCCGCACCTTGGCGTTGACAAGCATGGGCTGACGAGCGGCTGCGGTGATTAGAAGCGAACCCGATTCAACAGAAACGTCAGCGCCTCTGGCGGTCCATCCCAGCATCGATTTCTTTTTGACGGTGGTCAAGGGAGCCGCTTGCCCGGGTACCTTCGCAGCCGGGGGCATTTTCAGGCCGCCAGCTTGCACACCGATGATCGACGGATCAAATTTGGCGGCGTCGAAATTCGGATTGGGAAACGGCACGACGACTTCGGCCGCGGCAATGTAATCCTCAATCAACCGGTCCATCGCCTTGACCTTCTGGGGGTGAGTCGCCGCGAGGTTGTTGTTTTCGCCGATATCTTCCTGAAGATTGTAGAGACGGAATTCGTGGTTTCCGTTTTCGCCATAGTGAAACGTGCGGATCAGTTTCCAGTCTCCGTCATGCACCGCCATTGACGGTGGAAGCCACTGTGGCGTGTTCCCATGGCCCGGAACGAGCGTGAACATCGGCCCGCGATCCATCTTCTCGCCGCGGAGAGCTTTCCCGAAATCAACGCCATCGATCACGTGCTCCTGTGGTCGGTCGACGTTCAACATTCGGAGGATCGTCGGATACAGATCGTTCGACTGAATGCGCACGTCACTTCGGGAGCTGCGTTCGGTGACGCCGGGCCAGACGACGACTGCCGGGACACGTATGCCGCCCTCGTGAATGCCTCCCTTGCCGCCGCGTAGCGGATGGTTGTTGGTGATGGCCGTAATGTATTCCTCACCGGCGGTATCGGTCTCTTCGAGGCCACAATGAATGTTGCCACCATTGTCCGAGTAGAAGACGATGACAGTCTCATCCGCGATCCCCTCGGCGTCCAACGCATCGAGAAGGCTGCCGACCGCATCATCGAGTGAATGCACCATCGCGGCGTAAGTTGGTGACTGCTGAACTGAGTCGTTCCTGGAATCGCCACGTTTGATCTTCTTTCGGTAGCGATCGATCAATTCCGGTTTCGCACCGAACGGGGCATGCACTGAGAACTGCCAGTAGTTCATGAAGAACGGCCTTGTTCGATCGCGATTCTTCAGCCACGCGACCGCCTCTTCCGCCATGCGATCCTCGATGTGCTCGCCAGGCTCTCCCTCTTTGAAATTGTCGTAACCCCAAGGGGCCAGGTAACTGGTCTTTGGACCGGGGCCGTGCCAGTGCGGGATGTCCACATCGAATCCGAGTTCCAGCGGAGAATGCGGTTCCAGCCCCAGATGCCACTTGCCGAAGTGTGCGGTCGAGTAACCTTCATCCTTCAGCAACCGGGCCAGCGTAGGAATCGAGGGATCGAGCCGGGTTGAAGACCTGACGTTGGTACATTTCTGATGGGGCGGTCCGTTTGTATTCGCGATTGGATCAAAGCGAACATCCGGCAGGTGCGCCGCCGGCGCTGTCATACCGTGTCGAGCGGGATTTTGGCCGCTCATGATGCTGGCGCGCGTTGGCGAACAGATCGGACTGGCCGCGTAGGCATCTGTGAAAGTCATGCCGCGTGCGGCGAGTCGCTGGATGTTCGGCGTCTCGTAAAGCGCCGTTTTCCCGTACAGCGTGGTATCAGCCCAGCCGAGATCATCCGCCAGGATGAGGACGATGTTCCTGGGAGGCTCGGCGGCAGAGGCAGTTGCCACTATCAAGAGCAGCGGAAGCAATGCGAGTTTACTCATAGGTAAAAGTATCCGAAGTGTTAATGTTGTGCATGTTCCTGAAATGGAATGTACCGCCTATTCTTCCGGAGATCTTCATTTCTTCCTTCTCGATGGTTTCTGATTCTCTGCAACGTCCTTCATGGGCGGACCGTTGTCGGCAATCAGCTCATCGCAACGGCCCCGCATCCGCGTTAGCGCCGGGCCATTCTTTTCGTTCAATGCCAGGTTGGTCAGCTGATCAGGATCGTTCTTAAGGTCGTGCAGAAATTCAAACGGAGGCTTGTCCGCCCCATCGACGTAGTAGCGGGCGTAGACCCATTCAGCATCACGAACGCCCTCCCAGCGGGGAATGGATCGAGGAACGGCAAGGAATTCGCACAGAAAATCCGTGCGCCAGTCGTCAGGTGTCTTCCCCTCAACCAGAGGCACGAGACTGCGACCCGTGTGGGCGTCGGGAACAGCGAGCCCCGCCAGGCTGATCATGGTCGAAGCGAGATCGCTGTTGAGCGCGAGCGGGGAAAGCACGCGTCCGCGTTCGGCTTCCGGCAGGCGCGGGTCGTGGACGATCAGCGGGACGCGGAGGGATTGCTCGTAGTGCGTCCACTTGCCGGCGAATCCTCGGTCACCGAGGTAGTAACCGTTATCGGCGGTGTAGATGATGACGGTGTTGTCCGCGAGGCCCTGTTCTTCAAGCTGCGCAACGAGGCGTCCGACGACATGATCGATTCCACTGATCATGCGGAAGTAGGCACGCATGTTCGTCTGGTATTTCTCCGGGGTGTCCCAACGCCAGAAATAGCGTTGCCGATTGATCGACTGCTTCAGAAAATCGGGCTGCGCCTCGTAGATGGCGGGATCGTTTAGTCGGGGAAGCGGCATTTTCTGATCTTCGTACAATCCGTCAGTCACCTTTGGCCAGGGGTAATGACCGATGCCTGGTCGCTTATCGCCGTCCTCAGCGTGCGTGGCGTTGAAGCTGAGTTGCAGGCAGAACGGCTGATCCTTCGGCTGCTCTTTCAGGAACTCGATTCCCAGGTCGCCAAGGATCTGTGTTTCGTGCCGCTCGCTTCCGTCGTCCTGCTTCTTGAAATAGGGCTTGCGACCGATTTTTTGGCGCACATCGAACATCGCCGCTGCCGATTCATTCGAGATGCTGACGTGTTCCTTGCCAAGGTGTCCGGTTCGGTACCCCGCCTGTTTCAGAATGGCGAAGTAGGACGTTTCGCACAGCTTCGGATTGAGCGGACCGGGAGTGACTCGGTAAAGATGTCTACGTTCGTAGCAACCTGTGAACAGACAGGATCGCCCGACCCAGCAGGTCGACGTCGTGACGAAGGCATTTTCAAACCGCACGCCTGCTTTGGCGAGTCGATCGATGTTTGGTGTCTTGACAATCGGGTGGCCGGCGCAGCCCAGGGTGTGATTGCGCTGATCATCGGCATAAAGGAGCAGGATGTTCGGGGAACGTGACGTTCGATCCAAATGCGGCTGCACCGCGGTTGCAGCACGCGTTCTCCGTTTCCGCTCAGGCCTGGGAGCCGTAGGCACGACTTTGCCAGCCCGACGTTCGTTTGGAACATACCACTCATTCAGAAGTGCGGTGAGCTGTTTCACGACATCCGGATTCCTGGTGGCGAGATTCACTTTTTCACCAGGATCGTCTTTCAAATCGAAAAGCTGGGGTTCACCGCCCTGAGGGGGATACTTCATTTTCCCGGGCGCCCCGTCGTACGTCAGCAGAAGCTTGTCGTGGCCGCGAATGACCCAGCGATAAAGGAGCGACGCCTGAGGGTTCTCTATGTCGGCGATGTCGTGTGCAAACGATTCGCCGAACAGAGTATCGCGTTCGATCGCTTCTCCACTTTTCAGCTGAGGCAAAAGGTTAAGGCCTGGAAAGTCATGCGGTCCTTTCGCTCCAGCGGCCGCCAGAACTGTCGGCACGAAGTCAATCGAAGAACAAAGCTCGGGCCGGTCGACTGCCGGGATCACGCCAGGCCAGCGAAACATGATCGGCGTTCGAGTTCCGCCTTCGTAGGGACTCCGTTTGGATCGTGGTGCGTAGCTGCCGCTCTCGGTCTGGATCCAACCGTTGTCAGTGACGTAGATCACGAGTGTGTTTTCCGCGATGCCGGAGTCGTCGATGTGTTTCACCAGTGCGCCACATGTTTCGTCGAACCACTCGCACATCGCGTAATATTTGGCGATCCGATCAGGAACTCCCTTCGCCTGGTACTTTTCGAAAAGTCGTTCCGGCGGATTGTGGGGCGCGTGCGGCAGAAACGGTGCGTACCAGACAAAAAATGGTTTCTCGTCAGCTACGGAGCGATCGATGAAATTGAAAGCCGGCTCCATGCCATCACGGCCGATCTTGAGCCCCGCATCGCCATGCCGTCCACCAGGATTTGGAAATCCTCTGGTCATCCCCTCGGTGAATCCGCCTCGTGCATAGGGACCTTCCCACCACTTGCCGCTCTGGTGACTGACGTACCCCTTCTTTGCCAGCCACCCGGGCAGAGCGCCGGTCTGGTCGATGTGAGAGATGAGTAGTTCCCTGATGTCTTTGTTCGCAGTCTCAGCGTGAGCTTTGTTGGCGGGCGTATTTGCCGGGTTGTTTCCCGTCGTCTTATTCTGATGCGAATACAGACCGGTGGCCAACGTCATCAGTGCGGGCCGACACAACGCGGTCGGGACATAGCCGCGCCGAAATACCGTGCTTTCCTTCGCGAGCCTGTCGAGATGAGGCGTTTCGATCGCAGGATGCCCCATAAAACCATAGTCGGTGTAACTCTGGTCGTCGGAGAGAATCAGGACGATGTTAGGTGGCGCGGGATCGGCAGCCGTTGCGGTTGCCACCATCAAGAGCAGCGGAAGCGGGCTGAAGATGTTTTTCATGCTGTATGTCCTGTATGCGTTTGTTGTTCGTGAGCGACAAGGCGCTAGCGCTTTGTCACAGCCAGGTTTTAGGGTTGGCGAGGAAAACGGGGTCAGGTACCACCCTGACTTTTGCCTGTGAAAAAGCGCTAGCCGTCGGTGAATCTGGTCAGCGGTTCGCCGCTCATGTACCGGCGGCCAACGTCTTGCCACTCACAACCTCAGGGGATTAAGTCGTCTATTTCCGGAAAACTTCGTGCCCGGAATCACCGCCGCTGATGAGGTAAGCGATCAGGTCGAGGATTTCGTCCTTTGTCATGCGTTTGAACAGACCGACTGGCATCGGTGACGTCTTTGACACGACCAGTTCCTCGATCGAATTGCGATCGATACTGACTCGCTTGTTGGGATCGGTGAGGTCGGTGTTGAGCGTGAGCCGGTTGCCCTTCAGGTTGACGACAACGCCCGTGTGGACGACGCCATCCTCGGTGAGAATCATCACTGAGGAGAACTGGTCGTTGATGACTTTGCTGGGATGGATCACCTGGTCGAGCAAGTCATGCGCCGAATAGCGACGGCCGGCTGTCGTCAGATCCGGACCGGTCATGCCACCTTGATTCCGGAAACGATGGCAGGCGTAACAGCCAGCTGCCGCGAACATCCTGCGGCCGTTGGCGAAGCCCCGCTGCCTCAGCTCCGTGCGAGCCGCCTGCGACAGTTCATCGAGCGACCACTGAGTTTCTGGTCGTCCGGCGAAGATCGCGCCGAGGTTTTCCAGTGCGGACTTCTTAACCGGTTTCTTTGCGAGAATCTCATGGAGCGATTCTTGCTGAGATTCGTTGAGCGAAGCAACGGCGTCATCGCGGATGAACTGGACGAACTTCTCGAAGCTGGCTCCGCCGCGGTAATTCGCCGCCTTGAGGAACCACTCGAAGTAGGCGATGTGCAGTCCGTCCGTCCAGCCGGATTTCAGCATGCGGATCGAGCGGGCATACTGCACCTGCTCTTCCTGAGTCGGAGCGGCTTCGATCATGGCCATCGCTTCTTCCGCAACGGTTGGCGATTGCAGCCAGGCGAGCGTCTCACACAGCAACCAGTTCAGTTCCGCGGATTCGGACGGGAACAGCGGGTCGATGGCAGTAAACAGTTTCTGAACCGTTGCATCATCGGGCCGTCCGAATCGGTTGAGGATAATCTGCAGCGTGCGTTGCAATGTGAGCTGGCCGGTCGAGTCCAGCCTTGACCAATTGATTGCCAGAACGGCCGTCAGCAGTTCCTCGCGCATCGCGGCGTCAATCGGTGGTGTCGAGTCCGTGCGGTGCTGTGGGCAAACGCCAACTACGCGAGCAAGAGCCAGCAACGCTTCCACCTGAATCTTTGGATCGGATTCGGTCAGTGCTTTTTCGGCCCATGTCTCGACTGGCTGATGTTCGATAGCGGTTCGAGCGGCGAAACGGATGAAGCGGTCGTCATGCGAAAGATGCTTCCAGGCGGTTCCGACAGCTTTGGGGCTTTGACGGCCGTGATATGCTTCCAGTGAACGCCGAAGCTCGCGGGCGTCACTGGCTGTCCCGGCCACGTTGACCAGTTCAGTCGATTCGTCGCCGACATACGTCACACGATAGAGACCAGACTGCACTTTTCGTCCGCCGATTGTGAAATACATTGCTCCGTCGTCCGGATGGATGATTGCGTCCGTAATCGGCAGCGGAGCCCCGGTCACGAATTCTTCTTTGGTCGCCGTGTACGTCGAACCGTCCGGCTTCAGATGAACGGCGTAGAGTTTTCCCCAGCTCCAATCGAGTGCATACAACGCGTTCTGATACTTCGCCGGGAACTTCGCGCCGTAGCCGAAGGTCATGCCCGTCGGCGATCCGGGGCCGATGTCGAGAACGCTGGGGAGATTGTCCGCGTAGAACGGCGGTCGCTTGCCGGCGCCGTTTCGCCAGCCGAATTCGGCTCCGCTGACGACGTGGCAGATACGAGTCGGACGGTACCACGGAGTATTGAAGTCGTACTCCATGTCGGCGTCATACGTGAAAAGTTCGCCGTCGCGATTGACGGCCGCGTCGAAGATATTCCGAAATCCTGACGCGTACGCCTCATACGTTCTTCCTTCCGGGTCAACACGGTAGATGATTCCGCCGGGAGCCAGCACGCCGCGCTTGTGGCCTCGCCCATCGGGCATGCTCGGCAGGAGATGATCTTCGCCCCAAATCTGTCGGACTTGCGATGTTTCCCCCAACTGCGTTGGCTCCGTGCCGTTGCCGGTGATCAGAAACAACGACTTGCCGTCAGGGCTCGGCACAACGGCGTGAACTCCGTGATCTCCCTTCGCCTGCATTGCCTTCAATAGCTCAACCTTATCGAGTTGATCGTCACCATCGCTGTCGGTGACCCGGTACAGCCCGGATGGAATCTCCTTTTCGTAATCATTGACTCCCACATACAGAGCATCAAAAGCCCAGACCATCCCGTTCACAGCTCGAATATTGGCGGGCACGGGTTGCACATCGGTGGCACTCAGAGTTTCTCCTCTTGCCGGCGGAGTAATTCGATACAGCCCGCCGAACTGATCGCTGACCAGCAGGCGGCCCTTGTTATCCGTGCAGAGATTGACCCATGAACCGTGCGTATCGCCGGGAACGGAGTAAAGCAGTTCGACTTTGAATCCCTTTGCGGCCTTGATGCGTTCAACGGGAGTCGCCTTGTTGCCGGCTTTTTCAGTCACGGCGTCGATCGCGGCCTTTGCATTTTTGCCTTTGAGGTGGCGCAGCCCGATGTCTTTGAATTCGACCGTCATCGGTGCTCCGGCGTGGAGCTGCAGCGCGAGAATGCCCTTTCGTTTCGCTTCCGGATGATTGTCCGTCAGGTCCGTCGTCGTGACACCATTGACCTGATGAATCTGTCGATTGCCAACCGCGATAATGGTCAGTTCGTTCCACTCATTGTCGACGAGCATCTGACTTCTATCACCAACTTCGCCTACCACCTCGGGCTTGCCATCAGCGCCGACAACGACCCGCTGGAAACGCTGCGCAACAATATCTCGCCACTTCTCTGCGTACAGCATTCCGAAGAACTCGGGTTTGGGATGCAAATCGGCCTGATAGCCTTTGGCGACAAAGTCTTCAGGCTTTCCGACCAGTTCGCTGCGGTACTGCACGCCCGAGTTGTTGCCCGTGAAGCGAACCTTCGCCTTGAATACGAAATCGCCGACTTCACCGCCCTGCCAGACAAGGAATGTATTCCCTTTTGTCGGTTTGTCTTTGGTCGTCTGGCCAAATATGGCGCCACCTTTAACTGACCAGAACTCAGTCTTTCCGTCCCAGCCGGAGAGGTCGTTGCCATTAAAGAGTGACTGGAATTCCTGAGCGCTGGCGGCAG
This sequence comes from Fuerstiella sp., assembly GCA_024230215.1. Taxonomy (GTDB): domain Bacteria; phylum Planctomycetota; class Planctomycetia; order Planctomycetales; family Planctomycetaceae; genus Fuerstiella. The sequence continues at coordinate 12,240 of JAAERP010000365.1, read as the reverse complement.
CACTGAGAACAGGAATCAGCATGAGTAGGGAAAGTCGTTTCATCGTTTTCGACATGTTTTCTGGTTCAAATTCGAAATGGAGTTGTTCAGTATTTCGTGGAGAGGCACCAGGCAAAAAGCGATGCACGCTTACAGAGTCGCTACCGTGCCCCGGCAAATTCAACGCTGAAATCCCCAGAATTTGCGGATTACGATTCCGGCGGTCGTGGACCTGCCGCAAGGGTAAAAGCCGTGCCCAACATCAATCGCTCGACATACGAGGCATTGGGATCTCGGGATTGCCCTGACAGCTCAGTTGCCCGTAACCGAGCTCATCCGCAAACAGAATGATAAATTTGGGTGGTTCGGCTGCCGAAGCAGGAACGGCCGTCAACGCTGACAGCGGAACGGCAATCAGTGGTGTAGATCCAGCAAAGCACATTGTGATTCTCTATGGGGAGTTAAATCGTCACATGTTTCGTCGAACACGTCTGGACTCCTGGAATGCCAGAGGCGGGGAGCGTCACGCACAGCAGGACCTACGGGGCGAATTTTGGATTGGGTTTGGTGGGGACGGGTGCGTTGGTGTCCTTGACCCAGGCCATTAATTCGGCGTGAAGTTGCTTAGCCTCTTGGGGCATCTTTCGGGCGAGATCTTCTTTCTCAGAGAGGTCGTCACGCAGGTTGAAGAGCTTGTAGTCGTCGTACTCGTAGTAGTAGATGAGTTTGTAGTCGCCCTTGCGGATGACGGAGGAGGGGACGGCGCGCCAATTCATCTTGTCTGTGCCGTAGACCGGAAGGACTTTGTTGTAGTCCGCGCCGGAGAGGTAGAGCGGGTAGTGCCAGAAGATGGCACGGTTCTGAAGGGCCGCCTGCCCCTGAAGCACCCTGGTGAAGGAACGCCCGTCGACCGGCTGATTCGTGGGCAGCGAGGCGCCGGTTAGTTCGGCGAAGGTCGGCATGAAATCGACGCTGGTGAGCGCCGCGTCGCTGCGCGTGCCGGGCTTGATGACGGTCGGCCATGCCGCGCAGGTGGGCACGCGAATGCCGCCCTCAAAGAAGGCCCCCTTGGCGCCGCGAAGCGGGCGGTTGGTGGTGGCGAACGAGGCACCGCCGTTGTCGGAGGTAAAGATAAACAGCGTGCTGTCTTCCAGGCCCGCTCGTTTGATCTTCGCGCGGATGCGACCGACGGAGGTGTCCACTGCGTCGAGCATGGCCGCGTAGATGGGGTTCCATTCCCAGACGCCGTCGTCGGTGTAGGTTTCGAGCTTTTTCCTGTACCTGGCGACCACGTCTTTGCGAGCGCGAAGCGGGCCGTGCACGTCCCAGTGGGCCACATATAAAAAGAACGGCGTCTCCTTGTTTTGCTCGATGAACTCCACCGCCGCGTCGGTTAGATCCTCGGCCACGTCGATATTGCCGTAGAACTTCTTGCCGACCACGCCCGGCTTTCCGTTGGCCGACGAAACGGTGAATCCCTGCAAATCTTCGCCCAAATGCCACTTACCGAATCGCCCCGAGACGTAGCCTGCGCCGCCCAGGACCTCGGCGATCGACGTGTGGGAACCGTCGATGGTATTAGGCATCGAATCCACCGTGTTGTAGACCGGATCATCCTGCCCCCTGGTCGGGACGGCGAACCGCATCGACTTCACATCGCCCTTCGCCTGTCCGCCGGGCGTGAACAGTTTGTGGCGCGGTGTGTACATGCCGGTGTTGATGCAGGCGCGTGTCGGCGCGCAGTTGGGTCCGCCGGAGTAAAAGTCTGAGAGGATCATGCCGTCGCGGGCGAGCGCGTCGATGTTAGGTGTCTCGTAGAAGCGTTGGCCGTTGAAGCCGACATCGGAGTAGCCGAGGTCGTCGGCGAGTACGAAGACGATGTTGGGCGGTTGAGCAGCAGCAAGAATGGCTGATGTACTTGCCAACCACAGAACAATGAATGTTCTAAAATGGAATAGATTCATGGTGATTTTATTACCTCATTGACGCTGATTGACTGTTAGCAATTTTGCTTTCAGCACTGGAACTCACTCAAGATGGAACAAACGCTGATACATCGTTTCATGTCGTGGGAATCGCTATTGGTTAGTTCATGGGTTTGCGTCGCTGTTTCTGCGCTTAGTGGACGGAGAAACAGTTGCAGTCAGTGCATTGGCGTAGTCTTCGGCCAGGGCATCCGTCCGCTGCCGCATTTGTTTCAGTAGCGCCTCGTGCTGCGCGTTGCCTGCCAGATTGATGAGTTCGTTCGGGTCGTTCTGGAAGTCGTGGAGATACTCAAAGGCTGGCTTTTGATCCACATACCGGGCGTACTTGAAACGCTGCCCCCGCACGCCTTCCCAGGACATTGAGTAACGCGGGTTAGAATGTTCGCAGAAAAAGTCTTCTCGCCATCCCTCTGGTTTGGGTTCGCCTTCGATCACCGGTTTCAAACTAGTGCCCTGATAACTGTCCGGAACTGACAGGCCGGCCCAATCCAGAAAGGTGGGCGGTAGATCGAGGTTGAGCGCCATCGTATCGACAGTAAGCCCACGAAGCTCCTTCGGCAGCCGGGGATCGTAGATCACCAGCGGTACCCGCAGCGATTGTTCGTGGTGCGACCACTTGCCGGCGAAGCCACGATCACCCATGTAGTACCCATTGTCCGCAGCGTAGACGACAATCGTGTTTTCTGCGAGGCCCTCGTCTTTCAACGTCTGCAATACTCGGTTGATCACGTGGTCGATCCCGGTCAGCATCCGAAAATACGCACGCATGTTCGTCTGGTATTTCTCCGGGGTGTCCCATCGCCAGTGAAACCGCTCGCGGTGGTTCGACTTCTTGAAGAACTCCGGATGCGCCTCATAGATCGCCGGAGCGGACAAGTGTGGCGCCGGAATCGTGACGTCATCGTATTTTCCGTCCAGCGCCCTGGGCCACGGGTAGTGCCCGATGCCCGGCACGTGATCGCGATCCTCGGCATGACCGGCGTTGAACCAAAGATTCAGGCAGAAAGGACGTTCCTTGCCTCGCTGAGTTTTCAGGAATTCGATCCCGCGATCTCCAATCAGCTCCGTGGTGTGCCGACGCGTTCCATCGGGCATGGTTTTGAAGTAGGGATTGCGGAAGATTTTCTCGTACCTGTCGAAATGGTCCTCGGGTCTGAAACCCTTTGGCATTTTGGCGTGCCACTTTCCGAAGAGCCCTGTCCGATAGCCGGCATCCCGCAGCAAGTCCGGGAACATTTCGGTGAGCGCTTCCGGCTTGACTCTGTCGGATAGTTCCGACACAACCGACGAGCGCGAGATCAAGCCTGTCAGGATCGTGGTCCGACTCGCCCAGCAGGTCGAACGGGTCACAAACATGTTCTCGAAGCGCACCCCGCTGTTTGCAAGTCGGTCGATCGTCGGAGTCTCTACAATCCTGTGCCCGGCGCATCCCAGCGTGTCGTGGCGCTGATCATCTGCGAAAAAGAAAAGGATGTTGGGCCGCGACTCATCAGCGTGGCATGACAATACCGCTGAAAGGAACAACGACAACGCGATGACGTATCGTTTCCCCATTCCTTGACAGTTTTGTCGCATCAAATTACTCCAGTTCAAAACAGCACGGCCTACGACCAGTCAAGTGCGATACCGCCTCCAGTCTTCACTTACCATCATTCCAGATGATGTGAGTCCCGCTCTTTCCGGGAAGAACGAGGTCTTTCCAGCCATTGCCGTCGAGGTCGTGAACGCGAATCTGCAGGCCGATTCCGGGGCCTTCGCCTGCGGGGGCCGTCGAGATCAGATGCTTTGCCCAGGTCCCGGCTTCTGCGTTCCAGTCGTAGAAATGCACGGTGATGTCGTCCTGCGCACCGGCGTCCCGACCTGAGTGGGCGTAGTAGCGTTTGCCGGTGATCAGTTCAGGCTGGCCGTCGTTGTCGACATCATCCCAGGCTAAGGCGTGGCCCTGTGAGAACTTCTTGTCGATCAGATGCTGTCGCCATGTCGTCGTGCCGTCCGACTGCGGCTCCAGTTGCTCGTGCCAGTACAGCCCGTAGCTATGACCGTCAGCCCAGACAATGTCGTTCTTGCCGTCTTTGTTGAGGTCTACAACCAGAACCGGACAACTGGCATGAGGCAGGTCAAAATCGTGGTGATACTGCCAGCGGCTCGTGAACGGGGCTGCCTTTGGCTGCTCGTACCAACCGGCCTGGAACAGGATGTCCTGCTTTCCGTCTCCGTTGATGTCGCCGAAGCCCATGCCGTGTCCGTTGGTGCCGACTTCGGAAACCAGATGCTTCGTAGCGGTCACTTTTCCGTCGTCGTCTCTGATGAGACGGACAATCTGCGTGGGGTTCTTCACGTTCCAGGAGTTTTCAATAAACTCCGGAGTGCCATCGCCGTCGATGTCGTGAAGAAAGGTGGCTTCGTTATGTGCCGTGCCGGTGTCAATAAGCTGGTGCACGGGCCAGGCTTCTACGTCGTAGTGCCCTGCACCCTGGTTCTCATACCAGTTCACAAGAGTTTCCTTGAACGTTCCGGCAAGCACGTCAAGATCGCCGTCACCGTCCATGTCATAGAGGTGCTCGGAGTTGTTCGACAAATAGTCGTCACCAAACGCGGTGAGTTTGCGGACTGGCCGTTGCTTGAAATCTGGTGCCTGATACCAGAATTCGCCGGCAGTAATATCGAGTTTACCATCGCCGTCGATGTCACCAACAGCGATGCCTTCGTTGTTGTCCTTGTGAAGCTGCTGCACGCGCCACTTCTGCTTTGGTCCGCTCTTGCCTTTCTGCTGAGCAGATACGTCAACCGCGATTGCCGAGATGAGAATCGCGGGTATGAGGTAGTTAAGTTTCATCGCTGAAATGTCCTGATCTAGTTGGATTGTGTGTCGGCGGCATCAGCACCACGAATTTCTGTGCTTGCTGGTTCCCGGGAAAGAAAGTTCTGTTCTTTCAGGTAGTCGTCCATCACGCGAAGGACAGCCGCATAGTGATCGAGATTGAAAATGAACCAGCCGTGCCGGCCACCTTCGAAAGTGAACATCTGGCAGTCGTTGCCGGCAGCTTTCGACAACTCCACAAACCGGGCGGCGCCCACGTAGGGCGTTACTGTGTCCCCGGTGCTGTGGCAGATCAGCATCGGCGGCAGTCCCCGCTTCACATGATGCAGCGGGGACAGCGCCCGCCAGCGGTCGCCGATTTTCCCCTGTCCGTATCCATCCTCGGAAGTGTCGATTACGGGATTCAGCGGGATCAGCAGGTCCGGCACACAGGAAACGGAAAGGTCGTCCGTTGATTCATCGACATCGGGGCCATTCTCGAAAACGGCGGTCCCCAACGCTACATGACCGCCCGCCGAGCCGCCGCTCACCGCAATCCGTTTCGGGTCGATTCCCAGCGTCGGTGCATGTGCCCGCAGCCAGCGCACCGCCGAACGACCGTCCTTCACGCAATCGAAGACAGTAACTCCGGCCTTCGCATCGATGAGGCGGTATTGCAGGCTGATCGCCAGCATTCCCTTCTTCGCGTAGTGATCGGCGATGGTGTAGAACACCCGCGGCTCTCCACCGGTCCAGCCGCCGCCGTGAATGATGAGAAAACACGGTCGCCGGTCTGTTGCGGGGTCATGCCCTTCCGGTTCGAAGACGTGGAGTTCAAGATCGCGCCGCCCCAAAGACTTGTAGACGACTTTTCGCGACGGTTCGAGCTTCGCGGCCAGCGGCTGGAGAACCCGGGTGGGCCGTGCCTGCGACTGAGCAAAAGTGTTGGGGCGACCCGACACAGATACGCTGAACGCGCAGAGGAAGAGAACTGCCAACCGGGAATTGATTTTCATATCTGAAAGGACCTGAGTTCGTAGGATTGTCTGTCGGTGGCTTCCGCATGGAAACCTGTGAACCGGACTCCTTCGGCCACGAGCCGATCAATCCGAGGAGTCTCGACGAAATCATTGCCGTAGCATCCGACATCTTTCCAGCCCATGTCGTCCAAAAAGATGAGTACGATGTTGGGTTGGTCTGGATTGTCGGCTGCTGCTCTAAGGTAAAAGACAGATTAGCAAAGGAACAAGCAGGCGGAGCTGGCCAGGACCGACTATTCCGGAATGAATTTTGTACGAGAGAAATACCTTTCGCGAACTGTTGTTTCGGATATCATATTCAAGTGAGCCAAAGGCTCCAGTCCCAGGTGGTGATCTCTCTTCAAAGCCTGCTTTGCCTCTTCGGCATTCTGGTGCAATGCCACGACAATCAGTTTGCCATCTCTTATCTGCTTATCCCCCTGGAGTTCGCTGGCGAAGTGGTCGTCGCTTCGAATTCGAGCCGTTGGAATCCCGCCGTGTTGTCGGACGGAAAGCCCTCGGTCGAGATCAGTGTGCCGCTACCGTTGAGGGCTCTGGTTATCGCGCAGGCGTTGGAAAGAATCGTCTGATTCTCTGGTTTCCATCGAGTGTCGTGAACCGCGTGCAAAACTTCGGCGGGCTGTCGAAGATGACCAAACTCCTCGGCTGACAGGCAATCGCCTTGTTGGTCAGTCCGTTCTCAACTCCTCGAGCGACAACTTTCCATCGTTGTTCGAATCGACTTTTTGGAACCGCCTGGTCAGGGCGGGGACGTTGCGATCCTTCGGGTTGCCGATGAATTCCTCCAGCGTAATCAACCCGTCCCCATTCCGGTCGCGGTTTGTGAAGAACTGTTCCTGCGAGCGGTGTTTCGGTGCCGGGGCAGGAGCAGAGTCCCGGGGTTTGGACTTCTTTTCCTGCGAAAGCTCGGGACTTCCAGCGCCGGGATACTCCGCGTTGATGTTTGCGAAATAGTCGATCAGCTCCGTCTTGAGCGAAGCATAAACCTCCGGGAGTTTCATTCGCAGATCGTTTTGCTCGGCGATGTCCTGGCCCAGATCGAAGAGTTCGAGATCTGTGCGCCCCAGTTCGGCAACGTGCTCTTTCCAATCTGCGGAGTTGCTCTTGATTTTGCTCCATAGTTTGTAGTCCCCCTTTCGCAGGCCGATGTTGCCCCACAGTTCGAAGATCATCGTTCGCTCCGGGAGTGTCTCGTTCCCGGACGAAAGCACATGCGGTATCAGCGAGATTCCGCGGATCGGGTTCTTTCCATTCATTTCCGGGCGCGGGATGTTGGCGGCGTCCAGCAGGGTGGCAAACACATCGCAATGCACTACCTGCGCATCCGAGACCACGGCCTGAGGTAGTCGGCCTTTCCAGTTGACAAGGAACGGCACGTTCAGCCCGCCCTGATACGTTGTGGCCTTGCCTCCGCGGAAGGGACCATTGTTGCCAGGATAATTGCCGCCAGCCGTGCCGTCTCCCATGGTGCAGCCACCGTTGTCACTGACGAACACAATGAGGGTGTTCTCCGCGATGTCCAAATCATCCAACAGGTCGACCAACTTGCCGATGTTGTGATCCATGTGTTCGAGAATGGCGACATAGTCGCTGCGCAGGAAACTGACACCTCGGTCCAGCGCCTTTTTCACCCATTCATCAGGCGCGGAAGGGGGCTTCGATTCATCGGTGCGAAGCGGACCGTGCACCGCGTTATAGGCCACGTAGCAGAAGAAAGGTCTATCCGTGTCGGCGCTGCTTCGAATGAACTCTTCTGCCCACCCGGTAAACAGCTCGGTCGCGTGTCCCTCGGAACGATCGGACTCACGATTGTGCATCATCTTTGAACTGGCGGTGACCCAATACGGATGTGCTCCTCCGAGAAACCCGTGAAACTCATCGAACCCGCGATCATTCGGAACTTCCCCCTCAAGCGAACCCATATGCCATTTGCCAAAGGCGCCGGTTGCGTAGCCGGCTTCAACGAGATGCTCCGAGAGCATCTTCACGTCGCGTTTGATGCCACGGTAGCCCTTCGAACCGAGCGCCTGTTTCCCAGGGCCGCGCCACATGCCGTTTTCCATCGAGTACTGACCGGTAAACATGCATGCCCGGGACGGACCACATAACGGCTCGGTATGGTAGTTCGGAAATCGCACGCCACCAGCAGCCAAGGCGTCCAGCGTCGGCATCTGCACTTCGGTTTTGCCCCGGTTCGATGGCAGATCACCCCAACCGTGATCGTCGGAAACAATGAACAGAATGTTCGGGGAGCGTGACGCTCCACCCAATTGCGGCTGCGCCGCGGAAGTTGCAATCGGCATGAGAAGCAAGGTGACTGTGGCCACCACGCCTGCTGAAACTAATCTACTCATTTGTTTTCAACTCCGATTCGATCGGCCCATTTTCGGGCAGGCTCACCAATCCGGCATACTCCGGACGCTGCCGCTGACTGTAAGAGATTTACCACAGAGGACACGGAGTAACACAGAGCTCAGTGCGGGCGTTTCTCTGTGATCCTCTGTGTTCTCTGTGGTTAACCCCAGTGTCTTGTTTTCAACTTCGGTTCAATCGGCAGCAGTTGCAGGGTGTACAGGATTACAAATCCGGCAGCGATGCGTTCTTCATGCTGTCGTTCTTCGTTTCGGCGGTTCATCTCTTCAACTCGTCCAACGTCAGTCGCTGGTCGTGATTGGCATCCCGCTTTTTGAACAGCTTCGTCAGTGCGGGCACGTTCCGGTTCTTCGGGTCGCCGATGAATTCTTCGATAGTGACGAAGCCGTCTTTGTTTTGATCGCGCCGTTCGAAGAGCTTAGTCGGATCCGAGCGATTTCCCTTTGCTTTGCCTATCGCATCCTGTTTGGTACGTAGCGCTCTGCGTTCGGCTTCGCTGAGCGTCCTGGTGTCCGCCGATTTCGTCGCTGGTTCAGTCGTGATCACCGGCCCGCCGGGTGATACGACGGCTGCCGGATACGGCGTGGCGACTGGATTATCGTATGGAATCAGGTAGCGAGGGTCCGGCTTGACGTCAGCAGGAGCTCCGCCCAGCAAGCTGATCATGTTCCTGCCTCTTCCATCCGGGTTGTATCGTGCCGTCGCCGGCAGGGTGGCGACCCACGCATCGAGCTTCCTGCCCATTTCAATGGCACGCTCTGGTTGCTGCCAGGCAAGATTCGTCAGTTCCGCCGGATCGTTGGCGATGTTGAACAGCACTGTGGTGTCGTCTTTTCGCCACAGCTTCCAGTCGCCCATCCGCATCGCCTGGCCCGTATAGAAGTCCCAGTACATCGGCTGGCTGCGGGTCATTTTCGCAACAGCGCCGGTCAGGCGAGGCATCAAATTAACACCGTCGAATTCCGGTGGAATCTCACCGCCGCCTAACACAACAGCCGTCGCTGTAAAATCGAGGGTCGTGACCATTTCGTTGATCACCTGCCCCGGCAGAATCCGGCCTTTCCAATAGGCGAACATTGGCACGCGAATGCCACCTTCATGCAGCCAGCCTTTCACACCACGCATGGGGACATTGTTGGACCCATTCCAGCTGCCAATCTGGCTGTTGTGAGTCTGCTTGCCGGGCGCTCCGTTATCACCCGCAAACAGAATCAGTGTATTTTCCTCCAGGCCATGCTTGCGCAGGGTCTCTGCCAGGTCGCCAACCGCATCGTCCATCGCTTTCAGTAACGCCAGGCCTTGACGCCGGTGGTCGTCCTGCTGGTCGTTGTAGTGTGGGTAATTCTGTTTTGGAAAGTTCCTGTAATACGGATCGGTTTTCGCGATCATTGGTACATGCGGACCATAGATGGGGAGATACAGAAAGAACGGCTTGTTCTTGTTACGCGTGACGAAAGCCTCGGCGAACCTGCCCTGCAGAATGACGCGGTTTTGAAGCTCCCTGGGCCACGTTGACTTCTTCTGATGGGGAATAAGATTGCCCTCCAGATTAAGGTTGGTATAGCCCGTCGTCATCGGTGCCACCCAGTACTCGTCAAAGCCGCGGCCGCGAGGGTCGAATTCCTTATTCTGATCGTCATTCGGACCGCAGTGCCATTTGCCCGAGAACCCGGTCACGTAACCCAGCTTCTTCATGCGATCCGCAATGGTCAGCAGCGGTTTGCCGGCCATATCCGTACCGGCCGGATACACTCTCGGCAGTGTCCCGACACCAGCCCCCGCATCCATTTTATTGCCCGCGAAACCAAACTCGTTCTGGATACGCCCAGCCATCAAGCCACAGCGTGAAGGGCGACACTGCGGCGCCGAACTGTAACCGGCTCTCATCAAGGCGCCGCCTTTGGCAAGGGCATCCATATTTGGCGTATCGACATTTCCGTCGATACCGTGAATGCCGAGGTCCGTGTAGCCATGGTCATCCGAATAGATGATGATGACATTAGGTTTGCCAGCCGGCTCGGCCGCGTTGCCAGTTGGCGCAAGCTGAAGCGTCAACGCGGCCACCACTGCTAGTTGAAACCCGCAGCGTATGTGAGGGAAACGCGGCAACTCCATCCCTCGCTCACGCGTCGGGTTATCACAGCGTTGTCGGGTAAATCTACTATTCATTTGGTTTCTACTTAGGTTCGATGGGTAGCAGCTGCTGAGCGTCCAGGATCACAAGTTCGTCAGTATCTGCGTTTTTGCTTTGCGATGTCTTACTTGCCCTGCGATCTGCGTTTTGCTCTGAGCAGTTCCTTCGCCGATGGCGGAAGCGCTTTGAGGTAAGGCACAAGCCACGACGGAGGATTTGCGTTCTCCTCTTTGCCGAACACCAGGAGTGGCGTCTCGATCGTGCTGGTTATGTTCGTATGAACTTCAGGCGTGCGCCGCTCACTCTCCAGTCTATTTAATCGTTCCCGCAGCGATTGATATATGAGGGGATATTCCGCGGCGATGTCATCGGTTTCGGCTGAGTCTCCTTCAATATCGAACAAGGCTTTTCCGACAAGTTTGAACCTGCCCTGGCGGATCGACATCTCACCGGTATCCGAGTGCTCTCCGGGCAGGCTGTGCACGACTTCAGTTCGCGGCGACTCGTTGTCACCCGAGATGACACCCCACATATCCATCCCGTCGAGTGGCAGGTCCTGTTTCAGCGACCCGTTACCCTGACTGAGAAGAGTTGGAAACAGATCGACAACGTGCATCATCCCATCGACCGACCGATTTGCTGGAACTTTTCCAGGCCAGCGGAAAATGCAAGGGACGCGAACGCCGCCTTCAAATGTGTCGCCCTTGCCACCTCGATAAGGAGGATTCTCGATGCGCCCACCGTTGTCATTGAAGAAGACGATCAATGTGTCGTCGAGCACGCCCCTGGCTTCCAGGTCGTTCAGGATGTTTCCGATGGCGACGTCCATGGATTCAAGCATGGCGTATTTCAGGGCCAGGAAGCTCTTCTTCGAAGGCGACAACCTGCCCGGCTGTTTCTCTACCATCGCCTGGTATTTCTTCGTCAGCTCGGGCGGAGCTTCATTCGGGCCGTGAACGGCATTGATGGGCACATAAAGGAAGAATGGTTGTCTTGCGTCATGCGCGGCGATCACCCGGCCGCACTCGCTCGCGATCAAGTCGGTGGAATAGCCGTCTTCGCGAATGGTCTGTTCGTTGCGATGCCAGTCGTAGTAATGGTCCCGCACTTTGTCGTAGTAAGAGATCAGCGCACCGTAGAGCCCGTATTGATAGTCAAAGCCACGTTGCATCGGCAGATGGTGTTGATACCAGTTTCCCAAATGCCACTTGCCGATGATGGCCGTAACATAGCCCGCCTCCTTAAACGCCTCGGCGAGCGTGCGTTCGTCGGTCAGCATGCCGGCGACGTCGTTGCCGTGAGAGCGTTCCTCCATGCCGTTGCGAAACGGATAACGCCCAGTGAGAAAAGCCGCGCGCGTCGGCGAGCAAACGGAATGCACGTAGAACTGAGTCAGGCGTGTTCCTTCAAGAGCGAGCCGGTCGAGATTCGGAGTCGAAACCGGGCCGCCGTTGAAGCCCGGATGATGCCAATTCATGTCATCGGCGAGGATCACGACAATGTTCGGGGAGGTCCGAGCCGGACTGGCATTTTCCGCTCCACCCGATTGCGGCTGCGCTGCGGAGGTCGCTGTCGGGAGAAGCTGTGTCAACGTGACCACAATGGCTGCTGTCAGGCATCTATTCATATATTCGTTTGTCGCTTTGGTTCGCTGGACGTCAGTCACTGCGTGTCCTGAGTAATAAGTCTCACACAAGGGCAGTAAGACACAAAGTTATTCATGGTCTTTATTCGGAGCTTTGTGACTTCGTGTGAGATTGAAGCATCCGGAATCATGTTTAACGACGCACTAGTGCTTTGTCACAGCCAGGTTTTAGGGTTGGCGAGGAAAACGGGGTCAGGTACCAAAAACCGGAACGGCCCGAAGGGTGCTTTGCATTTTTCGTACCTGACCCCCTTTTCCGGCGAATGCTTCCTCCCTGACTTTTG
>JAAERP010000364.1 GCA_024230215.1 Fuerstiella sp. | reverse complement strand
TCGCCGTTCTCAGGGTTAATGCGAACAATGCCGAACCGCTTGTCGGTCTCCAGAACCGTCTGGAGAAGCATACGATAACGCGATTCAAAAATGTGCAGCGGCAGGAGCTGCTGCGGGAACAACACGACGTCCGGCAGGGGGAACAGGGGAAGCTCCCTCACAGAAAAATCGGACACGAACGCCGTGTTGTAGGCAACTGAATCCTAGGAAAATGAAGTTCTGATCGAACGGATCAGAGCTTCACTTCGATGTCCACACCACTGGGGAGATCAAGCTTCATCAGCGCGTCGATGGTCTTGGCAGACGGGCTGTAAATGTCAATGATCCGACGGTGGGTGCGGGTTTCGAAGTGCTCGCGGGAGTCCTTGTCCACATGGGGAGAGCGCAGAACGCAGTAGATCTTGCGTTTCGTGGGCAGGGGGATCGGACCGATCGCGGTCGCAGCGGTGTTATCGGCCGTTTCAATGATTTTCTCGCATGAGAGATCCAGCATGCGGCGGTCAAACGCCTTCAGGCGGATGCGGATCTTCTGCTGAGCGATGGCAGTGGACATAGGAGAAAGGCGAAAGGGCTTCGAAGACGAAGCAGGACTTCAGTTGTCGAGGTTCTTAGAAATCTAGAAGATGGGGGGCAGAGCCCCTCCATCTCCTGTGTTGTGGTTCAGCTCGCGCTGATCACTCGATGATCTTGGAGACCACGCCAGCACCGATGGTGCGGCCGCCTTCACGGATAGCGAAACGCATGCCGGTTTCCATCGCAACAGGACAGATCAGCTCACCAGTCATCTGGATGTTGTCACCAGGCATCACCATTTCGACATTGCTGCCGTCTTCAGCGGTGAAGGCGGTGATCTG
>JAAERP010000363.1 GCA_024230215.1 Fuerstiella sp. | reverse complement strand
TTTTTGGTACCTGCCCCCCTTTTCCGGCGAATGCTTCCACCCTGACTTTTGGCTGTGACAAAGCACTAGAGTGCAGGTTCGAATTCTGCTCGGGGAGCTTTCTGGACGGTCATACAAACCGAACCCTCGGTCACAAATGTCCTGTGGCCGAGGGTTTGTTGTTTTTCTGAATTCGATGCGTGAATCTCACTTCGCATTCTGCAGTGCATGCGTCGGTAGTGGCAGAAAATCGTGCTCGCGAATCATCCAGCTTTCAAGCTCCTCGCGAAGAGTCCGTTCCATGTCGGCGACCGACTTGTTCCCCGTCAGATTGTTGAGTTCCAGCGGATCGTTGCGCACGTCGTATAACTCGACGACTGGCCGCGGGTTCTGAAAATAGAGCCGCTGGTGCAATGGCGACAGCTTATTCGCTGCATGTGCCGACTCAATCGCCTTCCAGGCATCCTTGTTGGGCATGTCGACCGGCGTATAGCTGCGGTTCGGCAGTGCGTTGTAGATGTAACGGTAATGCGTCGAAGTGATTGAACGCGAAAGATCCAGACCATCGGTTCGAGTGATCGGTCCCCAGTGCCAGCCACGTTCGGCGAATACGTATCGCCGGTCTTCTGCCTTCTCGCCGAGAAGTTGTCGAATAAGACTGACACCCGTCATTTCCTTCAGCGGTTTCATTCCGCATGCGGCGAGAATCGTCGGGCCAAGGTCTGTGCCGCAGACAAGTGCGGAGGAGTTCGATCCCGGTTTGACTCGGCCTGGCCAGCGGATCATCAGCGGAACATGAGTGCCGCGGTCCAGCAAAGTGCCCTTGCCGCGAAGCAGCGCTTCGCCGTTATCTCCCATGAAGATGACCAGCGTGTTGTCTTCGATGCCGCGGGTCTTCAGTAGCTGCATGATCAGCCCAAAACCCTGATCCAGTTCGCGAACCGACGCGAGATACCTGGCGTAATCAACGCGGACTTCAGGGAGATCGGGCCAGTCAGCCGGGAGTTTCAATTCGCTCGGATCGATGCCGTCATACTTCAGTGCGAACTTTCGATGCGGCTGATTGAATCCGAAGTAGAGAAAGAACGGTTTTTCGTCGGGCACTTTGTCCAGAGCAGCGGCAACGCGATCGGCGACACGCGACAAATTTTCCCCTTTTGTTCCCGCGGCTCGCACGAAGTGATCAAACCGCCTGTCGAGACTTTGCATACCGGCCTCCCGCAGCGCCCTGTCAATGTGCTCGGCTTCGCGGACACGGCCATCGAGATGCTGATGACGTCCGTCCAGTCCCACCCAATAGCCACCTGCGCGAAGTACGTCCGTGAAGAAGCGAACATCAGCGCGTGGTGGCTGCGCGAATCTAGTGACGCCCAGGCCGACGGGAGATCGACACGCAAAAATCGAAATCCGTGACGGAGCACATTGCGGGGCGGACGTATAAGCCCGATCAAACCGCATTCCCTGCTCAGCAAACTTCCGCAGGTTCGGCGTAATCCTGAACCGTCTTGTATTTTCGTCGTCGTAACAGCTGACATGCGGGACGCTGTGATCATCAGAGAGAATCAGCAACACGTTCGGGCCAGACGGCTCGGCCGACAGTGACGAACTGAAGCTGGCCACAAGAAGCGCAGTCATGAACCCACGCAGTGCTGACTGGAAACTCATGGACAAATGCAGAGTTTCCCGGAGACGCGTCGAATTGCAGATGATATCCATTACTTTGTTGTGTTCTTCTGCTTGTTCCTGACCAACCAACCCCTTATTCATCGATTCACACTTCCAATCCGTATTACACGCGTCATGTTCTTTTCCATGGGAACCGCAAGCTTCCAACCTATGGAAGTTTTCGTGACCTTCAATTCCACATCGCTGACCATTTCAGAAAACACCGGCATGTTCATCAGACCGAGCGCTGCCGCATCGATCTCCACATCGACTGTTTCCGGCGGCTCCGGCCCCCAGACCGTCAGATAGATTTCATCGCCGTTGCCAAAGCGCTGCAGTTGGACGGCATCCGAACTGGACCAGGCGTGGGTGACGGGCTCCCAGCCAGCCAGGCGGATCGCGAGGTTCGCGGGTTCGTAGCGATTCCAAAGGTCACGATGCTCCGGCTTATTGATCCACGAATACTCTTCAAGGTAACCAGGATGACCAGGCTTGTAAAAATACTGGATCTGCACCGGGCAGGCGAATCCATACGCCGTGGTTTTGGCGAGTGCGTTCTTGACCGCATCAATCGTGGGAGCGTCCTTATGGGCAACAATGTTGCCCGATGAAATTCGGTAGGATTTCCTGCCCACGACCACGCGTTCAAAATCGAACCCGCCCAGCCCGATGGGCTTAAAACTGCCCTCCTGCCAGCCGCCGGCCACCAGCGCCGCCGTGAAAAAGCGACCACCGCGTTCCTGCCCGGCAGGTTTGTTGGGCTTCTTGTTCCAGCCATAGACCTTCATCCCGGCCGCTTCGTGAAACAGGCCGATCCGTTTGCTCTGCTCCCGATAAGCATCGAACAGCTCATAGTTCGTGAATTTCACGTGGGCGCACACCCGCCCTTCCTGGTCGAACGTCAGCGGATGGTCGAGATAGGCAAAGTGTTCCTTGCGGTAATTAAGCGCCGTGCCCCAGCCGCCAAGTCGATCCCAGTGGATGCTGACAAAACCGAGGTCATCGCAAATGTCCTCCGCCTTTTCCAGATACATGCTTCCATAGTTTGGAACCCCCTTGTCGGCGAACAGTTCAGGATCGCAGTTATGCGGAAAATCAATTTCGCCATTGCCCATCTTGAAAACAGCGAAATTACCGTCGGGGTCATAGCACGCGGAGTTCAGCAGCGCCTCGCGCCCTTCCCTGATCAACGAAGAACTGTTCCCACCGTTCTTTTCATAGTGCTGAATCGTGATGGCCCGGCCAATGGCTTCCTGAAAGTCGTTGCGTGTTTCAATATCCCTCAGGCCATCAAGATTCTGAATCCGGGCAGAGGTCTTGGTATAGGCCATGAACTGCTTTTTATCGGGATTGATCAGGTGTTCGGTTTTGAATTCACTGTTTACATAGTTCATGCCGATCCAGTCATGATGGTGATCCAGCGCCTTCATGATCCATGGCTCGATCGTATAGAATTCAGAATACCAGTCGTAGTATTTCGCCAACGCATCGCGATAGCCCCATTCGCCGTCAATGGAATAGATCCGGAAGCAGAATCTGGCCTTCGAAGGGAATTTGGTCGTCGCCCTCGACAGGCCATACGCCATTTGAATACGTAACCCGTCCCCATCGGCCCGGACCTCAAAGACGCAGGGATGTGTCGGGGGAATGGCCAGCGCGATCCCGCCACTTTCATTCCATACCGACGGGATCGGAACCAGATTGTTGAAATCCGGGTAACCGGGCTCATCGTTCGACACCACGGGGTGCGTACTGAGCGTCCTGCCCCACTTCCAGCCAACGGTATCCACCGGCAGGTTGAACCCCAGCCACAGGCCGCGGTCTTTGCCCGTCAGGTCTTCCAGCTCACCCTGCACCTCAATGTAGCCATCGCCCGGAACAAACTCCGCGCGCACCCGGGCCTTCAGCGACGATTCGCCATTCACATGAACCTTACCTCCTTTGGCCACCACCTTTCCGACTAACGAAACAGGCGTTGTTTCACGGTTGGGTCCACACAGGTAGAATCCGCCCCCATTGCCGACGGGCAACGGGCGACCATGCAGGCTTACTGACGAAATGCGCCCGTCAACCTCAAGTTCAAACGCGAGCCCCTCACCATCGGAGACCTCTGCGGCAAGCGACGTCAACCCAGTCAGCATGCCTATTATCAGCAGTAGAATTTGTATGTTCATTGTTTCTTCCGCGGTGATCTTTCTTTCTTCTTTTCCGCAGCCTTTCTTTCCTTTACTTTGGCAAAGGATTCGTCCGTGCAATCCTCGAACCAGGCATTCCAGGCGGACTCCATCTTCGCGGCAAGTTCGGGCTGTTTCGAAGCAAGGTTTCCGGTCTCGGTGCGGTCTTTCGATAGGTCGTAGAGCTCCCACGTTCTTTTGCGCACGAGTTTCATATCACCCTCCTGCACGGCCGCGCCGCCTCCGAATTCCCAGAACAGCGGTTTGGCACGTTCTGATGAGTCCCCGGAAAACGACGGTACCAGGCTGACACCGTCGGGCGGCTTGATGTCCGGCGTAGGCGACTCGCCAGGAAAGTGGGCAGTCGCGAGCTCCATGCAGGTGGGCAAGAGGTCAATCAGGTGGCTGGTCTCGCGGTAGAACGAGCCCTTTTGTTTAATCCCTTTCGGCCAGTGCGCGATCATCGGCGTATTGATGCCGCCTTCATAGGAATCCTGCTTGTAAAAACGGAAGGGCGTGTTGGAGACGTTCGCCCACGACGGCCCGAGCGTCGGGAAGCTGTTGACGCCGCCCATTTCGCCGGAGGTATCGCCCTTGAACTTTGTGGGCTGTTGCGCTCAGGCGCCGTTATCGGACAGGAAGAGAACGAGTGTGTTTTCAAGTTTACCAGCAGCCTTCAGCTGATCGAAT
>JAAERP010000362.1 GCA_024230215.1 Fuerstiella sp. | reverse complement strand
AGGACGGTAAGCAAGGCGGGCAGGACGGTAAGCAGGGTGGGCAGGACGGTAAGCAGGGTGGCCAGGACGGTAAGCAGGGTGGCCAGGACGGTAAGCAGGGTGGGCAGGACGGTAAGCAGGGTGACCAGGGCGGTAAGCAGGGTGACCAGGGCGGTAAGCAGGGTGGCCAGGATGGCGGCAAACAGGGTGGCCAACAGGCAGGTGGGGACAACCAGGCTGCGGATTCGAATTCGGGTCCGCCGGGTGGTCAGGTCAACAACTCGGCGGATCAATCATCCAATGCAAACCATCTTTCAAAGAAGGCGCCGGGCGCAGGCAACGTTCAGGGCGGCCCTCAAGATGGTGAACCCAACGGTGGGGGCGGCGGTGGAGATGGCGATGGCATGTTCAAGTCAGATGATCCCAACGTTCAGGATGGGGCTCAGGCTGCCAGTATGGTGTTGAAACGGTTACAGAAGGAACTTGAACGTGGACAGGTCGATAAGGAGTTGCTGGAGGAACTTGGCTGGACGGAAGATCAACTGAAGTCGTTTAGTGATCGAATTCAGCAGCAGTTGAATTCGTTGAAGGACGAATCATCGGACGACGACATGACGGAGAAACTCAAACGTCGGCGCGTGGAGGAACTGCTGAAGAGTCTTGACCTGACATCGAAGTCGGGTGAAAGGGTCGGTAGTCGTACTCGTGACCGCGAGCAGCAGGACACGACATCGCAGCGCCGCCCTGCTCCTTCACGATACAAAGACTGGCAAAAGATGTATCAGAAGTCGTTGACCGATGGTCGCCGAAGGTGAATTCCCCACTGAGGAATTGAAGGTGCAGGACGACGGCACATACATCTGCGACAACTGTGGCGAAGAGATCGTGGTACCGATCGACCCGTCCGAGGGAGAAAGTCAGGAGTACACGGAAGACTGTCCAGTGTGCTGCCATCCCAACGTGATTTCTGTGTCAGTTGGATCAGAAGGGGAAGTTAACATAGACTCCCGGTCTGAATGAGTTTCTTTCGTTGCCTGCCAATAAAATGATGTCCAATTTGCGGATGTTTCCAGGCAGTATCTGCATCAATGAAGTGGCACAACCGCCACCGCAAACATCGGCAAATGACTGATTGCGAAACAAAACGTGCTGGCCGTGCGGGAAGTGTAATCCGTCGCCTGCTGCGTGGGTTTCTTATCGCTTATACATTGGTGGCCGTCTTGTTGGGATTTCTTCAGCGATCTTTGTTGTATCACCCTCAGAAGGCGTCCAATCTGGCCGTCGCAGGATTCGGTGATGTGACAACACTGTTTCCAGCTGCGACCGATGTCCAGCTGACGTGTCGCTCCGGGACGGCCATTTGTGGCTGGCTGCTTCGCAAGTCGGAGGCCCCGGAGGCAACAACAACTCGACCACTCGTTATCTATTTTCACGGGAATGCAGGCAACCGAGCCGGTCGCGGAGCATGGTATGAAACGTTCGACAAAGCGGGTGCGGATGTGCTGGCCATGGACTATCACGGATACGGAGATTCAGGCGGTCGAATGACAGAGGATGCGTTGGAATTGACGGCTGATGCGGCCTGGGAATTCGCTGTTGGTAAGCTTGGTTACCACGCATCAAATATTGTCATCGCCGGCACGTCGCTGGGCGGCGCGGCGGCCGTCTATCTGGCGTCACAACAGTCGGAATCCGGAAATCTTCCGGCCGCTTTGGTGACGGTGGCGACGTTCTCATCGATGGTTGACGTCGCCGGCAGTCACTATCCCTGGCTTCCGGTCGGGGCAATCCTTGTTGATCGATATCCGTCAGCTCAAAGGATTGTTAAGGTTTCATGCCCGGTTATCGTGATGCATGGCGACAACGATACGCTGGTGCAGCAACAATTTGGACGCAGGTTGTTCGACGCGGCTCCGCAAAAGTCCGTCTGTGAAATCGAAAAACGGTGGGTCAACCTGCGCAACGTGGGCCATAACGACCTGCTGTCGACTGGCCGCGAACATATTCACCGCGAAGTGAACCGGATCGTGACCGCCGTCAATCAGCAGAGATCCGTTGAAGAATAACGGTCGCATGACCGCGGTTTTCTGAGGAGCCTGCGTTTTCAGTTTCCCCGTTCTTGACCGATTCGGAACAGCAAGAATGTGCCATCGTTTCAATCTGACGACTTCCCCGGATGCTGTCGCCCGATTTCTGGAGTCTTTTTCGGTGACTATTCTACCGGAGATGCTGCCGTCGAAGGACTACTATCCCATCTACGATGTTCTGGCACTGCGGATGATCGACGATAACGAGTGGGCCGTTGAACCGCGTTCGTGGGGTTTTCTGCCGCACAACTGGAAACCGACCGGCAGGAGTCGTACTCGAAAGGCCTTTCAACGCGGTAAGATCAATGCAAGGTCCGAAACGGTTGACCAGACATGGCCCTGGAAATTTGCATTTCCATCCCAGCGTTGTGTCTTGTTGGCCAGTAGCTTCTTTGAACCATCCAGGCATGGTGGGGACGGCAACTACACACTTCCCGGTCACGACGTGTTTTGCATGGCCGGATTATGGGATCACTTTAAGGGCGACGACGGAAAAGGAACGGTGGAAACCGTTGACAGCTGCGTTATGTTGACCACTGATGCCAATGCGTTGGTGGGATCAACACGCAAAGGCCGCATGCGACAGCCGGTGGTGTTGACCGAGATCGCCGACATCAAACGCTATTGTTCTTTGGAAGTGACCGAACATTCGCAGGTTGCAAACCTGTTTACTCCCTGGCCCGACGATCAGATGCGGCATGCTGCGGACGCACCGCAGTCTTCGCCGGGATAGACGGTGAAAACGGATGAGTTCCTGCAGATCCAGCCTGAACGCCGTTTGTGAGGCTGCTGTTACCGTTCTCTGTCTTTCGCACAGCACGTCGGCGGGCAACAGACCGTTGTAAATCCTGCCCGACCGAATGGCATGTTGGATTGTTCCGGTTGTGCCGTTTGCAGCAGCTGACCGCCCTGTCGTATTCCTGCCGTCTGGTTCGGTGATATTGATAGACGTAGTGCTCCCGATTCCTCCGCGTCGGACTGTAACGGTCATGCGAAAACGTTCGACCGCATCAGTTCTACGTCGAGTAGAACTCGCAGACGTGTCGAATTCGATTCTGTTGGTATCACTGCGACGAACGGTATTTTTGAATCAGCCTGCACAGGCTGTCGTCGTCTTTCCGCGGAAGGACTGTTCGCAACGCTGCCTTTTGTCCTGAATCGATCACCTTCATACATCTGAAGGTCCGGGAGCATTCATTATGCGGGTCAATTCGCAATCAAACAGCTTCATGCGTACTGTCACGTGCCTATTGCTGACGTCCATGCTGCTGCCGACGATATCCGGCTGTAAACGCAGTGAATGGCGTCAGCGTGCTGATGCGGAATCATATTCCGCCATCGCCGAAAAGCAGAACGATGAACGCTGGCTTTTGCCTCGAATCGACATCACCCCCGATCCGCGAAGTCGCTTCTATGATGAGTATGACAATGCCGACTGTCAGCCCCTGCCTCCTGACGACCCGTCCGCACATCAATTCATGCACTGTGCTGACGGGATCCCGGGCTACAAAAAATGGCATGAGCATGGCGATGCGGCAAGTATTGAGAACATCAGCTGGCTGTCGCCCTATACCGAACTTGTGGGCAGCGCGGATCCCGTTGACGGACACGCAGCCGTTGAGATCTCGATGCTGACCCTCAACGACGCGGTCAACCTGGCTTACATACATAGCCGTGCGTATCAGACACAACTGGAAAATGTCTACCTGCAGGCACTGCAACTGACAGGCCAGCGTTATCTGCTGGGAACCCGCTTCCACCTTTCTCCGGTGGGTTCGGGAGGGGCTCTTTTCCGCACCAGAAACGGTCGGGGACTCGCTGGAACACCAAATCAAACATTGACGCACGGGTTTGGTATACAGCGACTGATGCCTGGCGGGGCCCAGTGGGCTGTCGATGTATTGAACACAGTCACTTGGAATTCAACGACGAATGCAGTTTCGGCTCCAAGTCTGGCGTGGCAGCTGACCCAGCCCTTTATGGCGGACGGCGGTCGCCGCGTAGTGATGGAAAACCTGACCCAGGCCGAACGAAACCTGTTGTACCAGATTCGTGACATGGCGAGGTTTCGCCAGACGCTGTTCGCCGTGATTGCCACCAGCTACCTGCGTCTGCAGCAACAACAGCAGAGAATCATTAATGAGGAGAACAACATTCGGCTGCTGAACGAGCAGATCGAGATTGCTCAGGAAGCCGACAAACTGAGGCAGGTGACTGTGTCGGATCGTCTGCTTCGGTTTCCCCAGGGTGCGGAGATTCCAGAGGAGTTACGCCCCTATCTGCGCTATGAACCGGCGGGGTTCCTGGTCTGGACGGGCGACATGACTGCTGAGCATCAGCAGCAGTTGCTTGCTGTCTCTGACGACCACCTGTTTCAGGCCGCCGCCAAAGAGCTGATCCGTTACAAAGATCCGGATGTTGTCAGTCAGGACGTAATTGATGTAATAACCAGCTTGAACAGATCGGAAAGCAGTTTACAGGGTTTCCGTCTGACACTGGCGGATCAGCTTGACGCCTTCAAGATCGAGCTCGGACTGCCCCCCAACATCACACTGACCGTCGACACCGCTTTTCTGGCTCCTT
This sequence comes from Fuerstiella sp., assembly GCA_024230215.1. Classification (GTDB taxonomy): domain Bacteria; phylum Planctomycetota; class Planctomycetia; order Planctomycetales; family Planctomycetaceae; genus Fuerstiella. The sequence goes on along the minus strand of JAAERP010000362.1, from coordinate 43,354 downwards.
TTGAATTGATCGCGCCCGAGCTCCTGTCATTGGAATCCTCTCTGAAGGAATTCGCGAAGGAGCTGGGCCCCAGCCTGCTGCCTGCTCCGCAAAACGAAAATGACGTGGAACGCCTTGCGCCGGAATTCGAAGATCTCAAACGCTACGTCAGTCAACTGCAAACTCTCAAGAACGATCTTCGCGAAAAAGGTCTGAACCGCGTAAAATCCGACTTCCAGCCCGTCAGGGACATTCTTGAGATGACCAGCGATGGCAAGAATCTGCAGAATACGGTCGGCCGCGGATTCGCCTCAGAAGAGGAGCGAGACCGTGTATTGAAGGATGTTGCTCGTGACCTGAAGATGTTTCGCATCAGCGAAGGTGATTTCGAAACATTCGCCGGCGTTGTCGATCTGCTGAGCGAGATCCTGAGCTACGACACCGAGGACGCCGTTCTGAAGAAACTTGATCTGGACGGCAATAAGTCGATTGGGCCGTCAGAGTTGCCAATGGGATGGAGTGATCTGCCGATCGTTGGGACCGCAGATGAACTGGAGGAAATCACAGTCGATGAGTTCTTCAGTGAGATTCGCGATGCTGCCATCGCAATTCGTGAAGAACTGCTGAAGATCTCTCAGGCACTCGCGGTATTGCAGGCCGGGCTGCGTGTGGACGTAATCGCGCTGAATCGTTTCACGCTGCCAGGCCGTTCAGATACGCCGGATATCGAAGAGGTCGTCAGAATCGGTCTTGCGAACCGACGCGATTTGATGAATGCCCGTGCTGAGGTAATGGACTTCCGCCGTGACGTCGAAATCGCCGCCAACCAACTGCTGGCACTGATGGACCTGAATGTGAGCGGTGCAACAGATTTGATCGATGGTGATACCGGCGTCATCACATCGCTCGATTTTAAGACACCTCTGGACCATGTCCTGGAGCGAAACACCTATCGTGCGGCTTTGATCGCCTATCAGCGGGCCCGCCGCGACTATATGCTTGCGGAAGATCAGGTGAAGCAGGAGATTCGTGACAGCTGGCGGCAGCTGATGGTTGCGGAGCAGCAGCTGGAAATTGATCGCCAGGCCTTGCGGAATTCCGCCCGAGCCTACGACACAGCTGTCACCAGCCCGCAGCAATCCAGTTTTTCTCTGTTGAATGCTCTGGGGTCGCTCCTGGCCGCTAGTAATGGTCTTGTTGGCCGATGGGTAACTTACGAGACAAATCGCCTTAACATCTACAGAGATATGGGTATCATGCAGGTTGACTCGACAGGAGTCTGGGAAGACAAGTTCTACCTGCCTGGTGGAACCGGTCACGAGATCATGCCTGCACCGACTGAGCTGTCTCCACAGCCACTGTCGGAAGCCCCTTCCCTGAACATCCCACCTTCTCTGCAGGAACAGCCAGAAGATGAATAAGCACAAATCTACAGGCGAGAATCCGTACATGTGTCGCGTGTCTCGCTTCGGTGGTGTGCGCCCGATCGTGATTGTTGTTGTCGCACTGATCGTCTGTGTTGTTGCATGGAAGGTTCCTGTGACGCACGATCTGATGGCGAGCTTATGGCCGACTGGTGAGGACGAAACGCCCAGTAAGTATATTCTTCACAAGGTCGACGTTGGCAGTTTTCGCATCACTATCACCGAGAACGGAACCGTCGACAGCTCACAGAATTCGACCCTGACCAACAGTGTTGAAGGCACAACAACGATCATCTCAATCGTGCCGGAAGGTAGTCGGGTCAATGGGCCGGTCGTGTCTGAAATCGATGGCGTCGTTGAATTCGTGGACATGGAATCCGGAGCGGAACGGAGTATTCGCGTTCGTTCTGAAGACGGTGAAGAGAAACTCTATAAATTCAGCATGGGGCAATTCACCGAGTTGCTGGTGGCGGACCGTCAGCAGGTGAAGGCGGGTGACTTCCTCGCTGGCGACATGGTCTGCGAACTGGATTCGTCGAGTCTTGAGGAGGCCGAAAAACAACAGCAGATTACGGTCACCATGGCCGGAGCGGACCTCAAGAAAGCCGAAACCAACCTGAAGATTCAGGAAACCACCAATGAAAGTTTCCTGGCTCAGGCAAGACTGGCTGAAGAACTGGCCGAACTCGACCTTGAAAAATACGTCGCCGATGGCGGCGAGTATCAGCAGGCAGTCGGCAAGGTAAAAGGAGCAATAAAGCAGGCCGAGGAAGACCTGGCGATGGCTCGGGAAGAGTACGAAAAGTCTCGTGACCAGGCACGACGGGGCTACGAAAATCTGAACGCTCTGGAGACCAAGCGAATCGATGTCCTTAAGAAAGTGATTCAACTTGACCTCAACAAGAGCGAAGAGACAGTGCTGGAAAAATTCACGTATGAAAGAACGGTCAAGGAACTGGAGCAAAATGCAGAAGACACCGTGCGGGAAACCGTGCGGGCAGCGCTGGAAGGCGAGGCGGCAATGGCTCAGATGGAAGCCGACTACGATGCCCGCAAGCTGACGATGCAGGTGGAAGAAGAAAAACTTGAGCGGCTCATTCGGCAGATTAAGGCCTGCCGATTGATTGCCAGCCAGCAGGGCGAAGTCGTGTATGCGGGACAACAGAGTCGTCGCAGCGAACCGGTTGTCATCGAAGAAGGTGCCACGGTTCGCGAGCGTCAGGGGATCATCAACCTGCCGGACCTGGATCAGATGAAGATCGATGCTCGTATTCACGAGTCACGCATCAGCCGGATCATGATGGGGCAGCCGGTAGAAATCGCCATTGACGCTTTGCCGACGATTATGTTCCACGGCGTGCTGGAAACGGTGTCGTCCGTGCCCGTTCCAGGTAGCTGGCCGAATACAGACCTGAAGGAATACGAGGCGGGAATCCGCATTACGGACTCGCGGGATCTGGTGCGGCAATTGAAGCCTGGTATGACCGCCGAGATTCGAATCATCGTGGACGACCGAGAGGAAGATGTCCTGCAGGTTCCCGTGCAATCTGTCATGTCGCTGGCGAGCAATTTCTACACATTTGTTGCGAAAGGCAGCGAAGTAGAACGCCGTGAACTGCAGGTAGGGGACGCCAACGACGAATACATGGAAATATTCGACGGTGTGGCTGAAGGTGAAGCAGTGGTTATGAACCCACGAACCCACTTTTCGCGTGAGATCAACGAGCTTGAGATTCGTCTGCTGGGTGACGAGGAAGATGCACGACCTCGCACGGTCACTCCGGAACGGCCGGTCGCACCTGCTGGCGGAGGTGGTGGCCGCGATGGCAAAAGTAAGGGTGGTGGCAAGGGTAAAGGTGGCGGTGGCAGAGGACCGGGTGGTGGTGCCACAGCAGAGCCGGCTCCCGGAGGCGGAGGACCACCGGACCCAAAGGTAATGTTTGACCGGTTGGATCAGAACAAGGACGGCGCCATCACCAAGGATGAAAGCGATATGCGTGGAAACTTCGACAAGAACGATAAAGACGGAGACGGACGCATCACGCTGCAGGAACTGAAACAGGCTTTCTCGGCCCGCTAGTCTTCATCTGTGGTCATAATGAGTCGCTGTGTGGCACTGGCTCCGCCAGTGATTTAGTGAACTGCGAGGCAACGCAGTGGCGACAACCGGAAGTGAAGCACATTACTTCACGGCTGGCGCAGCGGTTGGACGGAATCTGTTCGAATGTGTACGCGGAGAACGATTTCTGACACAAACATTTGATTCTCGCATCCTCGGGATGGGCACTCCTGTCCACGCGAGTGGCTGTTCTCTGCAAAACCCGGGACGACTCCGTCCACGCGGAACTATCGATTTCGCACTGCACCTGCTTCTACTTTTCTTCCACCCACCCTAATCACAACGTCGCCCCGCTGGAACAAACATGGACTTTGCCGCACAGGTTATCGACATACAGAAGCATTACGATCTTGGTTCCGTCGTCGTCAAAGCGCTGAACGGTGTATCGGTTGATTTTCCGCACGGGGATTTCGTGGCAATTATGGGTTCGTCGGGCAGTGGCAAGAGTACGCTCCTGAACCTGCTTGGAGCGTTGGACCGACCGACACATGGCGAATACATCATTGGCGGGCGTCCCGTGTCGAGCATCTCCGATGACGACCTGTCGGCCATTCGCAACGAAATGATCGGTTTCATCTTTCAGTCGTACAACCTGATTCCCCAATACACCGTTGTGGAAAACATCGAAGTTCCGCTGCACTATCGCGCGGGCTACCCGTCCATTTCTGCCAAAGACAGGAAACGGATTGAAGAGCTCGGCGATATGGTCGGGCTGGGCGATCGGCTGGATCATCGTCCATTTCAATTGTCAGGCGGCCAGCAGCAACGAGTCGCGATTGCTCGCGCGCTGGTGAACGATCCTCAGATCATTCTGGCGGACGAACCGACTGGAAATCTGGATTCGGCAACTGAGACCGAAATTATGGAAATGCTCTGCACCCTGAATGCTGAAGGACGCACCATCATCATGGTGACTCATGAAAACGCGGTCGCCAAACGCGCCAAACGACAGATTTTTATGAAGGACGGAGTTATTGCCGGAGAAGGACTATTCCCCGGCTAGCGCCTCTTCGAGGCTTGATTGTGGGGTAGCCGATGTCGTCAGGCTTCGGACGACCTTTCAGAAGAAGCTCCAAACTCTGGCGAGTTCGGCTACGGAACAACCCCAATTCTCAGACAGGACCACGCACCAGGTTGCTATTGATCTTCAGGACGAAGATTCTGGTTCGTCAACATCACTAATTCGTCGGAAACTCACTGCAACACAACCGCAATGCCCAACCTGTTTCGAACAATTCAACTGGCCATGAAGAGCCTGATGCTGCACAAACTGCGGGCAGGTCTCACCATGCTGGGAATGGTCCTGGGAGTTTCCTCGGTGATTGCGATGCTGGCCATCGGTCGAGGAGCCAAAGAGCAGGCGCAGGCGCAGGTGCTGAAGCTCGGGGCGACGAACATTATCGTCCGCAGCGTCAAGCCTCCCCCGGAAAGCGCCGTAAACAGCGGTGGTGCTTCAGTCCTGCGGTATGGTCTGTTGCGGAAGGACTACGACCTGCTGAACAAGACCATTCCTACAATAACCCAGGCCATACCCATTCGCGAATTGACCAAGGCGTCGCGACATCGGCAACATGATATTACCGCTCGTATCGTTGGGTGCACGGCCGATTATCTGGACATCAATCATCTGGATATGGCCCAGGGCCGTTTTATCACGGACGATGACCGAAAGCAGAAGAAGAACATCGCCGTGCTTGCTGCCGGCACGGCCGACGAGTTGTTTCAGTACGAGAATCCCGTGGGGCAGTCGGTTCGTGTCGGGGACAAGTTCTACAGCATTGTCGGAGTCACGATTCCTCGACAGGCCAGTGCGGCCATCGGGGGCAGCATGTCAGGACAGGACTATAACCAGGATATTTACATTCCCCTGGAAACGATGCGTGTAAGGTTGGGCGACCTGAACATCGACCGTACTGCAGGATCATTCAGCTCAGAGTACTGGGAGCTAAGTCAGATCACACTGCGAGTGGATTCGCAGGAAAATGTGGTGGAGACGGCCAATGTTATTCGCGAAAGCATGAAACAAAATCACAAGACTGACGGCGACTACGCCATCGTAGTACCTCTGGAATTGCTGAAACAGGCTGAACAGATGGGCATCATTTTTAATGTTGTGTTGGGATCTATTGCAGCCATCAGTTTGCTGGTCGGCGGAATTGGCATTATGAATATCATGCTCGCGACGGTGACCGAACGTACCCGGGAGATCGGAATTCGCCGTGCGTTAGGAGCAAAGCAACGTGACATCACAGTTCAGTTTCTCACCGAAACCATCGTTCTGTCCGGGACCGGCGGAATTGTCGGGATTTTGCTGGGACTGTCGACCAAATTCGCCTTTGCAGGCGTTCGCAGCATCGTGGAAAACTTCATTCTTAAAGGTGGCAAAGCCGGCAGTGATTTTGCACAGATGTTTTCGGAAATGCGACCGGAGCCGGTTCCCTGGAGCCTGCCACTGGCCTTCTTCATCTCAGTCAGCATTGGCGTCATCTTCGGTCTGTATCCGGCCATGGCGGCAGCGAAACTGGATCCGATCGAAGCTCTGAGGCACGAATAGTCAACTACGCGGCCAAATTTGCTCTCAGGAATGGTCAGCTGTGTCGATGATCAGGGAATCCGGCCGACGTAAGCAGAAATCACAATTGAACTTCCGTCGCTGAGTGGTTAGCCTTCCCCGTTCTTTGGTGCCGGGTACGGAATGCATCAGCATTGGCCCCTCCGCCTAAGCCAGTTCGACGACGCAAGTCGTTAATCAAGAATAAGTTAGAACAATGAGCACGCTAAAAAAGAACAAACGCCAGAAACGAGCCAAGCTGGAAGCCCTGTATGGCGACACCAAACCGGTACATGGAAACAGCGTTGTTCAACGCGGTAAGCCCAAGTATCTGGGTGGAAACGGGCGTCAGACCACCGGGGTCTCTCGCCGATTGTTCAAGCGAAACGTTAAAAAGATCCGCGTGCTTGAAAATGGCCGAGTTGTCCGTCGACGTGTTCCCGTCAGCGCGATCCGCTCAGGAATGATTCAAAAGCCACAAGTGGTTGATCCATTTGCCGTGCCCGACATGAACTAGAATGCGTTCTGAGGCACCTGGAATCAATCCCAGCCGGTGGGGAACCCGCTGAAGCCGGAAGTTGATCCGGTCACGGTAACAGCATGGCGTTCCGCGTGTCCTGCTATCTGCAAGTTCCCTGCTCCAATGCGCTAGGCGGTTCCGCAGGCGTGGTGCGGGAAAAACAAATCGCCTGCGGCGCACGTTTATTCCGCGTCAGATCGTCTCAGCACAAGCACACTGCATTCGGCGTGGCGAATGACTCGTTCTGCGACAGAGCCCAGAAACATGCGTTTGAAGCCGTGGTAGCCGTGTGATGGAACGATGATCAGGTCAGCTTTCTGGTCCTTGGCATAGTCGGCAATCACCAGTCCCGGCGTGCCCAGCAGGACCGTAACGGTGGCATCCGACACACCGTGTTCGGCGGCAAGTTCCGTCAGTTTCCGGGTGACCTTTTCGCGTCGGGATTCGTCGCTGATGTCACCCAGCAATACGCCCGGCGAAACGCTGTCCAGTGGCAGCAGCACGTGTACGAGATGCAGTTTCGACGCGTCTCCCGCGATTTTGACCGCGTTCTCAATCGCGTGTGGTGATTCGCCTGAAAAGTCTATCGGTACGACGATTCTTGAAGTGGATAGGGGCATCAAAGGCTCCGTTGGAAGTGTACGTTGGGAATGGACTCACTTATTCGCCCCAATCGGCGGAGGCGCTTTTTTCTGTGATTTCGAAGTCGCCGTTCTTCAGTTTCTGCCAGTATTCATCCAGATCCTGGCGCACCTTCCCTGACAGCAGCACAACGCCGATGATGTTGGGAATCGCCATCCCAAAGATCATCAGATCACCGAAGTCCAGCACGTTGGTTGCGGAAACAATGGATCCCATGAAGGTGAAAATCAGAAAGATGATGCGATAGGACATGGATGCATTGTCGCCGAAAAGGTAGGCCCAGCATCGTTCGCCGTAATATGACCAGGAGATCATTGTGGAAAACGCAAACAGCACGACGGCGACGGACAGAACGTAACGGAATCCCGGGATCTGCTGATCCATCGCAACTGAGGTTAATGCTGCTCCATTCTTGGATTCAATCAGGCTGGCAAACTCCGGGTTCTGGATCGGATCCCAGGCCCCCGTAATTACGATCACCAGTGCCGTCATCGTGCAAATGACGACGGTATCGATGAACGGCCCAAGCAACGCCACCAGGCCTTCACGAACGGGATGGTCTGTCTTGGCAGCTGCATGAGCGATCGCTGCGGACCCGACCCCCGCTTCGTTCGAAAACGCGGCACGTTGGAAACCGACAACGAGCACCCCAACAAGGCCCCCGGAGACCGCCGTTCCGGTAAAGGCATCATTTATAATCAATTGCAGGGCGGCGGGAATCTGCCCGATGTTTTTCACCAGAATCACTAGTGCGGCCAATACGTAGATGCCGCACATTGCCGGCACGATCTTCTCTGCTGCGGAAGCGATGCGTCGAATTCCTCCAATGATCACCATGCCGGTGACAATCGACATCAGCAGTCCGTAGACCCAACGATAGTCCGCGGCGCCCGCGACTTCCGGAGCGGCCAGAAACGGCAACGTCTGCGCCACCGCACCAAGTGACATCTTTACCTGAAATGAGTTGCCTCCCGCAAATGAACCGCCCACGCACAGAACGGCAAACATGACGCCAAGGACTTTCCCCAGTCCTCCCAGGCCAAGTTCCGGCAGGCCACGAGACAGGTAGTACATCGCTCCGCCCATAATCCGACCGTCGGGACGCTCTTCCCGGTACTTCTGTCCCAACGTGCATTCCACGAACTTGGACGACATACCGATGAAACCCGCCAGGATCATCCACAGCGTGGCACCGGGGCCACCGATGCAGATTGCGATTGCGACGCCAGCAATGTTGCCCAGTCCAACTGTGGCAGACAAAGCCGCCGTCAATGCCTGGAAGTGTGTGACTTCCCCCTGGTCATCGGGATTGTCGAATTTGCCCGCTGTCACCATGATTGCGTGACGGAAGCCTCGAATGTTGATGAAGCCCATGCGGAGAGTAAAGAATGACGCCCCCAGCAGCAGGACCAGCACAGCAGCTGGAATTTCATCAGCACTTCCGAGGGGCACGGGACAGAAAATGACGGCCGCAACGTAGCCGTTCACCCAACCGAAGAAACTGTCGACCGGCTCAAGTGCGTCGTTTATCTGCTGAACAAGGCCACGCGCAGGTGCTGAGTCGGCGGACTCAATCGGTGCAGCAGAAACGTCCGCCGCGTCCTGCCCTGCGGCGGTGTGAAGGCTCAGTCCTGCCATAGAAAACAGCACCAACAGGCGCAAATGGCGGGACGAAACAACTCGTATCAATCGCATATCGTCAATTCCCTGTCAAACGAAGGAACATTGCTGAACGAACAACCAGCAGGAATCTGCTGCTGAAATGCTGCCTGAACGCCGTTCACGAGCGTTCATAACGTGGTTTTTCTTAGTGCCTGGCAAAAACTGACCGGCAGTCTCTCATGCGTTGGATCGGCTCCTTCTGCACCGCCCGGTGCGAAGAGTCCGCATCAGTGACATACGTTAGTCGGCAAAGGATAGCCATTGGTCGCCCCTGAAGGAATCCAAGCTGAGAAAGCAGCTCGTAAGCGCCCCACATCTGCCGCTGGACGAAGTCTTTAATAACGTCTACGATCGCCGAACTGTGGAATATTGAGTGAACGACGGACGCGACGTCTGCCGACGAAAGGAATCGACTATGCTGCATGCTGTAATCATGGCTGGTGGAAGCGGAACACGCTTCTGGCCTCAGAGTCGCGAAAAAATGCCAAAACAGCTGCTGAAGCTGTCCGGTGATCGCACCATGATTCAACAGACGGTCGATCGCTGCGAAGGGCTGATCGAAGCGGATCATTCGTGGATCGTCACAAACGCCGTCCAGGCCGCAGAAACCTGCAGTCAGTTGCCCGAAATTCCATCGGGGAACGTTTTGGTTGAGCCGCGGGCTCGCAATACGGCTCCTTGCGTCGGACTTGCCGCCATTCATGCTTTGCATCGCGACCCGGATGCGACCATGCTCATCATGCCGGCCGATCACGTCATCTCGACAGTCGACGACTTTCAGAATGCAGTACAGCAGGCAACCGCTGTCGTGGAAGAAGAGCCCGGGCGGCTTGTCATGTTCGGGATTACTCCTGCGTTTCCTGCCACGGGCTTCGGATACATAGAACGAGGCGCCGCGTTACAGGACGTTGGGCGAGCGTTCGAAGTGGCTGCCTTCCACGAGAAGCCACAGCTGCAGGCGGCGGAAGAATACGTTGCGTCGGACAGCTTTTATTGGAACTGCGGAATCTTTTGCTGGAAGGCTCAGACAATTCTGAACCAACTGCAGTGCCACGAAAACGATACCTATCAACGTCTGCAGCGTATCGCCCGATCAATTGGGCGGGACGACTACAATCGATTGCTGGGAGAAGAGTTCCCTCAGATGAACAGCATCTCCATTGACTGTGCAGTTCTGGAACGCGCAACAGGAGCCACCGTCATTGAATCGCCATTCTCATGGGACGACGTTGGCAGCTGGCTGGCTGTTCCTCGACTGGCCGACCAGGACGATTCCGGGAACACGATCGAGGGGGCATTCGTGGGCATCGACACGAATGACTGCATTGTGCGTACATCAGAGAATCATCTGGTCGCGACGCTTGGCGTCAGCGATCTGATCATCGTGCAGACCGCTGATGCGACTCTGGTTGCTCACAAACGGGACTCAGAGCGGATTAAGGAACTGTTGGGGAGACTCAAAGAACAGGGCCGTTCAGACTATCTGTAGCTGAGATGTTCATGATGAGTCCAATCAAGCAGCTCATCGAATGATGAAGCGGCTTTGCCTGAGCAGGAACTTCCTAGTCGATCTTGTACAACAAGATGTGTCCGAGCCAGGCCACCGGACGCAGAAAACAATTGAAGCAGTGTGGACATCGAAAGGGGCGCATCAACACAACCAGCCACAGACACTCTGCCCAGGCCCGATCGGCCTCGACCAGTTGATCTGTGCAGAAATCGCACCGATAAGGGGATTCACCCTTCTTCCCGGACAATGTTACTCCCCTTGGCAGCCCGCACAAGACTCATCGGAAGATGATGTCTCATGCAAAGACCAAAGACCAAAGACCAAAGACCAAAGACCAAAGACCAAAGACCAAAGACCAAAGACCAGGGCATGCATTGCCAAACCGCCCTTCGTAAGACTGTGCTGGACGCCCATGTGCGTCCAGAGTCACTGCCCTAATTGTGCACTCGGATCGACAGAATTCCAATAGATCTTTCCGTTAAACGTGAATTTCGCGCGAACTACTCTAACATGATCGGTTGCACGGTCTTTGTGTCCTTGCTGCGATTCTGAAACGAAACGGATTACCAGGCGTTTGACTATTCGCGTGAACGCCGTTCGCCGAGCCAGCGAAACCCAAACACGGGAGCGACCGAGGCACGACGTGGGGATTCTACTTACTGAACAGTTGAACAGTGTTCCCGCGCAGCACTTACCGATCCTGAATGTGAACCGATCTGTAAGCAGCGACATCCAGTTCCCAGACAGATTCGACCTGCGGTGGGCCGTCTTCCCGTGGAGGCACAGGGCAATCGAAGAGTGCGTCCGCCGCGGGAGACGCTTCGACCGGTGACCCTGCAGTTCGCACTCGCAGGATGCTTGGACATTGGACTTCCCGGCCCTTGACCCGAACGGCAACATGCGGCCAGAAAGACGACCTGGTCAGCTGCTCGTTCGATGATTCGTGCAGCAGAACCGTATCACCAACCAGGGCTGGCCCAACCGAGGGATGCCAGAACACAGGGGCAGGTGCCTGCAGTTTATACTCCGAGTGCGGAGTCAGTTGACATTCGCATTCGCTGTGGGCAACGACATCGGCCTGGTCCGCCAGTTGCCATTCATTGGCCATGTCAAACTTTTCGTAAATGCGGTGTACCTTCTTCCAGACGTCGCCCAGGATCTGTCCGTGGCGGGAAAAGAATATGCCGGTCGCCTGCAACATCATCGCCCGCTGAAACAACCTCCATAGTTCCGCTGGAACTCTCTCCAGACAGACGGTGCGAGTCACTCCAACATGCAATCCCCATCTGCGAGCGACGCAGGAGAGCACGGCGAAATGTTCAATCGGGTGTTCTCCAAATGTCCAATGCCGATACCGTTCGTTTCTGCCGTCTGCACAGACCTGGATTCTGGCCGCGGAAGCAGTCCGTTTCAGCAGACGGTGACTTATTTCACCTGCAACTTCGGATTCCGTTACACCGGGGCGAAGATTATGGGCGGTTGCTTCCACGGCGTGCACTGCGATTCGACTTAGCAGTCGCATCCGGGCCACATCCAGTTCGGTCAATGGCAGGCGGATTGAACGGACCGCTTCCGCTGCTGACTCTGCACCGCTGATACGTCGGTCACTGATAACTTTGCGAGCGCGACACAAATCGCTGACCAGGTCGTCATGTGGTTGAAACCACTCTCGTTGTTTCAACTGAAATCCAAGACCAAATGCTTCACGTTCAAAAATCTGCGCCGAGTCAGTCGAGTTGGTTGCGAAGAGTCTGGCATCAGACGTGATAAACAGGCTCGTTGTACAGTTCTCCGAAACACATCGAAGCCGGTCGACGCCCGCCGTAAACCACGCGATGTTCTCCGGGTTTTGCAGCAGCAGGGCGTCGCTGCCGGAGGTCTCAAGCAATTTCCGAACACGTTCATGTTTCAGCTCAACGTCCTGAAGTCGAGCCGCGTCCTGAATCAGCAATCGCTTCGGGGGCTGTTCTTCCCTGGAGTTGCTGTTCATGGAACCGATCCCCTATCAAACAGAGCGTTTGCCGAACAAATGCTATTTGTTGTTTTGATCCCGCGCAAATCCTCACTCCAGAGCACGTCGCTGACGGTGTTTTCACGCCCGTCTTTCGCTTCCTTAGCGCCTTGAATCCGAATTGACTGTGTCTCAGCAATACTAACGCGATAACGCTGCGAATTCCGCGTCGAAATTGATGGATCACATTCTTTTCGATGCGCCGGCCAGGATGTTGACGTATTTGGGGCTTCGATCCTTGTGCAATTCCGTTACGAATGTACCTTTGGCCGACATGAGTACTATGTCACGAACAGCCGTTTCATTATCTGCCTGATAGATTTGAACATGAAAACAGAAGTTAACCGGACTCCACTGCCTGATCTCGTTCGGGCAGGCGTGCTGCTGCTTATGCTTGGCGGGATGCTGTGCGCACCGTGTACGTCCGTGGCCGCCAACGACGTGAAGAAGCGGCCCAATGTGATTCTGGTTTTCATCGACGATATGGGGTGGGCCGATTTTTCATGTTTTGGGAACAAGGAAGCAAGCACGCCTCACATCGACCAGCTTGCCGCGGAAGGGATTGCTTTCGAACAATTCTATGTCAACTCACCGATCTGTTCCCCCTCCCGTGTGGCGGTGTCGACGGGGCAATATCCTCAGAGATGGAGGATCAGTTCCTATCTGAACAATCGCAACAGCAATGAACAACGTGGTATCGCCAACTGGCTGGACGTGAGAGCTCCCATGTTGGCTCGATCTCTGCAGCAGGCCGGCTATGCCACTGGACACTTTGGTAAATGGCATATGGGAGGGCAGCGGAATATTCACGACGCGCCTTTGATTACTGAATACGGGTTTGATGAATCCATCACAAACTTTGAAGGATTGGGGGCCCGTGTCCTGCCGCTGAAATATTCGCCCGGTCGAAAACTGCCGGTGCAGCACAACCTCGGGTCACACACGCTGGGGCATGGCCCCGTCATCTGGCATGACCGAGCGTACGTAACGGAGAAGTTCACCGAAGCCGCGGTTGCATTTGTGAAGTTTGCGGAATCACAGGACCAACCGTTTTATCTCAACCTGTGGCCTGACGACGTCCACACTCCCATGCATCCACCATTAGCGAAATGGGGCGATGGAGAAAATCGCACGCTCTATCTGGCCGTTCTGGAAACCATGGATCAGCAGCTGGGAGTCATCTTTGACTACGTCAGAAACAGCGAGAAGCTGCGAGACAATACCGTCGTTCTGGTCTGTTCTGACAACGGTCCTGAGGTCGGCTTTGGATCGGCCGCGCCACTGCGGGGGCACAAAGCGACACTGTATGAAGGAGGCGTTCGGTCGTCTCTGGTCGCCTGGGCTCCGGGCCTGATGCAGGAGAGAATCCAGGGAAGCCGAAACCACGATTCCGTATTCTCGGCGATCGATCTGGTTCCATCGCTGCTGTCAATCACTGGAACCGCTGCTCCGGAAGGAGTGACATTCGACGGTGAAAACCTGGCCGACACCCTGCTGGGAAAGTCGAAAGCCGCGCGAGTGAAGCCGTTGTTCTTTCGACGACCACCTGATCGAAAGAACTTCAGACACTACTCAGTACTTCCTGACCTTGCGGTACGTAGTGGCAAGTGGAAACTCTACTGCGACTACGATGGTGGCAACACGGATCTCTACAATCTTGCTGAAGACGTGTCGGAACAGAATCCCGTCACAGACCGGAATCCATCTGTCGTCGCGAGCCTCACCGAACAATTGTTGAGTTGGCATGCATCAATGCCGCCGGACAATGGCCCCGTTCTGGGTAAGCGGCCGCAATGAGTCATAGCGAAACATCGATTCTCATGTCGCAAATCAGGCTCAAGCCGATGTTAACCGGACCGAAGAACTCAGTTCCGCTGAGATGACTGAGCGTGTGGATGCGAGGCCTCGTAGGTTTCGCGCAGTCGCCGAGTGCTGATATGTGTGTAGATCTGCGTGGTCGTCAGGCTCTTGTGTCCCAGCAATTCCTGAACGCTGCGCAAATCCGCGCCGCCGTCCAGCAGGTGGGTGGCGAAGCTGTGCCGGAGCGTGTGTGGTGAGGTTTGTTGTGACAATCCGGCCGTGAGTATGTGCTTCTCAAGCATCCGTCCGATACTTCGTGTTGTCAGGCGACGTCCGAAGCGATTTAAGAACAGGGCCGCCTGGTCAATCTGGTCGGCATTCGTATCGGGCTTTCGAACAGCCAGCCAGCTTTGCACCGCCTTGGTAGCGTAGCTGCCAACCGGTGCAATGCGTTCTTTACGCCCTTTTCCCCGGACTCGAATAATTCCCGACGGACGGTCGTAATCCTGCAGGTCCAGTCCGACGACCTCAGCGACTCGAAGGCCAGCGGAATACACCGTCTCAAGGATTGCTCGATCACGCAGACCGTCGTCCTTCGTTGCCAGCGGCGCCAACAGCAGCCGGCCCACTTCCTCGGTCGTCAGAAAGTGCGGTAGCTTCTTCCCTGCTCGTGGAGTCCTTAGGGGCTTGGCGGGATTGGAATCGCAGAGTCCTTCCCGCTGGCAGTAGCGGAAGAAACTTCGCAGGCAGGCCAGCCGTCGCGCCACGGTCGCTTGAGCATAACCGCACTCGTGAAGGTAGGCGACATAGCTTCGCAACTGAGTGACTTCAATTGCGTCGGGTCGAGGGACCGTTCCGAACTGCTCAAGAATGAATTCCGACAGGTGACTGAGGTCGTCTGCGTATGACTTGATCGTCAGCTCAGAACAGTTGCGTTCAACCTTCAGGTAGTTCAGGAACGAAGGAGCGGCGCTTTGCATCCGGGGGGCTCGATGGGGGAAGTGAATCAGAAGGCGTGTGGGAAATCTTCCATCTGCTCTTCAAACTGTTGCTGTTCCAGCATCCGCCTAACCCGCTGAGCCAACATCGCAGCATCGTACCAGGTGAACTCCATCTCAGGGTCACTGGCGTATTGGCTGAGCGTTGTCAGCATCGTTTCCACGCTGTTGTCATCGTATAGAAAAATAAAGCGGTGATCGTCTCGGACGAGGGCCAGAACGTTCATTGACTTGGACATGGTGGCCTCCAGTGACGATGTTGCCGTGATGCGTTTCGCTTCCTCTGCTCTGAGGGATTATCGGACGTTGTGAAACGGTGCTGCCCAAAACCAGGCAGTGCCGGAAAAACCGGCCCAGCCGATACGCGTCGCTTACGCCCTATAGAGCAAGACGCAGACGTTGCATCTGTGTAATATAAGCGGCGTTAGCTGCCGGACGCCGCGGGTTCATTTATGGCGACTGCCAGAATTCGGACGGAAGGTCCCGTGCTGGTCGCGTGCTTCGAGCCGGCAACTCGGAATTCCAGCTTGTGAGTCGCAGATTTCAGGTCGGTTGCAAGTACGACGGTGCGGGGATAGTGCAACCCCTTGCTGAATCGATGATACAGCTCGACCGTTTGCCAATTGTCGTCGTCGATGCGGAATTCCACCTGACCGGCATCCGGCCCCGCCAGCACGTACAGACCGATCGCGGTGCCGTCGAAACTGATTGAGGCGAGCGCTCCGGGAACTTCAGAATGCAGCAGCGGAATGCCTAAAAATCGTGAACGCTTCCCTCCCGGGATCGCTTCCCAGTCGGGGAGGCTGACTTTCCATCCAGTATCGTGCTGCACTCGATCAGGCGGCAACAGCACACCATTCGTAAAGGACGAACTCAACAACAGCTCTTGCGGCAATGGATGAGCAATTGGCTGCAACTGTGAGGCGTCCACACCCCGCCAACCGGTGGACAGAATCGACGTGGCCAGGTCAGCCGCCAGTTCGTTCCCTGCCGGACCAGGATGGGTGCCACCGAACTGTTTCCACGTCAGCGATCCAGTGTTGATGCGCTGGGCGACTTCTTTGGATAGATACACTGACGGGATTCGGTAGTGCCGGGCAACCCGCTCGTGCTGGTTGGCACTCAGAATCACCTTGCCCTCGTTAAGGGTATTCAGCATTCCAGGATTCACAAAGTGAGTCATTACTACGTCGGCATTGGGATTATGCTGTCGCAGGCGATGAATGATTCCTTCCATCCCCCGTACGCACCCATCAGCGGAGTGTGCTGCGTCCTGATCGTCGTTGACTGCGAATTCCACGAACAACAGGTCGACCGGACCGTGTGCAAGAATGTCACGTTGCAGGCGAAACGCCCCGGTGTTGGAACAGGTCGACGATATCCCCGCTGCAGTGAACGTAAATTCTGTGTCGGGAAAGCGATGTTGCAACCATTTGCAGACGAGCGGGCGATAACCTTCCATTTCCGTGATGGATCCGCCGATGAACGCGACGTGCCCCCGTTTTTCGACCGAAAACTGCCGCAGGCTATTCGTGAGGTTGCCGCGGAGACTGACGAAGTCATGATCCACGATCCGCACGGTGGCCTCGCCGTCCAGCCAGCCAAGTGACTGAAGGAAGTTGTCCAGCTGCAGCAACGTGCGTCGGTGCCATTGGTACGAGCGATCACGACGGTCGGGATTGTTTCCCTTCGGAGCGTTGAAAAATCCATGCTGTGCCTCTGGAAAACTCTTCAGTTTACAACGATTTCCGGCGGCCAGCATCCGTTTGCTGAATTCCTCAGCCGTCGCATACGGCACCGTCGTGTCGGCCATGCCATGGAAGATGATCGTCGGCGGCATGTTTGCCCGGATATGATGAATTGGCGAGATCTGTACAGCGGGAACGCCGGTCCGCGTGGCGATGTCGGCTACTTTCTCTTCTGTGATTCCGCCCAGATCAAATCCGTCAAGATGGCCCAGCATCACAGCCGGATTGAACAATGCCAACGCATTGGGCACTGATGAAATTGTTTTGTCTTCATGGTTGGCATCAAGTCCCTGGATCAGAGCCGTGCAGCACGCCGTGTGTCCCCCCGCCGATCCACCACCTGCGCAGATGCGGTTGGCGTCGAGGCCCAGTGATGACGCATTCTGCCGCAGCCAGCGGATTGCAGACTTGGCATCTTCGACGCAGGCATCGGCTTTGACTCCGTGTCGAGTCGCGACTCGGTAATCGGCCGTCGCTGCCACTATTCCCCGTGACGCGAGATAACGACAATGCGTTTCGAATTGTGCCGGCGTGCCGGATTTCCAGCCGCCGCCAAAGAAAAACACGACGGCGGGGCGGGTATCCGCGGCCGGTTCATGATCGGCCGGGGTGAACAACCACATCCGAAGACTGACGTCGCCGACCTGCTTGTAGACAACGGTTTCACTACCCGCAAATTCCGGCGGGTATGCGTTTTGTGCCGTCGCCCTGGAACAGGAATGCGCGATAAGCAAGCCAGCCATCGCCGACAGGAACAGGACGATATTTCGTGAACGTGGCATGACAATTACCTCCGGTGATTTGCACATTGTCCTCACCTGATCCATGCCGCCCCGGCAATTGACCCCGGTCGGACATGCCTATTTCGGTTTTCAGCGAGACAACTCGTCCGCCACCTTGTTCAGGCGACGACGACGACGTTTCTTTGCTTTCAACACACAGCCGTTGCCCGATCGAGAAACGACGGCTTCTCGCATGACGGCTACGATGTGTGTGGCCACTGCGGTTACGACGGCTGGTACAACGGCATTGCCAAATTGACGGTAGGCCTGCGTGTCAGAAACGACCTGAGCGTCTCGCGACACAAGCCTGTCCGGAAACCCCATTAAGCGACCGGCTTCCTGTGGCGTCAATCGTCGCGGATTTCGGTTGGGCTGAGGGATCAGGATTTCGGAGCCGTCCTTGTGGTAACGTGCGCTAAGGGTCCGTGTCGTACCGCCGAGTTTGGCGACGCTGCAGCCGAAGCCGTTGCCCCGGCGCCGATGTTTTTCGGCGTACGCCTGTAAGTAACCCCAGAGTTTGTCGGACAGCGTATATTTTTGGTCTGGATTGGATTCCAGAATTTCACGCAGCTTTGGACGACTGACTTCCGGCACGGCCGGGAACGCGAAAGCTGGCTGGTCCCCGAAAATATCGCGGCGAAACCCGACAATGAAGACTCGTTCGCGATGCTGCGGAACGTAATCCGCTGCGTCGATGACCTTGTCAAAGACGACGTAACCCAATTCTTCCAGGGTTCCCTGTATCGTGTTCCAGGTCTGGCCTTTGTCGTGTGACCGCAGGTTCTTGACGTTTTCCAGCAACAGCGTGGGCGGCTGCATGCGGTCGATGATTTCGGTCAGGTGAAAGAAGAGTGTGCCCTGAGTGCGGTCTTTGAAACCGTGGGCCCGCCCAAGGCTGTTCTTCTTTGACACCCCCGCAATGGAAAACGGCTGACACGGGAAACCCGCTGCCAGCAGATCATGATCAGGAATCAGACCGTTTTGTGACAACTCGGTGACATCACCTGCCGGATCCTCACCGAACCAGCTGGCATATGTCTTCTGAGCATACTTGTCTTTCTCGCAGGAAAAGACACAGCGACCACCGACTGCCTCCAGTCCCAGTCGCAAACCGCCAACACCGGCAAACAAGTCAATGAATGAAAACGGCAGACTGTTTTCCGGCTCGATCACGGGGACGGCTTCCAATACCTCGTCTTCGGGAAACAACGATGGGTGTTCCGGCGCTGCGGCATGTTGTCTGGAAATCTCACAGTCGTCCAGCGCATCACTAACGAATGAAAGCAGCAGGTCGTCTGCACCCACTCCCATTTGCGCTGCGACCTGTGACAGTCGTGTACGGATGTCTTCGGGGAACTCCCGAATCACGTCCATGGCACTGTTGCTCCGGACAAAACGATGACCGTGCAAATAATACCAAGCGCCATAGGGGAAACAATCCGAGGCAATGACAATCGTCCAGACGGCGCAAACTGTCCCTGAAGCAGCGAAAAACTGCCTACCAACATGCCGCCACGGTCAACTTCCCGCGGGAAGATCCTCTGATGTCATTGGGGCAGGTTCTGACGGCAACGCTAAACAATGGCGATGGATCGAGTTCGAATGCGAATCATTTCTTCCGATATCATTCCGTCTGACTTCCATTCATAGGTCGGAGTTATTATGCGATCAGATCCATTGCCGCAAATCTGTCCTGAAATCGCACCAGTCAATCCGAAGGATCGGACCGACGGCTTCCCCCTTGCATGACTGACAACGTCCTGGCTGTGCTGATTGGAAGTGGATCTTGTGAACCCGTTTCACTGGCTTTCTGATCTCCGGACAGTCGGGTACACTTCAGAGATGTCCGTGTCTGCCCAGTCACCAAAACTCACCGATGATCGGCCGCGGCCACAGCTTGCCAACACCGTTGCGTTGATCGGCGTGATTCTGGCCGTTATTGGTGCCGTGTTTTGTTTGATTCTGTTTCTTCTGGCCCATCAGCTGCCGGACAGCGTCGATCAGTTCGGTGCTGAAAACGTAAATTCTTCGGCTCATCTGCGTCTGTTGATTCTGGGATGTTCGACAGCCGTGTTGTTGCTGGTGTCGCTGATTCTTAGCATTGTGGGGCTGTTCCTGCCGGACCGTCCCAGGGTTCTCGCGATCATCGGGACGATTGCTTCTTTGGTGCTTTTTCTGGGCGTCTTCGGTGTCCTGATCGCAGCAGTCCTGTTTAACCCTGCTGAACAGACAAATTCGGAGCATTTGCCGCTCTCGTCCAGCATCGGTGTATTCCTGTTTAGCCTGTAGCCGTGGGTGAGCTTTTGGGATTAGGTTTCGATGGCCTTGCTGACGCGTTGACGTGCAATGTTCCTTTCTTGCTGCCGGATCTTCGGCGCGAAGAAGTACAGTGCTGCTGGCATGCTGATTCTTCGACTGACCTGGCTTGACGACGACCAGATGCTTTCCACGGTTGAAAGACTGAAACAGATCAAGGGCAGGCTTCAGGGTACTGCGGAGGCAGCGGTCGCCGTGCCTTACGAGGTGACGTGCGCTTGCGGGACTTCTGTCACCGGCACACGTCGCGCGTCGTGGATTGAGGCGGAATGCCAGACATGCCTGCAATCTGTGTTTGTGTTGCCTGCGAACGTCTATCCTTCGACGCCCAGCGTACCCAGCGAGATTCTTGGTGGTAGTTTCGCGGATCGCCTGAAGGTTGTTGTTGCAGAACTGTTCCCCAGGCGTGAGAAGAAGGCAGCTTCCGACGAAAATACCGAGCCACGCGGTCCGGCTGCTGAAGTCAGCGATACTGCGGTGAAGCCGCTACCGAAACAAAAAGCTCGCTGGCGGCTGTCGTTTCCAACGGTCGATGTCAAAGGTGCCGTGGTTCGAACGTTTACGCCGTTTCGCCTGCTGATGCTGGCGATGATCGCGATCGTTTCGATGACGGGATACTGGATGACATATCAGCAGGCTGTTGAGGCCGCTCACCAGACATGGTTGAAGTCCGCTGACGAGGCACAGGCATTGCTCGAGGACGATGACTTTCTACAGCTTGAGGCGGTGTTGACGGCGGCGGTTGATGCGGGGCGTATACTGGGAAAGCACGATCCGGAATGGCGAGCTACGCTGAACCTGCTGCAGGAAACCAGAGCCGTCAATTCCATCGCCAGTGGAAATCTGCTGGCTGCGTTTCATCGAGCCTATGATGCCGAACATCGAATTGTGGACGGAGCCAAAACCCTTGTCAGTGAACAGGCTGCCACGGGTGTTTTTATCTTTGATTCGTATCTACAGCCTCATGCTGTAACAGAAGGTGCGTTTCTGATGGACCTGCCGGCCACACCTGAACAGCATCCGGTTGAACTGACGATCCATATTCCACAGATTAAGAACCTGTTGCAGGCAACTGATGACCAGAGAGTTCTGTTTGCAGGAAGAATTCAATATGTTGAAGCACCTGCGTCAGATGCGTTAGACGCATGGAATCTGCAGCTTGATCCTACATCATTTGTGTTGTTGACGCATTCGGACCACTGCGACGAAATCGGATTGTCACCTGACGACAATCCGGATGTTGCGATCGTCCTGAAACGCCAGCGCGAGTTTGTGGAATCTTCACAGCAATGGGAATACCGGGCCGACGATGCTGTTGTACAATCGAAGCTCAGGCAGCCATCCGAAATTCGCAGCACGCGTGGTAGTGATCCCGACCGGTAACGGCGTCAAAGCAGGCAGAACACGAGGCATACAGTGGCGAAAAACGACTCACGGATTTCCGCAGTCAATCGAACGGGCCTTTTCCTGGCAGCCGCGTTGGTATGTTCTGTCAGTGCGATGGGGCAGGCGATGTCCGTTCGCGAATTCGTGGCTGAGAAGAGCAAATGGGCTGAGTGGTCGCTAAAGAGAAAAAGCCTCAGCATTTCCGGCCGTTATGAGGGACGACTGTCGAAGCAATTTCGTTTCAGCAAGCTGCCAATGCTCATCACGCCGCAACGCACAACCGTGCTTCCCAACGATGTGAAAGCCGGGCAGCGTGTGACCGTGTCGGGCGTTCTGCAACGGTCTGGCACACGTTTCGGGCTGGAGGTTGGGAGGATCGCGATTGGCTCCACTGATACGGAGCGGATGATTCGAAAAGTCGACCGTGCTGCGTCGGGCAAGCCTGACCTGATGTACGAAATCGCGGACGAGTACGCTGAAATTGCGGAGTTCTATGCGGACCGTGAATTGACGTTCAACGTCGCAAAGCTGCGCGAAAAAGCGTTCGCCCTGCGGCGAGAACAGAATAAGAGCGATCCGGCAGGGTTGCTGCAGCTGGCAGCTCAGGCAGAAAAATCGGGCGTCTCGGCAGCCGTCATCGACGCGATTCGTTTTCAGTCATTGATCGTTGCCGCAGATCTACCGAAAAGTGACATGGAAAAGGTGTTGGGCGACATGAGGCAGCAGTGGAAAGGCTGGGATCGCGTCAACTCGATGCTGGACGTGAGTGAAGAGGAACGGTTTCTGCAGAATCCGCTTGCCGAATACGAAGTGGCGGACCGGGTCAGCCGGCAGAGGATGCACAGACGACTGTACCGTCTTCATCGACTGCCACAGATTCTCGCTCAGTTGCAACCAGACGCCGCCAATGGGCTTGACGTTGTCCGGCTGCTCGAGAGGGAACTTCCGGAAGAGACAGCGGCTCTTGAAGAGATAAAGACACAGTTCGTCGATGCCAGACTTGCCGCAGTGTCACGCCTGAATCGGAAACAACTTGAAGAACTGGGAGCGACGCTTTTTGAATTCGGCCGTGAGCAGGAGATGAAGCAGGCCATCATGAAATGGCTGAAGGCACAGGAAGAGCGTCTCGACAACGGTGAGCTGGATGGCATTCTGGCGATCGCCGACGAATACCAATTCGTCTTCGAACGCTGGAAGGATCCGGTCCATCGTGAGGCGGAAGATAATCGACTTAAAACAGCATGGTTTCTGTGCAAAGACGACGCGCCGAAAGAAGCCAAAGGGATTCTGCAGCGATTGGAACGCCACGGCTGGACTCGTTTGTCTGACAAATGGATGACGGCCGGTCAGATCGACAATCTGCCACGCGACGACGTTCAGCTGGCGATGCGCGAGGGACGAGTCGTCGCTGGAATGAAGCCGCACCAGGTTATCGAAACGTTGTTCGAGCCTACTCGGCGGATCCGTGTTATTTCAGCTCGCTACGTTGAGGAAATCTGGATCTACGGAGATGACGGTTCGACTGCGATCACCATACATCTGCAACGGGACCGACACAGCCCTCCGGAAAAGGCCACCGTCACCGTGGTCTCCAGGGCTGCGAGCCGGTAATGGCGGATCCCCGCGATCGAACGCATCCCGCCATTCGCAGCAGGATGAAAACTACTGTCAGAACTCGTCGGGCGGTTGTTGACGCTGCAACACAACCCAGCCGGACCAGGGACTCCTGTGCCGCCGCCAGATGAGTGCTGGTCATGTGTCGATCAGCGACAACGCTCAAACACGCGACCGTAACGAATGCCGCCACGCTTAACAGCCACACACGGATATCTTCGCCACCGACGATACATTGCTGCTGTGGTTGTCTCGGTCGCGTGTCTAAGGGGACGTGTTTCCAGCAGACATTCCGGATTCGAGCCCAGTTCCCGGTCCAGCCCCGCCAGCCGGTGCAATCCCGCCTCCGGCATGTACGACAGTCACACCACCAAACTCGGAGTTGAATTCGTCGACAAAGCCCACAATGTTCGGATGGATCGGTTGTCGCAGAATGCGGGCTTCCGGACTGGTCACCGGGCAGATCTTCAACGCGACCGTCTTCTCCGTTCGTACGTCAATGGCTTCGAAGACCCTGCCGAACGAACCGCTGCCGACATGACGCACGACACAATAGGTTGCCACCAAAGTTCCCGGGGGCAAAATCGGCACGGGACCGGATTGCGGCGTCGATGTCACCCAGGCGTCTTTCGAATCACTCGACACGGCGGCTCGCACCCGATGTCGAACGACACCGGGCGCGAAAAGGAGGATTGTCGCTACCTGCTATCATTGGCAACGTTCGGGGCGCGGTATACAGAATCATGAACCGACTGTCCGACAATCGATCGCCGGTCTAAACAGCAATACGAGTTTCTCGTGTCCCCCCCCCGTCCGGCTCAACGTGCCTAACCAGACTCACTGTCTTCAGCTTTTGGCTTTGGCAGTCGCCCTGCGTTGCGTAAAGCTGCACGCAGGACGTAATCAAGCTGCCCATTGGTACTGCGCAACTCATCTTCGGCCCAGCGACGCAGCGCTGCGAGAATCTTTGGATCAGTTCGAAGCAAGAATGATTCTCTGGCCATGGGATCCTGCACGTACTCGGCGTCGAACAAAAAATGCCCGGGCCTTCTTCCGGAAACACGTCGGTCGAAAAAGGTCCGGGCCGTCGGCTAGTTGTAAAGCGTTCCCGTGTTCACAACCGGTTGGGTATGTCGGTCACTGCATAGCACAACCAGCAGGTTTGAGACCATGGTCGCCTTACGATCCTCGTCCAGTTCCACAATTCCGTCTCGCTTTAAGTGTGCCAGAGCCATGTCGACCATTCCGACCGCACCTTCAACAATCTTGGTTCGCGCGGCGACGACGGCCTGAGCCTGCTGCCTTTGAAGCATCGCCGCTGCAATTTCCGGTGAGTACGCCAGATGGCTGATACGCGCCTCAATCACTTCCACACCCGCCTGATCCAACCGCTCTTGAATGTCACCCTGCAACTGCTGACAGACGTCTACCGTATTACCACGAAGTGAAACCTCCGAATCTTCGCTGTCGTACGGGTGGCGACTCGCCAGATTCCGTAACGCGGCTTCACTCTGAACCTCAACAAAATTCTCATAGTCGTCGACCTTGAACAGGGCTTCCGCCGTATCCACGACCTTCCAGACCACCACCGCGGAAATGTCGATCGGATTACCGTCCCGATCATTCACCTTGGATGGCTTGCTGGCAGTCCGGCCGCCTTTCGTGACGACCTGCCCCATTTCATTTTTCTGGTCGGGTGTTGAAGTGGATCCGGT
This sequence comes from Fuerstiella sp., assembly GCA_024230215.1. Lineage (GTDB taxonomy): Bacteria > Planctomycetota > Planctomycetia > Planctomycetales > Planctomycetaceae > Fuerstiella. Next base: position 18,577 of record JAAERP010000362.1, on the reverse strand, counting down.
CTCGAAATTACGTACCCGGAGCGAAAGCTTCTTTTTGGAAAAGAACGGATTCACCCAATAGAAGCCCGTCTGCTTTACGGATCCTCTGTATTCGCCGAACAGCAACAGCACCCGCGATTCATTGGGAGCGACCGCCATGAAACCGAAGCAGGTGATAAAGGCCAGCGGAATCACGAGGATTCCCGCGAACAACGGCGGCAGAGTTTCATGCGTGGCTGCCCAGGCGATGGTGCAGGGGCCACCTATAAACATGGCGACCACACAAAACAGGGGCAACCAGCCTGATCGGGGATGGAATGGTTTTTCCTGGGTCATCAGCGTAAATCCTTCGGAAACGTCAAGATATTGGTGTGATATCACGATGATATCACTTTGCTGGCCCGGTGCAACGGCGATATGTTGGACTGGGATCAGCAGAACCGGAAAAAAATTCTGAGATTGTCTCCTGAGGTCTGTCGCTCCGGTGACATTTTCCGAGGTGTCAGAGCGTGCCGGGTGGGCAACGGGGCGGCCCGAAGCTGCCTCGCCGCGGGCATGAACATTGTCCATGTGGGGCGTGAATTCAGGTCATCAGCTACAATGACGGCGCCGCGACGTTGACGCGTCAGGATTTTGGCTGTGCGATGACTTTTTTCACGGAGATCAGACTTGAAACCAACCGACTTTCGACGACGTTTAAGGGCGGGTGAACAACTGATTGGAACAATGGTTACCCTGCCAACTGCGGCGACGGCAGAGATTCTGGCGGACGCCGGCTTTGATTGGCTGTTCGTCGACGCGGAACACGGACCACTTGATAGCGGCGACCTTCTTGGGATTCTTCAGGCTGTCGGTGACCGAGTGCCCTGCATTGTCCGAGTCCCACAGTGTGACGAAGGCTGGATCAAACGGGTGCTGGATCTGGGTGCGCAGGGAGTCATTGTGCCTCAGACGAATACGCCGGAAATGGTGGCCGAGGTCGTCCGGTATGCTCGCTACGCGCCAATCGGTTCGCGCGGTGTGGGGTTGGCGCGCGCCCACGGTTATGGTTTTCGGTTCGACGAATACGTGGCCTCTGCCAACGAACACATCGCTGTGATTGTGCAGGCCGAACACCGACTCGCTGTCGACAGCATCGAAGCGATCGTCGCAGTGGAAGGGATTGATGCCGTTCTGTTGGGGCCCTATGACCTTTCCGCCAGTTACGGAAAAATGGGACAAATCAACGATCCAGAGGTGACAGGCGCAATTGAGCATGTCGTCACGACGTGCAAGTCAGCAGACATTTCGATCGGATCGTTTGGCGTGACGGCAGACGCCGTCAGGGAGTACAAGGCGCAGGGAATATCACTGCTGTGTGCGGGAGTCGACGTGTTGTTTCTGGGAGGTGGAGCCAGGAAAATGCGTTCCGAGATTGTCTCCGAGTCGTAGAACTCGGTCTGGCCGTTGTCCGGCATGACATACCAGCCTCAATACCGGGATTGGCGGATTCGGACATTTTTATTTGTTGAGCGTGTGTAATCCTTGTGTTCGCATCCTCGGCACCCGTTTGTCACGCTGGCATTCGGGAGGAGACGCCATTATTCAGCGTATTGTGCTACCATTGACGGCTCGGCTGGTGAGGGGGATCGCAAGTCATCCGCGAATTCGACGATCTCATCCCCAGTTCCGGCAAGGGGCTGAACGTCACCATATCCCCGTGTGTACGCAGGGCGTCGTACGGGTAGTGTGCCGTTTCATGGCTCGTGCCGGATGATTCCAATCCGGCGAGGAAATCCCACAGTCGGTCTTTTTCCAATGCGGGGTTGCGGAACATTGACACGGCAAACTGGCCGACAATAATCGTCCCATTGCCTGCGAAACATCGAGGCAAGACTTCTGAATTTCCTGGAGCAGTTCACAGACACCGGCTGAGCCGTGGCTCCGATTGACGTCGTCCCAATTTGACGCTGCTCTTTTATTCGCGGCGAAATCGGAGAGAGAAGCTTGTCGCCGCTGCGAAAGAAAATCCCCCTTTATACGCGTCCGGAACAGATTGAGGGGCTGAAAGCCGCAAGCCGCTTCAATGCGGAGCTCATGGACTTTGTGCGGCCTCACGTAAAGACGGGCACGACGACGGAAGAACTGGACCGTCTGGTTCACGAGTATACGCTCGACCACGGGCATACCCCGGCCTGTCTGGGCTATCACGGTTATCCGAAGACGATCTGCACCAGCGTAAACGAAGTGGTGTGTCACGGCATTCCGAATAAAAGACCTCTCAGCGATGGTGACATCGTCAACGTTGACCTGACCACGATTGTTGACGGCTGGTACGGCGATCAGTCAGAAACATTCATGATTGGCAGCGTGAGTACAGCGGCCAGACAACTGGTTCAGGCCACCTTTGACGCGCTCTTTGTTGGTATCCGCGCCTGCAGGCCGGGAGGCACAGTCCGCCAGATTGGCCATGCCATTCAAATGTCAGCGACGGACGGGGGATACTCCGTCGTCCGTGAGTACCAGGGGCATGGCATTGGTCAGGAGTTCCATCAGGATCCGGGCATTCCACACTTTCCAAACTTTGCTTCCAACCGAGACGTTCTGCAACCAGGTACGTGCTTCACGGTCGAACCGATGCTGAATATTGGCGGATGGAAAACACGTCTGGATAAAAGTGACGGCTGGACGGTGCGGACGATGGACAAATCGCTTTCCGCGCAGTTTGAACATACGGTGTTGATGACCGAATCCGGGCCTGAAATCCTGACGCTGACGGACGACGGTCCACAGGAAGGCGACACGCTCGCGTGACAGGTGCCTTTCGCACGAACATAAAGTCGGATTGATTGTACGCAGGGAACCATCATGCCGAACATCTCGCAGGAAACGATTACATCGTTACAGCAATTCGATACTCCGACCGTATGCAACGTGATTGAACTGTTCAATGTGCGTCTTCGCAGCAGCGGATACATGAACAAAACCATCACCGCCTGTTTTCCGGAATTGCCTCCGATGGTGGGGTTCGCGTCCACTGCGACGTTTCGGGCGCTATCACCACCGCGCGACGGCGACGTGTATTCCAGCATTGACAGGCAGTTGGAGGGCCTGGTCGACATTGGGGGACCTCCTGTGATCGTGTTTCAGGATCTGGACGAGCCATCGGCGGCGGCAACGTTCGGCGAGGTCATGTGCACGACCTATCAGTCCTTCGGTTGCAGCGGTCTGGTTACGTCCGGCACGGGACGCGACCTGGACCAGGTACACTCGCTCCGGTTTCCGGCATTTACGGCAGGGACATGCTGTTCGCACGGTTCCTGCCATATTCTTTCGATCAACATCCCGGTTGTTGTCGGCGGTATAACGGTGTACCCGGCAGATCTGCTGCACGGCGATTGCAATGGCGTGACAACCATTCCGATAGAGATTGCCAGCGAGATACCGGACGTCTGCGGTGAGTTCATGGACGCCGAAAAAATCGTACTCGATTACGTGCGTTCCCACGAACCTACTGCAGCGGGATTTACGAAGGCACGCCTGGAAATGGGTGACGCCGTTCAGAAACTGGCAGGACGTATCCGCCGGCCGCAATGACGCTACCGGTCGACAGTCACGGGTTCCACGGATTCACCGTCGTCAATTTCGACTCGGCATTCGGGTAGACTTTTCAGAAAAAGACGTCCGTAGAATTTAGTCAGAACGCGTGGACCCAGAATGACAACGCGGCCGGTGTCCCGACGACTGCGAATGAGTCGACCGAAGCCCTGTTTCAGCTTGATAATGGCTTTCGGGACCTGATAATCTTTAAAGGGGTTGCCGCCACGTTCTTTGATGGCATCGACACGAGCTTCCAGCAGCGGATGATCGGGCACGCTGAACGGTAGTCGTGTGATAATGACGTTCTGCAGCGCGTCGCCGGGAACATCGACCCCCTGCCAGAAACTGTCCGTGCCGAACAGGACGGCTCGGTCGTCCTTCTTGAAGCGTTCCAGCATGGCGGATCGAGGCATGCCTTTGCCCTGGCAATACAGTGTCAGATCGTGTTCCGCCAGCCAGCCCTGCAGTCGTTCGGCACAGAATGTCAGCATGCCGTAACTGGTGAAAAGTACGAATGCACAGCCGTCCGTTTCCAGCAGGTGTCGCTGGATACGTTTGCAGGCCTCCTGCTGAAACTTATGCGATTCTGCCGCCGGGTCCGGCATATTTGACGAAAGAATCAGCCGCACCTGACGCTCGTAGTCAAACGGGCTGCCCTGCCGATCATCTTTGCCGTCGGTTACACCAATGCGGCTGCGAAAGAAGCGAAAGTCCTCCGTGCCAATGGCCAGAGTAGCACTGGTGAGAATGACGCTGGAGACCTTGTTGAACAATTGTTCTCGCAGAATCGGCCCTACCTCAACCGGTGCGCTCATTAATACCAGACGTTGTTTCTGTGTGCCAGTCCGTTCAATCCAGTACACCGCGTCATCCGCCCGCTGCTGGCACCATGCCGTCAGTCCGTCGGCAAGGCCGTTGCATCGCGTGCCCGCTGCTCTTAATTCGACTTTGTCGCCTTCGCCGGGAACGCGGTCTGCGTGCACTTCCAGCATTCGGGCAAGTTCTGCAAGAGCACGCGAAACATTGTTTTCCACGTCGACCACACGATCCAGACGGCCGTTGCGCCGACCAAAATGTTGTGACCAGTCGTCAACAGCCAGGAAAAAATCGCGACACAGATGACGGACTTTCATCACCTGCTGCTGAGCTTTCTCCAGCTTGTGTACGATCAGCAGTCCACGCTGAGCACTATCATTGTACAGCTTTTTCATCAGATAGTTGAATTGCCCTTCGGACAGTTTCAACCCCAGGTGGTCCGCCGCCACCGCTTCGATTGTGTGCGCTTCATCAAAGATGACCGTGTCGTAGTCCGGCAGAATGCTGGCCCCTTCGCGCCGCAATGCCAGGTCGGAAAAGAACAGAGCGTGGTTAACGACCAGCAAATCGGCATTCCAGACCCGACGGCGGGCTCTGTAATAATGGCAATCATTGTGATGAGGGCACTTCTTGCCCAGGCAGTCGCCATGCTCACTGGCGACTTCGTCCCAGACCTGTGCCAGTGGCTGAAAAGACAGGTCTGATCGGCTGCCGTCGGTTGTCTTCTGTGCCCAGTCAGTGATCTTCGACAACTGCCGTTGACCGTCCATTTCAAACAGCATCTGCTGCGACGCACGTTGCGTGGCCTTGCCGGCCCGACGCAGGCTGATGTAATTGCTGCGCCCTTTGACCAGCACCGCAGAAAACTCGACCGGAAGAACTGCCTGCAGGAACGGGATATCGTTTCCGATCAATTGTTCCTGCAGACTGATCGTATGGGTGGATACGATGATCCGGCGACATTTGTCGTCTTCGTTCCGACGCTGTCCTGCCGCCAGGACTGCCGGTACAAGATACGCGAAACTCTTGCCGACGCCGGTGCCGGCTTCGGCCACAAGATGATGGCCTTTGTGAATTGCGTGCTCGACGGAGTTCGCCATTGCCAACTGCTGGGGCCGGGACTCATAGGCCGAAAGACGACGCGCGATACTGCCGTCGGGTCCCAGAACATGTTCCGCACAGAAAACTTCGTCGTTCATACTTCCTGCGTTTCGGAGTCCAGTGCCAAGCAACCCGGATTGACGGCCGTTTCTGTTTTTCTGGTTCGGTGAACCATTACGAACGTCACGTCGTCCACCAACGGAGCGTCGCCGCGGTGAGAAATCAGTTGTCGCCGCATTCTGGATTCAAAGACCGACCGATTCGCTGAGGCGGCTTCTTTCATCAGTTCCACCTTCTGCGATTGGCTGAGTATTTCGCCGGCAGGCGACATCAGCTTCGTGATTCCATCGCTGAACAGCAGAATCACGTCATTGTCGTTCAGCTGAAATTCAGACTCGCCGCAGGAATCACGTCCGGCACCCAGCGGTGGACCGACAAAATCGGAACTGTCAATTTCCGTCACTTCGTCCATGTGAATGAAGGCCAACGGACAGTTTCCGGCCACAGATACCGTCACGGCAGATCCTTGAGGGTCAAGAATCATCACTGCGACGGAAATGACCATCGGTATATCTTCCAGCCGTTTCAGCAGGGCCTCCTCCGTCTGGCGAATGGCCTCGGACGCGGAACCTGTTTCCGTGACTGCGCCGATCAGCAATCGCGCCAGCAGGGCCATCAGGTTTGTGGTCTCACGTCCGTGTTCCGAAACATCCAACAGCAGACAGGCAAGTCGACCGTCGGGTAGCGGGACATAATCAACCAGGTCTGCCAATATGTCGGGCGCGGCGATGAGTTCATGGGCCACTCTGTAGCTGCTAACCTCTGGCGGCACCGTCGGTGTAAGCTGAGATCGCAGTCGTTCGGCGGACGCGACGTTTGTTTCAGTCACAGCGCGAACAACTTCCGCCTCGGCGGCCGCAGCCTGTTCCATGGCAAACGCAATGACGTGGCTGATCACCACAAACTGCTCAAGATTCTCTTTGTTCAACGGTCGTCTTGCGTTCTTGTTATCAATCTGGATGGCGCCGATGCTGTATCCGATCAGTCCCACGAGGGGCACACACATGATCGACCACATCGTTGGAATTTCAAGTTCCGCATTCCCGGAGCTGTTGCCTTTCCAGTGGTCAACGTACAGCATGGCTTCGTTGTTCTGCATGCAGCTTCGTACGACAGGCAGGCAGATCTGAATTTCTTCGTCCGGCCGCCGCGACACTGCTGCTGCGACTTCGATTCCCCTGCCCTGTTCGTCTCGCAGGACGACCGCAATTCGTTCCGCAGATTCGAATACGTCAAAAAGGTTCTGCAGTGCACATGAGACCACCTCGTCGCGAACGATGGTTCGCCGCAGACCGTGAATCATTCGCAGAACATGATTCAGCTTTTGCGTCGCGTCTGTCAGAACCGGCCATGCGCCACCGCCCGTGATCGCCATTCTGTTGACGACCTGCCCCTCACGAACGATGTCTGTGCCCAGGTCATTGTTCGTAATACGGTCGCCCGGGGCAACGATTTTTCGCCGAATGGAGTCTTCGTTGTCGCTGCCGGTGTCTGAAACGCTGATGACTTTTGCTCTGACTCCCCAGCTTCCCGATGCTTCCGACAGCGAGTTCTGAGTCACGAACATATAGGGCAGCGTCGAGAATTCCACCTGATCCCCGTCGCTCAATAGCGTGCGTTCCCGAACCTGCTGGCCATTGAGCAGTGTGCCGTTGCGGCTACTGAGATCTTCGACGAAGAAGCGACTGTTCTCACACGTTATACGTGCGTGGAAGCGGCTGACAGCAGGAGACGGAACAACCACGTTGCAGTCGTCGTGACGGCCAATCGTGGTGATGTTCTCCATGATTTGAAACCATGGCAGAGGCGGGTCGCCAAAAACTTGTTGAAGAACAGCCATGTTCGCGAGGTCAGACTACAGCGTATGGCGCTGATTCGTGGCTGCGAGAGTCATCGTCCAGCCTGTGATGCAGCGTGTCCACGAGCCGATAAGGTCCACGAGTAGAAAAAATTGCCTTCGTCGCTGTGTTTGGCGCGACACGCCAAACCGTGCGACGCGATGTGCGGATCTACTCCGTGTAACAACTGGCCGCAGGAGATCAGGAAAACCGGGTTCGGCATTCAGGTCGTAAGGAAACTGGAAATCCATTGATGACAGGCGTTCGTTCTCACGTCAGTCGATTCGCCCAAAGACCATAATTGTGATGTCATCGTTTTGTGCGCGACCATTGGCGTGAGAACGCACGTCCGCCAACATGTCTTTTCCAAGTTGTTCCGGATCCGTTGCCCCGTCCTCAATGAATCTGACGACTCGGTCCTTGGAATACAGGTTACCATCGGGATCCATCGCTTCATCAACGCCATCCGTGATCAGCGTGAAGATGTCTCCGGGGTCAATCTGACGTTGCACGAGTTCATATGGATATCCCGACATGATGCCAACGGGAATGCCGATAATGTCGTCACTGAATTCTTCAATGGTACCGTCAGCCTTCTTAATGACAGGTGACATGTGTCCGGCGTTCGTGAGCGTGATAATGTTTGTTTTCAGGTCGATGACGCCCAGGATGTATGTAACAAATCGGCCTTCCACCATACTGTGACACATGTGGTCATTGATGCGTTCTATCGCAACACCCACATCGTCCGTGAAGGTCATCGTGTTCTGGACGACGCTGGACATTCTGGACATGATCAGTGCACCCGGAACACCTTTGCCGGCGACATCGCCAAAGGAAATACAGACCTTGTCATCACCAATCTTGAAACAGTCGAAGTAGTCGCCACCGACAGCCTGGGCTGCGTCGTAAGACGCGAAGAATTGGTAGCCATCAATATTCGGGAGCTTCTCAGGCAGGAGAGCTCGCTGCACCCCCATCGCGATGTCCATTTCCTTGTCCTGCTTCTGCTTGGCCATGTAGCTGACCAGCAGCCTGGCATTTTCATAAGCGTTGGCCGCCTGGCTGGCGACGGCCAGCAGCAGCTGGAGGTCATCATCCGTAAATCGCTTCATCGGGTTCTGTGTGTCCAGGTTGATCACACCGAACGGATTTTCCTCCAGGTCCAGCATGGGGACGCACATCATCGAGTGGATGGTCAGGCTGGAAATGGATTCGCTCGCACTGAACCGCGAGTCACTGGCGGCGTCGGCCGACAGGATGGCGGATTTTTCCTCCAGAACTTTTTCCAGAATCGTACGACTCAGGCGAACGGTTTCGTCGTTGCTTAAGTCGCGGTGTTTTTGTGCCACTGGAACCAATGGAGCACCTGGTGCCGATCGGATCAGGATGGAACCACGATCGGCCTGCGGAAAGATCTCGAACAGCGATTCCAGAATGCGGGGCGTAATGTTTTCGACTTTGACCGTGCCGGCCAGCGCCTTATTGATCTTCAGGATGCCCTTCAGCTTGTCTTCCGGACGTACGTCCAGCAGGCCATAGCCACCAGCCGCCGCGGCGGCCATAATCGTGCTGCTGGAAGCTTCGCTGAATTCCAGGCCGGTCGTCATGCCAAATCGACTGGAGTCGGCGTCTGATGTCGCGTCATCTTCAAAGCGAAACTTGATGGGGCCGAGTTTAATACGGTCACCGATCTTGAGCGCCGTTGGTGATGACGCTTCAAGTTGCTTTCCGTTAAGAAACGACCCGTTGCCACTGCCCAGATCCTCCAGCAGTATCTGTTCGTCCTGCCTCACGAGCTGCGCGTGAAAGCGCGAGACCATGTTGGAATCCAGCTGAACCGTGCAATCAGGATGCCGTCCCAAACGGGCTGGAAACTCTGTCAGTTCGTACGGAATCGCCTGACCTTCTTTCAGCAGAACGATACGAGGCATGGGGAAATAACTCCGGTCCAGCGGGCTTTTAGGAGGACAGCAGGAACACTAGGGGATTTTACGTCAGACTAAAGACGACCAGCGATTCTAAACAAAACAACAGCATGATGCTCGGCAAAGTGCACTTCCAAATCGGATTGGGCACTCTGGATGTCGGAAGCCCGCATTTTCCTACGCCGAAAATGCGTTTCGCGTACTTTATACTGAGCAGATGTGCACTATGCAGGGCCGAAAATGGTTTCCACATTGCCACGCAGCACCAATTCCCCCAGTTCTACAGCTTTTTCAACCGACCAACCCCGGTCGACTACAAAATCACCGGCAAGTACTTTGGAGAGAATCCGGCGGTACATCGCAAATTTCGGCAGAGCAAACTCCAGCTTATACATGTCGCTGTAATAGCCGATTTGCTTGGTTTTTGGCACGGCCTGCAGCCGAGCTCGTGTGTCATTCTCAATGAAAACGGGGATGTTCGAATACCACCAATGCCCATTCGTGACGACGTTTGGGAAGATCCACGAATAGCTGACCAGTTCCTGATTACTGGTTTCGGACAGCACGGAAACAGGAAAAGTCACCTGCGGAAATGCGTTGAACAGGGCCTTGTACTGAATCAATGACACTCGCTTGTCGTACAGATCCTGCCCCTGAAAAACGCCCGCTTCGAACACTCGGCGATTGACGCCGATCATCAGGTCAAACGGGAGTTTGTACTCCGCGCACATCTCCGCAAGGCTCCAGAAGACAAAGCAGCTGAGCGAATCCGTCTCACTTTCTGTCAACTCTGTGCCGGAGAACACCTTCGCAACCACGGCGTCAGCGGTTCCCGCTGCCACCGCACGAGGGGCAAATGACGGCGGCAGCGAAATCGCACACGCATGAACGCCATTCCTGGTGAAGTGAGCAAACAGCTTCGCGAGTGCATCCTTCAGGGAAGCCGAGCTGCCGGGGGTTACGTCTGTACACTGCTGTAGCCGTTCCCTGACTTCCGACCTGCCAAGATGGAAAACCAGATCATCGGTTCGAAGACAGGGCACATAAAACGCTGTGTCAAAGCCTGTCAGCGGATCGTCGAAATCGTTGGTGAGGTACACCTGATCGAGTCCACTTTGTTCCAGCACCTGCTGCTCCCAGTCTGGTGCCTGCATTTTGGCCAGTGAGGCATCGTACAACGACTCCCAGTTGTCTTCTGTGATGCGGTCATCGGTGAAGTCAAAGAATGCCTGACACATTTCCAACAGCCAGCTGTATTGAGCCGTGTTCTCAATCGTAGCCAGCCACGGAACCAGACGACCGACCTTTTCCTTCGGTGAAATCCCTGGTTCTTCGATCTGATCCTTCGCCAGACCCGCAGAATGAGCCAGCTCCGTGTAATAGTGATAGCCCATGATGTCTGCCAGCGTCTCAGACGCCGCAGACAGCGGGTTGATATGGGTATGGGGGTCAATCAGTCTCAGCGATTCAAGTTCCGTGAGAATTTCCTGGGCGACCTGCTGCGACATAATTCAACAATTTCCTGGACTCTGGAGGCAAAATACGGTCGTTCAACAAGATTTTCATGTGGTTGTCGGTGTGTGAGCGAACGTGGTACGTTATCCACACGGGATCGATTCGCTGACATGTTAGCTTTTCACGACCGTGCCTGCCATTTACTGACGATTTGAAGACAACTTCCCCATTTATTCCGTGTCCGGAATCCCTGCCACCACGTTGTTTCTGACATAATCTTCGGTCGCCCCAAGGAAGCAACTTTCATGAGAAGCGTTGATTATCTGAACCAGCTCATCCCGTTTCCTTCGGTCAGCAGCACTTCAAATGTGGCCGTGAGTCGCTGGGTTGAACAGACTCTGCAGAAGCTGGAGTTTCAGACAGAGTGGCTTGAATACGAAGACGCGGCTGGGTTGACGAAGGCCTGCGTGCTTGGTCGCCGAGGACCAGACGCCGGGCGCGGATTCGCTTACTTCTGCCATACTGACGTCGTTCCGGTGGAATCCTGGAGCTTCCCGGACAGTGGACCGTGGGAGCCGCTGCAAACTTCGGATCGCCTGTATGGTCGTGGTTCCTGCGACATGAAAGGCTCACTCGCCTGCATGTTGGCGGCCGCGGAATCGGCACAGGGCGAAGCAGCCACCACGCCGCTTTACATTGTCGCGACTGCCGATGAAGAAATTGGACTGATTGGGGCCAGGCATATTGCCGCCAGCTCCGAAACGTATCGCGACATCGTGCAGCGTCAATGCCGAGCGATCATTGGCGAACCGACATTGCTGCAGGTGGTGCATGCTCACAAGGGCGGTCGAGCGATGAAGGTGACATCTCACGGCGTCGCCGCCCATTCCAGCACCGGCAAAGGCATCAACGCCAACATCGCTATGATTCCATTTCTATCCGACTTACGCGAGCTGAGCCTGCAGATCGAGGGGCAGGCGGCATGGCAGGACGATCGTTTCCAGCCCCCTACAATCAACATGAACATCGGTATTAACGACCACACGGGGGCATTGAATATTACGCCCGCGCAGTCTGTGTGCACGGTCTATTTTCGCACCATGCCGTCCATTGATTCTCCAGGACTGGTCGATCAGATTCGATCGCTGGCCGAGCGGCACGGTCTGGAATTTCAGATGATGTTTCAGGGTGAGTCACTGTTCACGGATCCGCAGTCTGCGTATGTCGCTGAACTGCTGGACGTGACAAAGACGGACGCATCGCAGACGGTTGCCTACGGAACGGATGGATCATGCCTGACGGAATTGAAAGACATCGTTGTGCTGGGCCCCGGAGACATACGTCAGGCGCACACGGATGACGAATGGGTCAGTCTGGATCAACTTCAGAAGGGTACTGATCTGTACGGCAGTCTGATCCAGCGGTGGTGTCTGCAGGCCACGTGAAGGCCAACGTCGGATGGCCCGGTTGTTCTTTGCGGATCTGGCGAACGGAGCAGGCTGTTTTGTCCAGCACGTACAGTTTTTAGAGCGGTTTGCTTATTGTCGTATGCAATTCCTGTTCGTGGGAGCAACGCAACCGCCGTCGAAAAGCGTTCTTCGCGGCCACAAGTCAGCGTGAAACGCTGTAAAGGAAAAGGACTGATTCATGACATTGGCGATTCGGGTTTGTTTGCTGGGGCTGTCTTTGCATCCGATTTGTGTAGCGCAGAGCGAACGCACTCGGCAGCAGATTCCCAATCTGGATTCGCTGCCGGACGTTACGGCTGCACTGCAACAGCAGATCGACAGCAACGACGGCAGTCTTGTACTGGCAGGGGCCAGGGAGTTTCGTATCACGAAACCGTTGGTCTTTGATCTGGCCAAAGTCGGCGCAGCTGTTGCGAAGGCAACGGGCGGGGCCACGATTGTGATGGATGGTCCTGGTCCGGCGTTGAAGTTCATTGGCAGCCACGAAGGGACGGCTTCTCCCGGAAGCTTCAAACCGGCTACATGGAACGAACGGATGCCGCTTATTTCGGGGATAGAAATTCTGGGCGCACATCCATTGGCTGACGGTATCGAATTGCAGAGAACCGTCGAGTCAACGATCACTCAGGTTGCCATTCGCTGGTGTCATCACGGCATTCATCTGGTCGAACGTAATCGCAACGTCACCATCTCCGACTGCCATCTCTATGAGAACTCGGAGGTTGGCGTGTACCTGGATGACGTCAATCTGCACCAGATTAATGTCAGTAACTCGCACATTTCGTACAATCGCGGCGGCGGTATCGTGGTCCGTGACGGCAACGTGCGCAACCTGCAGGTGACCGGCTGCGATATTGAAGGCAACATGCCCGCGGACGAAACGCCCACAGAAACGGCCAACATACTGATTGATGTTTCCGGATCGCCGGACGATCGTTCCAGATCGATTGCTGAAATCTCCATCACCGGCTGCACCATTCAGCATTCGGCCAACTACCCCGGCTCAGGAGAGAAGACAACGGCTCCGGGCGGAGCGAATATCCGGCTGGCCGGCAAGCAGAGTTACCCGATCAATTCCGTCACCATCTCTGGCAACGTGTTAAGCGATACATCGGTCAGCGTGGACGTTAACTACGCTCACGATATCGCCATCAATTCGAACAACTTCTTTGCTCCCAAACCACACAATTTGCGGGTTGCGAACTCACAACGAGTGGTTGTGAATGGAAATACCTTCAACCCACGACAGTTTGTCCGTCCAGGGACAATTTCTTTCACAAAGTGCGATGACTGCATCCTTTCGTCGTCCACGCTGCACCGGTTTTCCACCTCAGACGGTGCCGTGATCCTGGATCAGTGCAGCGGCTTTCTTCTGAATGCTCTTAGTTTGTCTGATTGCGATTCGGGAATCGTGCTGCGTGAGACCACCGACACAACAATTGCAAACTGTCGTGTGATTCGCATGACTGCCGGTGGGAAGTCCGTGTCGGCAGGTGAGTCAAATTCGCGGATTCGACTCAATGGCAATTCCTTTAGCACACCGCCGGATGTTGCTTCCGGTGCTGTGGAATGATCGAAGTACTGACGATTCTGATCATTGTTCTGGCTGGCCTGATCCGCGGGGCGTTCGGCTTTGGCGATGCGTTGGTGGCGATGCCACTATTGGCGTTGATCGTACCGCCAACGACGGCAGCCCCAACGGTCGCCCTGGCGGCGCTGCTGATTTCAATCGTGATTCTGGTGCGGGAATGGAGGCATATCGAATTTACTTCTACAGCCGTGCTGACCGTTTCCGGACTGGTCGCCATTCCGTTTGGCGTGCAGTTTCTTCAGAGTGGCGATGACCGAATTGTGAAGGCAATTCTGGGCATTGTCGTTGCCGGATTTGCTGTCTGGTCACTCTGGCGTCCGGATCGGCTGTCTCTGAAAACAGATTGGTCCGCCCCCTTGTTCGGAATTATGGCCGGCCTGCTGGGTGGAGCCTACAACACGTCCGGACCTCCGCTGGTCATTTACGGAACTCTGCGACGCTGGACGCCTCAACAGTTTCGGGCATCGCTGCAGGGGTATTGTCTGCTCGGCAGTGTCTGGACGCTCACATGGCACAGTGCCGAAGGTCTAATCACGCACAATATACTTCGTCAGTTCTGTATCGCCGCACCTTTCATTATTCTGGCGACAGTCGTCGGACAACGTCTGACTCGCGATGTTGCGACCGAACGATTTATCAGGTGGATCTTTATTACACTGGTCCTGGTCGGCACATGGTTACTGTTGTCCTGTCTTCCGATGATCGCGGCCGACAACGCGGGCGCGGCATGATCTCCGGGCTGCCGGAGCCGGTGGCCGGTCGTGTGTGTTTTCAGACGAATTGAGAGAATTGCTGTCGGCTGACAGACGATTTCCCAGTTAGCGCGGAATCGTATAGCTTGTGCAGAGCCAGCCCCGTTCCATCGTGCAGCATGATGCGCGCTCGCGGAGCTCAATAGACACATTTCTTCACGACGGTTCACGTATATGACTTCTGATCAGGATTTTCGTGTTCTTCTTGTGGAAGACGACCAGGCCCTTGGCGCGATGATGCGTGATTACCTCATGGACGAAGGATTCGAGGTAATGATCGAAACTCGCGGAGACACTGCGGTGAATCGCATTTTGCGGGAAGCAGCGGATGCTGTTATCCTGGATGTCAATCTGCCCGGACTGGATGGGATTTCTGTCTGCAGGACTGTTCGCCGGAGTTACAGCGGACCGATTCTGATTCTTACGGCTCGGGGGGACGACCTGGATGAAATCGTTGGTCTTGAGGTGGGTGCCGATGACTACATGCGCAAGCCCATCAAGCCTCGCATGCTGCTGGCCCGCCTGCGAGCACACTTAAGACAGAGTACAGTAATCGGTGAACAGAATTCCCCGGCTCAGATCAGCGTCGGAGGACTGACCATCGATTCCCGTCAACGGAGCTTTCAACTTGATGGCCAGCCGATCAGCCTGACGACCGCCGAGTTCGATCTGATGTGGCTTCTCGCCAGCAATGTCGGACAAGTGCTCAGCCGCGATCATATCTATCAGACACTGAATGGGTTCAAATACGACGGGTTGGACAGGTCCATCGATCTGCGTGTGTCTCGCCTGCGAAAACGTATCGGCGACGACCCCACAAATCCACAGCGTATCAAGTCGATTCGTGGTGTTGGTTACCTTCTGGTGAGTGATTCATGACTCAGCTATTTCTTCGATTCTATGCGGGAGTTCTGGTCATTCTGGTTGCGGCTGCCGCTGTCCAGAACTTTGAGACGCAGCAGCAGAACAGACAACACAACCTTCTCGTGGTGGAACAGGCGCTCGGTGGCGGTGTGCGTCTGGCTCGCGGTGCGTTCAACGCGTTTCCGGATGTGTCGCAGGACGAAATGCTGCAGTTTTTGAAAAGCCGATTCAGTTATCCGGTAAGCATCATCCCGCAGAACGATATTCCTGAATACGTTGCCGGACGCTTCGAAGCAGGCGACGACGTGGTGTTTCACGCAACAACGCGGGGAGGCATGCTGAAAACGATGCTGGAGAGCGGATCGGACGTTCTGAGTTTTGGCCCTTTGCCCGAGTTCGCTGGCCCGGATCAACTGGACGTGGCTATTGGGATTGCTGTAATTCTGGCCATTGCAGCCGTCGCCATCGCATTTCTGCTGCGACCAGTCGCCCGCCAGTTTCGTTTGATCGAAAGTACGGCGATGCGGGTTGCTTCTGGTGATTTGGGTGCGCGTGTTGATGAAAGCCGCACGCCTTCAACCAGGCCGATGGCTCGGGCCTTCAATCATGTGGCGGCACGCACCGAAACACTGCTGAGGACTCAACGAGAACTGATGCAGGCCGTGTCGCACGAATTCAGGACTCCATTATCCAGGATACAGTTCGCTACAGATCTGATTCGAACTGCGAAGAACGAGGAGGATCGCGAGGTTCGGCTGCAGGCTGTGGAGTCCGCAGCTGAGGACCTGGACAAACTTGTGGGTGAACTGCTTCGCTATGTCAAAGTCGAAACCGGAGTGCCTGAGCTCAAGTTGGAGGACATTCCTCTGCTGCCGCTGGTGAACGAATTGATTAAGAAGAATGCACCAGTATGTCCCCAGGTGGCCTTTCGTGTCGGTGACAGCCTGTCTTCAGGCGCAGTCGTCGCCAGAGCAGATGCAATGATGCTGGAACGCGCGATCGGAAATCTCATCGCGAATGCAGCTCGATTTGCAGACAAGGAGGTTGTGATTGATGCGACGACGGATACGAACCAGGCTGTTATCACTGTTGATGACGACGGTTGCGGTATTCCGGAATCGGCTCGAGAGCGGATTTTTGAGCCCTTCGTTCGATTGCGACAGAAGGGATCAGGAACCGGTCTGGGGCTCGCTCTGGTGCGCCGAATTCTTGGTCATCATGGAGGTGCGGTGCAGGCAGACAGCAACGAAGTGGGCGGTTGCCGCATGGTCACGCGTTGGCCACACCAACGTTCCAACTCGATACTCCATCAGGCGGCGGATTCAGAACCAACGCCTTCCTGACCCGGGTTTCAGGAATTCGGTCCGCACCGCTGGCCTGCAGCCGGATACGAAGTAAGACATTATCGCCGCTGGTGCACACCCACGACCCTTTTCCGTTTCCGCACAAGTGCACAGCACAGGCCAGTGTGTGTTTATAAAAACACAAGACTCACTCACTGCCGTTTTGAACTTGTTCTGTGATCTTGCTCGACGGCTCAAGGCAAAAGGAAAACCTCTGCCTGCTCGTGAAGCAATTCAGTGTTGACGACCCGTTTTTCAGATAAGGTGGGCACCCGACGACCGGGTCATGTGATCCGAACATGGTCGGCGTGACAGTCGGCCGGAATCGAGCAGGTTCCCTTGTGGGTATAATCTGTAGGGTCAACTTGATTTGCTTCAGGCGAGCCTGGCAGAGGCTCGTACGCTCGCCGCAGCGAATCGTACGTCTGGCAGCATATCCTTGAAGCGAGGGTTGGGCAAGTTCACACTTGATGAAGAAGCGATCACTCCGAAAACCGTTGGCGGTGCAGGCGATTTACCGGCAATGATCAACGTAGCTGTGGCACTTTGATCAGTCGTGGCACGGTGTCAAACATCCAGAGTTTCTCCGCTGGTCG
This sequence comes from Fuerstiella sp., assembly GCA_024230215.1. GTDB lineage: Bacteria > Planctomycetota > Planctomycetia > Planctomycetales > Planctomycetaceae > Fuerstiella. The sequence goes on along the minus strand of JAAERP010000362.1, from coordinate 1,206 downwards.
TGCGGGAGATACACGTCGGGGCAGCGTAAACAGTTCGGCAGTCAGCACTTCCCGTCCCTGATGTTCCTTGTATTTACCGCCAAAACGCTTTCCGTATTGAGCAATTCGGGGGTCGTTAGGGCTGTCAAAGGATCCAATCGTTACATACGACTCATAGCGATCGTGGAATACATAAGCCTCGAAGTTCTGATCGTAGCCGGATTTTGTGGCCGAACGCAATGCCTCTGTCAATTCCCAGGCTTTGGTTCCGGATGCATCCAGATTGGTGCCGAATGCCTTGTTAAACTGGCGCTCTGCCTTTTCGGAAGGGTGGTGACCGACCTGCGTGATTGCACTGCCTCGAAATGTGGCTATGCGCAGCGTGTATTCTCCCTCATTCTTCAACAGAGAATGCACCATGTTGGAGTTCAGTTTCCTGGTCAGCGGGTTGATCGTGTTTTGTTTCACGTCCGACGCTGACCGCAGCGGATTCACCGTCATGTGAGAACGACTTAATGGACTGGGTCTGCCAGGTGTCACAGCGAAGATCCCACCATTGCTTTTTTCCTTCAGAAATGAAGGTTGAAACTCCTTCTTGACGTATGTCAAAATGACCTTCGCCGTCTTGTCGTCAGGCGAGTTGAAGTTCCCCGCCAAAACGGCGATTGCTTCATGGCGTGAAATGAACTTCCGCTTGTTCTGTCCAGAGGCGTCTGACGAATAGTCATCCAGCTGTCCCACTTCCATTGACTGCAGGAATGTGTATGCGGGGATTCCCTTAAGCCGAAGTTCATAGACGAGTTTGTCTGCCGCTTCCCATGCGCTGAGCCCTCCGTCAATGCGACGCTCTGCAGGAACATCACGAAGGGCGGCCACCATGATCATCCAGGGGCCATGCTTTGTGGTCAGGTCGTAACGTTTTCCCTGAACCGCTTCGATCTTCGCAACGGCCGGCACGTGTGAGGCCAGCAGAATCAGGAGAGGCAGCGCAGCAATGTATGAAGAGCGGAAGGAGAACATCCGTGTCATCCCTATCGAAGAATATCGTTAACGAGAGGAGCCTGGTGCTTTGTCACAGCCAAACGTGGAGTTGAATCGTTCGCCGGAAAAGGGGGTCAGGTACCAAAAATGCGAAGCACCCTTCGGGCCGTTCCGGTTTTTGGTACCTGACCCCGTTTTCCTCGCCACCCCCCCCCCAAAAAAATTGGTTCTGACAAAGCGTTGGTT
>JAAERP010000361.1 GCA_024230215.1 Fuerstiella sp. | reverse complement strand
CCAGGTTTTAGGGTTGGCGAGGAAAACGGGGTCAGGTACCAAAAACCGGAACGGCCCGAAGGGTGCTTTGCATTTTTGGTACCTGACCCCCTTTTCCGGGGAATGCTTCCACCCTGACTTTTGCCTGTGACAAAGCACTAGCCTCCCAGTTTGAAGACTGAATTGTCGCGTCGGTCGCTGACGCGCGACTGACATGATGTGCCTGCTCGTGATAAGATACCGGTAACGTTTCCTGCGTCGTCAGAATGCTGAATCGGCCGGGGACGAAAGTAAAAAACAACTGACAGATGTATCACCTCCGCGTTTTTTCAACATTCTTCCGCAACGCTTTGATTCGCGAGATGATGTTTCAGGGCAACTTCCTGATTCAGGTTATCACGCGAGCGTTCTGGTTTTTTGCGCAGATCGCCCTGTTTGAAATCATTTTTTCGAAGGTGCCGCTGATCAACGGTTGGTCAAAAGATCAGTACTTCGCATTCATGGCAACGGGCATGCTGATCAATGGAATCGTGGAAACGTTCTTTATGCCGAATTGCGCCCATCTGAGTGAACAGATCCGCACCGGGCGACTGGACTTTGTGTTGGTCAAGCCGGTCGACAGTCAGTTTCTGGCATCACTGGAACGCATCAATCTGGCAATGCTCAGCCAGGTTGTGCTGGCATTGGGACTGCTGACACGATCGTTGTGGAGAATCGGCGAGCCGCTAAGCGTGCTTCAGGTCAGCGTCTTTCTGTTCTATGTTGCGCTGGGAGTCATGTTCTTTTATTCGTTGATGATCGTCACTGCGTGTTCCAGTATTTTTCTGGGACGGAATCAGGGGCTATACGACTTCTGGTTCTACATTACGGTCTTTGCCAGATACCCGCGCAGCATTTACGACGGATACGATGATTCGCGTTTTGAGGCTGGTGAGATTCTGCAGTGTGGCTTCTCTTATGTCATGCCAATCCTGTTGGTGGTGACGGTGCCTGCTCGTGTTATCGTGGACACTCTCGAAGAGAAACACTGGGCTGTTGTTTCTCTGCTGGCTGCTGTCGTGGGGATGTTGATTGCGCGGGTTGTGTTTCGCTGGTCCCTGAATCACTATCGCAGTGCAAGCAGCTGACGCAGTTTGACGAAGTGCCATTGCTGAGCAGGGCCGGTATCGCTGAATTCTGCCGAACTTCGCATCATGCTATCGGCAAAAACCGCCGTCGCTTGCGCAGATGCCGCCGACGTACTCTATGAGATAACCCATGGGAGGACTGATTCAACGCTTCGACGCGCGATCTGGTCTGCCGTGACACTCGCCACAAGGCTATGTTTCGAACCGACATTGGTCGGGGAACCCCGTTTTCGTCTTAGTTTGCCGACCATAAATAGTTTGAGACATCAGGTTTTCCAGGCGATTGTCACATCGGCGATCTCATGCGATGCGCTCGGAAAGCTCAGTTCATATCCAAGGAATTCCACGTGGAACGGCGAACCTCCGTCAAACAGGATTCCCTCATCAGCGCGTTTCGCTTTCGACTGTTCGGTTCGGCCGGATGGACGGCGGTTGCGTCTCGAATGAGTGTTGACGTTACAATTGCAAATCTTGCGTTGATCGCAGCGTCCTTGTGCCGACTGTTTACCAGTCATCAATTGTCGTCGGCGGACCCCATTGGTGCTGTCGCCGAGCGAGTCAACTCAACCTATCTGATGAACGCAGCGTGGTTCTGCCTGACGGCAATTGCTCTGCTGACGCTCACAGGCGTCTATCGCCCCGTGCCCAGCGGCCGTTTGCCTGACCGGCTGATCGCCACTGCCAAATCCTGTGTGGCTGGGTTTTTCCTGCACTTCTGCTTTGGAAGTCTCGTGCTGGGAAGGCCCCTGCCGGCACTGGAACTTGGAATCCCGGCATGGTCGATGCTCTTCGCGGGCGTCGCGCTGGTACGGGTTTCACGCTATTCGATCTCGTCGTGGTTTCACCTGATTCCAAAGTCGGAATCGCGTGGAGTGGCTCATATCGAATCCGTTCTGGTCGTGGGGGGAGCCGGTTATGTCGGCTCAGAGCTTGTACGGCAGCTGCTGGATTCCGGCTACCGGGTGCGGGTGCTGGATCTGCAATTGTTCGGACTGGATCCGTTGCAGGAACTGCTCACCAACAAACGCCTGCAGGTTCAAAAGGGAGACTTCCGCAACATTGAACACGTGACCAAAGCGTTGCGAGACATGGATGCGGTCGTGCATCTGGCCGCGATTGTTGGCGATCCGGCGTGTGCGATTGACGAGAACACAACCATTGCGGTCAACTATCAAGCTGCCAGAATGATGGCACAACTGGCCCGTGCCAACGGCATCTCCCGCTTTGTCTTTGCGTCCACATGCAGCGTCTACGGCGCGTCTGATGGCATTGGAGCGATCAGTGAAAATGGAACTCTGAATCCAGTATCACTGTACGCAACAACAAAAATCGATGCCGAACAGGCGCTAATGGAAACGGCGGACGAGTGCTTTCAGCCGACGATGCTGCGTTTCGGGACCGCCTACGGCCTGTCGCATCGACCACGTTTCGACCTTGTTGCCAATCTGTTCAGCGCGAAAGCAGTGACCGATGGCGAGATCTGCGTCTTCAACGGACATTACGCTCGTCCCTTCATCCACGTGCGAGACATGGCTCGCGCCTGCCACGCCTGTCTGGAGGCTCCCCTGCATCGCGTGGGCAGCGAAATCTTCAATGTCGGTGACGAAAGCCAGAACTACACAATCAGCGAGCTTGGCCGGATGGTCTCCGTGCACGTGCCAGGGACAACGATCAAAGAGGAATGTGACGACAGTGATCCCCGCAGCTACCGGGTTTCGTTTGCCAAGATTCGTTCGACGCTGGGCTTTGAGGCCAGCATTGACGTGTCCGAAGGCGTGCGAGAGATGGTGGAAGCCGTACGCGATGGACGAATCGGCGACTGGCACGATCCGATTTACAGCAATCAAATGCAGATGCAGGAATACGGTCTGCAGGTGCTGAAGTTCCCTGCTGCCCGTCCGTCTGATATCGACATGCCCGCCACGTCAGAATTCCTCCGCCGCGCTGCATGACGCTTCGATCAGCGGAATCAGCGTTCCAGTCGAAATCCGCGAGGCAGCAGTTCAGACAGCAGCACACATTCCGGTTCGGTGTCTGCCGAGGTGTTGGGATTGTCCAGTAACACCGTCATGGACGGGTTGAATTCGTTCAGGAACTGCCGACACGCGCCGCATGGCACGGGAGTTCCGATCAACGAAATACAAACTGCCACAAGATCCCGCTGCCCGGCTGCAATCGCTGCACAGGCCGCGGTCCGCTCGGCGCAGATTGTCAGGCCGTACGAAGCGTTTTCGACATTGCAGCCAGCGAAGATGTCACCCGCTTTCGTCAGCACGGCCGCACCAACGGCAAATTCTGAGTACGGCGCATAGGCATGAGCACGCGCGCTGCGTGCTGCCACGATCAGGTTTTTCCATTTCGGGGGAAGAGCTGCGTTGGAGACGTCCTGCATTTAACTCTGTCCATGGTACTGTGCGAGGAGTTGATGGCCACAGATTACACAGATTTTGCGCGGACGTGGGAAGACGGGCACGTTGAAATTCTTCCCCGCAATCCGTGAAATCTGTGGACAAAGATCCGGCGATCGCATTAGCATTAGATGCAATTTACTTATTGTCGTGAACGATACTGGCTCGTGGGAGTAACAAAACTGCTATTGAAAATCGCTCTTCGCGGCCACAAGTCAGCGTGAAACTCTGTAGTTCGTGACGGGACAACATTCACGGTACGATAGTATGCCATTGGCATTCGTTCCCACCGCTGCCTTCCTACCTCCAACAGATTGCATTTACCGTGGCCGATACTTATCGCCTGAAGAAATCCGCCAATCCCACGGAAGCACCACCTGTCAGCAGGAAGACTTCCACTCAGAAGCGAAGTGTTCCTGCGCCGCCGAAACGACTGGTGTCACTGGACGCATATCGCGGTTTCATTATGACGATGCTGGCAGCCAGTGGCTTTGGCATCGCTCGCCTTGCTAAGTTGGCCCCCGATAACTCGGTCTGGCAAATCTGGGATTATGAAACGTTTCAACGTCTGAAACCTCACTTTGTGCATCCACCGTGGGAGAGCATCACTGGGTGGGGCGGAGTTTCATTCTGGGATCTGATTCAACCATCGTTCATGTTCATGGTTGGCGTCGCGATGCCGTTTTCGTACGCTCGACGCGGCGCCATGGGCAGTTCAAATACCCGCCGCCTGCTGCACGCAGTGTTTCGAGCCATTGTTCTTACTCTGATGGGCGTGTTCCTGGCGTCAAAGAACTCTGATTCTACCAATTGGATCTTTACTAACGTGCTGGCACAGATCGGTCTGGGTTATGTTTTTGCCTACCTGCTGCTGGGGCGGTCGACTTCAGTTCAGCTGGGGGCACTGGCGTTGGTTCTGGTGGGGTATTGGGGCTTCTTTGTCTGGAATCCCCCGCCCGCTGACTATGACTACGCGGCCGTTAAGGCATCCCTCGAAGATCGTGAGATCTACGAAGGCGACCTGGAGAAATTTGCGGCCTGGTCAAAGAATGCGAACGCCGCGTACTTTTTCGACGAGTGGTTTCTGAACATATTGCGAACTCCTGAGGATGCACGGGTGCCTGCCGCGGGCGAATCGTCCGAACCTGCGGCATCCTCCAACTCCAGCGCCGACGATACTGGCGAAAAAGAGGACGCCGCCACAACGATTTCAGTGGCGGCTGAACAGGGACTGCTCCGGCGGTGGCTGTTTTCCAATCCGGAACGGTACACGTTCAGCTCGGGAGGTTATGTCACGCTCAACTTTATTCCGTCGATCGCGACAACGTTGCTGGGCATTCTTTGTGGTCAGCTGTTGATGGGGCGGGCCAGCACAGGCAAGAAGCTGGCGACACTGATTCTGGCAGCAGCGATCTGTTTCGGGCTGGGCATTCTCGCCCACCACACCGTCTGTCCGATCGTGAAACGCATCTGGACGCCCAGCTGGGTATTGTTCAGCGGAGGCTATGTGATGGGAATGCTGGCGACATTCTATCTGGTGTTTGACATTCTTCCGCTGCGTAAACTTGCGTTCCCGCTGGTCGTTGTCGGAATGAACTCTCTCGTTATGTATATGATGGGGCAGCTGCTTGTGTCGTGGGTGGGGCAGCGAGTCGTCCACACGCATTTCACAGGGCTGCTGTCGGAGTTCTTTGGAGAAGGGTGTCTGGAACCCAACGGTATCGGTGCCATGCTGGCTCCGACGGCGACCTTTGTTGTGTTTTGGCTGATCGCGTTATGGATGTACCGAAATCGTTACTTTGTACGAGTGTGAAAGTCACGTGCGATGATTCACTTTCCCGGAGGAGAAGTGACATTTCGTGGTGCATGTTCACATCCGTTCTTATCGTCTCAGTGACGACGAAACAGTGCAACCTTCAAGGACGTCAGGTTGTGCCCGCTGTAGACCATCGCCTCAGCCGTTGGTGCTCATTTGACCGTAGCCACCTTGATTGATTTGACGAAGGCAATTACGTCTGCAAGATCCTGGGGTTTCAGGTCCTTTTCCAGACCCTCCGGCATCAGCGACACGCCGCTGGCGATCAGTTCATCGATGTTAGTGCGCAGAACAACGTCCTGTTTTGCTTCGGCGCGTTTCAGAGTGATGCTGTTGGCTGTCTCCGCGGCGATGATGCCGGTGAACGAGCGACCTTGTTCCGTCACAACTGTGTAGGTGTTGAAGTTGGGTTGAGCTTCGCGATTAGGGTCCAGAATTGCCAGCAGCAGATCAGCCTCGGATTTATTTTTCACAGACGCCAGGTCTGGCGCCACCTGATGCCCCACATCGCCAACCTTATGACACGAGGAACAGATCTTCCTGAAAACCTGTTGTCCGTTGTCAACGCGTCCCTGCAGCGTCAGGACGTGCTGATGGGCAGCCACGACTTTCGAACGGTTGGTGACGATTTCAGAACCAAACAGTTTGCTGCTTCTGGATTTGATATCACTGCTCCGATGGGACAGCAGCACCTGTTTGTGATCCCGTTCGATGTCTCCGCGTTTGACCTCACCTGCTTCCACCGCGCTCAGCAGTGCCCGTGTTCGCGGAGTCGTGGAGATCAACGCGTCCACGACGTTTCGACGAACCTGTGGGCTGTAGCTCCGCCAGCCGGCCAGCAGCAGCTTTGCCACACGATCCGATTCGTGTACCGCCATCGCATTCACTGCTGCTTCCTGCAGGGTCTGAGGCGTTCGTGATGAAAGAAAATTCGGCAGGTGTTGTACAGCCGTACCGAAGTCAGCGTACGCCAGGAGTCTGACGGCCAGCCCACGATCGGCTTCATTCCGGCTGTCGTCGGCGGCCAGGGCGGCGGCTTTCGTGAAGAGCTGTTGCACCTGATTTCGCAGGCTCACGGATACGGCGTCATCCGCCAGCAGCGACGTGACTGAAGTTCCTCGTCGACTGAGTCCTTCCCCCAGCGCCGCAAGAACCAGCTGCTGCGTGGCCAGCGAGTGCGACTTACTGCTGACTGTTGCCAACAGCATCAGCGACTGAGATGCGTCCGGGTTGGCCCCAATGATCAGACCCAATTCGGAGATGATGTTGCGTACGTGATTCTGTGTGGTCGCAGCTGGATCAGTCAGCAATGCTGCGGCAAGCTGGTCAGCCGTGCGTCCAACTGACGACAGCAGTGCGGTTCTGATGTCACGACCGTTCCGCGGATCCCTGGCCAGCAGAGCAAGAGCGTCAATCGCAGCGGGAGCCGTTGACTCGCCAAGAGAAAACGACAACTGAAATCGAACGTGTTCGCTGTCGTCACGGCACAGCGGAAGCAATGCCTCAAGCAGGTCCGGAGATTTACGCAGAAACCGCTCTGACAGCCGCACCGCGTGAGTTCGAACGCGGGGATGGGCGTCGGTCAGTCCCGCTCTGATGTGCTGCGGTGTCAGTACCTTCAATGCGTCCAGTGTACACAGACAGTGCATCCGTCCCTGCGGTGTTTGCGCTTCGGTCAGTAATGATTCAACCAGAGGAATCGTGTTCGGATTCTGACGCTCCCACAGTAGTCGTTGAGCTGTGTCTCGGTTCCAGCTGTTGTCAGAATCCAATTGCCGGACCAGGTCACGATCGCTCAGTGCTGCGATATTCACGGGACGAATTCGTTTCATGTCCGGACTGACCAGCCGGTAGATCCGGCCTCTGTCATGGCCGCTGGTCAGATGCAGGAATTCCTTGATCTCATCAGGAATCGAATAGGGATGTTCGACGGTTTCGCGATACATGTCCAGGACGTACAGCGTTCCGTCCGGGGCGTTCACGAAGTTGACGGGGCGAAACCAGTTATCCGTACAGGCCAGAAACTCCTGCCCCTTATCCGCACGATCAGCTCGATACACGACGCTGTCTGTGTGCAGGATCTTGCGATGCACAAGGTTTCCTCCAACGTCGCCGACAAACGCGTTACCGTGATACCTGTGCGGATAGGCATTGCCTCGATAGATCGTAATGCCGGTCGCCGACGTAAAATACCCCTCCGGATATTCTGTGGGCACTGCGCCTTTCTTCTTCGTGGGGTCCAGCGGAATAAATTCCCAGCCGCCGTCGCTGTTGATAATCAGCTTGTAACCCTTATCGGCGGCTCGCCATTTCTGGCGAACGATGCGCCATGGTTCCGGCGGGCTGATTCTGAATACCTGTGCGCTGGCACCGTCGGCGGCGATGCTGCGAATCAGACCTGACGCGACCAGATACGGATTGCGCGTCAGATAGCCCTGCGGGAAAATGACCTGTTGAATATGATTACTGTTGCTGCAGACGAAACGCGTGCCCCAGTCGTCCATGGAATGACCAAACTGCAGTCCGCCTGTGACCAATTCGAAGGTTTCTGTCTTCGGGTCAAATCGCAGATCAACGCCGCCACGGACGGGCAGCGGTTGGCCCCGGTGTAACAGAGTTCGTGGGTTTCGGCCGGCAGCGAAGTAGATTCGATTGTCAAGTCCCCATTGCAGACCATTCGTGACAGCCTGGACGTTGTCGCGTCCAAAGCCGGACAGGACGATCTCGCGAACGTCGGCCTTGTTGTCTCCGTCTGTGTCCTTGAGGTAATACAGATACTGCGGAGCGATCACAAAGACGCCACCGTTGTAACAGCAGATTGATGTGGGCCAGCTGATGCCTGCGGCAAAGACAACGCTGTGGTCCATTCGCCCGTCGCCATTCGTGTCTTCCAGCAGGCGAATGATACCCGCGTCCTTCTTCCCACCACCGTTCGGATTCAGCTTTGTCGGTTCCTGCGAGAACGGGTAGCCGTGCATTTCGGCGACAAACATGCGACCGAATTCGTCAAAGCAGGCGGCCACGGGGTCACCGACCAGTGGTTCTGCGGCCACCAGTTCCAGGCCAAACCCCTCGGCCAGGCGAAAGGTGTTCAACGCATTGTCGGCGTCGGTATGTGGAATCCGGGGCATGTCTGCAGCCGTGACGGTACGACCGACTTCATCACCTGATGCATTCGGCAAGGGAGCAGAAAGGCAGGCACCGCACGCGACCAAAATGGCGAATACTCGTTGGCCCGAATAGGATTGTCGTGACCGAGGGCTTGGGGGCATAGCATTGCTTTTCGCTGGCGGGAATGTTTTCTTCTGAGCTGTTGGATTTCGACCGAAAACGAACAGATCTACAGGTGGGTACTCATGAGGCTGGGCCGTTTCTGATATAAGCACGCGGCGCAAGCAAGTGTATTTCACAAGCGCACGAGACTCACTCGCTGGCGCTTCGAGCTTGTATTGCGGACTTATTCCTGACGCGCAGGCGCAAACCTTACACAGAGCTTAGCGTGTCCCGGCGGCGATGGAAATCAGCTGCGGCTGAAGGCGTGGGCGGTGTCGATTTCGTAGTCGTCCACGAAGGCTTTCTGGAAGTCGTAGACGTCGACAAAGTCCTCCAGGTGGTCGTCGTCCGTCCGCCGCATCTCGCCCGCCTCAATCAGCTCAAAGACAATCTTGCCGAAGTCTTCGGTGGCGGTAATGCCCCAGTCCGAAAAGACTGGAACGGTCATCAATCCGAAGTGTTCCTGAGCAAGTTCCTGAACGCCTTTCAGCAGTTCGCGCGCAGAAACGTGTCCCGTGTTTTCGTTGCTGCGGTCCCGGCCCAGGTTCTCCTGCGCATGACGGAGAGCTGAAAACACGAACTGATACGCGTTTGCGTGATAAGTGCGTCGTTGGGATGACTTATGGACAAGTGTCATGAAGAGGATCTCGTGACAACCTGGGTAGTTAAGTGGCGAGAGCGAGAATGCCCGATCCGTGATAATACAATCTCGGGCCGGTCGACAGAAGCCCCTATTCGGGATTTTGCTCCGGTTCGGGCTGCGGCCGACTTTTCCTGTCGTGATTTCCGCGAGATACGACAGTAACGATATCGGACTGATCCATCATTACACGTCGACCGTCCTCCAAACTAACCAAAAGTTTCCGAACAAGCAGCTCCTGGGCCATAACCCTTCCCTGTCCCTCACGGGTGACGACCGTTGCGCCAACCTTCGGTAATTCCTTGCGGTGAGCTTCATACGTGTCGTATTCGTAGCGCAGACAGCACTTCAGACGTCCACAACGCCCTGAAATCTTATTGGGGTCCAGGGTCGCCTTCTGCATCTTGGCCATCTTCATGGACACAGGAGGCATTTCCCGCAGATGCGTGTTACAGCAAACCGGCTTTCCGCAGTCTCCGTAATCCGCAAGAAGTCGCGCTTCGTCACGAACGCCAATCTGTCGCATTTCGATGCGGGTGTTAAAGTTCTTTGCCATGGACTTGACGAGTTCTCGAAAGTCGACTCGCTTTTCGGCAAGGTAATAGAACACGATTCGTTCACCACCGAACACCTGTTCGACATCAACAAGCTGCATCTGCAGGCTGTCGTCGTTGATCATCTTCTGCCCGTCGGCAAAGAACGTCTTTTCCCGAACCGACACTTCTTCCTGCGAACGCCGATCCTCGTCCGTCGGAAGACGCAGGATTCGCCCGGTAATCACGTTTTTTCCGAGCCATTCCAGGGTGTTTTCATTGGCATCGCACAGGACCGTCCCCCATTCCACGCCACGATTGGACCTCACGACGACGTCATCGCCACGGCGAATCGTGTGCTGTCTCTTTGAGGAAAACTCACCCAGGTGTCGCATCGTCCCGTAACGCACTACATAAGCAGGCGGTTGCTGCGGTGGATGCGATTTTGGCGAATGCTTCAGATCGGTTGACATGCGTGGGGATACGTCTTCCAGAGAAATGGTCGAGGCATCAGTATAGTCGTCGATGCTGATGCTTGAACAGTCAGGCACTGTTTTCGGCATACGGGGCGTTCAAAGAGATCTTTCGACTGGTACCGCTGTGTTTGCTGATCTGTCAACTGGCGAACGGAATTGCTGCTGTCAGCTGGGAGGACCTGGCGATTTGGCTGCCCGCGTGTCCCTGGAGCAGTGTCGAAATGAAGACGGGCGACCGGAGCTGCAGCGCCGGTCGCCCGCTAATTTCAGGTTGGTGTCTGCAGTCAGTTTACTCGTCACTCAACAACGGAGGGATTATTAGTTCTGGTTGGTCCGTTGCTGTCGTTACCGGAACTGCCAATATTTCGCTTCCCGGCAATATCTGCAGAAGCACTTCACGCCACTTCGGATTGCTGGTGTCGTGTTCGTAATTCATCTGAAAGCCGTCACCGTTTTCCTCCGCAGCAGATTCTGCAACGTCGTTGCCGCTGATGGAGTATGTTCCGGACGTTGCCTTTTCAAAGAATTGAAATAGCTCACCCAGTCCCTGCAATGTTACGGGAACTCCTCCCGGACCAGCCACGGTGAAGGGAGCATTCAGAAACGCGGAGAAACTGCCGCTTCCAAGGGCACCACCTGTAGCACCCTTCCACCCTGCGCCATAGCGGATGTAGCTCCCAGGACCAGGAAAGAGGGACTGCATCATCTCTTCGTAGCTCATCGGGCCGATGTGTTCACGCAGGTAACAACTGAACGGCAGTGTTGGGCACATGTCGACTGGAAACCCCTGCGGTCCGTGCAGGTCTCGTCCCGGATAATAGAAGACATACTCATCATTGTAGCCCAGGACGCCGTCGGGGTTCCCGAAGTTGTAGGCGGTTGGTGCCTGAGTCATGCCAAACCGGTCACTGTCAGAAACTGATCGTCGGTTGGCCAGATCAAAGGTGACGCCCCATTGCTCCTGTTCCCATGTGCAGAATTCGAGGTTGTGATCACCGGAATTGACCACGGGCAACGAAGGATTGTTTGGCCCGGGATTATTCCGTTCGATGTCAGTCCAGGGCACCGCTGCAAACTTCGCTCCGTCGTCGATTTCATTACTGTACGCAGGAGTTCCGAACGGGAAGCCGGTTGGGTGTGGTTCCACAATATTTGTGCCGAACGGCTGCGGATTCGGTCCTCGACGATTGCCATATAGACGGAGTTCCGCACCATCGCCGCCCCCGATGGACGAGGTGGAATTAACTTTCAGGCGACCGAGCTTGTCTCCCAGGTGGTCACCCGCTTCAGGAGCCTGATCCCACGCGATAGTGGTCAGTGTCGGGTCGCCATTTGACTTCAGTCCGCCAGTACCAATGAACGATCCGCCATTGACTTCGATGATTCTGGTGGCGACCGCAGCCACATCACCGTCTCCGGTCGCTTCAACAAAACTCTCTGCCCGAATCAGCAGATCAAGGTTAGCAAAGATATCGATGTCGGCATCGTTTGAAATAACGCTGCCTACACTGATCAGCACACCGGCGTTATCAACAATCGGCGTAACGCGAGGGCTGCCGTCCAGAATGACGGCACCCAGGTCGTGGTCGTAGGATGCCGCGGAAATGTCCCTGATTTCACCAATTTCGTCGTTGCCCAGTCCCTGGTTATTGCCAACCTGACCGTCCAGAACCAGCAGACCATCCATCTTCATTTCGTAGGGACTGTCGACTGATACGGCTTCAAAGTTAGACAGAATGATCGAACCGGAACCGACTTGAATGCCGTAGTTGGCTTCTCGTGTGCCGGGGTTCGCGGCCGCGTCGTATTCACCGTTGAAGGTCTCCAGGATTCCTCCACCGGTACCGACCATGATGATATCGCCTTCCTCCGCCTCGTACAGATTCTGGCCCAGGATCAGAATGCCTTTGTTGTCGGCGAAGCCCTGCCCACCCGTACCGTTGACTTCCATGTTGCCTTCGTCACCGATCTGTATGCCACTGCCCGATCCATCGATCTGCACGCCGTGGTTGTCGATGCCATACAGGTTGGAGATGCTTGCGTCGAACAGCAGTCCTGGGTGCGACGCGTTTAGCGCGGCGATAACCTCATCCGGTATGCCGCCGCCCAGGCCATCGACGTCGACATCTGCGTCCAGTGACAGGATACGGGGGTCGGTACCCTCCAGCAGGATGCCTTCGTTGTCGTCCTGGCCAGTCCCGCCGCGACCGGCGACGACAACTTCGCGGCCTTCGACGCGCCCGTCACTTCCTGCGCCCGCCTGCCCAGCCATGATCTCCGGAATGTCCAGACGATTGACCCGTACGAATCCCTCGCTGGCATCCGTTTTCGGCGTGCCTTTGGCCACTGTCCCCGGCCCCAGGAAGAACGGATTGCGATTCTGTATTCCGTTTCGATACCCATAGGCATGGACTCCGGTCAGGCCATCTGCCGGATCGCCGATGTCCGGCTCATCATAGTACGAGCCGATTTGTGTCAACACTGCGTCTGTGTGAATTCCGTAGTTGAAGCGGCCATAGATATGTCCAGTGCTGGCACCTGGTTCAAGCTGAGCAATCTGAGCGGGCGTGAGGCCTGGCAATTCGTTGACCGAATCGATCGCTGCACTGGCATCTGTGATCACAGCTGTCGGGAATCCGCCACCGCTGCCGATAACGGCAACATTGCCCACCTGAGACGAAATGTCAATCAGTTCATCGGCATGGATATCAACGCCGATGTTTGCAAACGAGCCGTTGCCGCCAGTTCCGAGGATGGATACGGCGCTGACTTTGGAATTTGGTGCCGAAATACTCAAGCCGGACGAAGCAATCTCAATCTCCCCGCCTTCCAGCTCGACGCCGATGTTTTCGTTACCATACAGATCTGAAACCGCATCAATGATGGAGGCGTTCGCAATGCCTGCTGCGGCGGCGTTCACAATGAGGTGCTGGCCGATGATGGCCGGCATTCCGCCAGACGTTCCGTCGATGCGGATATTCGCATTTTCGCTGCCATAGAACAGCCCGGTCCCGGCGTTGTGATTGACCCCTTTGTTTTCACCAGTTCCCACTCCACCGACCCCGATCACTTCAATGTCCCGGCGGGCTACCAGCAGGTCCGCTGAGTCGGTGTGGACCGGGCCTCCCCAGTCTGCACCTGCTGGTGCGGCCGGTACGAACGGCTCAACGAAGTCGGATCGGATAACCGTCCTTGAATCACTCTGAGTAAAGATGCCGTCGCTGTCTTCACCATATACATCAGTCGCCAGTCGCGGCAGGTCAGCGGCCGACATGTCGACCTCCAGCAGTCTATCCGTGATGCCGTTGCTGTCGATCTGAATGACGTTGGCAGACTGCAGTAGTCCACCGGACGGAACTGCGCCACCAACGCCGTAGAGACTGATGTTGCCGCCATCCTGCAATGAGTCTACCGTGTTTTCGGCTAGAATCAGGATCTCGCTTTCCGTGATGATGTGAATGCCGCGGTTGTCTTCGTCGCCCGCTCCGCCGACGCCGTACAGGTCAATACCTGCTCGATTGCGTGTCGCAGTCACGATCAGGTTGTCGGACACCTTTGCGATTTCCGCTCGAACAGCTTCCTGTTCCGCTGCTGTCAATCCGCTGATGTCCACGGTCGGTAACATGTCCAGTCGCACGATACCCAGTCCCCATGTCGTCAGATCCACCAGTTCACTGCCGTCCGGCCCCAATGGTTGCAGTGTGTCCGTGGCCGAAATGGCTCGGGTGGCGATGGCTCAGGCACATTCGCGGGGGCAATCGATGGATTCAACGGCATCGCGTTGAGTGCCACCGTTCCTGAACCTTCGAGTCTTCTTTTGCTCTCACTTGGGGCAATAGGACTCGGTGTTCAGCGTCGGATGAAGTGGAGGAACTTGAAATCCAAGTTCAAAGATGGCGACTTAGCCGCAGTATCTGGCTGGGAATCAGGTTAGTGCAAATCCCCTGAAAACCTGCTTAATCCCTTAATAAAACGAACTTTCACCCTGTTGGTACAAAGTGATACACGGATGTCCGTACGGTTGTCGGGCGACAGGCAGCGGCGACCCTGGCCTACGGTTTGGATAAACTCGGAAGGACTGCCGCGGCAGAACGCATTATTCAGCAAGTGATCACCAGCGGTGAAGTATCACCGCAGATCGGCTACTTTGCCGCAGTCATCTTCAGGAACCGCGGACGGCGCGACCTGGCCAGACAGTTGCTGCAGAATTCGCTCAGCAGTTACATCGCATTTCCCGAACAGGAAGCCGCAAAGCAGCTGTTGAAGGAAATCCAGGCGGAGTCCGCGACCGACGGTGTTGAAGGCCACAGCACAATCCCGGATTCACAAAGGAATAATTCACGCGGTGTTACGGACAAGGCGACGTCCCGCAGCACGAATCCCGGGCCTGAATGACGGCGTGGGTTGCTGATTATTTCTCAAGCGCCGCGTCCGCATCGATGATCACATGGTATGCGTCGAGACTGTTTTCTGCTGCTCGCAGATTGTGCAGAAAATCGGGCGTCTGAAACAGACGGCCCAGTCGAGCAAGGATCTTCAGGTGCGTGTTACTGTCTCGCGACAGCACAAGAAAGAACATGTCTGTCAGCTGCCGCCGAGGACCACCGAACGGGATGCCGGAGACTGTTCGGCCGAACGCGATTAACGGCTCGCCTAACGCATCGGGCATGCGGCTCTGCGGATGCGGAACTGCGATGCCGCCGTCGAACCCCGTCGACGCGAAATCTTCGCGCTGTCGGACTGCCTGCAGGATGGCGGACGAATCGAACACCTGCCATGTGCGACCAGCTGTTTCCACCAGTTGCTGCAGCACAGACGGTTTTGTTCCCGCGTCCAGTGGAACTGCCACAAGATCCGGATGCAGCAGGCTGCTGACCGGCGAATGTGCCGCGACCTCTATTGAGTGCTGAGATCGTTCCAGAACCGCCAGGTCGGCCTGGTTGAACTGAGGAATTTCCAGTTCCAGCCAGTTCGTGATTTCTGTCTTATTGAACCGCCATTCTCCACTGACACGTCGGCCCGGAATGTAGCCGCGGCTGACCTGTTTCTCGACAACACGTCGTTCTTTGCCGAGCTGACGAGTCAGCTCTTCTATTGTGTAATAATCACGAGACATGATTTGTGAACCTCCAACAGGGAGGTACTGCACCGTCGGATTCTGGTCGAAAATGCGTGCGAAACACTTCGCAAACTGCAATCCAGGATGACCGTCAGACCGGTTCAGAAACAGGGTGAGCGTTGATCCCAAAACGGGACGTCAACAGAAGTGGGAGGGAATAAATGCCGGGGAGTCGCGGAGTAGCTGGTAAGCCGTCCCGAAGCAGGACCTCACACTCTAACGCTGAATATCGACCGTCCTAACACAGATCCGTTAAGAATAGGCAGATTTTGCTGATTAATGGCACAAATTCCGGCATCCGGAGTCAGCCGATTCTCGGCATCTGTGTGTGCGGCGCTACAGTATTTCACGCTGACTTGTGGCCGCGAAGATCGCTTTTCAATTGCCGTTCTGTTCCTCCCACGAGTGCTTTGTCACAGCCAGGTTTCAGGGTTGGCAAGGAAAACGGGGTCAGGTACCAAAAACCGGAACGGCCCGAAGGGTGCTTCGCATTTTTGGTACCTGCCCCCCCTTTTCCGGGGAGTGCTTCCACCCTAACTTTTGCCTGTGACAAAGCACGAGCCAGTATCGTTCACGACAATAAGTGAACAGCTCTGACTTCATCGCGCCGGTGGCCGGCCGCCGCTTCACTTCAGCCGATACAATTCGAGTTTTTGCACTCGGCATTCGGGGTGTTGGCCAACCCACTCAGCAGAGAATAAGTTGTAAAGTACAACTTCGCTGGGAACGAAATGGAAATCGGCAATGTGGCGATATCGATATTGCTTATCCGCCCAGTCATTCAGCATGCCCGGTGTGCGCAGCGCGTTGGGACCGATGATCAAATACGTCGGTAGCTCTTTCCCCCGAAGTGACGCCGCAGTGATCGCTACATCCTGAACCGGACCTACATTCAATCCTGCTGCGTGCAGGTGCCCAAGGACCCCCGGTTCGCCGAAGGCGTGGACGACACATTCTGGTTGAAACACGTCTGCCAGCGGTTGGGTGGTGTCGAATGGTGACACCACTTCCTTTTCCAGTTGATCCAGACTGGTCGCTTCCGGGTTCTGCTCGTCATTGGCACCGTCCGCCGGGTTCGGACTGATGATCGAGTCGGTGGGAACGACCGTCGAAGGATCAGTGTGTTTAAAATCGCCATTGACGTCCTTCAGAACAACGCTGGCAATATGCCATGATGCATCCCGAAGAGAGGTTCGGTTCTGCCACACCAGCGGACGTCGAAGTTGGCCAATCCCTGTGAGTGTGATTGCGACGGCAATCAGGATCATTCCCATGACAAGGCGTTTCATGGCAGCCTGCACTCTGGTGAGAGTAACCGCGTTCCCCCGTCTTGCCACGTTGATGTTGGCTTCCATCCACCAGGTAATACCGCCCGCAGCAGCCAGCCAGATGGAGGCCAGCAGCGGCAGAGACAGCCTTGGAAAGGGATGATACATGGGGGTCGTCAGCAGCATGCCGCTGAACCAGGCCAACAGAATGCAAATGCTGAGCGTCGGGTCGATGCTGGCAGCGCTGTTCAGATCGGCGTCGTAATATGGTTCGGCTCCGGGGACGACCGCAGATCGATCGTCGTTCACCCTGCGGCGGTGCAATTGCTGCAGGGTGGGCCACAGAAACATGCCCGCCATACCGCCAATCCCAAGACACGTGAGCAGCCCCGCAGAACCAATTCCGGCCGCGACCACTGCAAGCACGATCGCCGCTGCGACGAATCGAACCAGTATCGCCGGCGACGGATATGCTGCCACCGCTGCACTCGCCTTAGAATCCGCAGCAGCGACCGGCGCGGCGTTCCACGTGGAACGCCTTAGTTCTATCCAGCGTCGACTTCCGGCCGCCAGCAGGCCCAGTCCGATGGATGCGGGGCCAAGCCAGCTGTCGAATCGGAAGTGGTAGAGCATATGACTGGCCAGGCGATTCTGCCATCCGTCCAGGCCGACCAGGTACGCCCTGTGGTTAGCTGCGACGGCTGCATATCCGCCGACACTACTGAGCATCAGATACCACGGCAGCCACACCAGAACTGCAACTCCAACCGTGCTGGCCAGTAACTTCACTAGCTGCCCTGCTGAAATTTCTCGACGACCTGCAAGGATCCACCAGAAACCAGCGCCGCTCAGGAGGATCGCCAAAGCCAGCCAACCGGTGTACTTGGTCCACCATGCGATGCCCGCGCACAATCCGGCCAGGGCCATTGTGCGGACGGACCGCGATTGAAGTCCGTGCATCCCGATTCCCACCGCCAGCGAGATCCAGAACAGCGCTGGAACGTCGGTCATCGCCATCCGAGAGAACAAAATATGAAAGTCGCTTAGTCCCACAACATAGACAAGCAGCAGTCCCGCAGACTGGCCGAACATGCAACGTCCCAGCCACCACAGCAACAGGATTGTCAGACTGCCCAGCAGCATCGACGGCAGGAATGGTGCCACCGACGACAGGCCCGGGATCGCAGAAAGGACCTGGATCGTCTTCGGCAGCAGCGGGGGAGCATATAGATGACGCATCGGCCATGGCTGCCCGGCCTCACTGTCGTACCACGCAGCGGAGGCATAAATGCCTTCGTCGAAATGTTCAATGGCCAGCTGATCAGAATGCAGACCACGAAACGCGATTCCCAGCAGCAGTGCCATGCCTACCAGCAGTAATTCCTGTCTTGAATAGCGTCGGATCATTGAATGCAGTGCAGTTGGTGATTGATGAAGCAGGGATCCTGGACGAAGTGGCCCTGGAATTCCAGTGGCAGGCGTCAGTTAGGTGAGGTTGCAGAATGGCATAGTTTCCTTTCGCTCGGCGAAACAGCGTTCCGTTTGTCCATACGCCCTTTAGCGAAGCAAAAGCCGACCTTCAGTAGCTTCGTTGTTCTGTAAACTACTGTAGAATATGGCTGTTCGTGCTACGAACGTTCCACGTGGAACGCTCATGCATCGTGATCCGACTCACCTGCTTTGGCTCGCGCTGACGCTTCGGCTTCCTGCTCTTTGCGGACGACGTAGGCATACAGCCATTTGCCCCACACGAAGTACTGCGCCACAAACAGCAGGCCCAGTACGACAAGTGTCAGACCCAGCAGCCCGGCACCAGGGAAAACCATTCCCAGCAATCCAAAGAATCCACCGCCACAGACAACGCACAGAAACAGGGCTGCTGAAACAGTTGGTGGCGAGGTGGTGGGGGGCCGCTGTTGTGGAAGACGAGGAGTCATGGGGCAGCCGTCAATCAGTCACCTGAGGTCTCAAGGAATCCGCGCAGAGCTTCGTAGCGAAACACCATTCCGTCTTCCAGCGATTCGCGAATGCTGGCTTCTGTCAATACGAAGCCCATCATGCCTCCGGGAGGTTCGAATTCGACATGATCCGTCAGCACACACGTGCCGTCGTCATTGACCGCAATCGACTGGCGATGGACCCATGTCCGCGTTGGGCCTTCGACCTGTTCCGCCACGATTTCGGTATCGCCGACTTCTGTATACCGATGCTGCATTCGCTGCTTGAAGCCGAAGGCCGTGATCCGGAATTCGATAATGGCGTCAGCCGTCACCTGATCGGGGGCCTCAAGCACCTCCAGTTCCAGTTCCGGATCGCTGATCAACGGGATCTTTGCCGTCGCTCCAAGATACTGTCGTAGCGCTGCAGCGGAGCACCGGAGCGTTGTTGAAGCTGTGAATTCTGGCATGAACGATAACCGGGAAAAACTCGTCGGACCCAAGAGTCCTGTCAGTATACCCGATTGTCAGCATGCAATGAAGTCCGCCCAATTGTGCATTCGCGACCACATCTGCAGCGGCGCGTGGCCGGGGCTGGACTGACCCTGCGAAGGGAAATCAACCCGGCACTGCCGGCCCCGGCGTTTCACTCGTACCTGGATCCAGCCCCGGCCACGCTCTGCCGCTCTACAACCGCTCAGTGCTGCGCCCCGACCGCGATGATCGCAACAGCCTACTGCTGCGACGATTTCACGATTTTCCGTTGCATCTGCAGCAGTGTTTCCGAGATCTTTCGCGACGCCTGCAGCTCCACATAGTTCGTGCCCAGCCAGGTCTCGTAGCCACCGAGTTCGTGCTGTTCGGGCGTCGGCAGGTATCCGTAAGACCCGTTGGCCAATTCAATGGTGAACGTGCGGTCGAACGGGCTGCGGTCTTTGAGCTCCAGACCGATCTCAACGAAGGTCTCGAAAGGTATTGCCGAAATTCCCAGATCGCCAATGCGAAAGACCTGCAGTCCCACGTCGATCGTGTCCGGAGCGTTCTGCAGTTTGGCGATACGGTCCGCGTAAATCAGCTCACGTCTGTGACTGGTCGCAGAATCCGCCTTCGCCGCCTTGATCTTTGCGAAGTGATCGATGATCTGCTGAGTTGGTTTGCGGACCTGCAGAGTCAGATCCCTGTACTGTGCCCCAAGAGAAACCCACGACTGAAACGTGATCGATTGATGAGCATCGTACACGCGATCGGCCACTTTCTGTGCGACCTCCTGCATCTTCTGATAACGCTCTTTCCTGGGAGCGTTCTTCTGAGTGAAGTTGATGTTGTTGATGTCACCACTGGTGCCGTTAGACATGATGCCGACAAACGGAATGGTCTGGTCACCCGCTCCCAGTTTGTCCTGAATGAACTTCGAAAAGTACCCGAAGTAGTCCCCCGACACATCGCCGGAAACCACGCCTCCGACATAGTGCAGCGAATAATTCGCCAGCAAAGCGATGGGTCGCCCGTCGATGCTCTGCACTGAGATAAAACTGACTTCCGGATCAATGGGCCCGGCAGGGCGCACCAGTGCTGCATTGCCACGTGGTGGATTCATGCGAACGGTGTCAACACCGCCAAACGGATTGGTCCGCATGGCCGGGTCTGTCACATGCCACCGCCGATTAAAAACCTCCGACGGCTCGTCCACCGACCCCCAGCCGATCTTCGCTGGTTCCAGTTGGTTCAGTGCGCGACGTACACCGTCGGATATTCGATTGGCCAGGAACTTCTGGTAGTCGGTCAGTTCATCTTCCCAGATCACTTTGCTGGGGCCCCGCGCCGTGGTTGCGGAGTGCGTATGAGTTGACGCCATCAGCAGATGCGAAGCCGGCAGCCCGGTGGCCGCATGGACCTGTTTTCTTGCGGCGTCAAAGACTTCACGCGGAATGCCGACGTTGTCACACAGCACGATTGCCAGCTTCGTGCTGCCATCATCCAGAACCAGACAGCGCGCGAACAATTCGTCGTGAATGTGCTTTGCCGGTATCGGAGTCCATCCGCCGACAATAAGTTCGCCCAAAGGTGGAGTGATGTTGCTGACGGCCGCACCGGCTTTGAAGACGCGTTCCGGCTGCTCAGCAGAAACCGTATCCCGGCAGGCTGCACTCAGCAGGAAGAGGCAAACGACAGATATGAACTTTCGCACAGGATGCTCCGGGTGTTGAAACGCGAACGTGAACGTGAACCTGACGTTTCGCATTGTCTCGGAGCCAGCATGCGGTTTGCAACCGTGGGGCCTTATTGGGGTGCAGCAGCCATGTAGGGCAGGACCTGTCCTGCCAACGATGGGCGCCAGGACAGGTTGTTTGGCCTACGTTTCTCCAGGCGATGAAACAAGAACGTGAATCTGATCTCTCGTATTGTCCTGGAGCCCACGCACGGTTTGCAACCGTAGCGCGTCACCCATGATGAATGTCTCCGTATCCGTCGCTCATGGTCAGCTCATGAACGAACAGTCTTCCTGAGTGTCCTGTTGCAGCGACCGGCGAACCCTGGAATCTGCTCGGGCCTCAATCGCCTGTCAAGTACAATGCCTGCCCTGGTCTATCGGGATGTGTCCCCGCTCCCATCTTGAACTCGCCAGGTGGGATCAGTCGGAACTTCAGGCCGACGCTGTTGGCGTACTCGACTGGCACGCCCAGATGCTCTGCCCAGGCCTGTTAATGGGCGTGCGACTGTTCGGCGTCGAAAGGTGCAACGGCTGGCGGTGGAGGTTCAATAGAAATTACGGCTGTCACGCGAAATCCAATTGACGTATTTCGGTGGTTGGGCTCACTCCAATAGCGGACCGCTGCACGGCAGAACCGGGGAGTGAAGAACCATCCACCGCCTCGATAGACTCGATTGGTACCATCTACAGGTCCCTGCGGATCAACGCTGGGGCTTCGCCCGTAATACTCTGCATCGAACGAATCGGCACACCATTCCCAAACGTTGCCGTGCATGTCGCGAAGGTTCCACGGATTTGGGGACAACTGACCGACGGGATTCGTCTATGGATCGTCGCTGCTGTCCAGCCACGCGAACTCATGAAGTGCGTCCGGGCTTTCTCCACAGTGCCATGACGTTGAGGAACCGGCACGGCACGCGTATTCCCACTGTGCCTCAGTTGGCAGGCGATACGTGATGCCTTCTTTCGTTGATAGCCACTCGCAGAAGGCGACTGCATCATTCCATGAAACGTTCATCACCGGATGATTGTCTGTATGCGCGAACCCGGTACCGGAATTCCAGAGGAACGCGGGGTCCTGAACCAGCTGTATACCCTGCAGGCCGTATCCGCCCTGGCCGTCTTTCTGAGCATCCGTGATATACCCGGTGTCTTCCACGAAGGACCGAAACTGGCCCTGTGTGACCTCGCAAGTGCCCATCTGAAACGGTTGCGTAATGACGACTCGATGCTGCGGACCTTCGGCCTGCCAGAGGCGGGCGTTCCCATCTGATCCTGCAAGCATCTGCTGGATATCTTCGTTGGTTGAGCCCATCAAGAACTCACCTGGTGGGATCAGGGCCAACTTCATTCCGATGGAGTTTTCTGTTTCGATCGGCACGCCCAGACGATTGGCCCAGACCTGTTGATGGGTTTCGGCTTCTGCTGAAGTGAACGGTGCGATCGCTGACGACGGGTCAGGAGGGATCGGCGTGTCAATTTGTTTCGACGTGGCCGAGGCTGGCAGCTCATTGTACGGCTTTCCCCTGGCCAGCCGTTCCTCCAATGTCGGCAGGCCCTCAGGGGACCAGATGGTGAAGCTCTTGAACTCGGCTCGAACGGCACCGATGGTGGTGGCGACCGCGCCGAGCGCAAAGCGCCCCGGCGGTGTAATTTCATCCAGTACAATCGGATCGCAAATGGCCACGTCGTTCGCGAAGACCTGGAACCGATTGCCGACGGCCACGACGAGTAGCCTGTTGAACTCTGCGCCCTGCCTTATTGCGAGATGCCTGATCAATTCGACGTTCCGCGGCGGGCCGTCGTTCAGGACAGCTACCCCCAGACCCTGCAGGCCGTTCAGGTGGAAGCGGACGCAGACGTCGTTGTTCACGGACGTGTAATCCAGGAACCATTGGCAGCCCTTCGATTGGACATTGCCAACCACCTCGCAAGCGAAGTTCGCCCACGTTTTGTCGCCGATCCATGCGGCCCGGACAAGACCGGGATCAGCGCTGATGAAACACGTGTCCAGTTCACGACCAAACTCAAAGGCAGCTCCCTTGGCGGTTGGCCAGGTGCCGGCAAAGTCATGACGGTACAGTTCCTGTGCCTTGCTCAAATCCGGCGCCGCGATCTGTCCCTGTCGCAGAGCCTCCGCGGGCCAGGCAAACGTTTTCTCTACGTTGCCTGCCTTCGCCTGCTCTGTGACCTTCGCCTGTTCAGTGACCGTCGGCGGATCCTTGACAGCCACGACCGCGGGCTCGAACTCCACGGTCACCGTTCTTTGGTCCTGGCCGCTCAGGATCTCGAACTTGTTCGTGGAAAGTTTCAGGCCGCTTTTCCCCTCGACAAGTTCAATCGTATACTCGCCGATCTTGAGCGGTATTTCCTTCTCTTGCCTGGGGAAGAATAACGCCACTTCCGTACCGCCCGACTTAACGGAAATCTGCACGTCCGGATCGTCCGTCCTGACGACGAGCGTCCCGTGCGGGGTCTCCACGCGAAACACGATCTGCGCGATCCAGAAACCGATGAAAGCAGTCATCAACAGACCGCACAGGGCGAGTGTGAATCGCCGCTTGCGGACTAACCGCCGTGCTGCGATGGTCGACGGAGTGATGCCGTTCCTTAAATCCTGTTCATGACGACCGAGTACTTCGGCTACTTCGGTGGCCGATTGAAACCGGTCGCCGGGCGACTTCGACATCAGCTTTTCGATGACGGCAACCAGCCAACCGGGAGTTTCGGGACTTACTTCGCCCAGTGACGGGGCAGGCATGTCGGCCACCTGTCGCAGAACGGCAACGGCAGATTCTGCCGAAAACGGCGCCTGACCGGCGCACATTGTGTACATCACGCTGCCCAGGCTGAACAGGTCCGACCGCACGTCAAGCTTCTGCCCGCTGGCCTGCTCGGGTGACATGTACTGCGGTGTGCCTGCAATCACACCGGAACTGGTCAGCTGCGATGCGGCCGCCACGCGTGCCAGCCCGAAGTCTGTGATCTTCACATGCCAGGTCGTCAGCGGATGCACGCCGCTGTCGTGCTCGTCGATCTTCTCCAGCAGGATGTTCGCCGGTTTGATGTCGCGGTGGACCAGCCCCTGTTTGTGAGCCGCCGCGAGTCCCTGCACTATCTGACAGGCAAGGCGGACGACTTCGCCGGGCGACAGTTTTTTACCGTCCCGCAGATACTCCTCCAGCGTTATGCCATCAACCAGCTCCATGGCCAGAAATGGAATCCCGTCAATTTCTTCAACGCCGAATATTCTGACCACGTTTTCCTGCTGAATTCCCGCGACTGCCTGAGCCTCGCGCAGGAAACGTTCATGGGCATTGGCATCGTGAGACAGTTCGCTGGCCAGGACTTTGAGTGCCACGTCCCGCCCCAGCCTGGCGTCGTGGGCTCGCACGACCAGGCCCATGCCGCCTCGACCGATCACGGACCGAAGCTGATAATGTCCCAGCACTCCGTCAGCGGGCAGATCGGGCAGCGGTCGCCCCGACGTGGATTCTCGCCATTCGTCCGCCCATTTCGCGCGTGACGTTCTTTTGTCGGACCATGTGTCGCGAAAGGACGACTGTTGAACAGTTTCGGTCTCAGCGGCGACGGGGCCGGCATGATCGAAGTCTTCGATGGTCTGTTTGACCACCGAACGTAAGTCTTCGGCCCACTGCGGAAATCGTTCCGCGTATTCGTCGGCCGTGACAACCTGACCACGAGCGCGCCGTCGTTCGACCTCCAGCTGCACCAGCTCCAGCACCAGCAGTCGTTGCTGCACAGTGCTCAGGTCGCTGATGAACGGTTCGATGCGGGTGTCGGGATCGTCGGCCAGAGCCTGCTCGAAGCGATCGCACACTGCGTCAAGCTGATGCAGCTCGGCAACCGGCAGGTCGTCCCAATCTCGATCGAATTCCGCCACTATGTGTTTCCGTGTGCTTTCCGTCGGGCCGGTTCCCACCGGCCGAATCGAATTCCGCGGCCGGCCGGTTCTGTTGGTGGTCACAAAATAGATTGTGGTTGTCTTGATACCAGCACGCTGCGCAAGCAAGTGAGTGAGTGAGTGAGTGAGTGAGTTTTCGTAGGCCATGACGTGTCATGGCAAAACCGTTGCGTCAGGACTGTACAACTGGTCCTGGCCTACGTACCTGTCGTTATGAAGTTGGAATCGGTGGCCGGGGTTGGAGCGAGGCATGAGTGAAACCCCGGGGTCGGCAGCGCCGGTTGGATTTCCCTTCGCAAGTTCACTCCAGCTACCGGCCAACTACCGCTCAATCTGTTAATGCCCGTTCTTCCTCTGACTGTGACATCTCATCGGGTTCGGCCTCGATCCCGCTGGCGTGCTGCCACGTTTTGCGGATGACCAGCAGCTTGCGTTGCACAGTCCGCCGTGTGCAGCCGAGTTTCGCGGCGATTTCGTCGGCCGTATGGTTTTCCAGCTTCAATTGCGCAATTCTTCGGCTGGTTTCATCAGGTAGTGAATCGAACAGCGACTCACAGGTTTCCGACACTTCCGCAGCGAATTCCGGAGTCGGCTCGGTCCCGGCCAGCGATTCCATGGCGTTTGGAATCTCGTGAGAAGCGTCCGTTGGTTCCAGCAGAAAAACGGAATTCCGAACCACCCGCCGGACATCTCGCTTATCCTGCAACTCATAGCGAATGCGTTTAGCGATCTTTCGCTCGGCGATCGTCAGCAGCAGCCTCCAGAAGTCGTCCCGGTCGTTTAACTCATACTTCTGCTTGCGGACGCCCAGAAACACGCTGTGGAAAGCGCTGACGGCAACATCGTCCTGGTCGTAGTGGGACTTCGAAGCGCTGGCGGGCGAATTGTGGCGAGTGGAAAGCGCTGACGGCAACATCGTCCTGGTCGTACGCACTGCGAACGCTGGCTGGGATTCGCATGCGAGCCATTTCCTGTAGCCGCCCGCAAAAATGCTGGTACAGGGGCTGAGCGGCCTGAGTGTCCCCCACCTCCAGTTGACGCAGCCAAACGGTCACCGGCGAATCGCCGGATTCGGCGTCGTTGGTATTCCATGAGTTGTGGGCGGGATCGGTCACAAGGATTTCCGGTGCAGAATGGTCCCCGAATTCCGGTGACTGGCAGGAACCGTCAGGCAAATCACTGCGGGCAGTAGGCGGTGCCCGTGACTTCAACGCCTGCAAGATGAAAACTCCATGATACTTTCTGGAGAAATGATCTTTTTTGTGTCCCTTTTTTGTGGCCGTTGGGCATTAGGAACAAGAGCGGGTTTACCACCATGTCACGGCGGGGCACCTGCCGAGTCACTTTGCGACTTCCAGCCGCACGGGATCTTTGTTTCTCTGTGATGTCTCGCGACCGGGTTGCGAGTTTTTAGAACACCATTATTGCCGGTCCGATTGCGTTGTAAGTTGCTTGTGTGATGCGGGTTGTGGCGAATTGGTTTGGCCACGCGGGGGGGGCAAATCGGCCGCGAACGGATTCGCCCGACGACCTCTGAATTCAACGAACATCGCCGGAAAACTGTTCCGGCACCGAACCTGTCACCGTCCGAGTATGGCCAGCCCAGCCGTTTGGCCTGCCCGGGCAGAATCCTGTCACAACATTCTATTTTGGCGGTAAAGCACCAGCTCTGTTGGTGAGCATTCATCCGTTCTTTGCTGTTTTCCGCACAAGCACGCAGCGCAAGCAAGTGTTCTTTTTACAAGCGTAAGAGACCCACTTGCTGGCGCTGCGGGCTTGTATTGGGCCCCTTCCACGGGCTTCTCTGTATCACCGGCTTTGCCGGTCGTTCTGATCCTGTCACCGGCAATCTGCCTGCGTTTTCTCGCTGCATTCTCGGGCCACTTAATCACCGAAAGACTCTGAACATGTTGCTGAACTCCTGGCTGTCCGCACTGAAGCAATCCCCTCGCCGTCGCCGCCGCAAGTCCGCCGCTCGCAAGGCACGCATTGGCCAACAACGCACGGTGTCGGTGGAGGCGCTGGAGACTCGAATTCTGCTGTCTGCCGGGGATCTTGACCCCGGTTTCGGAACTGGCGGAGTGATCACTACGGACATTATCGGCGCCAGCGACACGGCCAGCAGCGTGGCGATACAGAGTGACGGCAAGATCGTGGTGGCGGGAACTCAGCGGCCAAACGGCGCGCCAACTTTCGCGGTGTCTCGATACAACACGGACGGCAGTCTGGATACTTCCTTCGACGGCGATGGCAAACAGACGACGAATTTCGGGACCTACAATTATGCGAACGGCATGGCGCTTCAGGGTGATGGTAAGATCGTTGTTGTGGGAACCAATGACTATGGCAGCCACCAGGATTTTGCCGTGTCACGCTACAACGCGGACGGCAGCCTGGATAGTTCGTTCGACGGCGACGGGAAGGTGGTCACGAACATCAAGACCTATGAGAGCGGCAATGGCGTGGCACTGCAGAGCGACGGAAAAATCGTGGTGGTGGGAAAAACCACGTACGGCGGTGGCGTTGATTACTATGCCTTTGGCATGATCCGTTACAACACGGACGGCACCCTGGACACGTCGTTTGGCGGAACCGGGAAGTTTTACACGGCTTTCGCAGATCAGTCGTATGCCAACAGCGTGACCGTGCAGCCCGATGGAAAAATCGTCACGGTTGGAAACACCTTCGCCCAGTCCAAGCTCCAACTGGCGCGGTACAACGCGGACGGCAGTCTTGATTCTTCGTTTGACGTCGACGGCAAAGTTACCACCGATTTCGGCGCTTCAAGTGAAGCAGCCTACAGTGTCGCGGTTCAGGGCGACGGAAAGATCGTCATTGCTGGCTACAGCTACAATGGCAGCGATAATGACTTTGCGGTGGCGCGGTACAACACCAATGGCACCCTGGATACTTCGTTCGACGGAGACGGTAAAGTCGTAACAGACTTTGGCTCGACCAACGACGTCGGCAAGAGCGTAGCAATCCAGAGTGATGGCAAGTTGGTTGTGACGGGGTATAGTGGCAACGAATTTGCATTGGCTCGGTACAACGCGGACGGAAGCCTCGACACCTCGTTCGACGGTGATGGCAAGCTTACCACGGCGATCGGCTCCGGTGCGTTTGGCAGCAGCGTCGCTTTGCAGACCGACGGAAAGATTGTTGTAGCCGGATCCACCGACACTGGCAGCGGCAATCAGTTCACTCAATACGACTTTGCGGTGGCGAGGTACAGCATCAACGTCACCCCCGGCGGCACGACGTCGTTAACGGTTGATGGCTCGGGAAACCTTGTTATCACAGACAGCGACGGCGGTGACTCGAATGACGAACTGACGATCAGCCACAACTCCGCGACAGGTGAGTACACTGTGACCGACGTCGGGGGGCTGATGCTCGATTCATCGGCCATTGCCGGATCGATCGGCCACGGCACGGCAAGCGTGACTTTCAGTGATGCGGGGATCACCGGCCTCGTCGTCAACACGCTGGGTGGGGACGACACGGTCGTTGTTGCCAATTTGTCCACTGGCCTGACTGGTGGATTGGTGGTTGTGGACGGGACAGGAACAGATTCGATCATCGTCAACGGTTCGATTGACGTTGGCAGCGGCCGCATCGACCTGAACACCGATGCTGCAACGTTGAACGCTGACCTGAGATCAATGGGCGGCAATGTCAGTCTGACGGCAACGCTCGGAATCACTCTCACCGCCGGTGCCGATGTCAGCACCAGCGGCGCTGGTACCGTTTCGTTTAGCACGGAACGCACAATCATTCTGGCCAGCGGTTCGAGCATCACGACGGTTGACGGTGATCTGACGGTTTCTGCGAATCAGCAGGCGGTGGCGACCAGTGGTAACTTCGTGGGAGTCGACGTCTCCGGCCTGATTCAGGCAACGGGTGCCGGTGCAGTGACCGTAGATGGTCGCGGTGGCGACGCCTTCGGCGCTACTGGCTATGTTTATCAGTACGGTGTCCGCGTCCAGGCGGGTGGTGACATCATCGGCGGCACGAGCGGGTTGCTGGCGGTGACAGGTACCGGCGGCGATACGTTGAACGGCCACGGCAGTGGCGGTGTGATCGTAGCGGATAGCGGCTCGACGATTACTTCGTCTGGCAGCGATGTGTCGGTGAGCGGCACGGGCGGCGGCCGTGGGTTCAGCTCGGCCAACATTGGAGTGACCGTGAAAACAGGCGGGCAGATTACATCGGGCGGCGGTGGCTCGGTCGATGTCAGCGGTCAGGGCGGCAACACCGCGGCACCCACCGCTGGCAGCTCGAACGTCGGCACGCTGGTTCTCGTCAATTCGATGATTACGTCCGGCGGCGGGGATGTCACGGTTAACGGCATCGGCGGCGGTGGGCCCGGCGGCGGTTCTGGCTCGCACGGGACGGTGGTCAACCAGGGCGTTATAACGGCAGGCGGCACGGGGGCGGTGAATGTCAGTGGCCAGGCCAGCATCACCCACAATGATGTCTACGTGATTAACCCGGGTGCGACGATTACTTCCGGTGGCGGTGACATCACAGTGACGGGGACAGGCACTGGCGGCCAGGTCTCTGTGCGACTGGAAAGCAATGGCAACATCACGACAGCAGCTAACGGCGGCGACATCACCGTCATCGGCGATCGCATGATCCTGGACGGCGCGTGGGAACGGGCATCAACGCCGGAACGGACACCGTCACCCTGCGTCAGAGCACCAACGGCCAACTGATCAACCTCGGCGGCGGGGATAATGCCACGCAGCTCGGCCTGACTGACCACGAACTGGACGTCATCACCGCTGGCACACTTCAGATTGGCGACGCGAACAGCGGCACGATTAGCGTTAGTTCGGTGATCACGCACGCCAACAATCTTTCGTTGACGACCGGCGGTGCCGTCCAACTCTCAACGGGCTCGCTCAACTCCAACGGTGGCGATGTTGTGATCGATGCGGGCACGTCGATTGGTGTCGCAACGTCAGGCCCAGACGTGACGGCTGTCGGTGGTTCACTGGGCTTCGGCAATGGGGATGACCTTTCCATCGTCATAAATGGCACGACAGTCGATACGCAATACGGCCAGCTGAACGCGGATGCAAACGTCGGTCTTTCGGGGCTCAATCTCGTGCTCAGTGGCAGCCACACTCCGGCCTTCGGTGACGCCTTCACCATCGTCAACAATACTGGTGGTGGAAACACGATCGGTACCTTCAACGGGCTCCCGGAAAACGCATTGATCACGAACTTCCTGGGCTCCGGCCTGGATGCCATGATCACCTACACCGGCGGCACGGGCAATGACGTCGTGATCCGCGTTGATACGACCCGGGCTGTTGTGGATGGATCGGGGAATCTGATCGTTACGGATATTAACGGAGGCGACACCGATGACGATCTGACCATCGCAGTCGACGGGGCTGATTACCACATCTTCGATACGACCAACCTCTTTGAGACACGCGTTCCCATCGCCAGCGTTACCGGCGGCATCATCGTCAACAGTCTCGGCGGCGACGACGTGCTGACGGTCAACTTATACAACTGGTACGACACGGGGGTAACCTTTAACGGCGGAGTCGGTGGCGATGACAGTCTCGTAGTCGAGGCTGGCGTTTTTGATATCGTGTACTTCACTTTCGACAATGAAAACGACGGCTCGATCGACTTCGAAGGGATTGAGTTTACCTACACCGGCCTGGAGCCAATTACCACGACGATGGTGGCTACGGAAGTTGTACTTAACTACAGCGACGCGTCGGAAACGATTTCTGTCAGCGATGCAGGAAACGGGCAGTTGTCAGTCGATTCCACCTCCGGTGAAATCCTGACATTCGTCCAGCCAAGCAGCTCGCTTGCGATTGACGCGGGTGGCGGGAATGACGACGTGGTCATTTCTGTTAACGGCGATCTGCCCAATCTGACGGTCAACGGCGGAGACGGCACCGACTCGGTCGCATTCACTTCTTCCGCATCTCCAGTGCCAGGTGCCACGAATATTGTTGGCGACCTGAATGTGGTGGCCGAAACAATCACGGACACAGGGTCTGTCACTGTATCTGGCACGACGGATCTCACCGGTGAAGCGATTGTCCTGGACTCCGCAGGTAACGACTTCGGTGGTACGGTGAACGCAACCGGCAATAATATCGTGATCAATGACTCCAACGAGCTGACCTTGGGGACTGTCACAGCCACAGGCGATCTGGTCGTGGGAACGGCGGGCGACGTAGAGGTAGCC
The DNA here is from genome assembly GCA_024230215.1 of Fuerstiella sp. Taxonomy (GTDB): domain Bacteria; phylum Planctomycetota; class Planctomycetia; order Planctomycetales; family Planctomycetaceae; genus Fuerstiella. The sequence goes on along the minus strand of JAAERP010000361.1, from coordinate 32,650 downwards.
GGCACGGTCAACGTCGGCGGCACGCTGGTCATCGACACCGACGCGAACGGTGGCACGGGCGGCGCGATCACAGGTGGTGGCCTGATCACCGTTGTGGGCGAAACGACGCTTGATGCCGGTGACCAGGACATCACACTGGACAACCCAGGAAATGACTTCAACGGCGTGATTAACATTACCGCCCACAACGTAACGATTGCCGACACTGACGGCTTCGACCTGGGCACTCTGAACGTTACTGGCGTGCTGAACATCGACCCCAGCATCTTTGACACCGGCGTGACCCTGATTGGCACAACGCTGTACATCGTCGGCTCCGATGGTCGTGATCATGTGAAGCTGAAGTTCAACGAAAAGAAAGACCAGTTGAAAGTCGACGTTAAGCTGGGCCACGGTGGCAGCGACGGCGGATCGGACGGCGGTTCTGACGGCGGAAAGGACAAAGGGAAGCACAAGCACAGGCGCAAGCACCACTGGCACAGCGATGGTGGTTCTGATGGCGGCCATGATCACATCAAGCAGGCCTTCGCGATCTCCGACGTCGAACGCGTCGTCACATACCTTGGCGATGGCGATGACCACTACGATGGCGGCAGCGACGGCGGATCTGATGGCGGCCACGATCGTGGACATGGCCATCATCATCATCATCACGGCTCTGATGGCGGAGCCGACGCGGTGATTCCTCAATTCGTGTTCGGTGGAGCTGGTAAGGACAGGATCAAAGGTGGTCGCGGCGACGACGTGCTGATCGGCGGAGCTGGCAAAGACGATATCAAGGGTGGAAACGGCCTGGATATTCTGATTGGCGGCACCGGCAAGGATAAGCTGAAAGGCGGCCGCGGTGACGATCTGCTGATCGGGGGTTCCACCGACAATCAGGACGACCTGGTTGCTCTGGACAATGCCCTGGCAGCGTGGGCCGGAGGTGATGAGACTTTGGCACTCAACCTCCTTGGTACGGTTGACGACGATGACGAGAAGGACAGCCTGTTTGGCGAACGCGGCCGCGACTACCTGGCATACGGCCACCGCGACAAACGGAAACAATAATTGTTTCGCGGCTGAGGAATTGTGAAGCCAGACTCTCGAGCCTCGCGTGGGATAGAATGTCCAGCGCGAGGCTCGTTGCGTTTGGGGGCAGTAACGGATTGTGGATTCGGGCCGGTGGATGGGGGCTGGACTGAGCTCTCTGGCGCAGACGGAAGTTGCAATCGAACAGAAGATCGCAAAGGACGCAAAGAACGCCAGGAGATCTGACCGCCACTACTATTCTTCGCGTACTTCGCGACCTTCTGTTCAAAACTTTGTGACCACGAAACGTCTTCGCCGCTCAATTCACGTAAACATTCCGTAACCCACGGCTTAGCGGCCTGTCATTTACACACAAGCCCGTAGGGTGCGTGCTTGCACTCACAATGTTCCGGCCGCGAAGCTGCTCAAAGCACATAGCCGTGGGTGAAACCCACGGACGAAGAAATCCAATGATGATCAGAGCCGTGAAACGGTGACAGCAATCTGTTGCATTTGCTGTCGCCGTTTCACGGCTTTCGTGTTGATGTTGTTCCCATTCCGCGGGTTGACACCCGCGGCTAAGTGCTTCAGTCGCCTTCGCGACTAACGACACGCAACATTCGCAACAACTTGTGTACAAACGACACGGCTTAGTGGCGTGGGCTACGTGGTTCGTTAAGTCTTGATCTTGGGGTAGCCGAAGTCGCCAGCGTCTGGACGACATAGAGAAAAACTTCCAAACTCTGGTGAGTTCGGCTACGGAATAACCGCAATTCTTAGACTTGACCACGCACAGATGCTTTCGCCAATTCGTGGCTGGTCAGCCGTTATCACCGTCTCTCAATGTGAGGCTCGGGAATCAGTTGGCTGTGCCGTTTGCATATTCAGAGCTTCTCGAGCAAACCCAACGGACACACGTTTCAGGGTGATCGTCCTGCTGGTGATGTGATCAGCCGTCACTCGAGTGACTCCCAGATAGATCAGTGGAACGACGTAGGCCGCGACCCCCGCCACTATCGTGCTGACGAAGATCCCTACCTGCGGGCCTTCGTTGAGGTTTGACGACGGAGCAAAACCGGTCGTCCAGAATGCCAGCAACACTCCCAGCGGAATCAACAGCCAGCCGAGGCCGGCAAACCATGCCACGTTAGCCCAGTGATTCCTGTGTTTCGCACAGATCGGCAACGAGGCCCTCACTTTCTTCGTCAGCATGATCGCCGCCAGGATTCCCACTGGAAAGAACAGGATTATCAGGATCACGATCACCCAGCCGGCCACGTCAGAGCAATGGTCAAACTCGCGAGACGCACGTCGGCGAGTGGCTTTGCCGCAGACAATGCAGACGTCGGGCATTCTGTCCGAATCCAGCTGTTCAAGCGGCAGCGTTACATGCGTCTTCCCCAGATTCTCTGCGTCGTCAGTTTCGGCAGGTGAGAGCATGTTCTGCACACCCATGGCCAGTGCAGCGACTCCGTTTTCCACAATGGTGGAAGGTCCGGGCCAGTGGGGCTGTTCTTCCGGTTGTGCACCGGAACCGCCGTGCGATGAAATCGTGCTGACGCGGCTGCCGACGTCCCGGGCGTTCTGGTAACGTCGGTTCGGGTCGCTGGCCAGAGCTTTCATCACAACTTCATCCAGCCGACCATCGATAGCTGCTCGTTGCGACGGTGGTTCGAAGGCCCCGACAGGAATTTCTCCCGTCAGCATTTCATAGAAAACGACGCCCATCGAGTATATGTCGGCGCGATGGTCGACAGTCTTCGACTGTGTCATTTGTTCCGGCGCCATGTATTGAACCGTGCCCAGCACCTGCATTGTTCCTGTCAGGTGCTGTTCGTCCGTTTCGCTGCCCAGTTTGGCCAGTCCGAAGTCAGCGATCTTCACTCGACCGACGGAATCCAGCAGTATGTTTTCCGGTTTGATGTCGCGATGCACCACTCCCTGATCGTGAGCATACTGCAACGCCTCACAGATCTGCATGACGATTGGCAAAGCCTGCTCCGGTTTTGTTTCGCCCGACTGAATCAGTCGACGCAGATTAACGCCGTCCACAAATTCCATCAGGAAGTAATACAGCACACCGGCAGATTCGCCGTTGTCATCGATGTAATCGACGTCCCCAAAGTCATACACGGAAACGATGTTGGGATGATTCAGCCGCGCCAGAGTCTTCGCCTCGCGATCGAAACGAACGGTGAACATCGGATCATCGGCCGTGTCCGGACGCACGATTTTCAGAGCGACAATGCGGTCCAGTTTTTTTTGTCGTACCTTGTAGACGGCGCCCATGCCGCCGTGGCCGAGCGTTTCCAGGATTTCCAGCTGAGGGAACGAACGGGCCAGCGATTCTGCGGATGGCGGAACATAGCGTGGCTTCGACTGCATGGTTGGCGCCAATTCCGGTCCGTCGGCTGCGCCTTCGCCTACGCCCATTGCCGCGGCCATCAGACATTTCGGGCACAAACCTTCTGTTGTCGTGGCTGTGACCTCAGCTCCGCATTCGGGACATTGACTCGAGCCGAACATTTTCGTTTTCCTCAACTAATCCAACAATTGGGGGACGGCCCGCAGCTGGTCCCAATGGCGTACGAAGACAACACGTTCGCCTCTCACTCTGGTATCCGCTGACTGGTGAATACGATACGCCAGCGTCACGGGGTGGAATCTTCACCCGCCATGAGTCTCTTCAGGAAACACCATCGCTGGTTACAGAGAATTATCGCCTTTTCCGGACATTACTTCAAAAAGCCGCCGAATTTCGTCCTCAACGTCGTCCGGCGAGTCCACGGTTTGTGCGATTTCTGAGCGAATCATTTCGCGAAAACGCGTTCTCAGACGATACACGGCAACTTTCGTGGCGCCTTCCGTCGTGCCTGTGACCTCTGCAATTGCCGCGTAGCTGGCGGTGCCTGCTCCGGTCAGAAAGGACTTCAGCTGCTCAAACTGATCCTCTGATCCGCGGTCCGCGAATTCCTGTCGCAGTTGGAGCAGCACCGAATCGATCAGGGCGATGGCCCACTGTTGCTCAAACAGGATCTCAGCCGTCAGGTTGTCAGCCGGTTCCATCGAGTATCGTGTGGTCGCCGCGTCAAAGTCGAGCGATAACACGTGCAATCCGCCTCCGCGTTTCTGAGTATTAGCTTTATGCCATTCGTTGGCCAGAAATCGATCACACGCGGTTAGCAGAAACGCCCGAAATCGTCCGCGATCAGGATCGGCACCCGCCAGTGTCTGATTCTCAAGAAGTCGCTCAAAGAACGCCTGAGTCAGGTCCTGTGCCTCATGTTCATTTCCCACCCTGTGGCGTACGAACGCATACAGTGGATACCAATACGTCTGGCACAGCGTTTCCAGCGCGCGAGACGAGGCATCCGTCTGCCTGTCGACGCCGGCCGCCATGACGATGCTCCAGCGCGTTGTGTGGAATGGATCAGCCACTCGACCACCGGGGATTCGTCGCGTGATTTCTGGTTTTCGTCATTCGAGAGCCAGCCCCTGCCCGGAAACGATTGCACGGATAACTGTTTGTAGCTGGTGTCTTTATAGGTTCGTGGACGAACTACCGACCATTGACTCCCCAGGCTTTCACTGTGGAGTAACCATCGCGTTGCATCGTACCATTTCCATCGTGCCGAATCTGCGCTGCACCTGAAACGAGCAACGATGCAACGGTGGGGTGCAGTAACGGATCGTGGTTTCGGACTTGTGGGTGGCCGTGGGTGGACTGAGCTTGCGGAGGAAGCTCCGGGGTTTCACTCTTTCCTCGCTCCAACCCCGGCCACCCTCTCCAACTTTACAATCATTCGTTACTGCACCCGCCACAATGCGGCTTGATGTCGTCCCAGCTCCAGTCACAATAACATCTCAATTCCAGGTAGCCGCCTCACAATCTGTCGCTGATGACAACCGGACAACCCACTTCTGCAACACCTCCTACGCGAACGTTGGCACACGTCGGCCCACTGTTTACGTTTTTGCTGTGTCTTATCATTCCCGACGCGATGTCAGTTCTCGGCTTCGACAGGTCGGATGGTACCCAGCCCTGGTACGTGACGGTTCCCGAACAGTGGGTGTTTCCGGTGCAGACGCTGCTGACTCTGGGCGTCCTTGTATATTTTCGACGGCAATATGACTTCCGGCCGTTCACCGGGTTGGTGCTGGCGACACTCATCGGGACCCTGGGTATCGTTATTTGGATCTCCCCCGGTTTTCTGTTTAGCTTCTTCGAAATGAACCCCAGCGTTCTGAAGCATCTGGGTTTTGTCCATCGGCTGGATGGGTTTGACCCTGGTTTTATTGCGCCGCACAATCTGTCGCTGTATTACGCAGTGGCGAACCTGATTCTGGGCGTCTACGTGATGGCCTCGCAGCAGTGGGGATACTGGTAGTGCCAGACATACTGACAGTCTTATCACGTGCCTCACCGAATTACGCGGCCTTTCTGCGGCCCTTCTTTTTCTGTCTCTTTGAGGGACGTTTCGGAGGCGGTTCCGACTGGACGGCGGCTGGCTCCGTCGCAGTTTCCTCCTCCCGCGGCGGCGTCACGGGGGCAGGTGCTTCAGCCTTGTTGTCGCTCGACGTTACATCGTCGACGGCTGATGCCAGCTTTTTGTCCTTCGACCGCCTTGCGACCGGTGGAGCGTTGGAAATGAACGCCACAAAGCGGCAGTGCAGCAGCATCGACGCGAAGACCGACATCGATGCCAGAACGAGCAGCAGGTTCAGCGTGAACAGACTGATGGAAGCATCCGCAGCACCATAGACCAGGATAAAGCGAACGATCGTCAGCAGAATTGCACTGACCAGAAACAGGCGGGACCAGACGCACCGACTCATGTCTCGCAGGACTCGCACAGGCACCAGCACCGCGACAGGGACAAGTGTCACCAGCACCAACGCCGGTCGTGCCGTCTTGATTGCTCCGGTAATCGGCGTCAACACAACGGTGACAAGTTCGGGTACCGACGCATAGGTGTCCGTCAAGACCGTCACGGCCAGCGCACTGGCTGTGACGGAAAACCAACGCCAGCAGCGATAGCGTCCCTGGAAGTCAACTTCGCTGCAGGACCGAATCCAACTGATCACCCACGCCAGTTGGGCGGACAGCAGAATGAACAGCCCAACAATGCCTCGCGTGATAGAAGAAACGCCGGCGACAGTCGTTCGATGTTCCCACCAAACGGCCGTCACACTGGCAGCCAGCATCAGCAACAGAATGGCCACGTGCTTCCACAGACGTCGTGAGACGACTCGCGGCAACATTGAGAATTGCTGCGGAGTGTGCGGTATGGCGGAGCCTTCCACGTCACTTTCCGCAATCGCGATGTGGTCGATGGCATCGACGAATCCGACTGGTTCCGGATCGGCATGTGCAAGGCGACGACGTCGGCGTCCCGCCTGATTTTGTGTGCCTGCAAACCGGTTTTCCATTGCGCTGCCTCGGCCAGCCGTCGTGAATATCTTCTGTGGACGCCCGGAAACAGCGGCAGAAATTGCCGGTCCACTCACGACACGAACTGCATCCTTTCAGGCATCGACAGGGGGTGCGGCACAAATCGACCAGACCCGGCGGAGCACGAATCAACGACGTTGCTTCGCCAGCTTAAGAATGAAACTCGCCGGACAACCCCTGGTGTGGCTCTCACGGTTCCGTCGTTCGGCCAAAACTTCCGAACGACGCCTACTTCACGCGGACGGCATCACCCTGCCGCAGAGTTAACAGATATTCGATCAGGTCACAGAGTTGTTGCTCGGTGAGGTTGGCGACGAGGCCTTCGGCCATCAGAGATACGGTTTGTGGGAATTCTTCTTCAACATCGCTGGTCGCAAACGTGACGTACTTTCCTGTGGCGATGCCGAGAATGACATGATCGTCTTTCCGATCGACAACCAAACCGTTCAGCAGCCGGCCGTCATTAAGCAGAAACGTGCGGGCGACAAAGTTGTAGCTGATCGCTCCGCTGGGATATTGAATGTGGTACAGCAGTTCTTTGTCGCCGTATTTTGTGCCGATCGACGCCAGGTCGGGGCCGACCAATGTGCCTTCGCCGGTGACACGGTGACAACGTGCACAGGCGGCTTCTTTGTGATTGAGGAACAGCTCGCGGCCTCGATTAGCGTTGCCCTGCAGAGCCAGAACCGCTTCTACATCGTGTATCTTCTTTCCGTCGCCACCGGACTTCATCGGCAGTTCCTTTTTGGCCATGTCACGAACGCGGCGGTCCGCATGGTTGTGCAGCAGGAATGACAGTTCGCTTTCCAGGTCGTTCGGGAACAAGCTGGCCTTGTGAACAGACAGTACGCGATCGACGCCGACCGCCGACGTCGTGATCAGTTGCAGCGATCGTCGTCGAACATCAAGCGGCATGCTGGAATCGACGATTACATTTATGAGCGTCTCCTGTGCGTCATCGCCGATAAGGGCATGGACCGCATTCAGCGCGGAAATCGCGAGAGGACCGCCGCTCTGTTTGCCTTTCGCATGATCGACTAACTGGGTCGCCAGTTTTCCAACAGGTTCGTGTTTCATCTGTCCCAGTGAAGAGATGGCGGCGGCGCGAACGACGTTGTCATGTGTCTCGTTCCGGGCCAGGTTCATCAACTGATCGCCGAATTCCGAAAGTCCGGCGCGAGCGATGGCCTGGACAGCGGCAGCCTGCAACTGAGGATCCTGCAGTGCTGCGATAAAAACGTTTCTCAGAGCGGTCTCTTTTGCCAGACCATTCCACGGACCGGAAACTCCTTTGCCAAGGCGTCGCAGGACGTCGCGTTTGTGGTCGTCGCTGGCCGCGTCAGCAGAATACCGCTGTATCAGCAGTTCGCCTGCGGCGCTGTCCCTGATGCCGGCCAGGGCGATTAGCACCGCGTGCTCGACTGATGGCGACTGATTCTGCGCGAGGATTCGCTGCAACGCCGGCAATGATTCGGCCCGCTGAAGGACCCATGCCAGGCCTGTCAGTCGGGAGGCGGCATTAGATGGCGGAAGCCGGTCGTCGGGCCGCAGGAAGGCATTGTTGGTGCCTGTCGGATAGTAAGGTGGAACTGCGATTATCTCGTTGGTCCAGGAGGATTCTATCGCGTGATCTGCAAGGTCCTCGAACAGCTGCTGCACAAAGTGTGACTCGCGGTTGACTAAGGCGGCTCGCAGTGCCTCAAGGTAGTATCGATCCCGGCCGTCCCACGACTCAGACATTTTGCGGAGAGCTTCACCAGCGTCGCCTGTCGGCACATTTCTGAGCGCCATCAGCAACGCTCGTCGGACGCCGGCATCGTCATCATCGGCCAGAGGCAGAATTCGATTCAGCATGGCATTCGCAGGCGGTTCCGCTGACTGCCCCCAGGCGAGTTCGACAAGGAATTCGAGTGTTGCGTCACGAGCAAGCAGCTGTAATGCGGTTTCACGTATACGTGCATCGGAATCCGTGAGCGCCGCAGTCGTGTCGTCGATCCCGGTACCCGGCATGTCGTATAGAACGTGTAATGCCCGAGCTCGGTTGTTCGGGCGACCGTTTCGGAACAGTTTCAGCAGCTTGCTTCGCGCATCCGGGCCTTCGGAAAGGAGTTGTTCCCGGGCCGCCAGACGCGTGCTTCCGTTGGGGGACTGAAGTTCTTCGATTGGTCTTTCGACAGTGATCCTTGTCGTACTGCGTCGATCATCCCTTGCACTAAGTCGATAAATGCGGCCCGTCGTCTGGTCTGAAAATCGGTTGCCGCCAACCCCGGCGTCGTACCAATCGCAGACGAACACGGAACCGTCGGGTGCCACGGTCAAATCGACAGGGCGGAACCAGGTATCGTGACCTTTCAGCAGTACGTCGTAGTCAGATCGGAAGCCAGCGCCCTGTCGATGCAGCGGATGGGCGTTGACCTGATGCGTACCTGAATCGACCTGCAGTACTGCGCCGAAGTATCGTTTCGGCAGCATGTCGCCTTCGTAAACGGTCAGTCCGCCGGGAGCCCCGTTTCCGGTTCCGACAAGCTTTGGAATGATCCCGGGCAGCTCTTCAGCCCAGTGCCGTGAAGAATCCGCATGCTGGTAGCCGTATTCACCACCTTCCATGATCCAGAACATTCGGCAGCCGCGGTTGCCGTCATCGTCGTTATCTGAAGCGAACACGTTACCAAAGGAATCCAAAGTCGTTTCGTAGTTGTTGCGATGGCCCGATGACAGCACCTCAAGCTGTGTGCCGTCCCGGTTGACTCGCAGCGTCGTCCCGAAGTTTGATGCACTCAGGCGACGTCCTGATTTGTCCGTTACGTCAAACGTCTTTTCGCGGACCTGCACCCGGTCCGCACCGTAACGTGCATCGCCAACGGTGAAGTAGAGTTTTCCGGACGGGCCGAACGTCATGCCGTGCAGACCGTGGTCACTGTCGACACCGCGGAAGCCTGTCAGCAGTGCGTAGCGGCGGTCGGCTTTGTCGTCGCCATCGCTATCTTCCAGCACCAGCAGGTCGGGCGAGTTGCCTACGTAGACACGTGTTCCTGTCTGTTTTCCGTCTTTCCTGATTTCTTCGACAGCCAGGCCCAGAGGCACGGGGAAGATGTTGTCTGCAAAGACAGTGACCCTGTCGGCTTTCCCGTCGCCATCGGTATCGCTCAGGATCTTGATGCGGTCTGCACCGTTGACGCGTTCTAACGTGTCAAATTGCTTCTGCTTCATTCGATAGTTCAGGCCTTCCGCGATCCAGACACGCCCTTGCGAGTCGATGTCCATGGCTGTCGGATTTCTGACCATCGGCTCGCTGGCCCACAAAGAGACTTCGAGCCCTTCGGCCGGATCCAGTGTTTTGAGTGATTCAACGGGGGAATCCTGAGCAGACACCGGTGCGCCACTCATCAGCAGCAATGCAACACAAACAGCTACCGGGCCAATTTGCACGTCAATACGGAACCGCATTGGAATCCTGTTCTCTGAAAGTGTCAACAGTTTTGAAACCTGGCGCCCGCATCTGGCGGGTATTTCCAGGGCAGACGGACGCCCAGCGTAACAGCGTAAGCGTAAACAGGTGCTCCGCTATTCATCCAGCGCAGCAATTGAAAATGCAATCTTTTGGTGCCGGAACAGTTGTGAGTCAGATTGAACGGAATACACTTTCGACATGGACAATACAGAACTACGACAAACGTTTGACTACTTTGACCGGGATCATAACGGCTCCATCGACTTCGGCGAGTTTTGTGAACTGCTGGACACGCTGAAGTCGGAAATGGAAGAGGAGACCCGTCGAGTCGGATTCGACATTATCGATTCGGACCACAACGGCACGATCGATTTCGAGGAATTCGCAGGCTGGTGGCTCGAACAGGACTGACCTGTTGCATGTCGCTATCTACCAGGTCGTGTCGGAAGTCATGACCACGTAGTCCCGCAGCATGCCTTTTGATTCTATTAATCAGAGGACGTTGTCAGTAAGGATCGCTTCAAAGCAGTTTACCGATTGTCGGAGACAATACTGACTCGTCGGAGCAACAAAACTGCAATCGAAAAGCGTTCTTCGCGGCCACAAGTCAGTGTGAAACGCTGTAGTCCCGGCGAATGCCATCACAAGTGGAGGCACCGTGGGCCTCCGCTGAATGGGCGTTCGGTTTCGGCGCAACCGTGCCGCTTGAGCGTCGGACGAAGCAGCGGCCGGGGCGCCTCAGTTATTGCTGACGGCAGCGTCTACAAGTACGAAATGCCAGCAACTGAGTCTCGCAGCTGTGAAGACTATTCACCGCATTTCGTGTCCGGAGGCCCGTGGTTCACCTGTGCTCAACAGATGAGGAGAGGGAGCCGCCGCGGTATGAGGCGGCCCGCCGTGACTTTCCAGCAGTAGCGGCTTTCGCTTGGCCGAATCAGGCTCAGATGGAAAGAGCGGAGCTACCACGGCGTCAAACGCCTGGAAATCTCTCGCGTCCGCTCCACACAGGGGGCTCTCCATTTGCGCACGGCAGCGTCGTGTTGATGTGTGCCACTGGCTGCACCCGTGCTTTCGAGCTTTCCCGAACACTGGCGGAGCCAGTGGCACACAACCCCTCACTCAATCACTGACACAGCATTAGTTCAGGGTTTCCTGGCCCTGCTTCCAGTTGCAGGGGCACAGCTTGTCGGTCTGCAGTGCGTCCAGAACTCGCAGAACTTCGTCAACGTTACGGCCAACGCCCAGATCATGGACAGCTGCCCAGCGAAGCGAACCGGCGGGATCAATCAGGTAGACACCTCGATATGCGATGCCCTTTTCTTCGTCCAGAACGTCGTACGCTGAAGACAGTTCGTGGTTGACGTCGCCGACCATCAGGTATTTCAAGCCGGCCAGGTCTTCGTGACTGTCACACCAGCCTTTATGTGAGTAAACGCTGTCTGTGCTTGCCGTTATCACAACGGTTTCTCGATCGTCGAATTCACCAAGTGCCTTGTTGAAGGCAACCAATTCCGTTGGACAGACGAACGTGAAGTCCAGCGGGTAGAAGAACAGGCATACCCATTTGCCGTTGTAATCTGCCAACTTCAGATCCTGAAACTGATCGTCGCCGCCGTCTTTCGTGCGGTCGTAAGCCGTTACTGCCAGATCCAGACCGGGAGCCTGTTGGCCAACCTTGATACTCATTGTTGATGTCCTTGATTGATACACTGAAGTGAAAGATTCGCAGCCCGGCTCAATCCGTTTTCGACAGTCCGTTCGATCCGTCTTCGACGGTGTGTTCGAGGTACCGCCTTGAACCGAAATGGTGCGAACAGAACGAAGCTAAGTTGTTCCAAAAACGCTGATCACGGGGCAGGGGATTCAACGGTAACTTGAAAACGGGGGCGACGGCGGTTTTGTCGGACTTCCGTTCCGCCGCCAGCCGCCACATCCGTGGCGGAAAGTATAGGTCCACTCGACGGTAGTTCAAGCGATGGCAGTTCCAGCGTCGGCAACGCCGATTGGCTACGCTTATTTTTGAGAACTTTGTCAAGTTAACACGAGTTCAGCGACCTGCTGAAGCGGGCCAGCACATTCCGAGCGACTTCCCAAACACACCGTCGAAGACCGTTTGAATCGGCTGGTGGTTGCTTTGCATTACGAAACGGAGATCACGTCCTTCCCAACCCACGGACGCAGTACCTCCGGCACGACGACGCTGCCATCTTCCTGCTGGTAGTTCTCCAGAATTGCGATGATCGCGCGAGCACACGAGATAGCCGTTCCATTCAACGTGTGGACAAACTGAGTGCCCTTTTTTTCGGACGACTTGCAGCGAATATTCAGGCGTCTGGCCTGATAGTCGGTGCAATTGGATGCTGACGTGACTTCGCCGTAGCTGCCGCCGTCACCACGACCAGGCATCCACGCTTCAAGGTCATACTTCCGGTAAGCAGGGCCGCCCAGGTCTCCCGTGGCCGTGTCGATCAGACGGTAGGGAACGCCAAGGGCCTGGAAAATTTCTTCTTCGATGCGGACGATTTCCTGGTGCATTGCATCGGACTGTGCCGCGTCTGGTGCAGTAAACGCAAACATTTCCACCTTTGTGAACTGATGGACCCGGTAGATTCCCCGTGTTTTCCGTCCGTGAGCTCCCGCTTCTGTGCGAAAACAGTGGGACAGTCCCGCACATTTCAACGGCAGGTCAGCAATGTCCAGCGTCTGGTCCTGCAATGAACCGCCGAGTGTGATTTCTGCCGTCGCCACGAGACTCAGGTCGGTACCAGCCACCGAATAGATTTGCGTTTCGTCTCCGCGAGGGTTGAAGCCAATTCCCTCCAGGACGGAATCTCGTGCAAGGTCCGGTGTGGTGAACAGCGTAAAACCCTCTGCTCGAAGTTTTGTCAGCGCAAACTGCACCAACGCCATTTCCAGCATGACGGCGTCATTCTTCAGATAATAGAACCCGTGGCCGGCAACTCGCGAGCCGGCTTCGAAGTCGATCAAATCCAATTTGGCGGCAATGTCCACGTGATCCAGTGGAGTGAACCCAAAGTCCCTGATCTGGCCACTCAAGTGTACTTCGCTGGCATCATCTTCGCCGCCCACCGGGACGTCGGGATGCGTCATGTTGGGAATCGGAGCCTGGTGTTCGCGCAACTTCGCTTCCACCTCCTTCTGCCGAGCCTCGGTGTCGGAGATCTGTGTCCGCAGCTGTTTGCCAAGTTCGATGAGCGGAGGTCGTTCGTCCGCCGAAGCTTTGGGAATCTTTGACGACGTCTCTTTTTGTTGTCGTCGCAATTCATCTCCGGCAACGATCAGCTTGCTGCGATCGTCTCGAAGGTTGATGACGGCATCCAGGTCCACGGCCACGCCGCGGGCTTTACAATTCTGCTCAACTTCATCGCGGTTGTCGCAGATGAACTGCAGATCCAGCATTTGCTATGTCCTTTGGTTTAGTTGGTCAGCGCCACTTGTTTCGTTTGTTCAGTGTTTTTCGCAACCCGAAGCGTAAGCGAGGCGATCGCCGTAAGTTGTCTCCTCGCTTACGCTTCGGGTTAATATGAAGAAGAAACTGGTGCTGTCCAAATAGTTCGACGGTAAAAAATCTGAAACCCTATCAGTACAAAGGTCGGATTGGGAAAACGGGGTCAGGTATCAAGAACCGGAGCGGGCCCGAAGGGGGCTTTGCATTCTTTGGTACTCGCCCCCCCCCTTTCCAATCAGGAAAAACGACGTCCGGTTATTGCCGTACGGCCGCCAGCTCCTGCCACAGATGGGCACTGGCCAGGATACCGTTGTGGAAGTCGTCAACGTGAAAATGTTCGTTGGGACTGTGCAGGTCATCTGTATTTCGACCCCAGCCGAGCAGCAATGTATCGATTCCCAAAATCTGCTGAAAGCTGGATACCACAGGGATCGATCCACCTTCCCGAATAAACACGGGCGGCTTGCCGAAGGCCGCCTGCAGAGCCGCACTGGCGGCGTTAATCCACTCGCTGTTCGGGTCGAAGACAAATGCCTCGCATCCATGAAACGTCAGGAATTCAAACGTCACTCCCGGTGGACACTGATTGCGCAGAAAAGTTTCCAGTGCGGTGAGGATTTTCTCAGGATTCTGTCCGGGAACAAGTCGGCATGTCAGCTTTGCGGCGGCCTTTGAAGGGACGATGGTCTTTGGCCCTTCGCCCGAGTATCCACCCGTGATGCCGTTGACGTCGCACGTCGGTCGAACCCAGCGGCGTTCCAGCGTCGAAAACCCCGCTTCGCCAAAGACTGCAGTGCTGCCGGTTTCGGCCAGAAAACGATCTTCCGAAAACGGCAGATTCGCGAATTCCAGCTTCTCCTCTTCTGACAGTTCAATCACGTCGTCGTAGAATCCGGGGATTTGAACTCGCCCGGTCTCATCCACCAGACTGCCGCACAACCGGGCGATGGCGTTGACCGGATTCGCCACACTGCCCCCAAAGACTCCACTGTGCAGGTCTTTGGCCGGACCGGTTAACCGCACTTCCGCCGCCACGATCCCTCGCAGTCCGTACGTGATCGCCGGAATACCATCGCCGTATTGGCTGGTATCGCTGATGACCGCAACGTCGGCCTTCAGGCGTTCTTTGTTGCCTGCCAGGAATCGATCCAGGTTGTCGCTGCCAACTTCTTCCTCGCCTTCGATCAGAAACTTTATGTTCACCGGCAGCCGTCCGGTTTGGTTTACCCACGCCTGAATCGACTTCAAATGGGTGAACACCTGGCCCTTGTCGTCCGTCGCACCACGAGCATAGATTCTGCCGTCGCGAATCTGAGGTTCGAAAGGCGGAGTCGTCCAGAGTTCAAGGGGGTCCGGCGGCTGGACGTCGTAGTGACCGTAAACCAGGATTGTGGGCAACGAGCTGTCTTCGATTCGTTCACCATAGACAATCGCGTGACCTTTCGTGGGAATGATCTCCGCCGTCAATCCAGCATCGATCATCGACTGCAACACAAAGTCAGCGCAGCGCCGCATTTCCGGCAGGAATGCCGAGTCTGCACTGACGCTCGGTATTCGCAGAAATTCGAACAGCTCGTCGAGTGACGTTTGTTGCTGATTCTGCAGATGCTGAAGTACGGTGTCCATATTTTGATCCTTCGGTTGAGATAGAACGCCCAGCGTTCAGTGTTTGTCGCTCGGTCAATTCTGTCCGCATTGCGTTTCTATCGTGAATCGGCGTCACGGCATCTGATCCACTGAGCAGCGGCATCGGTGTTGGTCAGCGTTGCATGGTTGTTTCCAAACAGTCGTCGCACACGAGGCCAGTTACCATGTCTGCAAACCATTGCCTACGGCCACAGGAGGAACATTATTGCTTTCTTGATCGGCCATGGCGCGGGTGTGGTCTATGGAGTCTTGATGTCGTAACAGCAAATGATTTCCTGATCGCGAAGATAGAGTCGCCCATCACCGGATCTTGCTAGGTTTTGCACGTAGGTGAATGCTGTTTGTCTGTACTTCCCGCCTGATTTCCGCCAACTTGGTTTCGGCCGCTGTTCAGGTTCTTACAGGGCCAGAGGGCGGCTATCCCTTCAGCATGGCGGTTTCTGACGACATGCCGTTTCGGTTAGCACTTCGCATGTTGGCCAGTCTGCCACGCACACCCAATCGAGCATCGGGCAAAGGAACGCAGATTTCATAGGTTACCCTAGTGCTTTGTCACAGCCAAGCTCCAGGGTTGGCGAGGAAAACGAGGTCAGGTACCAAAAACCGGAACGGCCCGAAGGGTGCTTTGCATTTTTGGTACCTGACCCCCTTTTCCGGGAATGCTTCCACCCTGACTTTTGCCTGTGACAGAGCACTAGTCCCCAAGATGACAGAAGCGGCTGCGGCTTGCAAGTTGTGCAAGAGATTGGCAGAAACGGGCGCAATTCGTCATTTCTGTAGACAAGCGTGAAGGAACCATGATTCAGATGACGCGTTCGGCGTAGCCATTGAGCGTTCCGATTGCCGCCGGTCAGGGCACCCCTGTGACATCGTTTGGGTCCTGGCGGATGAGGTGATATGCTGACCGGAAGAATTGGCGACGTTGTTGTGCGTCGACCGATACGGTCTCCTTACCTGCCACGAAACAGTCAGAATCCAGATGAAGAGTTTTCCCCTCGCCTACACGATCGGTCTGCTGGCCTTCACGCACACCATGGCCGCAGAACGTCCGAACATTATCGTTATCCTGGCCGACGATATGGGCTATTCGGACATTGGCTGTTACGGCAGCGAGGTCCGCACGCCCGTGCTGGACGGGCTTGCCGACAAAGGACTCAGGTTTACTCAATTCTACAATACTGCTCGCTGCTGCCCCACACGGGCGTCGTTGCTGAGTGGGCTGTATCCGCATCAGGCGGGCGTTGGTCACATGATGAGCGATTCCGGGGTTGACGGGTATCGCGGCGAGCTGAATCGCAATTGCCGAACGATGGCGGAAGTGCTGAAGACGGCGGGATACGGTACGTATATGTCCGGCAAGTGGCATGTGACATCGGATGTGAGACCGGATGGAGTGAAGGACAACTGGCCGTTGCAACGAGGATTCGATCGTTTCTACGGCACAATCCACGGAGCGGGCAGTTTCTTCGACCCCAATTCTCTCACGCGCAACAATACTCAGATTTCGCCCGTTACCGATTCTGAATACCAGCCGGAAACCTATTACTACACGGACGCCATCAGCGACCATGCGGTCCGGTTCATCACCGAACACGACAAACAGCAGGCCGACAAACCGTTCTTTATGTATGTCGCGTACACGGCCGCCCACTGGCCGATGCATGCTTTGCCGGAAGATATCGCCAAATACAAGGGCTTCTACGATGAAGGCTACGGCGCAATCCGACATGCACGATTGCAGAAGATGAAAGCACTGGGCGTCGTCCCGTCGGACATCGAGCTTTCTCCGCAGGCCGAGGACTGGAGCAAAGTGCAGCACCGTGAGTGGGAGATCCGATGTATGGAAGTCTATGCGGCCATGATTGACCGCATGGACCAGGGCATCGGGAAGATTGTTCAAAGTCTCAAAGATGCAGATCGGTTCGACAACACTCTGGTACTGTTCATGCAGGACAACGGCGGGTGTGCGGAGGGGCTGGGGCGACGCGCACAGGCGAAGCTGCCACATCGACCGGAGAAACCGGAAGCCGCCATGGCCCCGAACGAATTGCAGTTTGATATGATTCCGAAGAAGACCCGCGACGGCTGGCCACTGATTCAGGGGCCGGAAGTTATGCCAGGCCCGGCTGATACGTATATTGCATACGGTCGAGGCTGGGCGAATGCCTCCAACACCCCGTTTCGCGAGTACAAACACTGGGTTCACGAAGGCGGTGTCAGTACGCCGCTAATTGCTCACTGGCCGGCCAACATCAAACGCCACGGTGAACTGGAACATCAACCTGGCCACCTGATTGACATCATGGCCACCTGTGTTGACGTTGCGGGAGCGAACTATCCGCTCAACCACGGCGACCAACAAATCACGCCGCTGGAAGGTCGCAGCCTGACACCTGCGTTTGTCGGAAAGAAGATTGACCGAGAAGCCATTTTCTGGGAACACGAAGGCAACCGTGCCATTCGAGTGGGCGACTGGAAGCTGGTTGCCAAAGGCGGTACCGGGCCATGGGAACTGTACAATATTCGCGCCGACCGAGCCGAACTGAACAACCTTGCCGCGGCCGAACCCACGCGAGTTCGTGTTCTATCCGCGCAGTGGCAGCAGTACGCAGAACGAGCTCACGTGCTTCCATTGACGCCATATTACAAGAACAGAAACAAAGAGAACTTATCAAAGAAGAAGAACTTCAAGTTGACGGCGGACGCTGATCTTCCGCAGAACAAATCGCCCATGATCAGGGACAAGGCCTTCACCATCACAATCAAACTCGCTTCAGCCGGCACCCAGGGCGTGCTGGTCGCTCAGGGCGGAACGGCTGCCGGCTATGCCTTGTACGTCAAGGACGGGAACCTGTGGTTTGCTCAGCGCAGACAGGGGAAAATATTCACCATCAAAGGCCAGCTGCCAGGGGGGGCAGAGAGCATGGTCTTTCACCTGACACGAAAGGGAGCCGTCTCCGTCAAATCTGCTGAACGACTGCTGCTGAGCGGAGATGTCCCGCGTGCGCAGGAGACCATGCCACTAGACGGTCTGCAGGTCGGCCGCGACGTCGCAGGCCATGTCGGTGATTACGGTGTCACGGACGAATTTCCATTCGATGGAACGATCGATCAGGTACAAATCAGGATCGAGTAACGACAACGCTGCTGAGTGTGTCAACGTGCCTGCGAATGCCCGTCGCTGATTGAGTTACCGCCTCGGGGACGACACAGGCGTATGATGCTGGCAATACATCCCAGGAAGACGCTCCCATAGGCAAACCGCCAGATCCAGTTGCCCGCACCCGGCTCGAAGCTCGCGGCGAATCCGAAGAAGGCAAACGGTAGCGGCGCCAGCAGCATCATGACCAGCAGAACTCGGCCCCATCGGGGCAAGGGATCCGTACTGATGGCCGCGGCGAAACCAAGAAGCATAGCGCCCAGTAACCCTGTGATGCCTGCGAAAAGGATATATTGCATAACGGCTCCGATCGAGTTCAACGAATGCGGGGCAGACGTGGAAGCCAGAAATCATCGACTCCACCGGCTCCATTCTGAGGTTCGCAGAACACCGTGTCATGTCTGACGCCGACTTTTTCCCGTTGCAGACGCGAATTGACGACACGGACAACTCCGTCTCGCCGACAGTCGAACTTCTTCAGGCACAACGGGCGCATCGGTGCGTTGCGGGCCCCGCAGGCCAGGGGAAGGCTGGTCACTGCATCGCAGATGGGACGCGGCAACCGATTGCCAGGCGACAACTACAGCGCATTACGCTGACTTGTGGCCGCGAAAGACGTCTTCCGGCCTGCCATGGGTGTTTCCCACGAGCCCGGACGACCACATCTTTTCGAAAACTGCTCTATCGTCGGCGTCGGAACTCATCGCAGGCGTATTCGATCGCGCCGACCAGCTCAGTCACATCATCTTCCGTATTGTACGCGGCGAAACTGGCTCGAGTTGTCCCGCTGACGCCCAACAGGTCATGCAGAGGCATCGCACAGTGGTGGCCGTGACGCGTCAGCACGGCTCGACGGTCCAGCATAATGGCCAGATCTTCGGGATGCACATCATTAATACGAAAACTAATGATCGCGCCCTTATGATGCACCGAAGGCCCAAAGATCTTGAGTCCCTGGATCCGCTGAAGCTGTTCAGTCGCACTTTGCAGCAGCTGCTGTTCGTGCCTGTGAATCGCCTCGACTCCGAACCCTGAAATCCAGTCCACGGCCGTGCCCAGCGCAATCGCCTGTACGATCGGCAACGTTCCCGCTTCAAATCGGGCTGGCGGTGCCGCCCATGTCGAGTGGTCCTTGTAGACCCTGTCGATCATATGGCCGCCAAACAGGATGGGTTGTGTCTCATTCAGCCTGTCAGCTTTGCCGTACAGAATGCCGACACCGGTCGGACCATACAGCTTGTGTCCGGAGAATATGAGGAAGTCAACATCGTCTGCGACGACATTGGTTACCTGATGAGGAACGCTCTGTGCGGCGTCCACAACAATGACGGCACCGACTTCGTGTGCTCTGGCCGCCAGTTCTCTGACAGGGTTCACTGTGCCCAGGACATTCGACATCCCGCAGACAGCCAGCAACTTTGTCTTCTTCGTCAACACTTCGTCCAGCCGATTCATATCCAGCCGGCCGTCGTGGGTCATTGGAATAAATCGCAAAGTCGCCTGACGTTGAATCGCCAGTTGTTGCCATGGCACAAAGTTGGCGTGATGTTCCATCTCCGTGATCAGGATTTCATCTCCCGCACCGACGTGATGAGTCCCCCAGCCAAAGGCGACGGCGTTAAGCGTGGCGGTTGTGCCCGACGTAAAAGCGATCTGTTGCGGTGATTCGGCGGAAATAAAGGTGGCGATTTTCTGCCGGGCGGCCTCCAGCTCCTCGTCAATTCGGGCTCCAAACCGGTACCGACCACGATAGGCGTTGGCGAAGTACTGTTCTTCGACTTCGCGTTCCTTATCGATCACGACCTGCGGCTTCTGCGCTGACGCTCCACTGTCCAGATATACGGGCGTCAAACCATCGTCCAGCACCTGGTTGAGGACCGGAAACTGACCGCGAATTTCCTGCGGATCAATGTTGTCGACTGTTCGGGCAGGTGACTCCTGTCGCAGCAACACCTGGACGGGCGCTGGTTCGGTGTATGCTGTGCAGGGCGCGTGCCGTCTGGCGATTTCGCGAATGCGATCGACCATTCCCTGCAGGCCGTTGTGTCGTTGCGGAGAGATATATTGCTTTAGCCGCAGTCGTGTAAAGACGTCATTGATCGGAAGCCGGAGTATTTCACTGGCTGTATTGCCCGAATACGACGCCAGCAGAATCGCGATCAGGCCACGCACTATTTCTGCATCACTGTCCGCCCGGAATTCAATCACGGGGTCGCTGCCGTCCTCCACAGCTCTGGCGGTCAGCCAGACCTGGCTCTGGCATCCATGTACAAGATCACATTCGCGTTGTTCTTCCGGGGCGAATCGAGGCAGGTCGTAGCCCAATTCCAGCAGGAACTGAGACTGGTCACGTGGATCCAGCTCTTCAAATTCTTCAAAGATTTCTTCGGTCGTGATCTGCATTTGGGAGTGCGTCGAAAGACCAGCCACGAGTACGGGGCCGCAAAACGTCTTACAGAATTTCCAGGGTTGGGGCTGCCGGCGCATCCGTCAGGTTCCGTGCGATCTGCATGGCGATATTCTGACACACCGCAAGCAATGAATCGCGAGCCGGATTTTCCTCGGTCAACAGAGCCATCATTTTGCCCGCGTCACCATATTCGCGAATGCTGGCATCAATCGGCACTTCGCCCAGGAACGGCAAATCCAGTTGTTCCGCCACTTTCCTGGCACCGCCCCGTCCAAAGATGTCTCCGGTCATGTTTTCCACAAAACCCAAAACCGGCACGTTGACCTTCTGATACATGTCGACGGCTTTGATCGCGTCCAGCAGAGCCACCTGCTGAGGAGTGCACACGATAACGGCTCCGGCCAGTCCCACCTGCTGAGACAGCGTGAGCGAGACGTCGCCGGTGCCTGGAGGCAGGTCAATAATCAGATAGTCCAACTCGCCCCAGTCAGAGTCCTTCAGGAACTGAGTGAGCGCTTTGTGAAGCATTGGGCCACGCCAAACGACCGATTGTCCCTCCTCGATGAAGAATCCCATGGACATCAGTTTCAGGCCGTCGACGTCAATCGGTTCCATCCGCAATAACTTCTGCCCGTCACCGCCCTGATGTTCTGCGGCTCCCGGTTGACCTGAGGCACCCATCATGTGAGGGATGCTGGGGCCATAGACATCTGCATCCATCAGCCCGACACGACAGCCGAAAGAATGCAGACCACAGGCCAGCGCCGCAGCAACCGTGCTTTTGCCTACGCCCCCTTTGCCGCTGCCAACGGCAATAATGTTATGAATCTTCAAGCCGATCCGTCCGCCTGCGTCTTTTCCGCGGACTGTAGATGTGATGTCCACGGACAAGGATTGTCCGTCCGCCAGAGACGACGTTATTTTTTCCGTGACGAGCGTTTTCAGTCGATCAGAACCCGGATAGGCGGGAGTTGGCAATTCGATCGCGACCGTGACTGCATCTGCAGACACCTGCACATCACGAACCATCCGAAGAGCGGAAAGTGACTTGCCCAATTCCGGATCAATGACTTCAGAAACCAGATTACGAATGTCTTCGACGGATGCCATGTGAAAGTCACGTGCAAAAGGATTAAAGAGAATTCAGAAATGCCGCGAACGTACGCAGCCGCATCCTACGTCCGAACGTCGGCAGATCAACAGAAGCGGTGCTGGAACTGAACCGATTCGTTCATCCGAGACACACCTGAGACGGGAATTCTCTACACTGAAATCGAACGCCGAAATCGGGAATAGGCCTGGGACTGTCAGCGGGCAACCCATCAAAGTTCGACAGTTGTTTCGGCCCGAACGTCGCAGGAAATGGGTGTGCAGCGACTTCGCATACACATCAGGCACCGGTGGTGGCCTGCGGCTGTGCCCGCTTCAGCCACTTTTCCTCAACAATTCGGCCGCCGTCGATGCGCAGCAGATGGTCTCCCAGAATCTCTGCTTCCTGCGGATTGTGTGTCACGTACAGCGTCGTTACCTGTGTCTGTTGTCGTACACTGTCCAGCAACTCACACATTTCGTGCCGTGTTTCGCTGTCCAGAGCGGACAGTGGTTCGTCCAGACACAGCACATTCGGTCGAAATGAGAGCGCCCGGCCCAGCGAGACGCGCTGGGCTTCTCCCCCGCTCAGGCCGGGGGGCGTCCGATCCAGCAGATGTGATATGCCTAACAACGTGGACAACTCATCCACACGCTCATCGATCTGCTTCCTGGGCGTCTTTCTCACCAGCAGCGCAAATGCCAGGTGGTCGCTGACATTCATCTTCGAGAACAGCGCACCGTCCTGCGGTACGTAACCAATACCTCGCAGAGCAGGATTCAGTTGTGTCACATCCACGTCGCAGATTCGAATGCTGCCGGAGGAACATCGACGAAGTCCGATAATGCACTCCAGGATTGTTGTTTTGCCGGACCCGGTCCTGCCCATCAGCACACCGCAGCCGCCGGAGGGAATCGAAAACGATACGTCCGTCAGGCGAAATTCGCCCGCCTGGATGCAGATGTTCTCCAACTGAATCATGAACAACAGTTCCTTGTCGTCGGCCTTAAAGCAACGCCTCGCGAGTACCCCAGATTCGAGTGATGATCAGTACGGACACTGCGGCCACGACCATGATCAGAGACACCGCCACTGCCGCCTCAATATTGCCGATATTCATTTCCAGAAACACCGAGGTCGAAAGTACCTCTGTCTTCATCCTGGTCGCACCGGCAAAGATCAGCAGTGGTCCGAATTCGCCCAATGACCGCGCCCACGCCAAAGTAAATGCGGTCATTACTCCTGGTGTCGCTTCCGGCAGTACCACCCAGCCAAATGCCTGCGCTCGGGAGCTGCCGAGTGCGACGGCGACCTGCTCGCACCTCGGATCAATGTGATCGAACGTGGACTTCATTGTACGGACGGCAAATGCACACGCCACAGAAAACTGAGCCAGCACAACGGCAGGTATTTGATACACCACGTCCCGCGCTATCAGGGAAAACGGTGCGAACTGGAACAGAATCAATAGACTGAGTCCCACAACGAGTGGCGGCAGCACGATGGGAATGTCCAGTACTGCGTCCAGCAATCGTTTTCCGGGAAAGGCGTGTCGTGACAACAGATAACCGATCGGAACCGCAACCATCACCGACAGCACAGCCGACAGAGTGCATGACAACAGGCTCAGCCGGATTGAGTACTGGATTTTTGGGTCAGCCAATGCCACAGAAATGGGGTTGTCAGCCAACGCCGTTTTCCACGGTTCAGGGGACCTGGAAGCGGCTATCGCCGTTCTTTCCACAACGTACCAGGCATCTGCCGCCAACATGGAAACAATCAGTAGCACATACGTCCCGCCGATCACGATCATGCAGGCGTAGAACAGTCGGTTCGACAGGACGATATTTCCGATGTCCCGGTACGTCGTCGTTGTCTTCCCACGGTCAGCTGAAGAATCATGACGCGACACATCGTCCGTCATAACGAGCTGCCTTCGGCCCCGGTCACAGGGTTCGCGCCAAGTCGGAAGTGAAACCCGGCCGATTCAAATGCATCGGCCGATTCTGCCATCCTGCGGAACAGTCGCCGCGCCAAATACTTGTGGTCGCTGGTTCTGGCGATACTGAACGGCTGCACGGCAAGGTTTTGATTCGTTTTAATGCGAACGACATCAATATCGTCCGCATTTGGCAGCACATCGGTGATGTACACAAGTGCCGCATCAACATGGCCGGCTATGACGTCCGGAACAAGCAACGCAGAAGATATCTTCTCAACGACAACTTCGCCGTCAGTTCGTTGTTTCGTCATAAGTTCCTGGTAGATGCCTTCATTTTCCAGCATCCTTCGCGTCAGAGCGCCGATCGTACACTGTTCCGGCTGGCCGATGGCCACGCGAATGCCGGGCTGGACAAGGTCCCGCAACGCAGTCACGGCCGTACTTCCTTTGGGTACCGCCAGGACCAATTCCACATCTGAAATGTCGATGTCGTCCTGGAACCAGTCTTTGACATTTTCCAGATAATACCGATCACATGCCATGTACACGTCAGGAAACCCCAGCTGTGTGGACTGGTTGTCAATCGCCTTCATCTGCGTCGTCAGAATTCCACACCCATTGTATTCCGTGCTGACTGTGACTCCCTCGCGTGTTTGAAAGTCTTCGATAATCTGTTCGACAGCCCGCCGATTGACGGCACCACAATAAAATGAGACCTGAGGATGTTCGTCCCAGACATCACCTTCCACCGGACGAGTGCCGTACTTCTTAAATGTCTTCAAGCCCTGATCGCGGGCCGTCAGGAAACGAGCGAACTTCAAAGCGGCAGTGGGATCAGTGGCCGAATTCAGCACGGCGATACTGACCAGGTTTGGATCGACATCCAATTCCGGCACCGGAACGGCTATTAGATCTTCTTTGTACTTTGGCATCGCCACCGTGGAATCCCAGACGATCGCGGCATCGACGGCGCCGATTTTTACATCGTTGGCAATCTCGTTGACGGTCGGCTTAAAGACACCGTCCGCCGTCACTCGCTTTTCCAGCTGTTGCCACAGATTCGTTCCTTCAAGTTCAACTTTCTCAAGTTGTTTTCGAACCGTTTTACCGATGGCAGCCTGATCCGGATTTCCAACGGCCACAGCAATCCCCGGCTGCAGCAGGTCGGTAATCGTCCTGATGGAGTTGTCAGTGCCCTTTCGGATTGCGATCACGGGCCGTTGATGGGCGATTGGAATCGTCTCGGCTGCCAGTCCTTCGGCGACCGCCTTGTCTGTATAGAAATCGTCGGCCGCCAGATACAGGTCGCCTTCTGCGAATTTATTTACCTGCAACTGGTTTAGCAGAGTGTTTGAGCCGGCAAACTGGAGCTCGATCGTAACACCGTATCGCTGCTCATAGGCTGTTGCAATTTCTTCGACCGGAACACGTAATCCCGCCGCACAATGCACGATCAGCTTTTTCTTACCTGGGCCAGGTTCATTCGGGCCCTGCCGCATCAGCGCGACCAGCAGAACGATCACTCCGCAGGCGGCCAGCAGCACGCCCCATAATGAATTGACACGACCTGATCGCGGATGCGCATCCGGACGGGACGTCGTTAAAAAGATTCGAACCATCGTTTCGAGATGTTAAGACTGGATAGTGGGCGGGCGCGGGCGCAAGGCCTTCAAGAGACTGGTGCGGGACCAACCCTGTCGTGATGTGTCTCACGGGCTCCGCCAGTGACATGAGGTTCACGAACACGCTGGCAAGGCCAGTGGCACGAAAGCGGACACTTGACCGCTGAAACTGCACTTTTGACACCTCCCGCCCACTCTAGTCAGCATGTGAGTGCATCTCAACCGAGTTCACCAGCCAGATCCACGACTATTCCTGATCTCGGAACGACCACGCCGAATGTGCCGCCCCGAGGGCGATAGCCCAGTCAGAACCAGCTGCACAGGGCACGATCAAACCAAGCAAACAGACCGTCCTGTCGATCGAAGAGCCACATTTCGGCTCGGCCGTCCATTTGATGCTCTGAATCAAGATGTTGCAGTCGACTTCGTGACCGAGACTTCACCTGATGCAGGAAGTCCTCATTGCCGTTGGTTATGCGCTGGATATTTGCCGTGTTGACATCTGAACTTCGTCCTGTTCGAACAGTATTTTCAGGCAGCAACGCGACAACCAATGCATGCGGCACGTATCCTGCTGTTTATTCAGTCCTTTGGCTCAGAACAATCTCTCTCTTCGAACTCCACTCCTGGAGGTTCATGCAATGAAGCTCATGCGAATCTTTATTTCCGTGATTCTGTTTGCGTCGCTTTCACTAAGGCACACGGCAACCGCTGAGCAGCCAGACAAACGTCCCAATTTTGTGGTCGTCTTTACTGACGACCAGGGATACGGGGATCTTGGCTGCTACGGATCGGAGACGATCAGAACGCCGCGGATTGATCAGCTGGCGCGTGAAGGAATTCGCTTCACGAATTTCTACGCACAGGTTGTGTGCGGACCTTCGCGTTCCGCCTTGTTGACGGGGCGGTATCCGGTACGCAGTCTGGGATGGTCGATGCCCGCGAGTGAGATTTCGATTGCTGAATTGCTCAAGGGGGCCGGGTATGCGACCGGATGTGTGGGGAAGTGGGACGTGTCCAATCGGGCTGCAATTCCCGAGCGAATGCCGAACGCCAAGGGGTTTGATTATTACTACGGTACATTGGGAGCAAACGACAACGGTCGGGTTGCGTTTCATGAAAACAATGAACGGGTCGGCGACACCGACGACATGGCCAGCCTCACTGGACTTTACACCGATAAGAGCATCGAATTCCTGAGAAAGAACAAAGACAAGCCGTTCTTCCTGTACCTTGCCCACACGATGGTCCATTCCGTGATCGATGCGTCCGCCGAATTCAAAGGCAAATCCAAGGGCGGTTTGTACGGCGACACTGTCGAGGAACTGGATTACCATACCGGAAGACTGCTGGACGCTATTGATAAATTAGGGCTGCGAGACAACACGCTGGTCATCTTCACAACGGACAATGGACCGTGGAACAATCTGCAACAGGTACTCGCCAAAAAGCACAATGGGCAAATCGCGTGGGGATCCTCCGGGCCGCTGCGTGAAGGCAAGGGCTCGACGTACGAAGGCGGACTGCGCGTTCCCTGCATCACTCGCTGGCCGGGGCGCGTGCCTGCAGGTCGCACCAGCGAAGCGATCTTTGCGACCATCGACTTGCTGCCAACGTTCGGCCGGCTCGCTGGATACGATCCGCCAGACGATCGCGTCGTGGACGGCGTCGATCAGACGGATCTGCTGACGGGAATGAGCAAAGTTGGTGCCCGCAACGACTATTTCTACTTCTGCAAAGGAGAACTGCATGCGGTTCGCAAAGGACCATGGAAATTGGTGTTGCCAGATCGTGAAAAACACTACGGCTATGTCAAGGACAAGGGGTCCCAACGCGCCGAGTTGTACAACCTGGTGCAGGATATTGGCGAATCGTCGGATCAGGCCGACGCTCATCCGGAGATCGTGAAGGAACTTCTGGAATATGCGAAGGCGTTGCCGTTACCGGATGTCCCTTACGACGACCGCATCGGCCTGAAAAGGCCGTCACCGCCGAGGCCAAAGCAGGAGCGGTCGGCGCTGCCACAGGGTGACTGGAAGAAGCACGGTTTCAGCGAGACGCAGCGTAGTCAGATTCAGTCGGCATTCCAGGCCGGAATCGACCGAAAGTTCATCCCCGGCGGAGCACTGATGCTGATTCATAAAGGCGAAGTGATTCTGAACGAAGCCTTTGGTGCGGCCGATCTTGAGTCTGAGCGTTCTTTCCAGACTTCGTCGCCCTGTCGCATCGCGTCACTCACGAAACCACATACGGCAACCCTGCTTCTGAAACTAGCGGCCGATGGCAAGGTCGTTCTTGGCGCTCCCGTCGATACGTGGCTACCGGAATTCAAAGAGATTCGCGTTCAAGGTGCGGGCACTGTACAAACAGCCCCGACGCTTATGCATTGTCTTTCGCACACGGCTGGTTTCCCCGGGAATAATGCACTGAAGGCTGGCACGTTCTCAGTCGAATTGGATGGTGATCTGTCCGACGTCATCGCAGATTTAGTGACGAAGGAACTCGTTGCTGAACCGGGAACTCGTTACGCCTACTCGCGACTCGGCTACATGACCGCCGGGCGAGTCGCCGAAGTCGTCACCGGCCGCCCGTTTCCCGAACTGATGCAGTCACTTCTGCTGAAGCCCCTGGGCGCAGAAACTGCGACGTTTACACCGTCGGCGGAGATGCTGGCTCGGATGCCCGTGCCGTACGAGCGTACCAGAACCGGGTTTCGTCTTCGCGAGGGAGCAGGGCTGGGTACGGCAATCAACCCCGGTGGCAGCCTTGTGTCGACACTTGAAGATGTCGCGCGACTACTGTTACTGCACCGCAATCAGGGACGGGTCGGGACGCTTCAGTTTCTCCCGTCAGACCTGTTGAAACAAATGTACAAATCGCAGCCGTCAACGCCGGGCGTCGGCTACGGCCTCGGATTCAACATCATGAAGCGGCATGACGATGGAACGGCTGCACGTATTCGCCATACGGGAGCGTCAGGGACACTGGGCGTCATCGACTTTGAACGAGACCTGATCATCATCGTGCTGACACAGGTTCCGCAACAGCAAACGAACCGCTGGCGCAACACACTCGTGCAGAACATTAACGACGTCTTTCCATTGCCGTTGAAACAGGAGTGAGGATGGCGGCGGCAATTTCCACAATTCCTTCGATCTGCAAGTCGCTGAATTTCCACGGCCTTTGCTCAACGGTGCCGCATGCCCATTCCTGCCTCCGATCCCATTGTCAATGTACGAGTCGTCACACCCTTTGACGACCTGAATCGTGTTGACCATGGGGCGATGGCACGCAACGTACAACGCTGGCTGGCGACGCCCGCTACAGATTTCCTTGTCGGTTCGCAAACGGGCGAAGAGTCCTGACTGAGCGAGGAGGAAAGAAACTGCCGTTGCAACGACCGTCCGGAGAAATCTGGATGAACGACGTTTTCTCATGGCCGGCCGTTATGTCGATGCGTTGCAATTGCAGGAGCATGTGCAGAAGATTGACGCTGTGATACTGCCTCATCGTGCCGTGGACATAAAAGCAGCGATGAGTCTGCCTGGGTACGAAGGGATGCGACCACAAGTCAGCAGATTACGCTGTAGGCGGTCAACAGACGCATAGAGCGCATCAAACTTGTTCATCTGCTGAGTACGGATCGGGTGATGCTCACTTGCTGGCTGCAGCTGCATTGTGGTGCTGCTCATAATGCTGTCGCAGTAGATCTTTGCCGTAGTCGTTTCCGTTTGGTGTTCGCAGGAGGGCGTGGATATGTTCGCGTGTGGGTTCGCGCGAACGAAACGGAGCCACTCGCCGCTCGTGGTCGAATTCGATCAGAACGACCGGGCTGTGGACGCGGTAGTAGTAGACGCTTGTGTCGGTGGTGCCGCCAACCCACGCAAAGTATGTCCGATCCATGTGTTGCTTCACTTCGTCCATTTTGACTTTCGCATGACCGTCGTCCATCGTGCCGACGAATTCTGCAACGACGTCCAGCAGCAGCGACTTCTGTTCTTCGTTCATCCGGGAGGCAGGCAGGCCCGCGTAGTCAAGATCGATGTTGTCCTTATATGCCTGTGCCAATGCGTTGTTGCCCTCTTTGAGCGGCGAAAGAACTGCCATCTTTTTCTGTTCGTCATTCAACGCCTGGATGACTGACAGGCCTTTGGCCTGTTCATCCTGCATGACGATCGTCCCTTTGAACCGGCCGCTGGTGGCATGAACCGGTTCACTGCCCACAAAAACGGGCGACATAACAACCTGATCGCCCAGCACAAAGTAGTTGATGATCAGATGATGTCCGTCGATCTGCCAGCCCCACGGCTTTGTTGTCGACGGATCTCCCATGATCGTAATCCAGTACAGCCACTCTCCGTATTCATCAAAGTTGTCTGCCAGTTCCGCCAAAGTTCCGTTCAGCTTCATTATGTCCTGAGACTGCTTCAGTCCTTTCGCACTAAGACTGGCCCTCAGCAGGCCAAACGCCAGGCCTCGCTGTTCTTCATTCATCTCGTCAAAGCCCACACCACGTCGTTTATAGAAGTGACGATTGTCCCAGCTGCGCCATTCGATATCGTCAACAGGGAACATCGTCTTCAGTGACTGGCTCTCCGTCAGTTTCGCAAGAAAGACGTTGGCTGCCTTAACGACTGGTTCAGTGCTGACGCCGGAGGGTTCGACCTTAAACAATCCTGCTTCGATTTTTCCGCCCGCAGCGATGCCGCGGAATGGCTGCTTCAATGAAGCATCACCTCCACCTCGTCGGCCGCGCCCGCCCGGCGGTTGAGCCAGAGTCGTCAACAGTCCGACCGCGGCGATGGACAGAAGAATGAAGATGTTTCGTCGCAACATGATGGCGTTCTTTTTTAAAGGTTCTACGGGACGGAACTCCGACTTTGTCTACTGAAAGAATCAGTTGTTTGGCGGGCCAACACTGCCGCCACGATTCGTGTAACGCGAGCAACTCGTTTGATAGTTTCTCAATTCTGCCTGCACTGTTTCCATCACTGCTGGTGGTTTATTGACAGGTTGAACCAGATTCCGCTCCGGCGCAACGTCGGCCGTGTCTTGAGGTATGCCCCTTGCTCTGCCAGTGTTCCTGAGAGCCTCTCTCCACTGGTACTCCTCTCCACAGCTGATTACCGACCAGATCCTGGTATGACCCACGTCGCAGTGGACTTCGAACAGCCAGCCCTGATCGCCTGAACAGATCAAAGCAGTTTCCGTTGGGAAAACGCTAGAGCAGTTTTCGGAAAGATGTGGTCGTTCGGGCTCGTGGGAAGCACCCATAGCAGGCCGGAAAACGTTTTTCGCGGCCACAAGTCAGCGTAATACGCTGTAAACGCCGGAGATTCGATTCGACAGAATGTTTCTTCGTTCCTGTTCGTTCAGACGAATGTCTTCGGGGCGAATGGCCCACCTGCAGCCCGCGTGGACCTGTCACTCTGTTGGAGAGGTGGCTTCTGTTTTGACAGACAACGCACGGCATCCCGGTGTGTTTCGCGGTTTTTGGGAAGAATTCAGAAGAAGAACGAAGTCGGGGCCGTGCGAGTGATTGGCAAAGTGAATGTATGGCTGGACACTTCCCGTTCGCCCCAAGCTGTTTCCGGGTGAATAAATAGACAAACGGCGTGCCAAAGGCGATCCGCAATTCGAACCGGGTGCGAACGCTCGACGAATGCGCCGGGCCCCCAGACAACATCGTCCTTTGATCTTCAGCAATGAATCTGCATGAAACACGGTCAACAGTAGCCGGAAGTTCATCCCCGCAGGCCGGGATTGGACGTGTTCGACAGTCGTGTCGAGTGCTGATTATGGCCATTCTGCCCACCTTTACCGTGTTGCCGCTGGCCGGTAGTGCCGACCGCATCACGGACCCTTCCGCCAGTCAATTTGCCACGTTGGGGCTTGAAAACCTGATAAGAGCTTCCGGCCGAGTCCTGTGTGGCAGTGAACCACGTGGAAAATCTGCGTTCAAGACGCTGAAGAAGCTGGGAGTGAACACGATTGTCAGCGTCGACGGAGCAGCGCCGCAGGTTGTTCTCGCGAAGCAGGTGGGCATTCGTTACATCCACATTCCGATTGGGTATGACGGCGTTTCCAAAGAAGCTGGGCAATCGTTGACCCGGGCCGTTCAGGAAACAGATGGGGCGATCTATGTTCACTGTCATCATGGGCACCACCGAGGCCCCGCAGCAGCAGCGATTGCCTGTCGGATCGAAGGAACTGCCGATGCGGATCATGGTGATCGCCGGCACCAGCCGGGACTACGTCGGACTTTGGCGCGACGTAGCGACGTTTGTCGTGCCGGATGCCGGCGTACAATTTCCGCGACTGGTGGAGGCCGTGCCGTTGGAATCAATGGCGGCCGTAATGGCGCGAATAAGTCGAAGACTCGATGAACTCAAGACATCCTGCGCCGCAATTCCTCCGTCGTCCTCCGATCAATCTCGCAGGATTGCGGGCCAGGACGCTCTGCTTCTTCACGAAGCGTTGCGCGAGGCCGTACGGCATCTGCCTGATAGCCACGATCAGAGATTCCGCAAGTGGCTGGCCGAATCTGATGATGCAGCGAAAGGTATCTATGATTCGCTGCGTTCAGGTTCCGCGGACGGTGCTGTACGGCATCTCAATGCACTTCAGCAACTGTGTACGCAGTGTCACACTGCGTATCGCAACTGAGAGGACTGCCATTCAACGCCGTCCATAGGGAATGTTAAACATCGCCCGTCCGCCGTTGTCAGCCTTTAACCTGATACCCCTTCGCTTTCAGGTCGATTCGCAATCGTTCCAGGTGCCTGCCCTGAATTTCAATCGAATCCTCCTGTATCGTTCCACCTGCCCCGCACGAGGTCTTAAGCGTCGTGAGCAGTGTGGCAAGATCGTTATCTTCGGCGGCAAGGCCTCGAATCACCGTCACCATCTTGCCTCGCTTGCGTTTCTCCACAGCAAGTCGCGCCGTCTGCTTCCGGGGCTCCAGATATGTGGGCGGTTCCGGTTCGGGTGGCGGACATTCGCACTCTTCTTCCAGCCGTCCACAGCGGTCACATTTCGGGGGCCGGTCAAACTGTGTGCCAGCGAAAAGTCGAGTCATTTTTTTTCTGAGCAACAATGGCAGGGCGTGAAAATATCGAGAGAGGCACTTCGACTGGAGCAATTTACTTATTGTCGTGAACGACACTGGCTCGCGGGAGTAGCGAAACTGCAATTGACAAACGCCCCTCGCGGCCACAAGTCAGCGTGAAACGCTGCATTATAGCCTGGATACGCAATTCTGCCAGAAGTGGTAGGCCGACATGGTGGATTTCGGGTGCGCTCAAGGATTACGGTATTTCAGGCGACGAGCGACTTCCAGTATTGATTCCACTGTTTGCTGTACATATTTGCGCAGAGTCCGACCATTCGGTTG
>JAAERP010000360.1 GCA_024230215.1 Fuerstiella sp. | reverse complement strand
ACGGCCTTTTCGAAATCGCTGTTCGGCGATCCGACCTGGCCGATTGTGTCAAAAAAGTTCGACAATCTGAATCCGATTCCGCATCATCTTCACTGGTCAAAGTGGGAAGTCTATGACATCAATTCTTTCGACAATCCCGGTGTCAGTCCGTCGCATTATCACACCACGGCAATGGGGCTGTACCCGTTCGTGTCGAAGGACCAGTTCCTCGACTGCATGAAGAGTTTCGGACAGGGCGAGTACAACGGGGTTCGGCATCTGTCGCCGCACGTGATGATGCAACTTGATAACGGCTTTGTGATGCCGAACGGTGTGCTGCACTCACCGACGGACCTTTGCACGCACGAGCTGCATGTCACGATGGATGAGCATTTCCTGGCCGAGGACCTGACGCTTGACGGACGTATCGGAGCAGCGGATGCGTTTTACGCCTGCCGGGAAGAGGACTATCCGAAGGATAAGCACGAAGACTGGGGGTACCTGGTCGAGAAGTTCGACTTCGCAGCAAACCAGGATCCGGACTTCGTCCTGAAGAATAAGCGTCCCGCAATCACCGCCGAAGAATTCGCAGGCGAAGGTGTTGACGCCAAGTGGATCGTTTACGGTGATTTCCTCGGCGACCAGAAGTGCTCGATTCTCCGACTCACCGTGCATCCTGGCGGAAAGACGAGTTTCTGCCCGGAGAGCCCCGCGCTGTTCCACACAAATGGCGGAAGCGGCCGCGTTGGAAAGCTCAAAGTGCGATATCACCACGATATGAAGCTCGGCGAGATCTATCCTGAGATCGGATTCATCACTCAGGCCGCACTTGCAAACGGCGGTGTGGAAATCGAGAACACGGGAACAGAACCGCTCGTGTTGACCTTCGACTTCCCGCAGCACGCGCATTCCGAAACGCCCGGTGTTGCCGTTGCGAATTAGTCGCTCGATACTGGTAATCCGCGAACAGAACTGACTGGTTGATTTTGTTGCCGTGGCAGTTTGACCTCAAGGACGAAGGTCACCTTGCGGCAACCCGTAAGGTCAAAAAACTCAGACGGCGTAGGGTTAAGAAACACCGACGACATAAAAGCCCTTTGACAATCGGGGGTACGCAGCAGCAATCGGTCTCGATTTCGGTCGAGCCGCGACCGGAAACGTCGACGGCAGAGCGTGGAAACCGCGTCGACCTGCGGTGAGTGTGTACCTTCATCGCGGAAGGCCATCGCCAGAGTCGTTTACAGCGACGTTTACGCAGCTTGTCGGTGGTCATACTTCAGCATTCCGCCGAGCCGTTCACGGCATTTGATTCTGCCAGCAACGAATTCAACATCATCGCCCGGCTCAGTCAACGAATTCCCAAGTCCCTGATGGTTCCGTTCAACGTGATAGTGGCCGACTTATTCACTAACGGCATTCTCCAGTGACTTAACTCCGAAGAAGATCATGCGATCGAGGCACTCGCACTTCAGACTGCGAAACCATCTCTCCATGTACGCGTTCAGGTTGGGACTCTTCGGTGGCAGCAGGACGACTTCAGTGTCCGTGTTCTGCTCCAGGAATTCCCGCATGGCGATGAAGCTGTTGTCCGGGTCGACGATAAGGTGGCTGGCGTCTTTCAGGAATCCGTCTTCGCAATCGGTGAGATTGCGGCAGGCCTGTTTCATCCACGTGGCATT
>JAAERP010000359.1 GCA_024230215.1 Fuerstiella sp. | reverse complement strand
GACTTTGAAATCGCGTGGCATTACGATGCCGCCGGGTGTCCGAGTCTGGCCTTGCCGTTTGCTATTCCGGCAGCTGGATCTGCACGTCGACGACACGCTTTGGAGATTGCGGAACAGCAGTACTTGATCGCCTTACGCAGCTGTGAGGCTCTTGGCGCCAAGCCCGATTTTGAAATCCTGAACGGGATGGGTGAGGTGCTGATGCTAAGGGGGCGATACCTGGAAGCGAAGCCGATGCTGGAGGCGGCGATTCTGTCAGCGGATTCACCCGTGACAGAAGCCGAGATTAACCTGAAGCTTGGCGAGCTGGCATTCAAACGTGATGACAAGGATCAGGCGGTTGAGCTTTGGGAATCTGCCTTGCGAAAGCTGGGTGGCCAGCTGCCATCGAACTGGCTGATGCCGGTATACGCGCTGAAGGAAATCTGTGTCCAGACGCTTCACAGTTGTTTTCCTGGCATGCTGGTCCGTTCTCGCAATGCCGAAGCGACGTTGCGCGATCGGCTGACCTGGCGTCTTTACAGCCGACTGGCTTACGGTTACTGGTACCTGAAGGGCCAGTTACCCCTGCTGTATGTGCATCTTCGCGGGATGAACCAGGCAGAACGCTTCGCGCCCACCGCTGAGCTTGCTCAGGCCTATTCTGAACACGCCCCGGCGATGAGTCTGATTCCACTGAGTCGTCGAGGCATTGGCTATGGTCGTCGCTCTCTGGAAATCCGCAGGTCTCTGGAAGACGTGTGGGGACAGGGGCAGTCTCTGCATTTTCTGGCGATTGCGTTATACGCGGCGGCACGCTTTGAGGAATGCATCGACATCGGACGTCGCAGTGTCCGCATCCTGGAACGAGCGGGAGATTTCTGGGAGAAGCATATTGCTCAGTACCAGGTGGCAGCGTCGCTGTATCGTCTGGGACGGCTGACAGAAGCCGTTCAGCTGGCTCGTGAAGCCTACGATTCGGGAATTGCTGTCGGTGATGATCAGGTGTGTGGCAATATCATCGATGTCTGGGCGCGGGCATCCAATGGCGATCTGCCAGCAGAGATCGTGCAGCGGGAACTGGATCGGCCGCGCGCCGACGTTCAGGGCAAAGGCCACGTATTGCTTGCTCGAGGAGTACAGCTGGTCACTGAGAAACGATACGAAGACGCCATCGAGGCATTAAGCGAAGGCATCCGGATCACTGCCGCTGCGGGAATTTCGAACTGCTATACCGCCCCATTGTACGTGTGGAAAGCAACGGCGTTGCGAAGTTTTCTGGAGACGAAATCACCGGCGACGCGGCTTTACAGGCAGAAGACCATTCGGGCTCACCGACGAACGGCCCGCAAAGCCGTGCTTGTCGCCCTTAGGTTTCGCAGTGAACTGCCTCACGCGCTGCGTGAACTGGCGTGGAGTCTGATGTTTCAGAATCGTGTTCGTCGAGCGATGTGTCTCCTGAAGTGGAGCATCCGGTGTGCCCGTCTTCAGGGCGCTGAATATGAGCAGCTGCAAAGTGAAGTTGTGCTGAGGCAGGTGCGTGTGGAATGGGGCTACGCCGGAGCGCAGGACCAGCTGAAGGACATCGAACAACGTCTGGCTGCATTTCGTGATGAACAGCTGCCCAAGCGTGTTCCCGCGTCCCTTTCTCTGGTTGATCGATTTGATTCTTTGCTTGAATCCGGCCGGCAGATTGCATCGGCCGTCGACCCGGCGGTCATTCTGGATTCAATGGTGGTTGCCAGTCGCCGTTTGTTGCGGGGCGATTTCTGCCGAGTCGTGTCGGTTGACAAGGACGGACAACCCGCACAGGTGTCCGAGTCTTTACGTCCGCATGTGCTGCAAACGATGAAGGCGGGAGAACCTGCGGCCGCCGAATCTCCGACAAAGGAATTTCGTTCGCTGATCACCTGCCCTATTTACGTCCGCGGCAGTGCGGTGGCATGTATGGTGGTTGGGAATACGGAAGTTCGGGATCTGTTTGGCGCCAACGAGTTACGTATCGCCAGCTACATCACCACCATTTCCGGCGCCGCGCTGGAGAACGCAGAGGGTTTTCGAAATCTGCAGAATTTGAACGCCAACCTGGAAAACATCGTGTCTGAAAGAACGGCCACGGTGGAGGCTCGATCACGAGAGCTTCAGAAGACAGCAGACAACCTCAGTGAGGCACAGATTGCTCTTGCCGCTGCACTGGAAGTCGCTGAAGTGGCGAACCAGGCAAAATCCGATTTCCTTGCTCACATGAGTCACGAAATCCGCACACCGATCGGCGCAGTTCTGGGCTTTACGGAACAGTTACTGCGCGGTGAGCAGCCCCTACACCAAAAACAACGTCAACATCTGGAACGCGTTCACAGCAATGGTGCACATCTGCTGCGACTGTCGAACGACCTGCTGGATCTATCGCGAATCGAAGCTGGCGAACTGACTATCGAACGACTGACGTGCAACCCCTTCGACCTGTTGTCTGACACTCTGGCGTCGCTGCAGTCGCGAGCGATCGACAAGGGATTAAGGCTGTCTCTTAAGCTCACCGACAGGATTCCGGAATCGATCACGACCGACCCAACTCGCCTGCGGCAAATCATCACGAACCTGGTAGGCAATGCCATCAAATTTACAAGCGTCGGCAGCGTCGACCTGATTGTGGACGCCCAACAGTCGGACGAAGAGCTAACTGTTCATGTCAGTGATACTGGAGTTGGCATTGAATCATCGGCGCAGGCTGACGTTTTTGAACCGTTTCACCAGGCAAATGAATCGGTCAATCGTCGGTTTGGAGGCACCGGACTGGGACTGTCGATCAGCCGAGACCTTGCGGCAGCCCTGGGCGGCGATAT
>JAAERP010000357.1 GCA_024230215.1 Fuerstiella sp. | reverse complement strand
CCGCGGCAACGACCTGCTGATTGGCGGTTCACTGGAAACAGACTGGCAGAGTATTTTCGACGTCGACGCTGCAGACCCCCTCAATGCTCTGGACACCGCCATGACAGAATGGGCGTCCGGCAATCTTGCCGACACGATGGAAATCCTGGGCAACGTGCTGGACGACAATGACAAGGACGACCTGTTCGGTGGAAAAGGCATTGACACTCTGATCCGTGGTGCCCGCGACAAAGCAAGGCAGTAAGCGAACGCAAGCAAAGTCACCATCAGGTTTATGCTTCCCAGCCATTGTGATCTGCAGACGTTCATGCGATCAAAGGAAACGGTGAGGTCCGTGTCGACATCCGGCGTGAAGACGACCATGATCTGATGACAGTGCAGGACGACGGGCCGGGGGGGTGGACGCCAAACACCGCGACAAATTGTTTGAACCACTATTTACAACCAAAGCCAAAGGTACGGGCCTGAAGCTGCCTATGTGCTTGCAGAGTTCACGCGTGAAATGACATTGACCACAGACTCCATGCAACCCGTCGTCACACTTTAACGAAACGCTCAAGCGCTTTGGGATCCCTGGAGGCGTCGATGACCTGCATGATTGCCATCGTTTCTCGGCGAGCGATTTTCGGTTCTTCCGATTTGTAGAAATCGATCAGGCCGCGCGTGGCTCTCACAAATAGATCCTTTGTGTCGACCGAAATGTACTTAGTGTCTTTGTCCGAGGTCACGGTCGCCGCATATGGCGTGCGCGCGTTGGAATACAGATTAACGACGGCGGTACGACCATTTGTGAGATTCAGCAACAGCTGCGACTGAGGTTCCGTTCCACGACGCATAACTTCGACAACGTCA
This sequence comes from Fuerstiella sp., assembly GCA_024230215.1. Taxonomy (GTDB): domain Bacteria; phylum Planctomycetota; class Planctomycetia; order Planctomycetales; family Planctomycetaceae; genus Fuerstiella. The sequence continues at coordinate 19,530 of JAAERP010000357.1, read as the reverse complement.
GGGCCCAGACACGAAATGGCCAGTTCCAGGGGATGCACGATGTACTCTTCAAAGCTGCTTCCGCCTCCCCACGTGACCATATGCTTCACGTTCTCCCGACCGATGTCATTGACATGATCCTGCACTGCCGTGTAACGAAGCGCTGAACTGGTCTGCACGACTGCGTTGTGCCGGTCGGCCAATGCAAAGATCTTCGTCGCCGTTGCCGCATTCGGAGCGAACGTCTTGTCAACGAATACAGGTTTACCGAAAGGCAGGACCATTTCGCACAACTGCAGATGCAGTTCCGGACTGGACGGAGCGAGGATGGCAAAGCAGTCCACCTTTCCTGCCAGGTCTTCCACATTTTCGGAGAACGGCACGTCGTTGTCTGCCGCCCATTTGCGACTGAGTTCAGCTTCCAGCGCGAACGCCCCGTTCACAGTGAAGCCCTGCTGCTTCAGATCCTCTCTCAGAATTCGCAGATAAGTGCGGGAATGAAAGTTGTCGAGATTGTTGTCGACAAAACCAATCCGACCTCCCGACCGCGTCGCGGCCCGGGCACTCGTGGAAGTACCGGCAACCGCGAACAGCGAAGCCGTTGTGACTGCGCTGGTGGTGAGAAACTGTCTGCGCGATGGGTGATCGATCATTATTCGGCCTTCGTACCTGCAGAAGTAATCAGTTCATGAATCGCGGAAGTGAGAATCAGATCGATCTGGGGATCGCAAAACGCAACGCCGGTTTCGTATCCGCCCTGAGTATACGCTTCGGCCGTGGGAATATACCACGGTCCTCCATCGCCGTAACCGGCAACGGCAACAATCCGTTCTGAGTTGAATGCCTGCGCACGCAGTTGGTACTCGACAAATGGTTCTCCTGGAAGGTTGAGTATCGTGGTCGAATTGATGTGCAGCGCGCTGAGTGTGACAGGCCTCTGTGCGGCAACTCGCTGCAGCCACGCCAGCGTAAACGCGGGGCGATTTCGCTGGACGACGCGCCGACTGCTGTCGGCGATTTCGGCGGCTAGTTTTGTGGCGGAAAAATTGCGGTTCGGAGCCGGCAGAATGTCCTTTGTGTTCCACGACACCTCGCGAATCGGTTCTGGTCTTAGTCCGGTCGAACACTTTTCCATCGCCGCGAAAATCCGTTCAGTGAGTAGCTGACGGTTTTCGCGAACCTCGCTGTTGTTGTACTTGCCGGTGTTGATATTGCCAGCGCAGCCTGTGAAGTAGATGTGTGCACAGTCCGGCGCGTCGTGCTGTTCCTTCAGCCGACGCGCGAGACCAACAAACTCACTGGACACTCGCCCTTCTTTGCAGCAATAGCTGATTGGATGAACAGCGTAGTAGTAACATGCGGCGATCTTTGTGGCTCCGTCGAAAAATGCGACCGACTTCATCATCGGGTCAATTACTCCAACCGGCAGGGCTCGCACATCGTTGCTCCCGGGAGCTACGCTGCGACTCGTTAGCACTCGACCATCTTCACCCAGAATTCGGCGATTGGACGCAACCTTTGAAACCTCAGCCAAAGCGGTCGCCACATGCGTGATGCGGCGTTTTAGGGTTAGCGACTCTCTGACCGCCTGAGCGGCCGAGTCCACGCATCGTTGAAAGAACGCCGGATCGACGTTTGGCGGCAGTTCGGGGTACTGACGAATGATGCGGTCAGTCTCCAGACACACAAACGGTGCGTCGTGCTGATGTAGACACTGCACGGCAACTCGATCAACGGTGGTGCCGGCCGCCGCAGCCAGAATCTGCCGCCACTTCAGGTGGGCTGAATTGCACAGACCGGTCCAGTCGAGGGCACACAGAACGATCGGCTTCCCCGCACCGAGCAGCACGAAACCAATTGCCTCCAGCGGATCGTCAACAGCGCTGACCGCAGGAATCCATCCTCCACAAAGCGAATGCCCGAGCGGCGGTGTGATGTCGCATCGAAACGTGGCAAGCCGGAATTGTGATTTCTGTCGCATTGTTCTGCTGATTCGCGATTTATTGCTTTCCTGCGCATCTACTCGCAGCGACAACTTAGCGTTTCGGAGCGTTAACTCGAATCCGCTGGCGGTCGGCACGGCCTACGCGTCGGTCAGCCAGGCAAGCAGGTCGGCCATATCCTGTAATGACAGCTTCTTCTCCATCCCTTCCGGCATCAATGATCGTTGCTGACTCTGAATCTCGTCGATGTCGTTGCGCAGGACGGTATAGTCTTTTCTCTGAGACTGTCGCAGTGTTACTGTTGTCGCCGTTTCGGAAGCGATCAGTCCTGAGAACACCCGACCACTGTTCGTCAGAATGGTATACTCGATGAAATTTGGCGACACCTCACGGTTGGGGTCAAGAATGTGCAACAGCAATTCCCTCTTTGTGCGACGCTGCACTGTCACCAGGTTCGGTCCGACTTCATGACCTTCGTTCTGATGTCGGTGGCAGTCAAGGCACTCGCGTTTCACGACGGCAACTCCGCGAGCACTGTCCGACGGTAACTTCAGAGCGGCCTGATACCTGTCAACAACTTCGGCGCGTGGTCCCGGTCGGTCAGTTCCGAACAGTGCGATGGCCTGCTGGCGTATCTGTTCGGTTGGATATTTCATGTAGATTTCGCGCCGATGCCGGGCGATTCGAGCTTTGGAGACTTTTCCTGCGGCAATCGCTTCGAACGCCGGCAACAGCCAGTTGCTGCGTGTCAGCAGCCTGGTGATGGCCTTCGAACGAATGTCCGGAGTCAGGGTTGAATATCTTTCCAGAATTGTTTCCGCCACCTCGGTATCCGGGAAACTCGTCAGAGTCTCCAGAGCAGCCAGTTGCACGGACAGAGGCTGTCGAGAATCAAGCAACGGTGTGCACACAGGAGATGCCGTGGAGTATTCTGCCCACTGCAGGAACGCCAGTGCGTCCAGTCGCGTTTCGACATCGAGGGCTGAATCGGCGGCTTGTGTCGATGCGCGTGAAACAAAGACATCAATATGCTGTGCGGCAGCCGAGCCGGAATCGACAGCACTGTCTTCCAGACTTCTGCCGCCACGCTTGAGACCAGCACCGAGCCCTGACAGAATTTTTTTCGGCAGAGTTGTTTCGTCCGGCTCCGTAAGTTCTTCGACCAGGTCGTGCAACTCGCTGATCTGCTGCTGGTTCTTCCCTGCTCCGATGACAAACGCGAGTTGTTCGATCATCTCCTGGCCGTCAGGATTCCGAACGAAGTCTGCGTCACCGACGACTTGTTTCAGAAACGTCAGTTCTGACTTTGCCAGTGAACTCAGCACAGCGAGACGCATCCAGACTTCGCCTGCGTCACGTTTTGCGATATCTGCAAGTGCCGCTGCCACCCGGAGATCACTGACTTCTCCCAATGTCAATGCCACCTGAAATCGCACGCGGGTCGCTTCGTCGGAAGTTAGTTTGAGTACAGCCGCCAACAGGTCTGGCTTATTCTGCAGCAGGGATTCAGCGAGCCGAACCGCGTGTTCTCGAAGATGTTCGTCGCTGTCGTTGAGGGCCGCAAGAACGTCGTCAGCCGTCAATGCGTCAAGCCCCTCCAGGGACCACAATGCGTGCAGCCGGCCGACGGCTGTGGCGCCGTTTCTCAGCAGCGAACGCAAATGCGGCACGGTCGCACTCTCCTGCCGTTCAAAGATCAATCGATGGGCCGTATTACGCCACCACGAATTGGGATTCGATAGTTCAGCAACCAGCTCTTTGACGGTCGCCGAGCCCATTCGCGGACGTGGAGGCGGCTCGAATCCCGCAGCAAACTTCGGAGGAACAAGTCGATAAATTCGTCCTCGATCCCGACCACTCGTCAGATCCACCTGTGCCTTTAGATCATCAGGCATTGACCATGGGTGCTCAATCGTCTCCCGGTACATGTCCAGCACGTGCAACATGCCATCCGGAGCATTGGCGAAGTTCACCGGGCGAAACCAGTTGTCCATAGATGCCAGGAACTCCACATCCTCATGAGCTTTCGTGGCTGCAAAGCTGACGCCTGAAGGCTCAATGCGGTATCTCATCACCAGATTGCCGGCGACTTCGCCAATGAAGGCGTTCCCCTGAAACTCGCGAGGATAAGCAGAACCACCGTAAATCGTGACTCCGCTCGATGACGTGACAAACCCCTTCGGCACCGTCGAATCGTGAGGCGGATTATTGACAGTGTCAGCTGCCTGACGCGCCGCATTGATGATTCGCCAGGGTTCCGGCGAACTGATTTGGTAGACCGCTATGGAATCACCCGAGGCTGCGACATCATTGAGCGAAGTCGTCACGGGCAGAAACGGGTTGCGCTTCACGTATCGCGAAGGAAACAGGACATGCTGAATCGGATTGCGAATGTTGCATAAGAACCGGTTGCCCCAGTTATCGGAGGTGTGGCCAAACCGAGCACCTCCGGCAACCAGTTCGAATTCCTCACGACCTGGATCGAAACGAAAGTCACTTCGACGCAGCGTGACACTCGTGAGGCTCTCAGCATTGGAAACCTTGCCACCATTACTTGACCCGGCAGCATAGATGTGATGATCCAAACCCCATTTCAGGTTATTCATCACGGCCTGAACGTTGTACTTACGGAATCCGGTGAACACCTTTCGACGAACGTCCGCTTTTCCATCGTCATCTGTATCCTTCAGATAAAGAACGTCAGGCGTTGCCGTGACGTAAACTCCACCTTTCCACAACGCAAGTCCGCTGGGCCATGAGAGATTCTCGGCAAACACCGTGGACGAATCATAGACGCCATCGCCGTCATCGTCTGCAAGGACACGAATGCGCCCGAGTGGTGCTGATTCCTGTTGCTGCCACGACTTGTCAAACGACTTGTCTGAATACGGATAGTCATTCATTTCCACGACGTAGAGTAAACCGTCTTCATCATACTGAATCGCGATGGGATCCGTGACCAAAGGTTCGGCCGCTATCAGCTCAGCTCGAAAACCATTCTGCAGCCGAATCAATGCTGTCGCCTGATCGGGTGATGTGGCTGCAATCCGCGGAAGCGAGTCATCTGCGCTGGCCGTCGCGATGATCAGGCTGCAGGCGACCACGCGACCGAACTGCATTGCCCGGTTGGTGGCAACGCTGCGATGACCGCATGCCAATCTCGTTCGACTGTGCTTTCTTACAACGATTGACATTGCTTCACTCCCAATTCCTGAACGGTGATTCAGCCCATGGACCTGGCAAGTTTGTGAACATTTCCCGCCGGTCTTTTCGTCGCGCTGCCATCCGGTGGTGCTGCTGAAGAGTTGTCCAACGTGGATACGCTGATCCTCTTGCTCCTGCTCTCGCGTCAATACATCCTATGCGAATTCATGTCAGCTTCCAGCTTGAGAGGATCTCGGTGTCATTAAACATCAATGATGTTGAGATCTTGTATCTGCGAGACGAATGAAAGCGTATCAACACCAGTGGAGCCGATCAGATTCAGATACGTCAGTGATTTCACAACTTTGGCTGCGACCTGTTTCTGGCCGTCAGACTTTAGTCGCGAAATACTGCACAGATGACGATTGCCGAGGATGGTGTCTTTATCGTTGCGAGCTTCCTGCTGGCCATGCCGCCAAATGGACGAGTGGCGCACATGTGGTGCAGCAGAGTGCGGAAAGTGGGGGCAAGACATCTCAACCCAAAAAAGGAAACCCCAGTGTTTGCTGGGGTTTACGAGGTCCTGCATGATGTTGCAGGAATACCAAGTGGGGCACAACAGCTCGTTTAGTCTTTTTCGATCATGATGGGAAAGCATCAACCGCAGAAGGACCTCTTCAATTATAGAGGAAGCAAAAAGGGGTCAATGTTCATATCTCATATCCTGGGCAAACCAAAGAAAATGCCTACCTCAAATACTCCCGAAACCACGCCAACTCCATCGCGTCAATCTCATCTTTACTCGGCTTGATCTCCGCGCCCTCCGGAGTTGGTCGATAGCCGTGTCCCGCGTTGGCGACCGCATTGTTATTTGCACCAAAAGCGATATTGATACAGCAAGACGAATCCATTCATAGGAATCGACTTAAAAGACTTCTGAAGATGGGTAGCCCACTGCTTCTTCATTTATTGCCCAGATCCCGGTCGGGGCGTTTCCTTCAACAAGCCACTTGCGTAAATCTGAACTTAATTGCTTCGCTATCTGCCGTACCGATTTCGAGTATTCTCCTTCAAGCAAATTCGTGCTTTCGTGGAGGTCCTCGGTTAGGTTGTAAAGCTCGTAGCGATTGTCTTCGTAATAATAAAAGAGCTTGTAGTCATTCCCTTGTATCCTCTTTCGAATGACAGAGTTTGGACGCTGACGATTGTCCATATAACCCGGGAAATGCCCAAAAAGGCTCTCGCGTGTTAAGGTCTCTGTTCTCCCCAACAGGATTGGAGCAAGAGATTCACCGTCTAGTTCCTGAAAAGACGAATCCGGAACAGGAGCCTGTCCTAGGTCCGCTAAACTTGGATAGATATCTATGCAATGAACCGCTTCCCTATTCACTATGCCTGGAGAAATGACCCCTGGCCAACGGCAAATGAAGGGTACACGAATCCCGCCCTCATAAAACATCCCTTTCCGTCCACGCAGAGGCGCATTGTCTGTTGGGCCCATAAATCCTCCGTTGTCGGATGTAAAGAGAACGAGCGTATTCGACGATAAACTGTCCGAATCATTTCCATCTCCATTGGGATCATCTAACGCGTTAAGCACCTTTCTCACGTTCTGATCCATCAGTTCAATCATAGCGGCATAAACTGGATGATCATGGCGGTGATCCGCGGGGTCCAGCATCTTGTATTTGGCGATCAAATCGCGGCGCGCGACGATGGGGACATGCACCGCATGAAAAGGCAGGTAGAGAAAGAACGGTTTTGCACCTCCAGCTCTCTCTTCAATAAAGTCCACTGCCGCATCACCGAGCGCGTCGGTCAGGTGCTTGGGAGTCCCGAGGACTAATGCCGGATCATTTCCGTTCGCCACCGGTTCCAGAATGTTTTCTACATACGCCGCATCATAGGGCTGCGCATACGGGTTCAGAGCAGGAATGGAAAACGTCCACCCATCCTGGTCATCCTCGATGGCCAAGAATCCAGACTTAACATTCTCACCCTTGACGGTTCCAACTATAAACGGCCCGGCTTTAGTGCCGAAGTTGAAATCGACGCCATGGTTTATCGTGAGATTTTCGCTTTCTCCCGCGCCATGGTTTTTTCCAAAAAACGAAGTGTCGTAACCTCCGGCCTTGAGCGTTTCATGCAATGAGGTGCTTTCGCTACTAATATCGTTCCTCTGCTTAGGCGGAACAATTGGCAAATTCGGGTAAACGCTTGTGCGTTTATCCGGACGATTCAACGAGCCCACGTTGTAGACTCCATTATAGGGGCGCAATGGATACTGCCCGGTAAGGATGGCCGATCGCGTCGGAGCGCAGTTTTGCATGGCGTAGGCGTGTGTGAATGACACCCCTTGGGATGCTAATCGATCGATGGTCGGGGTTTGATAATACTCCGAACCGTGCCCATCAGTGGCTAGGTCGCTACTGATATCTACCCACCCTAAATCATCGGCGAGAATGAGAACAAAGTTCGGCTGCTTCGTCTCCGCCTGAACGGCACAGTTTCCGATCATCAACGAAGCGACGAGTACGAAAATTCTCTTTTTATTCATCTAGAAGTCCTTTCGATTATTAGACGGTTCATGATGTTGCCCCCGCTTTTTCTTGAAAACATTCTCTCCCTACTCCGCCGTTGAAAATCCAAGCATCCGATCGACCCGTTCCACCGAACTGAAGACCGCCGCGCTTCCCGCGACGTCATCCGCTCATCGTTTTGGCTTCACGACCGACCGAACAAATTTCGGCAGGAATTGCATGACTTGACTATCCTTCGTGTCGCTAAGACTATGCACCAATTCAGCGCTATCCCCGATGCCAAGTTCTTTATATCTCTCTACTACCTTCTGACCATGCGCAGGATCGTGAATATCCCCAACCACTCCGGGTTCTTTGCGGTAGGCAAGAAAAATAGGAGGAGCTTTCTTCGTAATCGGTTCTAACAAGCGTTCATTGAAGGACGTCCCCGGCAGAGCTGCTCCCATATAAATCCCGACGATACTTTTGTCGTGAGAGTGAGCGAGCTGCCAACTCACGAAGCTTCCCCGTGACTGGCCTCCGATGATGATCCTATCGCTATCCAAGTTATAGGTCGCTGCATTCTTCTTCACCCATGCGAACATGATTTTTGCATCCACAGCGCATTTTTGGAAATCGGACATCCCTTTCACTTTCGCAATCGATTCCCAACTAACGATTGCGGTTCCTTCTTTTAAAGTAGGATTCGCCCAGGAACTCTTCACGCCATCCGCCGTAGTGCCGTTGTGGTGGGCATGAATGAAAACTGGGGCAGGCTTGTCGCCGGACGGCAAATAGAGATTCGGCCATTGTCTGTCCTCCGGCCCGTAGGAGACATGCGGGTGAGTCGGAGTTTTTGTTGGTCTCGCATTGTTCGAATCTTGTCCGAAAAGAGGAGTCGTCAATAGCGACATGCAGCAAGCAATTGCGAGTAAGTATTTCACAGGCGTTTTGGGGATGGTGTTCATCATCGTCATGCTCGTTTTGGGTTTGAAAAAGTCGTCTTACTCTCGGCTATGTTGTTAAACGCCTTGGGACATCAAGGCTTGCTAGCGCAGCAGGTGAGTGGATTGTCAGTATTGAATTTTAGGGGTAGCGGAACTCGTCAAGAGTTTCGGCCGCAACGGAAATCGCCGAAAGTCTTGACGACTTCCGCTACGGCATGAACCTGAACTTTTGAGCCTGACAAACCACTCGTTCCGATGACACGCGAACCAGCCTGCGTCGGTTCTGCCGCGGCGGCCCGGCGCGTCTTCCTCTGCCTGGATTTGGCGAACTGTTGAATCTCCTCCGTAGACAGTTTGCCGTCCTTATCCGTGTCCGCTTCGGGAAAACGCTTGAGTATTCGAGCCAGTTGCTCTTCGGAGGGCTGTTGCGCTTGCGCACTGGAGAAGGACGCCGTCGCCAGCAGAGCGAGAATAACCAGTGATGCCATTATTCGAATTCGATTCGTTTCAATATTCATTGTCTCTTCTTTGCAGATGTTTGACATGGCGTACACATTTGTTAGTCGATGAACACTCTTACTGTGATAATTTTGGCGGAACTTCATCTTTTGCTTTGTAGAATTCTTCCATCGCCGAGGCTGTGATCTTTCCGAGCGTGATATAGCCCTCGGAGCTGTAGTGGACTCCATCCCCGATTGGCAACTTGCCGGGATAGAGAGTGGTCACGTTGGGGAGCTCTCGACCGGCTCGGTTCTGGGCAGAGATGACGGTTGCGAGGTAACGCTGTTTTTTTACCGCCGGCTTTACAGTCTTGAGCAAGTCGTTGTCGTCAATGTAGGAGAGAACAGCATGAAGGAACTTCTCGTCATCTACGGGGCCTTCGCCTGCCGACTTTTTAGCTTCTAGCGTCTGCTCTTTATTCAGGTAGGGCAGCATCGCTTTAAGCAGCTCCTTGTCTTTCGCATAGGACGGGACAAATGTCGGCAGATTCGAGACGCCAAGGTCTGCGCTCAGGTCCAAAATGAGCTGGTTGAAGTTGTCGTAGTACTCTTCGGCGAGCCCTTTTTTTCCATCGGCAGCTCCTTGTTTCCAGACAAAGCCACAGAACTCCGGGCGCGAAATTTACTTGGCTTCAGCAACAGCATTCATCAGATCCTTGTACAGCGCCCCCTTTTTGCCATCTTTGCTACGCTCGGCCCGCTCAAATGACCAGTTCTTCTCAAAGGCGCTTATTCCCGTTGCGCCACACGAAACCTTGATAATGCCGATGGTGTCGTCCGGCCAGAAATCGGCAAGCTGATGTGCCAATGACACGCCCGGCCCGAATTTGTTACTCGGCACTAAGTATTCCCACCCGCCATTCGCCCAGATTCTTATGCGATCGTGTTTTTGATTGTGGGGCGACTCCAGTTCGGTCGCCCGCCCGGAACCATTCATGTTGGATTGTCCCATCAAAATGAAAACGCGAAGCTTTCCGCTTTTGGAAATTGCCGCTTCGCCGCCGCCCATGCTGTTCGCCTGTTGAAAACCGGTCGTCTTCCATTTCGCAGCCACTTCACCCGTTCCAACCGTGGGGGCCTCAACACTCGCCTTTCCCTTGCCTTGAACCGCATCCCCAGCGTGCGTCGGTTCTGCCGCTGCGGCCGGGCGCCTATTCCTCCTCTGCCTGGATTTGAGGAACTGTTGGATCTCCTCCGTGTTCAGTTTGCCGTCCTTATCCGAGTCCGCATCGGGAAAACGCTTGAGTATTCTCGCCAGTTGCTCTTCGGAGGGCTGTTGCGCTTGCGCACTGGAGAAGGGCGCCGTCGCCAGCAGAGCGAGGATCACGAAGAGCAGGATGGGGTGTTGTTTGTTCATGGTTGTACGACTCCTTATCTATAAACTGATAGCGATTTGAATCGCTGATGACATCAAGAAGCGGCACGATTTTGGAAAACGCCCGATGACGCTCTCGTGCGACCGAAACGCTTTCCCTTGTTGAACAGAAGCCATCAATGCCGAGATGGACCAAGTTCCACTCGCGTATAAGGGCTCGAGAGATACTGCTTGTAGCCGTTGGACATGTGCCCGTGATTGCTGAAGAAATCGATTCGGGAAAAACCATCCTTTAACGGTAGGGTTGCGGTCCATGCGCCGGTTTTTGCGTCGCGTTTCATATCCGCCCATTGGTCTTCGGGGATTTGCACATGCAGGAACGGGGCGGAACCTGCCGGAGCGCGGTCATAGATCCACCACACGCGTCCGCTTAACCGACGCTGTGGATGCCCTCGAAAGACTCGAGCGCAACCCCGCGGCGGTGCACTCGACGGGCTTGACTGACGTTGATCGCCAGATCAGGGGTGGAGTTCGTGGAAATCAATTTGTAATCATCGGTGGCAGACCGGGCAGCGGCAAATCGATCTTGGGAGGCCAGATTGCAAAGACGTTCGCAGAACGCGGCGAGCCGTCATTGATCATCAGTCTTGAGATGGACCGGGCCGAGCTGGCCGAACGGTTCGACAAGAGTATCGATCGCCACACGCTGCGGGGGCTTCCCCTCTACCTGGTTGATTCAGTATGCGAAGCGGATCGCATCGCGGGGTTGATCCGGTTGGCAAAACGGAAACACGGAATTCAGTTGGTGTTTTTGGATTATCTCCAACTGGCCGAAAGTTCAGACCGCCTGGCCAGTCGCGAACGACAGGTTGCAGAAGTGAGTCGCATGTGTAAGCGGCTGGCTATGGAACTACGGATACCAGTCATAGCGGCCTGCCAGTTGAACCGGGCCAGCGATAAAGAGAATCGTCCACCGCGGCTAAGCGACCTGCGGGAAAGTGGCAGCATCGAACAGGACGCAGATATCGTCCTGCTGTTGCATCGTGACGAACACGACAACGCCAAGGTGATCATTGGAAAACAGCGGAACGGCAGTACGGGAATCGTGCCGTTGGCATTCCGTCCGGAAATATACCGATTCGACAATCACGCCCACCCGGCAGATGTCGTGCGATTTGGAAGTGACCAGTGACCCTCAATACGACCTCTTTGAAAGTAAAGACATGACACTCATCGTGAAGGACACCGGCGGGACTGACTTTGAACCCATTCCGGAAGACCAGCACATCGCACGTTGTGTGTTGCTGGCCGACGTGGGAACGCAGAAGACGCCGTTTGGAACAAAACGGCAGGCGATTATCGGGTGGGAAGTGCCCGGTGTGCAAAGAGTTTTTGATGAAGCGAGGGGCGAAGAACCTGCGTTCATCAGTGCGTTCTACACGGCCAGCTTGGCAGACAAAGCTAATCTGAGGCGAGTTCTGGAAAGCTGGCGTGGCCGTGCATTCACTGCGGAGGAACTGACGGGGTTTGACCTGGAGACAATCTTAGGAGCTCCGTGCCTGCTGCAAATCATCCACAAACAAACGGCGGACCACACGCGAGCCCATGTTCAGGGCGTATCGAAGCTGCCCACCGGGCTGGACTGCCCGACCCAACATTGTCCGAGCCGGACGTTCTCATTCGCATCGCCATCACGCCCACAATTTGATGCGATGCCGGAATGGATACAGAAACAGATCATGGCGGCCGCGGAATGGCAGGCGCTGCAACGACAACAACCCGCAGGAACACAGGCGAACGATTTCGACGCCATCACCGCAACGGAACCATTTTCCGGTGATGGCGTGGCGAAAGCCGATGAAACACCCTTTTGAGCACCTGAAAACATTTAGGTTCTCCCCAGGGGGGGGGCCTGCCTGGGGGGATACCTTCGAAGTGGCACGCACAACATAAAACAACCCCCTCGAACGACAGACAGACACGCGCTCACCATGAAAAAGAAACGGGCCGCAAGAAAAGTAAGGCGACGAAAATCACACAAGAAACTGAAACGTGCCGGGGACCTGGACAAAGGCGACGGGGCATGACCACCATGGACGGTCCGTTTCACAACTCGACCACGGAGCCTCGGTCGTGAGTAACAACATCGACTCAGAAATTCTCGAGACATTCAAAGCCATCGATGACAAGCTTCAGCAGCTGCTGCACCGGCAGGAAACATTACCACAGGAAATCCGACCAAACGTGGTTTACACCACCGCCGAGGCGGCTGTGTTGCTGCGAGTGGGGCCGGGCAAGGTTCGCACGTTGTGCGATTCTCAGAAGATCCAACACCAGCGATCCGGCACGGGAAAATCGGCCGGGTATCGAATGACCGGTCAGGCGGTGCTGGATTTCATGAACCCGCCGGCGATCGCACCGGCGCAAACGAATCCCCGCGGCCGCCCGGCCGCACGCCGCCGCGCTTCGAAGCGGAAAGGCATTAACGCGTGATCAACCGAGGGACGGTTGTGGGGCGGACCGGCGATCGTTGGACGATACGCGCCACGCCGGGCGCCCATTTTCTCAGGACATTTTGCAGGAGTAAAAAATGGTTATTGAATTTTACGGCCCTCAACGCGACCGGGCGACGCGTTCGGTTTCTCCATCGGGGCCGGCCGTGCAAATGCGGGTCGGCGAATTGAGACCGACCGACACCGCCGGGCGAATTTCGTTTTTTTTCAGTCCGGCCACCGTCGATTTCGCTCGATGGATTCCCGGCGACCGCGTCGTAATTGGCGTCGACGTCGAAGCGCACGAATTCGCCGTTCGACGTGACCCGGCCAACGGCTACGTGCTAGCCGGGCAATCGTTCCTCGTCGGCAAACCCGGCCGGACGAAAGTTACGATTTTGGCCGACCACGATTCCGATTTGTGGGCGCTGGCCAAGTACACGGCCGGCGATTGGGTCGTGTTGGATTACCGCGACGGAATGCTGGTCGCGGATTGTCGATCAACACAGGCCACCGACTGACACCGGCCCGTTTTTTCTCTCAGGACATTTTGCAGGAACTAGAAAATGGTTTTGACATTTGTAACGGCGGCCAGAAATGGACGTAAACGGAAGAACGGTTGACAAATCATGGGACAGTTCGGCAAACTGAAAGGCGCTGGGAACGGGGTGGCACCCCCGAACCCAGCTGACCAACACGCCTTTGTTGTAGAAAGACGGTGGCTGCCGTGCATGCTATGCACTGGATTCATTGCTCGCAAACGCACATTCCGCGATTCGCTTTATCGCGCGAGTGCTTCCCGCGCCCATCCGAACTGCGGAATCGGTACGCGCGCACATGGGGGCATCTTTCGAGGTGTGTCTGGTCAGCCGGGTCCGGGATACGTCGTGTATCCCGGACCCGGTTTTCTTCAAAGTTGCACGATGGACACATCTGTGACGTTGAGCGGGACAGGAAGCCGACGGGCCAACTCTGGCTCAGTTTGAATCGATTGACGATGCTAAGATCGTCGCCCACTTCACGCGTCTCATTCTTATAGAATAAAGGAATCAGAAACTAATGGCATCGCTGAGTTACGACGAAAAGAACAAACGCTGGCTGATTCAATTTCTGATTCCATCAGGTGGAAGAAAATCGGTCAGCATGAAAGCTACTCGCGGGCGCGACAAGGGCCAGAGCAAGGCGGCAGCGTTCAAGAACCACATTGAGGATCTGACGACCGCAGTAAAATCAGGAACTTCGATTCCTCCACAGGTCGTTATATGGCAAAGCAAGTTGCCGGATGAGACGCACGCCAAGCTCGTCGCCGCCGGACTGCTGGAAAAGCGGCTCGATCCGGAACTGTCGAAGTTGGGTCCATACCTTAGGAAGTGGTTCGCCGATCGTGCCGGGACCAAACACAGCACGGTACTTACCTGGCGGAACGCCGAAAGAAATCTGAAAGACTACTTTGGGGCGGATAAATGTCTGCAGCACATTACTGAAGAAGATGCCGAGAGCTTCCAACGATGGCTGAAGTCAACTCAGAAACTCCAGGACGCCACGATACGCAAGCGAATCGCGATATCGAAACAAATGATGCGTTCGGCGATTAAGGCCCGGCTACTAACGCAAAACCCATTTGCTGAGTTGAAAACGGCGTCCCTGGCCAACAGGAAGCGACAATACTTCGTGACACATCCAGAGGCCCGGAAAGTTCTCGACGCATGCTCTAACGCAGAATGGCGGGCACTGGTCGCGCTGGGCCGCTATGGGGCACTGAGAGTCCCCTCAGAGATCCGTGAGATGAAATGGGAGGACATCAACTGGTCGGCCGACTGTTTCCATGTCCACGCCCCGAAGACAGAGCATCATGCTGACGACGGTGACCGGGTGGTACCACTGTTCCCGGAAGTACGGAAATATCTGTGGGAATTGCATGAACAAACAGCGGACGGTGAAATCTACGTGTTTCCCAACATCCGGCACACGACGAACGTGCTCCCAACACTGCACAGAATTATCAAGCGGGCGGGGCTGAAGGTATGGCCAAAGGCGTGGCAGAACATGCGTGCCACCCGCGCCACGGAGCTGGAGAACGAGTTTGGCGCCCATAAATCGACCCAGTGGTGCGGACACACTGAGAAAATTGCTGAGGCCCATTATTGGATGGTGACCGACGATGCGGTGTCTGAGGCCGCGGCCTTTGTCTCTGATGCATATATGATGCAGAGTGGAGCGGAACAGGGCAGAACCCACCAACGTACGGAATCGGATGGAGCAGTGTTTTCTGCCCTATTCCGTTCCGTACGGGTGTGTTCTTCACTACCTAGTGGGGCCAGAGGGACTTGAACCCCCAACCAACGAATTATGAGTTCGCGGCTCTAACCAATTGAGCTATGGCCCCGTATTGACATGGCCACCTCTGAAAATCGAGACGAAGACACGTCCGACATCCGGCACAGTCTGATCTCGTGAGGCGATTCAATGCCAAAGACACGTCAAAAACCGATGAACCCCGGAAGTAATTGCTCGTTTTTTCGCACGCAACGACAATCGAGCAGGAAAATCCGGCAGAAGCTTCACCATTCGGTGCCATCGTCGGACTCCGACACGGCTGAGCCGCAGTATCTTCGGGATCGTGAGTATTTGCAAGCTGGCAAAAAGCTTCCTCAGATGCGTTCGGATTAATCCTTGATGCACAGAATTCCAACTGAATGGTCTGAAGCTCAGTAAGGGGAGCTTCAAATGTGGACAGGAAACGAAATGATCGTGAGTGACTACACTCCGCATGAACGATCAACGAACATCTATCCGATCCACAACCGCTGCCCAGTTGACCTGACGGGAACGACCACGCAATGAAGAATGCGAACAAGACGACTCCGCTGCATCGAGTGCAACGACGCCAATTTCTCGGAACCGCCACGGCAGTGGCTGGCGGACTGCTTCTGCCGGGTATGGAAAAGCTGAGCGCTGCGACTGCCGAAGTGGGTTCCACCGATCATTTCCTGTATCGCCTCGCGCCCGACGGGCCTTACATCGATTCACAACGGCGGAACAAAGCTTTCGGTTTCGGCGACGGGAAAGTTTTTTTGTCTGAGGACAATGGAAAGACCTGGCCGCACATCGCTGCGTTTCCGAATGCGGATAACATCACCTTCAGCTGCATACTGCAAAGCGGAAACATCGTCTTCGCCACGCGAACGAAACTGTACCTGAGTACCGACAATCTTAAGACGCACCGTCAGATCATTGTCAAAGATATCGACGGCAGCGACTATCTCCCACACACGCCCCTTAACCCGGACCTGCCGGGCTGGTATTTTCATCCGCTCGACGGCGTTCACACATGGCAGGTCAACGGATCGGAAATGCTGGTGTGGGGTAACTACTGCAACGTCCTGGGCGGCGCGGTTCCGAATAACATCTATTACTCGACCGACCAGGGACAGACTGTAAAAATCGCCTACTCGTTCGGACCGAATCCACAGTTTCAGCAAAAGGGGGCCAGCGACGCGGACCTGCTGGGCAACCCGAACAATCCGATTGTGTGCCGACACATTCACTCGGTGGCATACAATCCGACAGAGAATGCCTTTTACGCATGCACGGGCGATCACGACCGCGGTTCCGTGCATGAATGCCACTGGTTGCGCGGCACATATGATACGGACAGCGATGCGTGGGACTGGGAAGTCCTGGTCTCGTCCGATTCCAACTCACGTTACAAATCGGGTGGCATCAACTTTGTCGACGGCCAGCTGTACTGGGCCGCCGACGCCAATGGGACAAACGGCACACTGCCTCACGATCGCGGCATCTTTCGCTGCGACCCGACGGACCTGGCCAATCCGAAGAAGCACACGATGCTTTTCAATCCACAATACGAATCCGCGAACATGATTATTGAGGACGGCGTGATTCTGTCGGCGCATTACGCACCAGCCTCGCCGTACCACACAGGGTTCATTATTTCGCCCGACATGGGTCAGACCTGGGCGCAGTACGATCTGAAGGAATTCGGCAAGCGATCCCCTGTTCGCTTCCACAAAAAGAACAGCGAAGGGTGGTTTCGGGTTGATCTGAGAAAGGGATGGATTGAACGTGGCGAGGTGCTGTTCATCAAACCAAAGCAATAACTCAGCGACCATGAGTTTAAGCAGAATCGGAGGCGGCATTCGTCCACACATCGGCAGTCCCGGTCGTTTCCGGCCACAAATCAGCAATTCGCCATTTTGCTCCGCACATTCACTGGTTGTTTGCGCGTTGAGACAGATGAGACGTCGGTTCTCGTGCCTCGTCGACGTATATTGCCCCCGTTGGTACGAATCTCGCATCTGTTTGCAGCCCCCTCAGGTGAAGCTATGAATCCGGATTCTTCCGGCAGCCGTTCTATGAAGCTGATTCTCGTCGCTGCGCAGCGGATTGCTGACCCTTGTGACCGGTCGGCCTATCTTGACGAAGCGTGTGGCTCAGATCAGAAGATGAGAGGCATCGTCGAGGGCCTGCTGGCCGGGGCGGCCGGCGGGATTTCAAGTCCGCTTGACGACGTTGCCGAGCAACCGCAGCAGGACGAAACGGTGTCGCTCACACCGTCCAGTGACGAGGCGATGGACATTTCGTCTCATCCCATGATCGGCCCTTACAAATTGCTGGAGATGCTCGGCGAGGGTGGAATGGGCACCGTGTACATGGCTCAGCAGAAGACGCCGGTCAAGCGCAAAGTGGCTCTGAAGCTGATTAAGCCCGGCATGGACAGCAAAGAGGTGGTTGCCCGCTTCGAGGCCGAGCGACAGGCTCTGGCCATGATGAATCATTCCAACATCGCCCATATCTTTGGCGCGGGCATGACGGAGAAAGGACGCCCGTACTTTGTGATGGAGTTGGTACGAGGCTTCCGCATCGACAGGTTTTGCGAGGACTCAGGATTAAAACTCAATGACCGCCTGATGTTGTTCATCGACGTTTGCCGAGCGATCCAGCATGCGCATCAGAAGGGGATTATTCATCGTGATCTGAAGCCGTCGAATATCCTGGTGACACTGCACGACGGCGTCCCCGTGGTGAAGGTGATCGACTTCGGCATTGCAAAAGCTCTGGAGTACGACTTAACAGAGCGAACACTGTTTACGCACTTCGCGGAATTGATCGGGACGCCCGTGTACATGAGCCCCGAGCAGGCGGAAATGAGCGGGCTTGATATCGACACGCGAAGCGACGTTTATTCTCTTGGAGTCCTGCTGTACAAACTGCTGACCGGCGTTACACCCTTCGATCGAAAAACGCTTGACCGCGCCACCTTTGACGAAATGCGTCGCATCATCCGCGAAGACGAGCCTGCACGGCCCAGTCGTCGCATCAGCACTCTCAAAGCCCAGCAACGCTCGACAGTTGTGCAACGACAGCGTGTGCCGGTTCCGGAATTTGACCGACAGATTCGCAGGGAGCTCGATTGGATCGTTATGAAGGCATTGGAGAAGGATCGCAACCGGCGCTATGAATCCGCCAGTGCGCTGGCCACCGATATCGAGCGGTATCTGAACGACGAGCCCGTTGAAGCAGTCCCGCCTTCGACCACCTATCAATTCAGAAAATTTGCCCGCCGGCACAGGACCATGATCGTGACAACAGGTCTGGTTGCCGCAGCCCTCATTGTGGGCACAGCTGTCAGCGTCTGGCAGGCACTGGCAGCGAATGACGCACGACAACTGGCGAACGATCGATTTATCGAGGCAGACGAACAGCGAAAAAACGCAGAGCGGGCTGCGGAACAGGCTCGACAGAATGAAGAATTTTCTCAAGAGCTTGTCTACGCGGCGGACGTAACACTGGCCGCTCAGGCATGGCACACCGGCGACGTGCGGCGTTTCACCGATCTGCTGGATCGACACGCACCGGTTGAAGGCAAACCCGATCGTCGAGGCTTTGAGTGGTGGTACCTGCGACAGTTCGGAACGGCCGATTTTCGCGACATTGCGACGCAGACCGGTGGCAGTTGTGTGGCCCGCTTCTCGCCCAATGGAAAGTACCTCGTCACCGGTCAACACGATGGCACTCTCTGTTTCCGGGATGGTCAGAGCAGCAATCGTTTGGCCACATTGCCCGGCCATGAAGGATTGGTTCGTGGCATCGATTTCTCGCCTGATGGAAAACGCATGGCCTCCATCGGTGATGATGGAATAATCCGTTTGTGGGATCCTGCTGAACTAAAGCTGATTCACAGATTTCAGGCGCACCCCGACCACGGCTTTCGAGTGTTCTTTGTGTTGCAGGGCAGCTTGTTGGCATCCTGCGGCGAGGATACTTCAGTGAGACTGTGGAACAGCACCACCGGAGAATCTGTTGGCGAACTTGAAGGCTTCGCCAGAACGGTGGAAAGGGCTGCCATGGCTCGTTCGCCGGATGGCCAATTGTGCGCGTCCGGCGACCCGTATGGAGATGCGTATGTGTGGGACGCGAAGACACGCAAGCGGCTTTGCGAACTCGACCTGGGCCATCGCGAAGGAGTCCGTTGTAAGGCCTGCTGCGTCTGCTTTTCTCCGGACGGAAAACGCGTGGCCGTCGCCACCAACCAGAATCTTATTCGCATCTGCGACGTCGGCACGGGGCAGCAACTCGCAACGCTGACCGGACATGAAGACGACATCCAGGCCGTTACTTTTCATCCAGACGGAAAGTTGCTGGCATCCAGCGATCTGGCCGGTGTGAT
>JAAERP010000356.1 GCA_024230215.1 Fuerstiella sp. | reverse complement strand
TTAGTGAAGCAGCTGTGGCTAATCAGAGGATTCTGTCTATAAGCGCATGGGTCTCTCAGCAATCGAATGTCCCGATGGCGTATGCCATAGCCATCACGGCGGGCATGCCGTTAATCGCCACACCATGGAAGAACTTCTTGCCGAACACGGCCGGGAATGGTGCGAGCGACTCGCAGAACGGATCTACGAAATGTCCGTGGACACGTTTTCTCAATCGGTGATGCCCAGCTTGCACGCAGCGGGTTGGCAACGACGCCACCTGGACTGGGAATTCACGTTGCAAGAGAAACAGTCCGACACAGAGGCCGAGCCGGATCGGACTCTGGTGGATGGAATGATCAACGCCACCGAAAGCTTCCTGCGCAGCAGCGAAGTGCACCGTTTATTCATTCAGGAACTCGTCCAGGGAACCTTTGACGAAGCCTCAGACGATCATCTGCGCAGCAACGCCGTGCGTCAGCTGATCGAAGACGAAATCCTGACCCTGATTCAGGACAAGAAAACGGTCATGCTTGAGCGTGTTGTCTCCCAACTGACCGGTGCTGCGGGCGGTGATGCGCAACGGGCTCAAACGGCTGCAGAAGAGGGGTTCACGGAAGTAGAGCGCTTGCTCTACAACCACAGCGAATCTCTTTAATTAAGAAGCTCGACCCCGGCTAAAACAACGGAAGGAGCTCTTGCTCAACCGCTTGCACCAGGGGCCATTGCCTCTGGTGCTGCAACCAACGCAGCCGCAGGATCAAGGGATCGATGTCGCATTCCAGGGGCCAACACTGCTCGAGCTGTTGGCGCTGATCAGGATTGGATGGGTA
>JAAERP010000355.1 GCA_024230215.1 Fuerstiella sp. | reverse complement strand
GTCTGAGTCTGCGTTTGCCAAAACGACGAATGGAAAGTGTGGGACCATCAAGTGTTACTGGGGGTAACGTCGCGTTGACACGGCTGCCATCAGGGAGGCGAGCATCCACCATCGGTACGGATTCGTCGATGCGTCTTCCGACACGTGATGCGATCCGTTGAATGATGCGGGTCAAATGATCGGCATCGCGAAATTCGACACTCGTCAATTCGAGATTACCGTATCGTTCTACATAAACATGGTGTGGGCCGTTGACCAGAATGTCGGTTACCGACGGGTCTGCCATCAAGGAAGCGAGGGGGCCCAGACCCAATGTTTCTTCCAGCAAGTCAGCCGACAAACGGGAACGCTCAGCATCATTAAGTGGAAGTTGTTCCGTGGCAGCGACTTCAGCAACAAAAGCATCAACTTCGCCTTGCAGCTGGTCGACGTCCGCACTCAGCAGTCCGCGACGGTCCAAGTCATCGAGTAGTTGGCCGTGTAGGCGACCTTTGACGGTCACGGCCCGTCCACGGCGAGAACTTGTGTCGGCTTCGTTGGGCTTGGGCTGGACAAGCCGATCAGGTTGGCTCTTTTCACGTTCCAGGCGGGTGGGACGTCCAATTTTACCCAGCCGTGTCCGCAACTCGGATTCTGGCGTTGGCTTACTCATCGATCACTCCGCCACCGTTTGCGTAAAAGGCTGTTCTTCAGAAAGAGATGCGTTGTCAGTTTCTGGCTGCACGAGCGTTTGTGAGTCGGATCGTGTCTTGTCGTTTGCCCCGGCTGATACCTTTGCGAGCAGGTTGTTGGCCATGGTTCGCATCGATTTGGCCACGCCCATTCTGCTTCTTGATAGGATGATGGGCTGGCCCAGATTGGCAGCCTCCAGAACTTTACGGTCATGCTTGATAACGGCTGCCACCGGTTCGTCCATTTGCTGCTCAACTTCGGAAGCCGAGAGACTGCCGGCACAGCGTTGATGGCGATTGAGAACCAGCGTGCGGTGGCTAGTCCCGACATCCAGCTGGTCCAGTGTTTTCAGCATCGCTGCTGTTCCTGTGAGCGTAGGGACAACGTTTTCGGTCACCACGCATACATGGTCAGCGCGATCGAGGATCGCCAGCGTTGTGGCATCAAGCAGCGGAAATGAATCAACGATCACAAGGTCATAGGCCGATTTTGCGACCCCGAGGATGATAGACATGCAAGTGTCGTCGATCTCAGAAGCTTCGGCAGGTGTCGGTGGTGCCGGTAAGACGTGCAGTCCCGATTCGTGCTGGGTCGTCACTTCACGCAGCATGGTTGCATCGAGTCGCTCCTGCATGCTGGCGATGTCCGCGATGGTGATTGTCGGCGTCAGGTTTAACAGTGAAGCGGAAACCCCCAATTGCAGTGACGCGTCAACCAGTAAGACGCGTTGGTTCGTTGTTGCTGCTGCATGAACTGCTGTATTGATGGCGATGGTGGATTTTCCCACACCACCTTTGGTGCTCACGACAGCCAGCAGTCGTCCGCGGCTACCCGCCTCGGGTTTGACCTTGTCGATACGTCGAATCACTCCCGCTAATTCGCCAGCACTGGCAGGTCGACGAAGGAAATCACGGAATCCAACCCGAATGGCTTCGACCAGCAACTCATCGGTTCCCTCTGACTCATCATCCAGAATGCCGATGATGGGGCACGCGATTTCGTGCACTTCAATGGCATGCTGCCATTCGCGAAGCTGCTCAGAGCCTTCGCATAGTTCAACGATTAGCATGTCGGGGGCATCGTGACGTAAACGCGAGATCGACGATGCCAAGTCAGGGCATGTGTTCAGGGTGGTCTGTTCACTCAGAGCTGAAACGGCAGCAGTGAGTTCGACCTCAAGTGCGTCGGATTGGATCACAGCGAGAATCTGTGTCATGGCGAAACTCCATGGATCTGTTGGCTTCGGGTCAACGCGGGTGCGCGTGAAATAAAAGTGCCGCTGAGCGATTGGTTTGCTTCTATCAGTTCATCCGACAAATCCTGAATATTGGCCAGGTTTGATGTGATGTTGGCATACAAGAAACCACTCTCAGCGGGGGTTGAAGGGACAATGCTATCGGCGGTCACATTCGCAAATATGAAACCGATTACCTGCCATTGTCCCGATGACATTTGTTTGGCGATGGGCAGATAACCAATGCCTGCCAGCGTTGCGTTGGGTGCATCAATGACAGTGGATCCGATTTCAGGTGAATCGGAAAAAGTCATCAACGAGTCGCGATCGAAGCTTTCCGAGACTACCTCAGCCAGGGGAATTGCTGCTGACAGCACTGGCGGTAGCAGTTCGCTGACCGCAGTGCCGACTGCGGTTGCAGGCGATAATTTGGCAATCGTTTCGCTGCGAACGGCAATGCCTTGGCCCTTAAGGCCAAAGCCCATGAGCGAGCCTCGTGACCAGAGGTAGGGCAGGTTGCCGTCGGATGTCCCACCCTGGATATTCTGTTCGTTGGTACGACGGAGGCGAACTAACACTGAATTTGGGTTGCTTGCGTCTTGGACGAAGGCGGGGCTGCGGTCATATCCATTCGGTAGTCCGGGAAGCACGGTTGGAATCGAGTTGCCGTCGTAATCACCGAGAACAATATCACCGGTGGGCTCGTTGCTTGGATTGTGATTAAGCGACGGACGAATTTGCTCACCAAGCGAATTGGTGTTGATGGTTTGTGAACTTTCTAGAATCCCATCTCCGTCAAGATCGTACCCGTTTTCAAGTTCCAAGCGTTTTGGGCTCCAAATTTCAAACAGCTTGTCAGTGCGAGTTGCGACGGCGTTACGCACCGCAGTTTGATCGCCACCTAGTGCCATCTGCCAGCCGCCATCGATTGCTGCAGCATCGGTAACCGACTGCATCCTGGCTTGGGTTAGCCGTGCCATTCCGATGTCGATCAATAACGCTGCGATCGCAAAGATTGCGAATAACAGCATTATCACCAAAATCAAGATCCCCCCCCTGCGTTCAGCTTTTGCTCGGGGATCGTTCATCGATTTGTTCCGAATAGTTGAGACTGATGGGAGCCACCGATAAACATTTCGGTACGTTTGGCGTCAGAGAGCGGGTCGAACTTCATCATTTTTACACGACCTTGTGAGGCAGCAGAAACTTCCTCTTCCATCGTGGCACTGGTTCCCGAGCGTACCGTAGCCCGGAGACCTGAACCGATTGCAACGGCATGCTCCAGTTGGGCAACTTGTTCGGGGCGTACGGCAACGATTAATTTGGCCGCTCCCGTTTTGTTGCCAGTGTTGCTCTTGTTGAGTGTTGGGTTAGCAGGGGAATCGACAGGCATCACGACAATCACGTCTTCGGCAATGGACTCGACGCTTGTCCGCTGGGCCTCGGACAGGGTTACGTTGCTGAATCCACCCCGGTTGCGACCAGACTGGCCAGTGGTTCGGCTGGCAACCAAATCGAGATGTTGACCGAACTCGAACGCATTGGCGCCAACCAGACCTTCGGGGTCCAAGAAGAACAGAACGCGACCTGGTGGGGTTGCAGCAGATAATCCCGGGGCGGTCCCAGGTGGCATTAAGTCCTCTTTGCGAATGGGGACAGTAGCCGACAGGTCGTGGCGTGGGATTCGACCAACGAGTTGCGACAAATCGGTGACCCAGTTCGAAGTTTCCGCTGTCTCTGCAGGGACATTGATCGTGCGTATGTAGGCAGTTGCAGGATCCTCAAAGCTGCTGGTTCGGATGGTTTGATAGGCCAATAAGCTTTGACCTGGAATGGGAACAGCTACCATGCCCTCGGGGGCAGAAGCTGGTTGGTCGTTTGATGCCAAACGACCGCTCCTGACCAAGACGTTGACGGTCGCTCCCAGCTCGAGTGCAGCGGTCACCGCTGACACGTCCTCGGCAGCGACAGCCAAGACGACTTCTTCCACGGGAACGCTCAGCAACTTTTTGCCCTGCGTCAACGACGCGGATGTTTCGGTGTCAACGCGTTTGACCACTGGTGTCAGGACGACCGCCTGTCGCGCCACGAGCCTCGCTGTGGTTTCGCTGTCCTGTG
>JAAERP010000354.1 GCA_024230215.1 Fuerstiella sp. | reverse complement strand
TAACGTCTTTCGTCTGTAGTACGTCCATCGGTGAGACGACGGATGTAGAGACCTAATCCAGTGAGAGCAGGGAAGTTGATACCTGAACCAGGAGCGTCTCCGTCTTCTGTGACGAAGGCAGAACTGAGGTTGATCTGGTCGGGATTTCCTGAGGAGTATGCCGAGGCAGGAAGTTTAGTCCTGTAGTCCTTACCGGCAGGGTTCGCCGCCCAGATGTACGAGTCCTGACGTAAAGTGTATCCCTCTTGCTCCAGGATGAGTGGAGTGCTGGCGTCGTAGAAACCAGGAGTGAGGTCGACTGCAACAGTTACGGAAGAGGATGTAGAACCTGTGATCTCGCCCAGGGGAATAGCACGGACGGATGAACGACCCTCCGACAAATCAGCGGCAACCCGCAGGAAGTTGACGTTCCAATCTTTGTCGTTGAGCGAGGATTGCTGTTTGAAACCATCTGCCAAAGCGGCAACTCCACCGAAGTTGCTGTTCGAGTTCGTGACGGTAAGTTCCGCTCCGTTTTGTGCCCAGTGATGCACGCCATGTCCAATCGCAAACACCGACACCTCTTGGATCACGGCATCGTTTGTAGCACGGACGTGAGCACTCACACGGTCAGGACGCATCCGGACATCATTGGGATCGCGGTCGATCAGATCTTGGTAGTTGGAACCAGTTGGGAACGGTGTCCAGGTGCCGGAGTTGTAATACTCCCAGCATGCCAGGTTTTTCTGAAGCGATACTCCAGTGAACTGGGCCACAACCATTGATTTGAAACCAGTCGTGTCCTGGTCGCCATCAGCAAAGATCCCGCACAAACCGTAGAGAGAACGGACGGAACAGTTGAAGATGTATGGCGAAGAACCTGTGACACCATCGACCGCAGTTGTGGGAAGAGCGGCTTGGGGAGCAGTGATTACGGTTTCGCCTGGGTTGGCAATTTGGTATGGTCCAAAGTTACCAGTCAGTTGGCGGACGTTGTTGTAGAACGATGCCAGTTCGCCTGTGTTGGTGAAGGCAAAGCAGTCAAGAAGGTGATGGGAATCGACCGAATTGAGTTTGTCCTTGAAAGT
>JAAERP010000353.1 GCA_024230215.1 Fuerstiella sp. | reverse complement strand
AGTTTGACCCGTTCACCCAACGCGACTTTTATCGATTCGCAGCGTACTTCAACAACATTCCCGACAAAATTGTTTCGTACAATTCCGCGAAGATGGCTGATCCGGTGCTGAAAGTCCCATCGCCCGCCCAGCAGCGGGAACTCGCCCACCTGAACGCGCGACAGAAGAAACTGACGGCCGAACTCAAGACGCGAACGGACAGCATCAACGCCAGCGTCGCAGCGTGGGAAGCAGAGCTGACGCCGGAAACAATCGCCATTCTGGGAACGCTGGGGCTCACCGCACATTTTGCCTTTGACGAAAAGGACGGCAACGCGACCCTGAATGCCGTCGATCCGAACAGCAGTGGACTGATTCACGGTCCGGTTTCACGCGAAAAAGGTCGGGCCGGGCAAGCGTTGAAATTCGATGGTTCAACATGGGTCGACGCCGGGCAGATCGGCGTTTTCAAAGGCGATGATCAGTTTTCCATTGCGGCGCATTTTCGACCGACTGCCCACTCCGGAGGTGCGATCCTTTCAAAGATGGACGATGGGAATGCGTTTCGCGGTTACGATTTGAACTACGTCAACGGCAAATTGGAATGCCATTTGGTCAATCACTGGCCGGGCAAGGCGTTCAAAGTTGTCACTAGACAATCCGTCTCGCTGAACGAGTGGCATCACGTTGTCATGTGCTACGACGGCACGCGTCAGGCCACGGGTGTGCAGTTGTTTGTCGATGGCAGGCTTCAGGAACTGGACGTTACCACAAACAATCGTCTCGACGGGCCGCTCACGACTGACAAACCGTTTCACATAGGAAAGCGTAATGCGTCGATTCCGTTTCATGGCCTGATCGACGACGTGCGTGTGTTCTCCGTGCGACTTTCCGCAGCCGAAGTAGAACAGCTGGCCAGGGGTCAGGCTCTGGAGCGCCTCGGCGCCATCCTTGCCGTTCGGCCGGCCGATCGCAGCGAACATCAGAAAGAACAACTGAAGCAGTTCTATGCGAATCGAATTGACGAGCATTCACTCCGGATGCGTGAACAACTGAAGCAGATTCCTGGTCGCATCGAAGCGATCAACAAAGCGATCCCGGTGACGATGGTCATGCGGGAAATGACTGAACGCCGAAAGACTCACCTGCTCGTTCGCGGTCAGTATGACAAGCTCGGCGACGAAGTCTTTCCCGGGCTACCCGCATCCCTGGTCGGCGAAACATCGACGCCGGAAGCGACTCGGCTGGACATGGCGCGATGGCTCACCGATCCCGCCCACCCGTTGACGGCTCGTGTAGCCGTGAATCGATGGTGGGAGATGCTGTTTGGCACGGGTCTGGTGGAAACGGCCGAAGACTTTGGAGTCCAGGGAGCTCGTCCGAGTCATCCCGAGTTGTTGGATTGGCTGGCCACCGAGTTGATTCGGCAGAAATGGGATCAACGTGGCATCCTGAAGTTGATCGTGCTGTCCGCCACCTATCGACAGTCGTCCAACGTCACGCCACAACTGCTGGATGCTGATCCTCGAAACCGCCTGCTTTCGCGAGGTCCACGGTGGCGGCTGCCAGCGGAGATGGTTCGTGACAATGCGCTCGCGGTCAGCGGACTGCTGCATCGTCAGATCGGCGGACCGAGCGTGCGACCGTACCAGCCGGCCGGGTTGTGGGAAGACGTCTCGGTGGAGCGTCGGGACAAATACGTCGCCGACTCCGGCCCGGGACTCTATCGACGCAGCATGTACACGTTCTGGAAACGCACCTGTCCGCCGCCCGGCATGTCGGCGTTCGACGCACCCGACCGCGAGACCTGCGTCATTCGTCGAGCGCGCACGAATACCCCGCTGCAGGCACTCGTCCTGCTGAACGACCCGACGTATGTCGAAGCGGCACGAGCGTTCGCCGAGCGGATCATTCATCACAATGCCGACGACACCGAGCGTCTGAACTTTGCCTTTCGAAGTGTTGTGGCGCGTCTTCCTGCTGACGCGGAACATGCCGTCGTCAACGATCTCCTTGCGGCGGCTCGCAAACGTTTCACGGCTCAGCCGGATGCGGCGAACAAGTTGTTGACCGTCGGCAGCTCAAAGGTGGACACGACGATTGAAGCCGGCGAACTAGCGGCATGGACGTCCGTGGCCAGCATTCTTCTGAACCTCGATGAGACGATCTCGAAGCCATGAACCCGATTCCTGAGTATCGCAACCTTGTCAATCGCCGACTGTTGCTCCGGGGGGCGGCCAGCAGCATCGGTGTGGCTGCGCT
>JAAERP010000352.1 GCA_024230215.1 Fuerstiella sp. | reverse complement strand
GGTTTGAACAGCTCCAGCGCCATCTTCTTGGGAAGACCACACTGATGCAGTTTCAGTTCCGGACCGGTCACAATCACCGAACGGCCAGAGAAGTCGACGCGTTTACCCAAAAGGTTTTGACGGAAACGACCCTGCTTACCTTTCAGCATGTCAGACAGCGATTTCAACGGACGCTTGTTGGCGCCAGTGATCACGCGGCCACGACGGCCGTTGTCAAACAGCGCATCCACAGATTCCTGCAGCATCCGCTTTTCGTTGCGGACGATGATGTCAGGCGCACGCAGTTCGATCAGACGCTTCAGACGGTTGTTCCGGTTGATCACACGACGATACAGATCGTTGAGGTCGGACGTCGCGAAACGGCCACCATCAAGCGGCACCAGCGGGCGCAGTTCTGGCGGGATCACGGGGATCACGGTCAGGATCATCCACTCCGGACGGTTGCCGGACTCGATGAAACTTTCGACCACTTTCAGACGCTTGATGATCTTCTTGGGCTTCAGCTCACCGGTCGCTTCGGCCAAATCGGCACGCAGTTGGTCAGCTTCTGCTTCCAGATCAATCTGTGACAGCATCTCACGGATCGCTTCGGCACCGATGTTCGCGGTGAACGCGTCCATGCCGTATGCGTCCTGCGCATCCATGTATTCTTCTTCGGTCAACATCTGGCCATAGGTCAGGTCGGT
>JAAERP010000351.1 GCA_024230215.1 Fuerstiella sp. | reverse complement strand
GAACCGGTCTTTGGCAACGGGAAAGGGGTCGCGCCATCCGGCAGCGCTGTGAATGCGGCGCGCCGAAGTCTGATCATCCGGCCCCTTGCGCGGATCAATAACGGTCACATATCCCTGGTGTTCCTTGCGTCCATGGCCCGGAGAAAAGATGGCGATCACATTTCGGGTACCGGGGATCGGTTTTGCATCCAACATGGCCACTGCGCCAGGAACATTGTTGTAGTCGACGACGTTGCCGGTTTGCCGGGCAATGTTTTGATGCATGCCGTGAGGGTACATGTTACCGTAATAGGTCATCTGCCCGGTGCCGTCCGGATTGACTGTCCACAGGTGGTGATAACAGAGCTGACTGCGTTCGACGTATTCCCAACGTGTGTAGAGAATCCGGCCATCCGGCAAAACCGAAGGCGTGTTTTCCGTCACGGCGTTGCTGCTGAGAGCGCGGATGTTCTCTCCGTTCGGGCCACAACGATAAAGAATGGCGACCGGCACCTTCCAGCACATCACCCAACGGTTGCATCGGGTCGAACAAAACACGATTTCATCGTCGGGGAGATATGTCGGTTCGACATCGTCGTAGGGCCCATCGGTCAGTTGCACCAGACCGCTGCCGTCGATGTTGATCTCATACAGATGGTAATGTTCAGACCCACTCTTGCGGTAGGAAAACAAGACCTTGCGTCCGTT
>JAAERP010000350.1 GCA_024230215.1 Fuerstiella sp. | reverse complement strand
GCGATCCCAGGTCGTCGAATAACGCGAAGCACTTTTCACGCGTCCACTGACCCAGTTCGGTTTCAGACCAAATTGGTGTCATTCGTGGTGGTGACGCGATCAGCAAACGTGCCGCCATGCCTGACGCCCGTTGTTCCGGTGAGAATGCCTTTTGTAGGATCGTTGGTTGAATGCCGCCTGTGATTGATACAACGCCGGACGGGACGTGTAGCGGCACTGTGCCGTCTGTCTTGCGGTCGACTGTGATGCCGTCGCCATTATGCAGCGATAGCCAATCGGCTTCGTCCGCGCCTGATTTCCCGCTGTACCGATTAAACGAACCGAACCAGCCGGCTAGTTCGTCGCGATGCAATAACACGCCCTTAGAATTGTCTCGCAGAATCGGCGCGAGTGCTTCCACTGTCGCATTGCTGACGGTCAATCGTTCGGGCACTGGTGCGTCAGGCTTGGCCGGGGGCGGTTCCCCTGTGCTGCGTTTCTTTTTGTGTGTTGCCAGATCAGCGTCGTACTGTTGCACCGCTGCATCGTAGTGGGCCCGTTGCAGTTCGTACCGATTCAACGCGTCACGCTGCAATCGTTTAATCGGTGCCAATGCTTCCGTCAGTGCCGGCGTTTTTGCTGTGCCTGATTCCCCAACAATGACCGTCCAGAGGGTAGGCAACGCGTACCAAGTGTTTTTGACGTGCAGTCGTCGTGCGTTGCCAATCACTGCACCCGCTGCCGTCAGCAATGGCAAAGCGACGTAGGCGGCATCACAGCCAATGGATTCCGATGCTTCCACCGTGTAGCGTTTCAGTGTGTCGGGTAGGGCGTCAACCGGGAATGGCTTGTAGGCGTCAACGGGCGCAGCTGCGTCAACGCCTGCTGTTACCTCGTGCGCCCATTCGGCGTCGTCAGTCAGTAGATGGTCATTCATCATGGCTGCACCCTCATGAGTTCGGCCATCGCCAGACGCCGTGCAACGTCACG
>JAAERP010000349.1 GCA_024230215.1 Fuerstiella sp. | reverse complement strand
TCTGGGCTCTGGAAGCTTACGGCGCCGCTTACACCTTGCAGGAAATGCTGACGGTGAAATCGGACGACGTGGCAGGCCGGACCAAGGTCTACGAGTCGATCGTCAAGGGCGAGGATAACTTCGAAGCCGGGGTACCGGAATCGTTCAACGTGCTTGTCAAAGAAGTCCGGGGCCTCGGCCTCAACATGGAACTCCTGGATGCGGAGGGTGACGAGTAAAGGCCAGCCCTTTGCTTGGGCCGGCATCCTGTCGGCCCGCCCATCTCTCTGCCCGAATTCAAGGATTTGAAAATGAACCAGGAACTGACCAACAACCCGTTCAACCCGGTAGCCCCACAGAAGGTGTTCGACGAGATCAAGGTCTCGCTCGCAAGCCCCGAGCGCATTCTGTCGTGGTCTTTCGGTGAGATCAAAAAGCCTGAAACCATCAACTACCGTACGTTCAAGCCAGAACGTGACGGTCTGTTCTGCGCCCGTATCTTCGGACCGATCAAAGATTACGAATGCCTTTGCGGCAAATATAAGCGCATGAAGTATCGCGGCGTTGTCTGCGAAAAATGCGGTGTGGAAGTCACGCTGCAGAAGGTCCGTCGCGAGCGTATGGGCCATATCGAACTGGCCTCGCCCGTCGCCCATATCTGGTTCCTGAAGTCGCTGCCATCGCGCATCGGCACCATGCTGGATATGACCCTGCGTGATCTGGAACGCATCCTCTATTTCGAAAACTACGTGGTGATCGAACCCGGTCTGACCGATCTGACATATGGTCAGCTTTTGGGCGAGGAAGAGTATCTCGATAAGCAGGACGAGTACGGCGCAGACGCCTTCACCGCCAATATCGGTGCTGAAGCGATCCGTGAAATGTTGTCGGCGATCGATCTGGAAGCCGAAGCAGAACAGCTTCGTGCGGACCTGAAAGAAGCCACCGGCGAACTGAAGCCCAAGAAGATCATCAAGCGTCTCAAGCTTGTTGAAAACTTCCTGGAATCCGGCAACCGCCCTGAATGGATGGTTCTGACCGTGATCCCTGTAATACCGCCGGAACTGCGCCCGCTGGTGCCTCTGGATGGTGGTCGCTTCGCAACCTCCGACCTGAACGATCTTTATCGCCGGGTGATCAACCGGAACAATCGTCTGAAGCGCCTTATTGAGCTTCGTGCGCCAGACATCATCGTCCGCAACGAAAAGCGGATGCTGCAGGAATCCGTAGACGCGCTCTTTGACAATGGCCGTCGCGGCCGCGTCATCACAGGTGCCAACAAGCGTCCGCTGAAATCGCTCTCGGACATGCTCAAAGGCAAGCAGGGCCGCTTCCGTCAGAACCTTCTGGGTAAGCGGGTCGACTTCTCGGGCCGTTCCGTCATCGTGACCGGTCCGGAGCTGAAACTGCACCAGTGCGGTCTTCCCAAGAAGATGGCCTTGGAGCTGTTCAAGCCGTTCATCTATTCGCGCCTCGAAGCCAAAGGTCTGTCTTCGACTGTGAAGCAGGCCAAGAAGCTGGTTGAAAAGGAACGTCCCGAGGTTTGGGATATCCTCGACGAGGTCATCCGCGAACATCCCGTCATGCTGAACCGGGCGCCGACGCTGCACCGTCTGGGTATCCAGGCGTTCGAACCTGTGCTGATCGAAGGGAAAGCCATTCAGCTTCACCCGCTGGTCTGTTCGGCGTTTAACGCAGACTTCGACGGCGACCAGATGGCGGTTCACGTTCCGCTGTCGCTCGAAGCACAGCTTGAAGCCCGCGTCCTGATGATGTCGACAAACAACGTTCTGTCGCCAGCAAACGGTGCACCGATCATCGTTCCATCGCAGGATATGATCCTCGGTCTCTACTACATCTCCATGGCGCGCGAAGGCATGCCGGGCGAAGGCATGGTCTTTGGTTCGCCTGAAGAAGTAGAGCACGCACTGGAAGCCGGTGCTGTTCATCTCCATTCGAAGATTCAGGCGCGCCTGAAGCAGATCGACGAAGAAGGTAACGAAGTTTGGCAGCGGTTTGAGACCACGCCAGGCCGTGTTCGTCTTGGTGCGCTTTTGCCGCTGAACGCAAAAGCACCGTTTGAGCTGGTCAACCGTCTTCTTCGGAAGAAGGAAGTGCAGCAGGTGATCGACACCGTCTACCGCTACTGCGGTCAGAAAGAGTCGGTGATCTTC
>JAAERP010000348.1 GCA_024230215.1 Fuerstiella sp. | reverse complement strand
CAGTTCGCGACCCTGCTGAACGGCAAGAGTTTCGGCAATCGCCAGAACCGTACCATCAGCCGCCATGTCGCAGGCGTTGTTCAGTGTCCGCAGATTCAGAACCGCCTGCTCCGCAATCAGACGTTCGGCGCGACTCAGTTCAGCAAAGTTCATCGTGCAACCTCCATGGGAAAAACTATTGAAGTTGCCACAATAGTCTATCTTCCCTATTCGCGCAATCGACTATGAGCGCACCCGGCGTCATTGCAACGGGAGTAACGACATGTAGCAATCCTGCCGGATTCACTGTCACGCAGTCGGACGGCGACACAGCCGTTGCTGAGCCTGGCACCAATGACACGTTCACAGTCGTGCTGGACGCGCAGCCTCTGACCAATGTCGTCTTTGAGGTTATCGTCCATGATTCGACTGAAGTTTCGGTGGACGTGGACAAAGTGACCTTTACACCCTCAGATTGGGATCAGCCAAAGACCGTGACGGTTGTTGCTGTAGACGACCCGACCGTCGATGGCGACGTGCAGAGCACTATGACGATTGCCGTTGTTGACATCCTATCCGACGATGCTTTCGATACGCTGGCGGACCAGACGATCAGCGTCATCACAACGGATGATGACACAGCTGGGTTCACCATTACTCAGACCGGCGGCAGCACAGCCGTTGCTGAGCCAGGCACTAACGACACATTCACTGTCGTGCTGGATGCACAACCGCTGACAAATGTTGTCATGGGTGTGATGGTCGATGACGTGACCGAAGCTGCGGTGGACGTGAGCACGGTGACCTTCGCACCGTCAGATTGGGATCAGTCACAGACCGTGACGGTTGTTGCTGTAGACGACCCGACGGTCGATGGCGACGTGCACAGCACTTTGACGATTACTGTTGTCGATATCGATTCTGACGATGCCTTTGATTCGCTGGCGGACCAGACGTTCAGCGTCACAACGACAGATGACGATTCGGCCGGTTTCACAATCGCTCAATCCGGGGGCAGCACGGGGGTTGCCGAGCCAGGCACCAACGATACGTTCACAGTCATGCTTGATGCACAACCTCTGACAACTGTTGTCATGGAAGTGATGGTCGATGATTTGACCGAAGCTGTGGTGGACGTGAGCACTGTGACCTTTACACCGTCCGATTGGGATCAGCCACAGACCGTGACGGTTGTTGGCGTGGACGACCCGACGGTTGATGGCGACGTACAGAGCACCTTGACGATTGCCGTTGTCGATATCGAATCCGACGATGCCTTCGATTCGCTGGCGGACCAGGCCGTCAGCGTCACAACGACAGATGACGACACGGCCACCTTTACGATTAACAATCAAACAGTGGACGAAGCGGCGGGCACGATGACCCTGACCGTTTCGCTGTCCAACCCGATTGACATCCCGGTTACCGTGGACGTCCACTACGGCGACGCCTCAAGCGAACTGTCTGACTTTGACCACACCGCGGATGTCGTCACCTTTTTGGCTCTGGACACGGTCGACAAGACCGTAACAATCGCAATCACGGATGATGCGATCGTGGAACTGACAGAATCCTTCACGGCAGCGCTGAGCACGGGAACGGTTCTGGGAACTCGCAGTAGTGATCTGACAGATGCCGGCACGGGCACCATCACGAACAACGACGTGGCACGCATAATCATTGATGACGTGTCGGCAGTCGAAGCAGACGCTCCCGGGATGACCGTGTTCACCTTCGCCGTCCGCATCGATCCGACAGGTAGCGGAACTACGGCCGCCGAGAATATTACAGTCGTGGCCAGTACCAACGGTGTCACTGCGACAGGTGGCGGTGTGGACTTCGATGACGTGGTCAATGAGACCGTGACGATTTGGGCGGGTACCACCAGCAAAATGGTCACTGTTAATGTGCCTGGGGAAAATCTGGCCGAAATTGACGAGACGTTCGAGATGTTGCTCAGCGATGTACGGTTCGATGGAGCAACAGATCCGACTCGTGCCCTCATTGAGGACGATACGGGCATCGGTACGATTGTGAACGACGATTACGCTCCGGTGGCCGATGCCGGTGGGCCGTACGTCATTGACGAAGGCGACTCACTGACTCTTAATGCATCAGCGTCACTCGATCCGGAAGGGGATTCATTGATGTACCGTTGGGACGTCGACGGTGATGGCGACTTTGACGAAAATGTCACGGGTGTCTCCCCCGCATTTTCATTGCTGGACCTGATCACGCTCGGTCTCGCTGACGGCCCACACGGAAGTACTGTCACCGTTGAAGTCACCGACGGCAGCAACGTCAGCACAGCGGATACCACGCTGACGATTAACAACGTTCCCCCGGTTATGACAATTCTCGGCGGCAGTTCTCCCCGATGTGGTGGTGCACATTTCGGCAACGAGGTGACAATCAACGCTTTGTTCACTGATGTCGGATTGCTCGACACGCACACAGCAATCATCGACTGGGGTGACCTGACGGCGACAGCCGCCACCGTGACCGAAACTATCGGAACCGGTACGGGGGCAATTTCGGCCGTCCATAACTATGCGACAGGAGGCATCTTCAATGTAACAGTCACGGTCACCGACGACGATACGGGGCAGACCGTCGATTCATCGACAGAGTTTTGGGTCAGCGGAGTACGTCTGGACCCAAACACCGGCGACCTGCAGATCATCGGAACGCCCGGCGATGACCACATCGACATCAAGAGAAACGGTCACGGCAAAGGCAAAGGAAAGGGCAAGCATAAAGATAAAGGCAATGAGGACATTCGGGTAGACGTCAGGCTGAATCGTGGCGGCAGTGACGGCGGCTCGGATGGTGGGTCGGACGGCGGGTCGGACGGCGGCCGTGATCGTATTGTTGCCACCTACGATCCAACGGATATCAATCGAATCGTCATCGTCACCGGTGCCGGAGACGACCATGTTCACATCGCCCACGGTGGCAGCGACGGCGGATCGGATGGAGGAAGTGATGGCGGATCCGACGGAGGCATCGACATCCCGGCAATCATCCTCGGTTGTGAGGGCAATGACCATCTGGATGGCGGCGACGGAGACGACGTGATCGTCGGCGGAGCGGGCAAGGATAAAATCTTCGGTCGCGGAGGCAATGACGTTCTCATTGGCGGGCAGGGTAAGGACGACATCAAGGCAGGCGGTGGCGATGATATTCTGATCGGAGGCTTCACCTTCCACGACAACAATCTTGACGCACTCGACGACCTCTTCGAAGAGTGGACAACGAACGCAGATTACGTCGACCGCGTCGACAATTTGCGGAACGGCTCAGGTGTTACCGGAATCAGCGTGGCAGCGGGAGTCAACGTCTTCGACGACGGAGAACGGGACAAACTACACGGGCAGCACGGTCGAGACTGGTACTTGGGAGTTCTGCACGGAAAGAAACACGACAACGACAGCATCAAGTTCGACAAAAAGCTGGATGAACGTCTTGACCAGCTGCTCGGTCTGGACTGATACAAACGTCTGTTGTTTATATATGTAAATCGAACAACGTGCGGCGGAGCCGCCTAAGCACGTAGCCGTGGGTGAAACCCGCGGAAGAAGAAAGATAAATAAATGATGGTCAGAGCCATGAAACGGCGGTAGCGGTCGTCGTTGGGAACGCTGTCGCCGTTTCACGGCTTTCCTGTTCAAGTTGTTCTCATTTCGCGGGTTGACACCCCCGGCTAAGTGCTGCAGTCGCCTTCGCGACTAATAACACGCTACATTCTCAACAAGTTGTGTACAACGAATCGCGAACCAAAGGGATCTGCAACGTGTTTCGGTCTTCGTTGTTTTGGCGACCGCATGAGTTGACTTCGGCGTGAAATCTGCGATGACGTGGTCAGCTTCAACGTTTGCCGTCTGTTCTTCCATCCCCAACGAGCCCCACCGATGAAATTCCGCTTGCTACCAATCGTCCTTTCTTTGCTCGCCACATCGGCGATCGTGGCGTTACCGGCCAGAGCTGATGTGAAATTGCCTGCTGTGCTGGACAGCCACATGGTTATTCAACGTGATCAGCCAGTGAGAATCTGGGGCTGGGCGGATGCTGATGAAAAAGTAACGGTCACGCTGGGTGAGGAAACTCAGGCGGCATCGGCTGATGCGGCAGGACAGTGGCTGGTGACACTGAAGTCTCAGCAGGCAGACGGCAGGCCACGACAGATCAAAGTGGCTGGGAAGAACACGATTGACCTGGAAGACGTGCTTGTCGGCGAAGTCTGGATCGGTTCCGGACAGTCCAATATGGAATGGCACTTTGCGAACACAATCGGAGCAGCCGAAGCCATTGCTGCGGCTGACCACCCCAGCGTGCGGTTATTTCATGTGCCGAAGGTTAACGCCACGGAAACCGCAGACGATGTGAACGCGAAGTGGAAGAGATGCACTCCCGAAAATGTGCCGACGTTTTCTGCCGTGCTCTACTACTTCGGCAAGCGACTGCACGAAGAACTTGATGTCCCCATTGGTCTGATCAACAGCTCGTGGGGCGGCTCGCCAATCGAACCGTGGACCATCAAAGATGGCAATTCCGGTGGCATGTACAACGGCATGATTGCTCCGCTGACAAACGTGGCCGTTAAAGGAGCGATCTGGTACCAGGGCGAAACCAACGTGATTAATAAGAACGGTTTGTTGTATGCGGACAAGATGAAATATCTGATTGAAGGCTGGCGGAAGGAATTCCGCAACGACACACTCGCCTTCCACTTTGTGCAGATTGCACCTTGGTCCGGCGCACGATACGAACCCGGTCAGCTGCCGGCGCTGTGGGAGGCTCAGGTGGCCACTCTGAAGATTCCTCACACGGGCATGGCTGTGACGACCGACGTCGTGGACAATATCGCCGACATCCATCCTCGGAACAAACTGGACGTTGGCAATCGGCTGAGTTTGTGGGCATTGGCTAAAACGTACGGCCGCGAAGGTATCGAGTATTCCGGTCCGCTGTATAAGTCGCTGAGCATTGAAGGAAACAGCGTGCGGTTGACATTTGCTCACGCTGACGGGATGAAGTCGCGGGATGGCAAGCCCCTGACCGAGTTCCAGGTCGC
The DNA here is from genome assembly GCA_024230215.1 of Fuerstiella sp. Lineage (GTDB taxonomy): Bacteria > Planctomycetota > Planctomycetia > Planctomycetales > Planctomycetaceae > Fuerstiella. Next base: position 18,060 of record JAAERP010000348.1, on the reverse strand, counting down.
TGGTGAATCCGGCGAGTTCGTTGCCGCAACGGCAACCGTCAGTGGCGACACAATTGTCGTTGCTGCCGATTCCGTGACTAAGCCCTCCCAGGTGCGATTCGGTTGGCACAAGCTGGCGAATCCCAATCTGGTGAACGGCGTGGGATTGCCGGCGTCTCCCTTCCAGACCAAAAACTGGCGGGGCGGTACCGGCGAATAGTATCGCCATCAGGCCGTCTGCGTTTTATGGCGATTTGTGGCTGCGAAAGACGTGTTCCAGCCTGAGGGCCGGTGATGCCCACGAATCTGAACGGTTCATGAGAAAGAGCGATCTGCTCTACTGCGACATGGAATCCGAACTGTTTTCGTGTTGCACGGCCTGGCCGCTCGGAAACTGAGACGAGGGCGTTACAATTCGTGTTTTCCTGTAGTTTTTCGCAATCCAGGCAGCGAATCGTGGACGAAGTCGTAGACGAAGTGGTGGAGGAAGCCGTTGTCCTTCCCGGTCAGATGCAGTTTCAATGGGGGCCGGAGACGGATTCCGGCCGAAAAAAGGCCGAGCGCCGCCAATCTGGAAAAGAAAATATCAGCAAGCCGAGCATGAAAAAAGAAGCTGCAAAGCCCGGTAAGAGGTCTAAGAAGTCGGCTCTGGTTGCCGTGGCAGCCCCCGCAAAAAAGAAGACGTCGCCAAAGAAGACGTCACCAAAGAAGACGTCACCAAAGAAGACACGCTCCGCGGGAAAGAAACAGAAACTGAAGACGGCCGTCAGAAAGGCGACAACTACCGGGGACCCCGCTCAGGGGACATCCAGCGAGGTTGCTCAGAGTACCGACAAGCCCGTGGTGCGCGACATCACGCCGGAAGATCCAGTGGTCGCCTCCACACCGCCTGCGGTGGATCAGGAAAATGCGAATCAGGAGAAGGTGTCACAGGACGTTTCAAGTTCAACAAACACAATTGCATCGAGACGAAGTTATCACGAAGTTATGGAAACAATTGATCTGAAATGGGGAGCCAGACTTCCCAAAGTTGGCTTCGGCTTCTGGAAAGTCGAAAAAGACAAAACGGCGGAAGTCTGCCGCACTGCGATCGAAGTTGGCTATCGCCATCTCGACTGTGCGTGTGACTATGGAAACGAAGTGGAAGTCGGGCAGGGTATTGCTCAGGCCATCAGCGACGGACTGTGTGACCGAGAGGATTTGTGGGTCACATCGAAGCTTTGGAACACGTACCACTCTCCCGAGCACGTGCAGGCGGCCTGTGAAAAATCACTGGCGGATCTGGGCCTGGATTATTTGGATCTGTATATGATCCATTTTCCAGTTGCTCAACGATTTGTGCCGTTCGAAAAGAACTATCCACCCGGGTGGTTTTTCGATCCCAACGCAGCGAACCCGACTTTCGAAGAGGCCAGCGTTCCCATCAGCGATACCTGGCAGGCGATGGAGGAACTCGCTAAGTCCGGTCTGGTGCGGAACATTGGCATTTGTAACTTCGGGACAAGTCAGATGCGCGACCTGCTGTCTTACGCGAAGATTCGTCCGAGTGTCCTGCAGGTGGAAACACATCCGTATCTGACTCAGGAAAGACTGCGGCGGTTCTGCGATCAGCAAAAGATCGCCTACACCGCATTTTCACCGTTGGGGGCCCAGAGTTACTTCAGTCTCGGTATGGCAGATCCCGCCGAAGCTGTGCTGGAGAATCCGGTTGTCAAGGATATCGCGGCAGCCATCGGACGGACATCTGCTCAGGTGCTGCTGCGATGGGGAGTGCAACGAGGCACTGCCGTCATTCCGAAAACGTCCAGCCGTGATCGCATGGAAGAAAATATCAACGTGTTTGATTTTCAACTGACGGAGGGGCAGATGAACGCCATCTCGTCACTGGATCAACAAAGACGATTCAACGACCCCGGCGACTTCGGCGAGACGGCCTTCAATACGTTTCTCCCGATTTACGAGTAACGCAGGTTGGCAGGTCGACAGTTGGCAGTTGGCAGTTGATGAGCCACGAAGGTCAACCAGATTAGGGCATTCGATCGGACGCCGCCTGGATGTGTACGCGGCGAACGAGTTCTGGCCTCAAAAAATTGACTCTCTCGTGCGGGAGAGTGCAGACCGGTCTGTAAACCGCTTTAGTTGAGACTTATCTCCATGATCAAATCTGCTGTTACGATCAGCATTGTCGAAGAGGCTCGAAAAGGGCCGTTTGTTTTTCACGCAGACGTGGCCGCGGGTTGCGAAAAAGCCGCGGCGCTGGGATTTGACGCTGTTGAATTGTTTGCACCGTCGGCGGATGCGATCAACGCTCAACCGCTTGGCGAGCTGCTGGAAAAGCACGGTCTCAACCTTGCTGCTGTGGGCACGGGCGCTGGTATGGTGATTCACGGCCTGCATCTGTGTGACGCTGACCCCGGTCGCCGCACACAGGCATGTGACTTTATTCGAGGCATCATCGATGCCGGCGCGCTGTTCAGGGCTCCGGCGATTATTGGTTCAATGCAGGGACGATGGGATGCGACCACGGACAAAGACACGGCGCTTGGTTATCTGCGAGACAGCCTGAACGATCTGGGTGAGCATGCCGCCGGTCATGGTGTGCCGCTGATTTACGAACCTCTGAATCGCTACGAGACCAACCTGGCGACGACGATGGCCGAAGGCGTTGAATTGTTGGCACCGCTCAGCACCAGCAATGTTGTGCTGCTGGCTGATCTGTTCCACATGAATATCGAAGAATCCAACATTGCTGACGGCCTCCGCGACGGAGGTAAACACATAGGTCACGTACACTTTGTTGATTCTAATCGTCAGGCAGCCGGCCGTGGCCACATGGACTACGGCCCCATCGCCGCAGCCTTGCAGGAAATCGGCTACGACGGTTACGCTTGTGCGGAAGCGTTCCCGATACCGGATTCCGATGAAACTGCTCGACAGACGATCGAAACCTTCAAGGCTTTTTTTCGAGCATAGGACGTCTCAGGAACGACACACGGAATTGAGCTTTCAAGTCTGTGACGTCAACGCGATGCCTTGAAAATCTGACTCCTGTTTCAACACGTGTTCTGCACATCTTTGCAGCGACCAACGGGAGTGGGCCAACATCTTCCGAGCGTTAGCTCGAATCGGCTTGCGGGCCGTCCCGTATCAGGAACTCAGAATGCTTAAGTCAGAACTTATCCACCCGGAAATTTCAGCGATCGTTGCTCAGGCGGGGCACAGTTCAAAGATCCTGATCGCTGACGGAAATTATCCGGCGTCATCGGCGATTGGACCAGGCGCAAAACTTGTCAGCCTGAATCTGGCACCCGGACTGGTGAGCGTTTCGCAGGTTCTTAAGGTTCTGCTGAGCGCCGTGCCGATCGAGGCCGTGAATACGATGGGTATGCCGGACGATGATCCGTACAAGCTGGACGAAGACCCGACTGCATGGCATGAATATCGCAGAATCCTGTCGGATACGGGTTCGAAGATCGAACTCAAGCCCATCGAACGGTGGGACTTTTACGATGCGGTTGCCTCACGAGACCATGTGCTCACGATACAAACGGGGGATCAGGCGCTCTGGGCAAATTTACTATTGACGGTTGGTGTGCGTCAAGCCGGCGAGTAATGCCTCTCCGAGGCTTCATTTATTGGGTTGGAGGATTGCGATCGGACTTAGTTTTGCACACAAATCTTCGTCCCAACCCCGATTCTTAGCGTGAACCACCCAGTCATCTGTTCTGCCTTTGAGCCATCCTGCCGTTCTGTTGTACACTTCGAGCGTATCCGACGACCTGTTTGTCCCTGATGCTGTGGAGCTCCTGGTGCTTTGTCACAGGCAAAAGTTAGGGTGGCAGCATTCCCCGGAAAAGGAGGCCAGGTACCAAAAATGCACAGCACCCTTCGGGCCGTTCCGGTTTTTGGTACCTGACCCCGTTTTCCTCGCCAACCCTAAAACCTGGTTCTGAAAAACCACTAGCTTCGCATCTAACTTAAGCGTTCGCTGTACTTACGGAGTTACCCATGTTCATCCGCGTCACTGCTGTCCTGACATTTCTTGCGCTGTCAACGCAGTCCCATTCTGCATCTGCTCAGCAGGACTTGCGATGGAAGTTTCGTGCTCAGGAAACGATCAAATACAACGTTCAGCAGAAAATGCAGACGAAGATGAAGATTGGTGACACCGATGTGAATCAGTCGATGGACCAGATCATGGATATGTCATGGCATGTGCAGAGCTCTTCAGCAAACGGTGATACAGTAATGAACCAGGTGGTCGACCGCATTTTTATGAAAATGGAGGGTGGTCCAGCGGGTGTCGTCGAGTTCGATACCAGTGACAACGTCAAGTCCGAAAATCCCATTGTCAATTCGATGGGCGAAATGTTTCGACAGATCGTCAATCAGAATTTTCAGGTGACGATGAAGCCCACCGGAGCAATTACAGACGTTCAGGTTCCCGACCAGCTGTTGAATGCGCTCCGCAGGTCAGCTGCTGGCAACGCCGGGGCGTTGGATGAAAAGACACTGCAGCAAATGATGAAGCAGTCCGCCGTCATGCTACCGCCACAGCCTGTTTCTGCGCGGATGACCTGGAGCAGCCAACAGTCCGTTCAACTGGGCTTTGGTACGATGACCATTAAATCAGAAATGACTTTCATGGAGGTTGATGCGGAGGGAAATGCGATTATTAAGGTCGTTCCGGAGATCTCAGTCGTTCCCCGTCCCGAGCACCCTATCCGAATGACGCTCACCAGTTCGTCCGGGCAGGGGGAAGTTGCTTTCAATATTGCTCAGGGACGAGTGGCTAAGTCTGAGCTGGATCTGGACATGGCGATGACCATCGAATCCAATGGCCAGACGTTTAATCAGACCATCAAACAGGTCACGACGATGACGTTAGTCCCGTAATTATTAACGTGCTGACTCATACTTCGGGCATCCCCCTCATCGATATCGGCTGGCCGCACAGCACGTGGACTGAATCACTGGACCGAATCTTCCGGGTAGAATCACTCGTCCCCGGTAGTGCGTATCAGCCGCAGAGTACGTGGCTTCTGTTGGGGGAAATCCTGCAGCGTCTTGACGACGGTCATCGTCCCTTCAGAAGAATACTCAAGGAAGACCTGCTGGCGCCGATTGGAATCGATGAAGCCTGGTGTGGTTTGATGGAAGACCATGCGACAGGTCTGGCCGGCCGACTGCCACAGTTCAGTGTCACAGAACGCAGTGGAATCAGTACGAGCGATTTCTCCACGAAGCCATGGCTGACGCAGCCATCACCGGAAGGCAACTTTCGCGGACCGGTCCGACAACTCGGGCGCTTTTACGAAATGTTGCTTCACAATGGTCGGGTTTCATCGGGTGAGACAATCATGCATTCCGAAACCGTCGCGAACATGAGGTCTTCTCATCGTGTGAACAGGTTTGACGACACAATGCAGCACATTGTCGACCTGGGGCTTGGATTGTTCCTTGATTCAAACCGGCACGGACAGAAAACGGTGCCGTACGGCTTCGGAAAATACTGTTCTTCCGAGACATTTGACCATCATCGTCTTCGGTATTCCTGTCGATCGTTTTGGTCATGTGTGGCTGTCTGGTCATTGGCCTGCTGGTCCTGATGAAGCTCTACGCGACAGGGACGGCGACGTTCGTGCGCGGCATTCGTATGCGGCGTAAGGTGTATGCCAGCAGAGATGTTGAACGCATGAGGTGGGCTGCTGCTGCAAGTCCTGTCGGCAAGCAGAACGCAGCGCCGGAGCGTTGAACCTGTGTTTTATCGGGATGTGAAGAATCTCGCTTCCTGTGCATCGGAATCCGATGGGGAGCATCACAGCCGAGACGCGTCGCATTTGAAAATGCGCATTCCCACAACGCAGAGCAGGTAGACCCGTTCACGAAATGCCCTGGAGCAGTTTTCAAGAAAATGTGATCGTGTGGCTCGTGGGAAAGTGACTCTCGTAAGCAGAAAAACGTTCGCCGCGGCCACAAGTCAGCGTAATACGCTGTAGAATTCCCGCCCCGCGACTGTTGTTTGGTCCGGGCACCTATTCGGACATCGTTTGCGAAAGCACAGTAATGGAAGCGGGGATTGTTGGTCTCCCGAACGTTGGGAAAAGCACTTTGTTTAACGCGCTGACCTGCTCAGAGGCAGCACAGAGTGAGAATTACCCATTCTGCACGATCGAGCCGAACGAAGGCATTGTCAGTGTGCCTGACAGCCGTCTGGAAACGATCACGAAGTACATTCCGCCTCAGAAGGTCATTCCGGCATTCCTGAAGCTTGTGGACATTGCCGGCATCGTGGAAGGAGCCAGCAAGGGGGAGGGGCTGGGCAATAAGTTCCTGAGTCACATTCGAGAAGTCGATGCGATTTTACAGGTTGTGCGATGTTTTGAGGACGAAGATGTCACTCATGTGACTGGTGATGTGAATCCAATCTCCGACATCGAAGTTATTGAAACAGAGCTGCTGCTGGCCGATCTCGAAACCCTCAGCAATGCACTGCCCAAGTCAGAACGAGCAGCTCGTGGCGGGGACAAAGAAGCTCAGTTGCGAGTTGACGTCATCAAACGCTGCAGCGCTCATGCGAACGAAGAGCACCCTCTGCGAACGCTGGACTTCACGGATGACGAAGCCAGGATCGTTCGTGGCCTGGGGCTGATGACCGCCAAGCCTATCCTGTATATCGCCAACGTCGACGAAAACGACGTGACAGGCGAAAGTGGCCATGTACAGACAGTCAGGGAACACGTTGCTAAGGTCGGTGCCGAAGTCGTTCCGGTGTGTGCGAAGTTCGAAGCGGAACTTGCGGAACTGGACGAGGCAGATCGTGCCGAAATGCTGGAATCCGTCGGGTTGGAAGAACCAGCTCTTGGGTCCGTAGCGCGAGCGGCGTACAGGACTCTTGGACTGCAGAGTTACTTTACGGCCGGTGAAAAAGAAGTTCGAGCGTGGACCGTTCCTGTCGGCGCCACGGCACCTCAGGGTGCCGGCGTGATTCATACCGACTTCGAAAAAGGTTTCATTCGCTGTGAAGTTTATTCGCTTGATGATCTGATCGAATACGAGACGGAAAAGGACATCCGCGGCGCCGGAAGGCTGCGTGTCGAAGGAAAAGAATACGTGATGCAGGACGGAGATATCTGTCACTTTCTGTTCAACTGAGAAAACAACAATGGCGTCTACTTCACGATTCCGGGCGATCCGGGTGACTGCCGAGAAAGACGAGCATCACGCCGAAATGGCGACAATAACACTCGACGATTTGATGCCGGGCGATGTTGTTGTCAAGGTGAAGCATTCCAGTCTGAACTACAAGGATGCGCTGGCAATCACCGGCCGCGCGCCTGTCGTTCGACGATCTCCGTTGGTGCCGGGTATTGATTTGGCGGGCACGGTTGTGGAAACCAGTGCAGCCGCGTTTGCTGTCGGAGACGACGTCATCCTGACGGGCTGGGGTGTTGGTGAGAGTCACGATGGTGGCTATGCCGAATATGCTCGGGTGAAGAGTGAATGGCTGGTACCTCTACCTGGTGGCATGGCGGTTGCTACGGCCATGTCGATCGGCACGGCTGGTTTTACCGCGATGTTGTGCGTGATGGCGCTGGAAGAAAACGGTGTGCAACCCGATTCCGGCGATGTTCTGGTGACGGGAGCGACAGGTGGAGTTGGCAGCATCGCCGTCGCGCTGCTTAGTGGGGCAGGGTACTCGGTGACAGCCTGTACCGGGCGAACGGAAGAGGCTCCACTGCTGCGGGAATCAGGGGCGGCCCAGGTGATCCATCGTTCTGAATTTGCCGAGTCACCGCGGCCACTGGCCCGGTCTCGCTGGGCCGCTGCGGTTGATGTCGCGGGGTCGGTAACGCTGGCCAACGTGCTGTCGCAGATGAATTATGGCGGTGTCGTGGCCGCCTGTGGACTGGCTCACGGCATGGATCTGCCTACCAGCGTTGCCCCGTTCATTCTGCGTGGTGTTCGGCTGATCGGCATCGATTCGGTGATGTGTCCCGCTGGTCTGCGGAACAAAGTGTGGCAACGGCTGGCGGCAGAGGTTTCTCCGCAAACACTTCTCCGCATGACTTCCCATATCCTGCTGGATGATGTTATTCCCATGGCCACAGAAATGATCGATGGACGTACGAAGGGGCGCATGGTGGTGGACATCGCATCTTTGTGAGGCGACAGGCCCGTTGCGACAGCGTGTTAAGCCGATACGTGGCCGCGAACGACGAGGTCCGGTCTGAGAGTCTGACGCGGCACCAATCACCTGCACGGACCGAATGTACATCAGCATGCCGCAAAGATTGTTATTATGGTTCAGTCGTTCAGCCCGTTGTACATCTGTTTGATTGTCCCAGTGCCAAAAGTCATTGTTGGCATACGACGCTGAACAACAGCTTGCGAACACGTCTGGGCCGGGCGGGTGCAGGGGAAACGCCGAGTCCGGGGCCGCTGTTGGCAGAGGGAAGACCATCCATGTTCGTTGCCCTGAATTACGCTGCCAGTTGCTGTCGTCTTGCGTTCGTGGCGACATCGGTGACTGCCTGGATTACGTCGGTCACATCCTGGTCCGTCATCTTCGGTGACAGCGGCAGGCTGAGCATTCGGTTGTAGTTTTCCAGAGCGACTGGAAAATCCTCAGCCTGCCAGCTGTACTTCTTTGCATAGTGCGAGTGCAGGTGGATGGGAATGAAGTGCACGGACGTTCCGATGTTGCGTTCGTTGAGTTGTTCGATGAACTGATTTCGATCGATCGTCAGCTGGGCTTCGTTTAATCTCAAAACGTACAGGTGCCATGCGTGGGTCACGTGCGACCGAGTCACGGGTGTCTGAAACGCCGGGTCGGTTTTGAAGGCGGCATCGTACTGCATCACGATGTCGCGTCGTCTCTGCTGTATTGATTCAAAACGCCGCAGCTGTTGCAGGCCAAGTGCAGCCTGAATGTCCGTCATGTTGTATTTGAATCCCGGCGCAACAATGTCATAAGCCCATTTCCCTCCGGCCGCATAACGACTCCACGCTTCGCGACTCATGCCGTGCAGACTCAGCGTTCTGGCCCGTTCAAGGAGTTCTTCGTCGCCGGTCAGCATGCCACCTTCGCCGGTGGTCAGGTTCTTTGTGGCGTAGAAGCTGAAACACGTGGGGTTGGCACCGGAACCAATCGGCTGGCCCTTCCAGGTTGCTCCAACCGCATGAGCTGCGTCTTCAATCAGATGCAGATCATGACGTTCAGCAATGTCACGGATTTTATCCAGTTCCACCGGGTGACCGGCATAGTGGACAGCGATGATGGCCTTTGTCGCGGGGGTGATGGCTTGCTGTATTTTCGCAGGGTCAATGTTCAAAGTGTCGGATTCCACGTCGACCAGCACCGGTTTCGCACCAGCGTGTTCAATCACATTGACGGATGCAGCAAACGTCAGCGGAGTCGTAATGACCTCGTCGCCCGATCCGATTTCCAGCGCGACCAGCGACAGGTGCAGAGCGGCCGTGCAGGAACTTAACGTCAGCGCCGCGGGTGCTTGAGTGTACTCAGCAAATTCATCGGCAAATTTTCTTGTCTTCGGGCCGGTCGTCAACCAGCCTGATCGCAGGGTGTCGATGACTTCTTCGATCTCAGCTTCACCAATCAGGGGCGGAGCAAACGGCAGAAAAGTCTCTCGCATTGTCGGTGCCTCCATGCAGCGCAACAGTCGTTTTCAGTGGAGTCCACATTCATTGTGGTCGCCGCCCTGAGGTGTACCGTTTGTCGCCGAATTCGGCCAGATCAACTACCTGCATGCCGCCTGATTCCAGCTGCAAACCACGATCAGACGCCAAACACTGATCATTGCCGCGCGAATGTCTACTTTTTCTGCAGAAAGATAGAGGTCCTGATCTATCGATCAGGACCTCAGCAACCGTTGACCGGCTGCACCCGCCGTGGCCGACTGGCGTTGCTCAGCCGAAGTATCGGAGTTGAACACTTGGTAATGAATTTCACAATTTTCGGTTGTGCGAACGGAATTCTGTGTTTCAGTTCGAGTGAGTGCCGCAAACGACGGTGGATTCTGATAGAAACGGAGGTTCACGCGACTTGCCGAAATTTGCTGACACGTGTCTGATTACTTCAGCCACGCTGAGAACATATCGATGCAACACGGTTCGGACATTTTGATCATTGGTGGCGGAGTCATCGGACTCAGTACGGCCCTCCGATTGGCAGGGCAGGACGTTTCCGTAACTGTCGTCGACCGGCAACGTGTCGGTGCCGAAGCATCGTGGGCTGGCGCTGGCATGTTGCCTCCCGGTGATTTGGCGACTGCTAAAACTCCGGAAGCTCGTCTTCGTTCCTACAGCTACGACATGTGGGAACCGTTTTGTGCTCAGCTTAGGGAGCTGAGTGGCATGGACAATGGTTATCGCAAATGCGGCGCGGTGGAAGTGGGGCTCGACAGTGCGGCTTTTGATCTGCAGGTCAGACAGTGGCAGGCAGAAGGCCTCTGCTGTGATCCGCTCGATCGCGCAGAACTGGAGCGGCACGTTCCTGGGCTGCAGCAGCAGATTCAACACGGTGTTTTTCTGCCGGAATTTGCTCAGGTCAGAAACCCCCGACACCTGAAAGCACTAACCGCAGCATGTCAGGCTATGGGCGTTGAGATTCTGGAAGACGTCGGACACTTATCTGTCTGTGCGAAGGGCAGGGCGGTGGAAGTGACGACGCCGTTGCGTCGTCTTGGGGCGGACCGAGTGTGTGTAACGGCGGGGGCATGGACCGGCCAGATTATGAAGCCGTTAGGCGTTGAGCTTCCGGTGGCACCCGTTCGCGGGCAGATCGCTCTGCTGCGAGTCAGTCAATTGCCGTTTTCGTGCGTCATCGAACAGGGACGCCGCTACATCGTGCCACGAGCCGACGGATTGATTCTTGTCGGTTCAACGCAGGAACACGTTGGCTTTGAAAAACGAAGCACGGCCGAGGGGGTCTCCGGACTACTGAGTTTCGCGGAATCGATCGTGCCGGAACTGGGGGCCGCGGAAGTCGTTCGTTGCTGGGCGGGACTGCGTCCGGGATCTCCGGATGAATTGCCGTTTATTGGTCGGGTCCCGGGGTACGATAACATGTTTGTCGGGGCAGGGCACTTTCGGTCAGGGTTGCAGATGTCGCCGGCAACCGCGGCCGTACTCACTGATCTGATGCTGGATCGCACTCCGGCAATCAGTCTCGACGGTCTCGATCCGACTCGCGTCACCAAGCCGCTCGTTATCTGATTCATTATGAACACTCGTAAACTCATCATCGTTGGTGGCGGTCCGATCGGATTAGAAACAGCCCTTCGCGCAAGTTCGGCGGGATTTGATGTCACGATCCTTGAGAAGGGGCGTATCGGCAACGCCGTCAGAAGCTGGGGGCACGTGCGGCTGTTTACGCCATTCAAAATGAATAGTTCTTCCGCCGGCAGAGCGGCCGTTGCGGCGAACCCGGACCTGCCAGGAGAGGACGCTGTTCTTTCCGGCGATGACTACGTGTCGTCGTACCTGGAACCACTGGCCGAACGAATTCGCCCACATGTTACGGTACTGGAACAGCATGAAGTCGTTGCCGTCGGCCGATCGACGTGTAGCAAATCGGATCTGATTGGCCAGGTAACTCGTGGATCGCAACCATTTCGAGTCTTGTGTCGTACACCGTCCGAGCCGCTGGGCACGGAGAGTACCGCGGACATTGACCTTTCGTCATCCAGCGGCTTCTCTGATCAATCTGCTGCCCAGGACGGACGTGAAGATGTTTTTGAGGCCGACGTGCTGGTTGACTGCACTGGTTTTATTTCACGACATGGATTTATTGGGGCAGGGGGAATACCGTGTCCCGGCGAGTCGTCCCTGTTGTCGGATTCAGATTACATCATTCCCGATGTCGCCGGCAAAGATCGCGACCAGTATGCCGGCCACCACACGCTGGTTGTAGGCAGTGGTTACTCCGCAGCTACGTCGGTGTGTCTGCTGGCCGAACTTCAAAATTCTGCGCCGACGACACGAGTTACCTGGATCACTCGCGGAAGCCGCAGCGCCCCCATACTCCCGGTCGTCAATAATGTTCTGGTCGAACGATCCACGTTGACAACGGCGGCCAATCGTCTGGCCGTGCAGTCTGATTCATGCGTGGAATGGATGGCTGGACCGCTAATTGAACGGCTGAGCAGAACCGCTGCGAGGATTCGCGTGGAATTAACGTGGCCGGAAGGAGACTCAGTCGCCGAGCAGAGCAGGGGGCAAGTGGTTGTTGATCGCGTCATAGCGAATGCCGGATTCCGGCCGAACACAGAAGCATTTCGGGAGCTGCAGATTCACAGATGTTACGCGACGGATGGCCCAATCAAGCTGGCTGCTCACCTGCTGGGTGAAACGTCGGGCGATTGCCTGCAGCAAAGTGTCGGAGGCCCGGAACTGCTGCAGAACCCGGAACCGAATTTCTACATTCTCGGAGCTGCCAGCTACGGACGTGATTCTCGCTTTCTACTGCAGAACGGGCTAAAACAGATTGATGCACTGTTTGACCACATTACCACCACGGATCAGGTCGCGGCACCGGAAGGAGTTGCAATTTGACTGCGTTGGAAATTATCGACGTCCCGCACATCGAACTGAGGTCGCTGGATGAACTTTGGTTTCAGGTGGCAGGAACGGTTTGTAACCTGACTTGCCATCACTGCTTTATCAGCTGCAGTCCTCACAATCACAGTTTCGAGTTTCTGACATTCGAACAGGTCGAAACGGCACTACTGGAGTCTGTTGAACACGGTGTTCGTGAATATTATTTCACAGGCGGTGAACCGTTCTTGAATAAGGACCTGGTTCACATGCTGAAGCGTACGCTGGACTTTGGCCCGGTCACCGTGCTGACAAACGGAACGGTGCTGAAATCCGAATGGTTGAGCGAACTGCGTACAGCCGAGGAGGCAACCGGGTTCAGTCTTGAGTTTCGTGTTTCCATCGATGGCCCGACCGCAGAAATCAATGATCCCGTGCGTGGTGGGGGTACTTTCGAGCGAGCCATCAACGGTGTGGCACTGCTGTGTGAACAGGGCTTTCTGCCAATCATCACAATGACTCAAACGTGGGACGATTCCAGGAACGCTGATATCCTGCTGCAGTTCCGGGAAGTGCTGGCACAGTACGGCTGCCATCGCCCTCGCCTGAAGATCCTGCCCCGCCTGAAGATCGGTGCTGAAGAGAGTCGCACAACAGGTTACGCTGACACGGAACGCATCACGCACCAGATGATGGAGGGGGTTGATCGAAATCAGCTGTTGTGTCATCACAGCCGCATCATCACCAACCGAGGCACTTACGTTTGCCCAATTCTGTTGGAAGGGACCGGCGGGAGAATGGGGGAGACGCTGGCCGAGTCGTTGCATGCGTTTCCAGTGAACCATGGTGCCTGTTACACGTGTTATCAATTCGGAGCCATCTGCAGCAACACAACCCTGCGGCCGAGGGAAAACCTCAGTCAAAGTTCAGTCTGAAGAAATGCAGGTGTATTTGTCTTACACAGAAGGACGCAAAGATTAAACGGCATTTGTTTCGTTGCGTACTTCTGTGTTATTTGTTGTTTCTCTTCCAGTTCCAAACCAACGATGAAACTCGCATTTTTCGGCGGACTGTATAGCAACTATCTGGCTCTGGAAGCCGCGATTGCTGATGCGCAGAACCGTGGCGTTGACGCGATGTATTGCCTCGGAGATCTGGGAGCATTCGGCCCTCATCCGGATCGTGTTTTTCCACTACTGCGACAGCACGACATCGTCTGTGTTCAGGGCAACTACGACGACAGCATTGGCAACGGACTGAACGACTGTCAGTGCGGCTACACGGATCCCAATGACAATCACTTCGCACAAGTCAGTTATGACTACACTCTGCAGAATACCAACGCAGATAATAAAGCCTGGCTACGCAACCTGCCGAAGGAACTGCGTCTGCAGGTTGACGGTCTTTCAGTGTTACTATGTCACGGCAGCCCCCGCAGGACCAACGAATTTCTCTGGCAGTCAACTACCAGCACAGCGTTTCTCAATCGAATCGCGGATGAACGATCGGCGGATCTGATCATCGGCACTCATTCCGGCATTCATTGGCAGCGGGAACTGAAGGACGGTCGCCGTTATGTGAATGTCGGTGTCCTTGGCCGGCCGGAGAACGACGGCACAACAAACGTCTGGTATGCCGTTCTGTGCACGGGGTCCGATGCCGATTTGGACGCCCTTCCCTGCACTTCGAATGGCGGGGCGGTGCCGGTTTCAGTCAGCTTCGTGCCCGTGACCTACGATTACAAATTGCTGGCGGAAGAAATGCGTCGGGAGCAACTTCCGGATGAGTTTGTTCAGACGGTGCTGACTGGCTGGTGGACGACGTGCCTGGAAATTCTGCCCTCGCGCGAACGACGGGTGGGGAGATTCTAGAGCAATTACTTATTGTCGTGAACGATACTGGCTCGTGGGAGTAACAGAACTGCTATTGAAAATCGCTCTTCGCGGCCACAAGTCAGCGTGAAACGCTGTAGACGTCCGCTGAACGCAGAGATACGTGAGTCGCTGGCACGCTTGAGGCGTCGCGGAATTCGGATAACGTTCCTCAGCATTCGTCGCATTTCCGTTTGGATGCGAGCTTTCCTGCCTTGATTTCTCAATAGCTTTCCTCATGCGCGCCGTGGTTCAGCGAGTTTCCAAAGCGTCCGTTACCGTTGACGGAGTAGTTGTTGGGGCCATACAGAAGGGGGTGCTGATCCTGCTGGGTGTTGCCGACGACGATGCCCAGCAAGACGTTATCTGGCTGGCGGGCAAGGTTGCAGGCCTGCGTGTGTTTGAGGATGACGACGGCAAGATGAATCTTGACCTGACCGACGTTGCAGGATCTGCTCTGGTCGTCAGTCAGTTCACATTGTTGGGGGACTGTCGCAAAGGCCGCCGGCCAGCATTCGTGAAGGCGGCTCGACCGGAACTGGCCAATAGTCTTTACCTGAGTTTCGTTGCTGAAATGCGAGGGCGGGGCCTCACCGTCGAAACCGGTACCTTTCAGGCTCAGATGGACGTGGAGTTGGTCAATGACGGTCCGGTGACGCTGCTGCTGGACAGCCGGAAGACGTTCTGAATTCCATCTTTCCGTGTTTCGCTCAAACCACCTATACTGCGACTGAGGTGAACTTCTCAAAAAAACTGCATTGAATGTCGAGTGCTGGTTATGGTGAGTTGGTACGACTTCGTCGTTCTGGCGATTCTGGTTTACACCGCATGGCAGGGGGCTCAGCGAGGCCTGTTGACACAGCTGGCATGGATTGCTGCGCTTATTCTGTGTTTCAAGTTTGCTGACCAGTTGGCTCCTTCGATCGAACCGATGATTAACGTTGAGCAGCCGCTGAAGCATTGGATTTCGATGTTCATCTTGTATCTCGGCTTTTCGCTGGGATCGTTCATGGTGGCTCGGATCCTGAATAGCTGGCTTGAGAAGGCGAAGTTCAAAGACTTCGACCGTCATCTGGGTGGCCTGCTGGGCCTTGTGAAAGGTGCGGTGATTTGCATGGTGGCAACATTTTTTGCCGTCACGCTTTCGGAATCATTGAAGGGGACCGTGCTTGAATCCAGAAGCGGCGAAGCCGCGTGCTACATTCTGGACCACATCGAGCCATTGACGCCCGAGTACTTTCACGAATATCTTGAGAAGTACCAGAACGAATTGAGGCCCATCCACGAACACCTGGGCCATGAAGCCCCACTGTCAGACCTGTGGGGAGACGGTCACACGGAAACGTCACTTGACGGCGAAAGTCGGGAATCGGGGGACGAATTCCGATTACCAGACCTGTTTGACGGAATGGGCGGCGCCACCGAGACCGGATTTCCCGACATTGCCGATCCGTCAGGCACTGGTAGTGGGCCAACGCTTGATGAGGTGCTCAGAAGATTGCCGCAGCAGCTGCGACAGCATTTTGCGCCCCAGTTACAGCAATACTGGAATTCTGCCACAGCCAGCCAGAAACAGAATCTGGCCTTTGAGCTCAACCAGTCTCTACCGGTTGCCGTGCCGACTGTGGTCTCCGACTTCCTGAGTCAGGTTGCCTTGGAAAGTGGGGGCTCGACCAGGAGCAGGGCGGGCCAGCCGAGTTTCTCTGAGCTCCTGAACGATATCGGCGACATCTATCAGGATCGCCGGACGATTACTCAGCGGACAAAACAGCATTTGGCGGGAATTCCTCCACAAGTACAACAGGCGGTGATCGAAGACTGGGCTGCTGACCTACGGATGGACGCGAATGATCCCGATCCACAGACCGACGTCTCAACTCGTCTGGACGAGCGCATTGTTCGTCAGCTGGAGCAGGCTCGCGTGTCGTGGAACAGCCTGAGCTTTGACCTTCAACAACGCCTGAACCAGTCGTTGCGATAACGTCCTTTGGGCGGCAGCCGTTCCAGGCAGGGCGTTTTCTGAGTCTCTAAAAGCCGGCGTTTTTCTTGATTAACTTAACATAACGGACATTATCGGACGTTGCGTGTGGTTGGAAACTGGATGCGGTGTTGACTTCAGAGGGGGCGTTGCTGTGATACGCAACCGTCGTTTGTGGCAGTTAACCGGATCAATTCAGCCATTGCTGCGGGACTGCCCTGCGACGTCCAAATCGATGTTTGGTGTGGTTCCAGGCACGTTCCGAATTCGGTGACGCGATGGCTGGGTGGCGTTCGGCAGACGATTGGCCTACGCCACCACGTCTTCCTCAAACACGCCGATCTTTCGAAACCGGTTGTAGCGGCGATCCAGGAGCTCATCCTTTGGCAGGCCTTCAAGCGATTGTAGCGCCTCCACCAATGTGCCTTTGAGAGTCATGGCCATCTGGCGATGGTTGCGATGGGCACCTCCGAGTGGTTCGGAGACGACTTCGTCGATAATGCCCAATTTTACCAGGTCCTTGCTGGTGAACCGCAGCGCTCGGGCTGCTTTGTCGGCGTGCTTGGAGTGTTTCCACAGAATGCCAGCACATCCTTCCGGACTAATCACCGAATAGTACGCATGCTCCAGAACTGCAACATGGTCTCCAATCCCTATGCCCAGAGCTCCGCCGGATCCGCCTTCGCCAATCACGACACAGATGATCGGTACTTCCAGGGTCGACATGTCGCGAAGATTGACCGCGATGTTGTAGGCCTGGCCTCGTTCTTCCGCCCCGATGCCTGGGTACGCACCCGGAGTGTCGATCAGGCAGATGATAGGAATACCGAACCGTGACGCCATTTCCATTTTGGACATCGCCTTGCGGTAGCCTTCAGGATGAGCACAGCCGTACAGGCATTCGTTGCGTTCTTTCAGCGTGCGACCCTTTTGATGGCCCACAAGCATCACCTTGCGACCGTCGAGCTTGGCGAAGCCAGTGACGATGGCCCGATCATCACCGAACGACTTGTCGCCATGCAGCTCGACGAATTCATCGAAAACCAGTTCGATATAATCGGGGGTTTGAGGCCGTTCCGGATGTCGCGACACCTGGACCGTATCCCACGGGTCGAGAGTCTCATAGCGCTCACGAGTCATCTGGGTGAGTTCGACCCGCATTCGTCGAACGCTTTCCTGCACAGCAGGCGTCGGATTGGGTTCCGCTTCCAGTTTTGAAAGCTGTGCTTCGAGCTCGTAAATTGGTTTCTCGAAGGGAAGCTGATGCTGTGGGGCCATAATGAGTACTGTTGCTGAACGGGATGCATATTGTAAAACGACTCAGCCATCGCGGAGTCATTATGTGGAATGAGATTCTATCGGCGATCGATGGGCACAGAAAACGCCGAAAACCGGATTCTCAGTGACGACCCCCCCCCCGATGCTATTCCCGGTGTGCTACTCGATTTCGAGTTCTGACATCAAATCCATCAGGTCTTCGGTTGTGACTTCTTCCGAATTTTTGGCGGGGATCTGACCAGCCGGAGGCGGTGCACTGAGTGTCTGCCCAGTCGGCTGTGGCACGCCAGGCTGAGCGGATGGAACCTGCTGCGGTGGAACCTGCTGTGGTGGCATTTGCTGTGGTGGCATCTGCTGCGGTGGCATTTGCTGCGGTGGCATTTGCTGCGGTGGCAT
>JAAERP010000347.1 GCA_024230215.1 Fuerstiella sp. | reverse complement strand
CTACCTGCTGCTGATGTGCCAGGCGAGCTCGAACGATTAACGTCTGACCGGTTGTGTCGTGAATGACCGTTGCACGAGGAACCTCTGAACTCAGCAACTGCATTGCATTAGCCGGATCAATCCCTTTGACAGGATAGACCATCAGCTTGATCTCAACTTCGCTGTCAACGTCCGAATCCAGCTGCTCGATTGCAGACTTGATGGTCTCGTGCAGTTGTGGCTGGGCGTTGATCAGCAGTCGCGAAGCGACAGTATCGACCGTTATTCTGGCGTCCGGAAACAGTTCGACCAGCACTTCAGAAACACTGTTGGGATCCACTTTGAGAATCGGGTAGACGATCAGCTTCAGCTTCTGCTCCGGGGGCACGTCGCGCTGAAGTTGGGCCAATACTTCGGTCACGATTTCCTGTTGCGATGGCTTCGCCCAGACAGTCATCTCTCCGGGCTGAGCATCCGTCAGCACCTGCAACCCAGGCAACTCGGAACTCAGACTATCCAGCAGGACCGTAAATCGTGTGCGTTGAGCGGTCGTGACGTCGTAGACTTTCAACATCCTCTTTTCGTTGGGGGGCGCCGCTGCTTCGAGCTTGTCGAGGGTCGCCCTCAGCACGGCATGGTCAGCCTTCGCGGCGACAACCGATAATCTCTCAGATGCCGCTTCAAATGTCACCTGCGCCCTGGGCAGCATCGCCTGCAGAACAGTCACCGCATTTTCGCCGGACGCCCGTTCTAAGGAATAGAACTGCAGTTCCGGAAGTTCACCTGTGGCATCGCGCTCTATCTGAGCGATTGTTGCCGCAATAATGTCGTGATCTTTCGTCGTAGCGGTAATAAGCAACCGACGATTGGAACTGTCGACAGTCACGGATGCCGCTGGCGTCAGGGTAGTGAGCAGTGAAGTGACCGTTTCCGGCACGACGTCTGTCGCCAGCGGGTACGACTTCAGCAGCGTGTCACGCGTCGAAACATCATTGACGACCTGCTGCAGCACGTTTTCAACTGACGCATGATCTTCTTCGGAAGCGATCACCAGCAGGCGTTTATTCGCTACGTCATTCGTAATCTGAGCCTCCGGGTTCAGCGTTGACAGCAGTGAAATAACACTGGCGGTATCAATCCCCCTGGTTTCGTACGTCTTCAGCTGCTGGTCCGGCTTGGACAGATTTTCCGCCAACTGCAGCAGCGTACTGGCCACCAGTTCATGTTTCTCCGGAGGAGCCACAACCAACAGACGCTCGTTGGCCGCATCCGTTGTGATGGTGGCTTCCGGCACAATGGAACCAAGCACAGACGTCGCAGCGGCGCTGATCGAAAGGTCGACCGGATACGATTTCAGTTCCGCCGGTTTTTTGTTCGCAACCTGAGGTTCCAGCTGCTCCAGCAGGCTGAGAATCGCCTGGTGGTCTGACAGCGTTCCAATTGCGATCAGACTTCCCGTCCGACTGTCGATGGATACTTTGACATCCGGCATCAGCGACGTCACGAGTGTTTGTGCTGCGGCCGAATCGATTTCCGACAGCGGATATACTTCCAGCTGAGTCAGCCCGCCCGCAGATTGCTGAGCCTCCAATTCCTCCAGTGACCCGACAATTCTGATCTGGTCCGTCGCATTCGCCCATGCCACAAGTTTTCGACTTGCCTCGTCGTAGCGAAACTCGCCATCGGGGCTGACCAGCTTCATCGTTGCCAGCAATTCGGCTATGTCACGTACTCGAACCGCATGCAGTTTCAGCTGGGGCTGTGTGTCAGGGCCCTGATTTGATTCCAGCTGGCCGATGATCGTCTTCGCTTTTTCCTGCTCGGCAGGAACTGCGTTGATCGAGACCTGGCTGGCAACGGCATCGATCACAATCGTACCATTCACAATCTGCTTCAGCACTTCGCCTGCCTGTTCAGGGTTGGCGTGCTCGATCGGATAGACCATCAGCTCCGGCTTGGGAGCTGGCTCCGGCGGCTTCGGCGGCTTCGGCGGCACCACCTGTTTAGGCAACGGAATTTTGTTGACGACCTGCTGAATGATCCGTACAGTCGCCGCGGAATCGGCCACCAGTAACTGCTGAGTCGCCGCCAGCATGTCGGCCTGGCCATACGTTCCAAGCAACGGTGTGATTTCTGTCAGAGTCTCGTCCGCCGGTCGCCCCTCCAGCGGAATCAGCACGCTGACAAATTCGAACCGACCTCGCGTCCCGAGGTCCTCCAGCGTGACCCGCGGTATGGCACCCTCGGGCAGCCCGCCTTTCAGGTTCAAACACATCACCAGTCTCTCACGACGGACCAGCGTGTAGCCCTTCGTCAGCAGCCAGCCATTCAGCAGATCAATCGCTTCTGTCGGAGTGTATTCCTTGCTGTCAGAGTAGTTGAACGTCCCCGGCGGAGCTTCATCCATAACGAGTGACAGGCCAGCTTCATCTACCACCCAATCCAGCACAGATTCCCACTTCTGAAGCCGAAAGTTGAATTTCAATTTCGGCTGGGCAAACAGCGATACAAACGTTGATTTCTGTTCATCGGTGAGCAGTGCTGACAGCTTCTGCTCCGCGGCCGCATGCAGACCGGCTTTTGCATCGTCTTCCGCAGCGGCTACTGCTTCGTCGCGTTCCGTAATGATCGTGGCGACGGCCGCCTTCTGCTCATCTGTCAGCGACAGTGCTGCAGCCGTGGACTCGTCGGCCAGTCGACCATACTCCGCCGCAACTTCGGCCGACTGTGCGAATGAAGCCGGTGCTGCAACGAACATCGAAATAGCGGCCAGCAGAAATGTGAAGACCAGTTTGCGTTCGTATATCATCAGAACACTTTTACAGTGTGAGTGCTGTCAGAGGCGGGAAATGAACGACAACACGATGGGGACGGGTGGCAGGCCGGACCAACCACAGAATTCCGTATTCCCCGTAGCTTATCTGGTTCGAGGATTCGTCTCCAGTAAATTCTGAATTACCCAGGAGCCGTGCCCAACCCTGCAGGGCCGGATGTCATCGACAGGACCGGCGTGATCGACAGGACCGGTGTGATTGAACGCCGTGCCGCGTACGGTTCCGGAAAACGAGACGGCGGCTGCGTTACCACATTCTTGCTGAATACCGGCGCCTTTTGTCGACGCTCGCACTGCATTCGCCCGCGACTGCGATGTTTGACCTGACAAACCAATTGGCGGCCAGACTGCGCAGGAAAGTGCCCTGCACCGAGTACTATGTACCAAATGCAGGGCACGACCGTTTCTATTGAGCGGATTCCGGAATTCAACCAGCCTCGACAGCAGCCTGAGCAGCGGCCAGTCGTGCGATTGGAATTCGGCGTGGTGAACAACTGACGTAGTTCAGGCCGATTTCGTGGCAGAAGTAAACGGACTTCGGATCGCCACCGTGCTCGCCACAGATGCCGATCTTCAGGTCTGGTCGAGTTTCACGACCATCGGCCACGGCCAACTTCATCAAGCGGCCGATCCCGGTCTGGTCGATTGTCTGGAATGGGTCAGCAGGCATGATGTCATTTTCAGTGTAGTAACCGATGAAGCCCTTGTAGTCGTCTCGGCTGATGCCAAGCCCGGTCTGTGTCAGGTCATTGGTACCAAAACTGAAGAACTCTGCGGTATCGGCAATCTCACCAGATGTCAAAGCAGCTCGCGGGATTTCGATCATCGTGCCAGTCATGAAGTCGACCGTCACGCCCTGTTCCTCGAACACCTTCGCAGCAGTTTCTTTGATGATTGCCGTTTGGTTGTCGACTTCGGCCTTGTAGCCGGCCAGAGGGATCATGATTTCCGGATGACATTCGATGCCTTCCTTCTTCAGGGCACAAGCGGCTTCAAGAATCGCCCGAGCCTGCATGGCGGTGATTTCCGGGTAGACGATTCCCAGGCGACAACCGCGATGACCGAGCATTGGGTTGGATTCAACAAGCTCGGCAACTCGACGCTTCACATCGTCTTCGGTCACGCCAAACGTTGTCGCCAGTTTGCCGGCCAGAGTCGGATCTTCGTGCATGTGGTGTTCTGACAGAAACTCATGCAACGGTGGATCCAGCAGGCGAACGGTGACGGCTTTGTCACCCATCGTCTTGAACAGGTGAGTGAAGTCGTCACGCTGGAAGTTGATCAGCTTGGCCAGGGCGGCTTCGCGATCGGCTTTCTCCGTGGCGAAAATCATCTCACGCATTTCGTCCAGATGATCGAAGAACATGTGTTCTGTACGACACAGTCCGACGCCTTCAGCACCAAGCTGAATAGACACTTCCGCGTCATGAGATTCTGTGTTGGCTCGCACGTTCAGCGTTCGATGTTCGTCCGCCCACACCATCAGCTGCGCGTAACGCTGATAGACCTCTGATTCTTCCGGCTTCATATTACCAGTCATGACTTCCATGACTTCCGAAGGACTGGTTTCAATCTTGCCGGTGAAGACCTCGCCACTGAAGCCATCAATTGACATCCAGTCACCTTCCTTCAGCACAGTGTCGCCGACCGTGACGGTGCCGGCTTCGTAATCGATATTCAGAGCATCACAGCCGCAGACGCACGTCTTGCCCATCTGTCGAGAAACCAACGCTGCGTGAGAAGATGCTCCGCCAAAGGCGGTCAGGATTCCGTTGGCAACCTTCATGCCTCGCAGGTCTTCCGGGCTGGTTTCTTTGCGAACCAGAACCAGCTGCAGATCGTTGTCAGCGTTCCACTTTTCTTCGGCGTCCGAAGCATGAAACACAATTTGGCCAGTCGCTGCACCAGGACCAGCGTTAATGCCTTTCGCAAGCAGACGGTTGTCACCTTCCGCCTTTTTCTTATCAGCCGGATCAAAAATCGGCTGCAAGAGCTGGTTCAGGTCGTCAGCAGGGATACGTCGTTTTTCCAAAGCCGTTTTTGCATCGATGAGGCCTTCGTTGACCAGGTCAACAGCAATTCGAACAGCGGCAAACCCCGTTCGTTTGGCGTTACGAGTCTGGAGCATCCAGACTTTGCCGTTTTCGACGGTGAATTCGATGTCCTGCACGTCTTTATAGTGCTGTTCCAGAGTCTTGCCGATGTTGGTCAGCTGTTCAAATGCTTCCGGCTTGTCAATGTGCAGAGTTTCTTCGACTCGCTTTGGAGTTCGCGTGCCGGCAACAACATCTTCGCCCTGAGCGTTGATCAGGTAGTCGCCGCAGAAGCCTGGTGTTCCGTCGGAACAGTTTCGAGTCAGGCCGACACCCGTTGCACATTCGTCGCCGAGATTACCGAAGACCATCGCCTGGACGTTGGTCGCAGTACCCCATGAGTGAGGAATGCCATACTGACGACGGTAAACCATCGCTCGGTCGTTCATCCAGCTGCCGAAGACAGCGCCAATGCAGCCCCAGAGCTGTTCCATTGGATCTTCCGGAAAGTCGATGCCGGCTTCCTTCTTGATGACAGCTTTGAAGTCAATGACGATCTGTCGCAGAGCTTCGACGCTCAGATCACTTTCGTGTTCTGCTCCAACGGCTTCACGGGCTTTTTCGAGGATATCTTCGAAGTGGTCAGGATCATTCTTGTTTTCCGGTTTCAGGTCCAGAACAACGTCGCCATACATTTGAATCAGGCGGCGATAACTGTCCCACGCGAAATGCTCGTTGCCTGATTGCTTGATTAGTGCCTGGACGACTTCTTCGTTGATACCGATGTTAAGGACAGTGTCCATCATGCCCGGCATTGATTCACGAGCACCCGATCGGCAGCTCAGCAACAGCGGGTTTTCGGGATCACCATACTTCTTGCCCATCACCTCTTCCGCGTTCTTAATTGCGGCGTTGACCTGATCCGCCAGCTCTGCCGGAAAAGTCCGGTTGTTTTCATAGAAAGCAGTGCAGACTTCGGTCGTGATCGTGAATCCCGCAGGAACCGGAAGACCGATGCGGCTCATTTCGGCAAGGTTGGCCCCTTTGCCGCCAAGCAGCGCTTTCTGAGTTGTATTTCCGTCTGCTTTGCCATCGCCGAACGTGTAAACGTACTTTGTGTCTGCCATTTTGGGTTAGACCTCGTGAGGTAGTGCCGTGATGTTCACGACGAGAATGTGGCGCCGAGAATTGACGCGCAGGATGCCCCAACCTATTACTGATCAACAACTTGGGGGGTTCTGAACAGAGCGAACCACCGCCAGCGCGCAACCGAAGCGGCACCGAAACGGCGTTCAAACGAGCGAGCACGGTAACACCGCTTCCGGCAAACTTCAAGCACTTAGAAAAGTGGCCAGAAACGAGAGAAAACGCTGATTTGAACGAGATTTTGGACCAGCTTTGCAAAACGCTCTTGCGAGTCGGATCCTTCTCGGCAGAATGACGGGCAATGATCGGTCTTGAACGACACCTGATCATGAAAACATTTTGTTGAGTCAGGTTTGGCGACCGATGGGGATGGGTGCTCAATTTCGAGTGTCAGCTCTATTGGACGGAGGCACTGGCCCCGACAGAGTCAGACGTACGTGCAATATGTTCGACACTGTAGGTTCCAGGTACAATTTTCGGAGCGGGTTCATATGTCAGTGCGTGGCATTCGAGGAGCAACCTCCGTCGACGCCGATGTCCCGGAGCAGATCCGCGAAGCCACTCGGGAATTGATCGAAGAAATCCTGAAACGTAACGAAATCACGGATTTCGACAATGTGATTTCGGCTGTTTTCACGACCACCCAGGATCTGGTGTCGACGTTTCCCGCTGAAGCCGCTCGTCACATTGGCATGAAGACCGTCCCGCTGCTGTGTGCCCTGGAAATCCCGGTTGAGGGATCCATGCAGAAGTGCATCCGTATCCTGCTGCACGTAAACAGTGACCGGAAACCTGCTGAAATAGAGCACGTATATCTGCGGGAAGCTGAAAAACTGCGCCCCGACATGAAGAGTGCTCAATAACGCACTCCGTGAAGGATATCCCAACCATCGAACTACGATGCTCGGGTGCACGACCATGACGCGTATCGCAAACCGCCACTCGCAGTTCCCAATCTGGTTCTCCGATCGGTTCGAATCTTTAGCGAATTCTTCGCCAGCCGCCTGGAAAGTCTGAAGTTCATCGAAGTCGCAGGACGAAGCCGATAACGGAGAATGTTCCGGTTAGGGAAACTATAGAGTCCGTTCGGGCGAATTCCATTCGCAACACTCTCGTGTTTTCAGGGACCCACGGCCGCGAACCGTGGGCTTCCCGAAAGTGGCTCAAACAGACTGTCGAAGACGGTTCAAGTCAGGGATGAGGCAGCAATCTCATGCGGAGAGCAGCGTGACGTTGGCGAATTATAAAGTCGATCTGGGATACTACGGTGGCCCAATGGACCTGCTGTTGTATCTGGTGCGACGCCACGAATTGGACGTGTGCAGAATCTCCCTGGCAAAAGTCACGAATGACTTCCGGGAATTCCTGGAACTGCTGGAACTGATAGACCTGGACCTGATCGGCGACTTCGTTGTCATGGCCAGCATCCTGCTGGAAATCAAGAGCCGCGAAGTTCTTCCGAAACAGGAAGATGTACCTGTCGATGAGGATGTGATTGAAGAGTCCAGCAGCGACCTAATTGCTCAGCTGATGCAGTACAAGCGGTACAAAAATGCAGCCGGCACTCTCGACGACCGTGCGTCAGAATGGCTGGAACGGTATCCTCGCTTGAGCGACGATCGGCCGGACATCAAACGCGACGGCGCCGCAGACCGAATCCGGGAAGTGGAACTGTGGGACCTTGTCAGTGCTTTGGCACGTATCGTCCGGTTACCGGATGTCGAACGAGAGACCAGCATCCGAATGGACGAGACGCCGCTTTCTGTCCACCAGGAACGCATTCGAAAACGTCTGGCCACGGAACCTCGAGTCATGTTCAGTTCGTTCTTCGACGGTGAAAAGCTGCAGTCGCGCATTGTTGGTATCTTTCAGGCGACGCTGGAATTGATCCGTCACGAACAGTACCGCGCCGAGCAGCCGGAAATGTACGGCGAGATCTGGATCCTGCCACCGTTGAATCAGCCTGAGGAATGATCAGGCCGAAGGAGCGACCCCGCTGAGTTCAACAGGTTGCCTGGTGGCGGCCGATTGTTCTGCTGCTTCCATCACGATCACAGCTCTGGCAGCTTCGTCGGGTGTGATTACCGTGGGCGCGGTTGATCGTCGAACACAGTCGGCAAAGTAGGCCAGTTCTGTGGCAAGCGCTCCGATCCGTTGGCCGTGTTGCTGCGGCCAGTAAACCGTGTCACTCATTCCCGGACCATTGGCGTCAATGAGTGTGAAGCCTGTGTGCGAGCAGTCGATCGTCAAACTGCCGCCTGTACCCACAACTTCCAGCCGAGCATCAATCACCGTTGGAACTGTTTCCGGCAGACACCAGTTCGTTTCAATGACGCCAACTGCGTTGTCGTCAAACTCCAGCATGGCCCAGCCCAGATCGGGATAGATGAACTTGTTGGAACGCACGTTCCGCGCGTAAACTCGTGACGGCGTGCGGCCCAGAAACCACATCATCAGGTCGGCATCGTGGATTCCATCGCCCATCAGAGGTGAGATCTTGTCCAGTCGAATGTTGCCGGGTGCCTTTGGCAGATTGCGTTTGGCGTGCATCGACACGACATGTCCAATCCGTCCCTGCACGATGGCATCTTTAGCCAACGTCACGCGTGGATCGAAGCGGCAGATGTGTCCCACCATCAGATAACCGGGCGAAGCGGCCGCCACTGCCAGCAGCCGCCGACACTGTTCACCGGTCGCGGCCATCGGCTTTTCCAGAAAGACATGTTTCCCGGCCTTCAACGCCGCTTCTGCGATGGTGTAATGCTGTTGCCAGTGAGTCGTAATACTGATGACATCGATGTCCGTCGCATCAACCAGGTCGGCATAATGCCTGGCCGCGGCAGCTCGCGGAAAACAATCGGCTGCCTGCCGCAATCGCGGTTCGTTGTGATTGCAGATTGCGACCAGCTCACTGCCTGGCAGCGACTGCAGCGTTTCAGCGTGGATCGTGCCGAATCGGCCGAGTCCAATAATTCCCCAGCGGATGGTCTTCATAGACATGATGTTAGAATCTTTTCCCACCGCTTCAATGCATGCCGCAGGTAGCGAATGTGCGGACAGGATGCCTGAGGGCATCGCAGAATTCCCCCAGTTTTCCTCACTGATGCCCGTTTACATGTGAAGGCCATGGCTTCTTTGACTCGCATTGTGGATAACGGCTCGATGCGTTAGATATACTGGGAAATGGCGTCCCCCTTCAAGGCGTTGTTGGCAGCTCTAAAGGCGGCTGCCAGTCACCCTTGATGACTGATTCGAGTGACGGGAAAGATCGACATCATGAAACTATCTGAAACGGCTGTGTGCGCGACCCTATTGGTGCTGACCACCGGCGTTGCACAGGCTGCCGACGACTGGAACAGCCCACATGCCATCAAGGTGGATGAGGCGAGGATCGAGATCAAGGATCAGGTGGAAGTTTCGGTGGAGGTGCCCGGAACAATCACCAAGCTCAATCCTGATTTGCTGGGAGGTGCTGTCCAGAAAGGGCAACTGGTCGTTCAACTCGACGACGAACTTGTGCGTGCACAACTGGCCGAGGCAAATGAAAAAGCCAGAACGGAGATTCTGATCAAGTTTGCAGAGATCAAGCTCGAAGAGGCAAAGGTCGATTTGAAGGACAGGGAGGATCGGAATAAGATTGCCCCCGGCCTGTTCAGTGATGCAGAAATTCGCAAACTGGTACTTGCCGTGGAACAGGGCAACGCAGAGGTGAAGAAATCACAGCACGACAAGCTGTTGGCGGAACTGGCGGCGAAGACGAAAGAAAAAGAACTGAAACAATTCACGCGACACGCTGAGCTAAGCGGCATTGTTACAGACCTGCACAAGAAAGCGGTTGGTGCTGCCGTAAGACAGGGGGATCCGATCATGACGATCGTCAACCTGGACTACGTTCTTGCCGTACTTCAGGTGAGTTCGAAATTCGAAGATCGAGTTAACGTGGGTGACAGGGTTCTGATCCGACGTCACCGCGGCACAGGCACTAAATCTTCCGGCGGCGCTTTCCTTAAGACGTCCGCTGAGAACTCGGCGCCGCGTCAGGATGAGTCACAGCAACCCGTCTCTAACGTTGTG
Source organism: Fuerstiella sp. (assembly GCA_024230215.1). Classification (GTDB taxonomy): domain Bacteria; phylum Planctomycetota; class Planctomycetia; order Planctomycetales; family Planctomycetaceae; genus Fuerstiella. The sequence continues at coordinate 71,404 of JAAERP010000347.1, read as the reverse complement.
TTTACCGGAGAGGTTACGCTGATTTCACCGTCGCTGAAGACCGACCGGGAAGCCAGCCTTGAGATTCGCGCCATCATCAGGAATCAGTCTCCGCGCCCCGGTGTGTATTCTCTGAAAGAGGGTGCTCCAGTCGATGCAGTGATTCTTTCTCCGTAGCGGAATGGAAACCGATACGTCAGGCTGATCCGTTTGCCCGTGGTCGCAGACCAGGTCGGAATCAATCGCGAAGAACCTGGTCTGCGACCACGGGTTAGACGAAACCTGAAACACATTCATGGCCGAATCCACTGAGTCCACTTCCGCTGACATGATCGCCTCCAACCAGAGGCCGATTCCGCTGCAGCGCCGAGCCGACCTTGTGGTTGCCGAAATTGACTATCTGGGTGTGGGTTATCAGGTCATCAAGGATCCGGTCGGGCTGAAATACCATCGCCTCCAGGTTGAACAGTACAAGATTCTGGAATTACTTGATGGCAGCCGCAGCCTGGAACAGGTGCGGGACGACCTGAAGGTCTTCTTTCCCACTCTGCAGGTCACTCTCGGCGACATTCAACAGCTGATCACAGACCTGCACAAGAAGTGCCTTGTCACCAGCAATCGTCCGGGGCAGGGAGCCGCCGTTGTTCGCGAACGACGGAAGGAACGCAACCAGAAGATCAAGCAGACTTTTATGAGTCTGCTGTATCTGCGCCTGCCCGGCTGGGATCCGGAACGCACTCTGCAATGGATGTATCCGTACCTTGCATGGATGTTCTGGAAGCCGTTGGTATGGACGTGCATGTTGTTCGTCACCACCGCATGGCTGATGCTGGGGGCTCAGTTTGATGAATTCCAGAGCCGCCTCCCGGAATTCCAGAGCTTCTTCGGCTGGCCCAACCTGATTTACCTGTGGGTCACGCTGGGCATCGCAAAGATTATCCACGAATTCGGACACGGACTCAGTTGCCATCACTACGGTGGCGAGTGTCACGAGATGGGCATGATGCTGCTGGTGTTCAGCCCGTGTCTGTACTGTGACGTTACCGATTCATGGATGATGAAGAACAAATGGCATCGCATCATCATCGGTGCTGCGGGCATGTACATCGAAGTTATTATCTCCGCAATAGCTATCTACATCTGGTGGTTCACGCGCCCGGGGATGCTGCACTTTCTGGCACTGAATACATTTTTTGTCACGACGATCACCACGGTCATCTTTAACGCCAATCCGCTGATGCGGTTTGACGGTTATTATATGATGAGCGACTTTCTGGAGATTCCCAACCTCCGTGCCAAGTCCGACAAGATGCTGCGTGAATCGTTTTCGTGGTACTGCCTTGGCATCGAAAGTCGCCCGGATCCCTTTATGCCGGAAACCGGCAAAGCGTGGTTCGTTGCGTATGCGATTGCAGCCTGGTGTTATCGCTGGGTGATTCTTGTTTCGATCAGCATGTTTCTTTACACAGTGCTGAAACCATACGATTTGCAGAGCCTTGGGGTGTCGTTATGCATCTTTTCCATGGCCGGAATCATTTTCTCTATGTTCCGCAACGTCTACCAGATTGTTGCGACGCCAAGGGCAGAACCCATGAGCAAAATCAAAATCGCATTCAGCCTGACAGTTGCGTGCGGAGTGGGATGGCTGGTGGCCAGCATCCCGATTCCCTGGTATCACCAGGCTCCGTTCTTCATGGAGCCCAAGGACGTGGTCCACGTAACAAGCGGCCCGTTAGCCGGGCAGATACTGCCACCGGAAGACTACGCAGAAATCTATAACGAACTGCAGACGGAACTGGATGACGTATGCGACGCCCTGAACTGGATTTATGTGGAGGAGCACTACGACCAGCAGCGGCCAAACCTGTATGTCTCAATGCCCACACCGGACGATTATCCGGACCCGGTGCGGGCTGGTGACAAGGTCGTCGAGGGCCAGGTACTGGCAATCATGGAGGACGGTCAGGCCAACCAGTATCGCGATGAATTGTCCGCCACTCTGCAGCAGTATCTTACGCAGATAAAGAAAGCGGAGAACCATAGCAATTCTGAAGGCGAGCTGGACCGGGATATGTCAACGCAAATTGAGCGTGAGGTGACGACGCTGGTCAAACTGCGGCACCGTATGACAGAATTGGTTCGCTTGCTCAGATCCCGAGTAATCTATGCACCGTCCTCGGGAACCATCGTCGCTCCAAATCGAGTTCCGGAACCACAACGCGATGAAATCAACAGAACGAAACTGAATCGCTGGCACGGCACTCCTCTGGATCCCGAAAACAGCGGCTGTTTCGTGGACGCCGGAGAAGAGTTAATGAGCATCGCACCAACGAGTGAATTGCACGCGGTGATGTACATCGACCAGTCAGACCGCGAAGACTTTGTGGACGATATGGAAGTCGAATTGAAGCTGGACGAACTGCCGCACCTGTCATACGTTGCCCCCATGACGCTGATGTCACGCCGTGGAGAAAAAGTGGCCCCGGAATCGCTGACCACAAAGTATGGCGGCACACTGTCAACGCGGCCCGACGACAAAGGCCAGGAAACTCTGACCAGCACTGCCTTCCGCGCCACTGTCGAGATGCACTTCATTCACGCTGACAGCAGGAACGATGCTCCACTGATCAAACCCGGCATGCGTGGCAAGGCTCGGATTCTGATCGACGACCGAACCGCGTGGCAGTGGCTGGTTCGTTACCTGTTTGAAACCTTCCGCTTCCGACTGTAACCCCTGGCAGAAACACCAGACCGCAGCATGGAACACAGCACCTGTGCGGTCTTTGGTTTTCTGCGTGCGGTGTAACAGCCACGTGTCTTCACATGGGGCAGGATTCAGTCGAGCGACGCTCAGACCAGCGCTGCTTCTTCCCGGGTTGCATGCTCTGACACCAGCAGCGTGTTCTGAGTCGATCGACACAGGTCCAGCAGTTCACCGGCAACCTGCATGAACTCAATCTGGTCGTAGTCTTCGTCCAGCATGTCCAGCAGTATCTTCGTCAGTTTTGCGATGTCCATCAGACCATGAGTGGTCGCCGTGATTTGCAGTGACGTAGTGATGTCCGCCAGTTGCTCGAGATCCTGGTCGTCCAGTGCAGCAACCAGTTGTTCCAGCAACAAGCCAATGCTCAACGCAGACTCCTTTGTCACCTGAGCATCCCCATCCGCTTCCGGTTGGAGGTCGTGACGGGACTTGACCACACCGATAAATCGCTCCACAAGTTCCGGGTCGAACTGTGTACCGGCGAACTTGCGGAGTTCCGCAAACGCCTGAGACCGAGACATCTGATTTCGGTAGGAGAATTCGGAAACCATCGTGTCATAGGCATTGGCAATGGCAAGGATTTTTGCCGAAATCGAAGGATGAACCGACGGTCCGGCACCACGCTCACAATTGCTCATGTCGTAGTGAACAACGTGCTGTTCGACGATTTCCGTCAGCACGGTCGCGCCAAAGGAACCTCGGACCATCTCGACACCCATGCGGTTGTACTGATGAATGGCCTCCAGTTCTTCCGGGGTGAGCCGACCGGGTTTACGGAGAATTGAGTCCGGGATTCCGATCTTCCCAATGTCGTGCAGCAACGCGGCGATTTCCAGGACATAACATTCACGCATTGAAAGCAGCCCTTCCGCGGCCGCAACACACATATCAGCAACGCGACGACTGTGTACGGCTGTCGCCTGGTCTCGGTGTGCCAGCGCTGAGGTCAGTGCCGCAACGGCGTGAAACGGAATGGAAGATGCGACCTTCTTTTCTTTTTCTTCCGCACGAGTCGGGGCCGTGTCTTCGGAGAGCTTCGCCACCTGATCCTGCGCTTTGTCCCATCGAACAACCTGATCTCTTCCGTTACGTTTGGCCACATACAGACATCGATCCGCCTGATCCAGCAGATCCTGCGGCGATTCCGGATTCTGACATATTGCCGAAACACCAAGACTCGCGGTGATCCTGAGTTTTGGAAACTCCAGCGCCCTGATCGCCAGGCGGCATTTCTCGGCCTTCAATTCAGCTTCATCGATTGTTGTATTCGGCATCAAGACAGTAAACTCTTCACCGCCGTAACGGCAGACAAGATCGTTGGTGCCAACGGTCTTCATGACCGCCGCGGAGACGACTCGCAATACTTCGTCGCCTGTACCGTGGCCGTGATTGTCATTGACAGCCTTGAAGTGGTCGATGTCCACCATCACACCGGACATCGGCAGTTTTTTGGCCTGAGCATCCTGCCAGTGCAATTCGAAGTCTCGGAAGAAGCTGCGGCGATTCAGACAGCCAGTCAACGTATCACGCGTCGCCAGCCATTCCAGCTCCCGATTCTGTGTGCGAATTTCATCCGTGGAAGTCTTCAGTGTCGACAGTGCTTCCCGAAGTTCCTCCTGCTTGTTTTGCAGTTGAGTGACGTCTTCGAAACTCGCAACGACGCCGCGGCTCTGATTGTCGTTGTCACGTACCGGAACGGTACTGACCGAATAGGTACGCTGCTCTTCGCCTTCACCCTGGGTCAGAATGACACCCTTGATTGGCCTCGAAAGTTTGGAAGTAGTTTCCCATGGCAGTTCCTAGTCGCCCGACCCTCCCGCGACGGCAAAATTAAGAAGGCTGGGCTTCTTACCGATCAGGTCCTCAGAAGCCGCGCCGGTCGCGTTGGCAAACGACTCGTTCGCAAGGACAATCGAATGGTTCCTGTCCAGTACCAGCAACCCTTCACTCAGTGAATTCAAGGCGTCACGGACACGTGTCGGCACAACCTTGCTGGGACTGATGTGTTTCAGGACCTTCTTCAGATAGGCGGAAAAGACCAAAAGCAAAATCAGTCCGACGAACATCGTCAAGACGAAGTCGGGGCGCAATGGGATCCCCATCACGACCCATTCGGATTCCACCCAGTGAACTTCAAGACGCCCCAATTGTGCATTACCTGCGTTTATTGGAACAATGTACTCATTGTTAATGACTGGATCTCTGCCAGTTGATTGCCATAAATCAGTATGAGGGCCTGACTGCAGTACCAGTTCGCCGTCAGAATCACGGTAACCAATCGACAGGATGTCTGTTCTCAGCGGGACATCGGTGCCACCTGAAATCTTTGTTCGATTCCGGATCTGGTCCAGCGTCTTCTGCAGCCCGTCGGTATCCATTCGTTCGGCCAACGACAGGAACGTCACAGCCGTAGATTCACAGAACACTCTGCGGGCCTGCTGCTCCTGCAGACGTGAGTTCGGGACCAATCCAAACAATCCCGCAATAAGCAAGACGCTCACCGCCAGACTGACCAGCCCAAGCACGATTCGATCTGTTGACGACAATTGTGGCACTGTCGAACTTTCGGGGAAAATTAGCAGGGGACTCTCAAGTGGACTGCATTGCCTCGCAACGAACGCTGCAACAGGACGGCAGCTAATACCAAGGCCACTTCCGTTCAACCTAGCTCATCGAATTCAGGCCGGAGGCAGACAACGACCTGCAGAAGACAATTTTCTGCGGATTCGTCCCACATGGAACGGACCATACTGTCGTATTTTCAGTTCAGACGATTGCAGAATCGCAAGCCGAAAATCAAACAACGGATTGTTCGTTACAATCATGCTGACCCGACAATTGGTGCCGTCGACATATTCACTGCAATCGCAGCATGCCGGCCGAGTAGTCGTGATAAGCGCAGGCTCTGTGTCGTTGTCGGTTGTGAAACTGTGCTCCGTCCGAATCTGCTCTCCTTCACGCAGTTTCCGTGGGACGTGTTTCCGGAACGACGCCCTCACGTAATATCCCGGTCATGATTCCACCGACACGGGATCAGCGGGAATCAGCCTGAAGCTTTGCGTGAAACCAAATCGTTGACGAACTGCCAGACTCAGGAAACGAGCGACACGAGTGATTCAGCATCCTCTTCTTCGTCTCCATTTTCGTCAAAAGATTCCAGCACGGCTAATGGGTCAAATGTCTGCCATGCGGGCAGTGACGACAGAAAGGTTGTGAGCAGCGATCCGCCGCGCAGCAGCCACATCACATATCCAATGGAAACCGATGTCGAGACTACAGCCGAACTTCCCACAACCACCCGCTCTATGGTCTGTTCCTGCAGGTTGCGAACATCCTGCCGGTACTGGTAGTCACTTTCGCCTGGATTCTCACGGCCCAATGAGAACAGGGAAAACAAAGGGTTGCTTGTATCAACCTGCTGAATCAGAAATCGTTCGGATTCGTCATTCCCTCCGTCGACCGTTTCGTCAGATCCATTCTGCTGTACCCGAAAATCCTTGTCCAGGAGTCCGGCTTCCGGCACGTCCGTAAGAAAGACAGAGACAGAGGCATCAGCAATTGACTGTTTCTGCATTTCAGCTGAGACATCGTGCAGAGCGGTCGCTCCGCGGTCCTGTCCTGACGCGGACGCTGTTGTGTCTGAGACCGTCGTAGCCGCCGTCGTGTCATTGTCCGACGGCTCATCTGTATTCTCGTTATCAGTGTCATCCACTGTTTCTGAATCAGCGTCATCCGCTGTTTCGGACGGAGATTCGTCTGCTGCGGGAGGAGTGACATTGGCACCGGAGACAGACATTGCGACCTCAATGTCGACTGTGACGACGGCACTGTCCAGCGTACCGTCGGTGACGTAGTAGGAAAACTGATCTGAGCCACTGAACGCACCGGTGGAGGTGTACGTAAACGAACCGTCTGCGGCCAGGGTCAACGTCCCCTCAGAGGGGCCAACCGCCAATACGACGGTAAGACTGTCGCCATCTACGTCCGAATCATTGGCCAGAATGACTCCTGTCGGAACGACAAGGTCTTCCAACTGCCTGGCCGCAAATGCTTCACCCAACGCCGTGGGAGCTTCGTTAACGTCGTTCAGGCTGACCGTAAACGACTCATCGTACGTCAGACTACCGGAATCAGTCACGCGGACAACAATACCATGTGCCGCAGTCACTTCAAAATCCAACAGACTGCCATCTGCAACGGTCAGCTGACCGGTGGCGGAATCGACGGCGAAACGACCGCCGGCATTGTCCGTCAGTGCGAAGGTCAGACTGTCGCCCGGGTCCGGGTCTGTACCCATAACACTGCCAATGGCCGTTCCATCGGCAGAGTTTTCGTCAACCACACTGCCGCTCAGAGCGATGTCGACCGGTGCATCATTGACGGCATTGACCGTCACATCGAAGGTCGTCTGTGTGGTCGTTGAACCGTCATCTACCGTGACCGTGATCGTCGCCGGTCCGCCTGTCTGATTCAGGCCTGGCAGAATATCAATCGAACGACTGGCGCCCGATCCCCCCAGCGTGATGTTCGCATTCGGAACCAGAAACTGATTGTTGCTGCTGGCCGTCACGATCAAAGTTCCCGCGGCGGTCTCGACATCGCCAACGGTAAAAGTGAGTGCTCCCGTCGCCGTGTCTTCCACCGCAACCTGATCTGCAACAACTGTGATCGTCGGCGCATCATTAACCGCCGTGACAGTCACATCAAAAGTCGTCTGAGTGGTCGTTGTGCCGTCATTCACCGTCACCGTGATCGTGGCCGGTCCGCCTGTCTGATTCAGACCCGGCAGAATGTCGATCGTGCGACTGGCGCCGGATCCACCCAGTGTGATGTTTCCGTCGGGAATCAGAGACTGATTGTTGCTGGTGGCCTTAACCGTCAGCGCGCCAGCCGCCGTTTCCACATCACCCACCGTAAACGCAATCGCCCCCGTCGCCGTGTCCTCCAGCGGAGTCTGGTTCGCGATCGCCGTGATCGTCGGCGCGTCGTTGTCGGCCGTGACCGTCACATTGAACGTCGTCTGAGTCGTCGTCGTACCGTCGTCGACCGTGACCGTGATCGTGGCCGGACCACCGATCTGATTCAGTCCAGGCAGCACGTCAATCGTGCGACTGGCTCCCGAACCGCCCAGCGTGATATTTCCGTCGGGAACCAGAGCCTGATTATTGCTGGTGGCTGTGACCGTCAGCGAAGCAGCTCCCGAATCCACATCACCGATGGTGAACGCGATCGCGCCCGTCGCCGTGTCTTCCAGCGGAATCTGATCGGCGATCGCCGTGATCGTTGGAGCGTCGTTTGCATCCGTGACAGTCACGCTGATCAGCTGGACGTCGCTGCCACCCGCTCCGTCGTCAGCCGTAACCTGAACTTCGTAGACGTTATTGGTACCCGCGTCGGTCGGTGTTTCGAAATCAGGCGCCGTGCTGAATGTTAACTCGCCCGTCGTGGCATTGATGGAGACCCAGCCTTGATCAGCCCCGCCGGAGAGCGAATACGTTGGTGCACCGCCATCGACATCGGTCGATGTCACGGTCACAACGGCCGTCTGGTTCTCAGCCACACTGCGAGTGCTGGACGACGTAATCACTGGCGCGTCGTTACCATCGGTAACAGTCACGCTGACCAATTGCACGTCCGTACCGCCCGCCCCGTCGTTGGCTGTAACCTGCACTTCGTAAACATTGTTCGTGCCTGCATCGGTTGGTATTTCGAAGTCGGGCGCCGTGTTAAACGTCAATTCGCCTGTCGAGGCGTTGATAGAGAACTTGCCCTGATCTGCTCCTCCAGACAGCGAGTATGTCATCGTGTCCGCTGGTACGTCCTGGTCACTGGCCGTAATCGTCAGCACGGCGGTCTGGTTCTCCACCACACTGGGCGCGCTGGATGACGTGATTACGGGCGCATCGTTGATACCGTTGACCGTCACGCTGATCAGCTGCACGTCGCCGCCGCCCGCTCCGTCGTCGACCGTAACCTGTACTTCATAGACGTTGTTGGTGCCCACATCGGTTGGCGATTCGAAGTCGGGCGCCGTGCTGAATGTCAACTCGCCCGTCGTGGCGTTGATCGAAAACCTTGCCTGATCGGCTCCGCCGGAGAGTGAATACGTTGGTGCACCGCCATCGACGTCGGTCGATATCACGGTCACAACGGCTGTTTGATTCTCCGCCACACCGGGTGTGCCGGATGACGTAATCACTGGCGCGTCGTTGATGTTGGTCACGGTCAACGACGCCACTTCAGTATTAGTGCTGTACGCCGTGGCGGCACCATTGGTGGAGACATCAACAGCTGTGTCGCCGTTGCTGCCGCTGGTCTGATCCCAGGCACGAAACGTGATATTCCCCGATGAACCCGCATAGTCGGCGTCGGGGACGAAACGGATCAAGGCAGTCGGATTCAGCAGCACGGCCGAACTGTTGCTGACCGCACCGAAGGTGGCCCACCCGCTGCCCGTGTTGTACTGCCACGTCCCGTTTGCATCGTCAACACCGATTATGGCCATGCCTTCCACGGGCGTGGTGTCAACGTCGGTGATTCGGTCGCCACCGGCACTAAGAATGATGTTCGCCACCGTATCACCGGACGAAGCAAAATCATCTTCGTTGATTGTCGTCAGGGCCATCGTGCCAGTGCTGTCCAGCACCGGGGCATCGTTGGTATCGCCGGTGATCGTGACTGCCGCTGCTGCCGTGTTGACCACATAACCTGACGTATCCGTGATGTTCGTTCCAACCACGACCTGGACCGTGTGAGTCCCCACACGCAGCCAATCGGCATTCGCAGTATTGTTGGCGTTCCACGTGACACGGAGCGTGTCGTTGGTTTGTGTCGTCGTGACCAGACTGATCGGATTCGCGCCCGTGCCGATAGTGGGAAGATTGTCACCGTCGGTGGCTCCTGCAGCGAACAGCAAAGCCGCTTCCAGGTTCACTTCGCTGATCGTCCCGCCCAGCGTTTCACTGAACACCAAGTTCAGTTGCTGACCTTCCGCCTGAAACAGATTGGATCCCGTGCTCTGAGGAGTGGAAGCAGAGATCAACACCGCTCTGGCGGCGTCGGTCGCCCTGACGGTCTCCTCACTGCCAAAGTTGCTGAAGGCGAACACACCGTTCTGAGACAACCAGGCCGCTTCGATCCAATCGGCGGAGCGAATCGTGTTGGAGATCCGAAACTCATCTTCAAGGCCTTCGTAATACGTGGAAGCAACTCCGTCTGACCGGCGGCCCATGGTCACGCCCTGAATCGATCCCGGGCTGTTGTTGGTCACTCCCGCGGTCGTCTGCTCAATCCCGTTCAGGTAGAAATCCACATCATTCGTGCTCGCGTCCCAGACCCCCACGGCATGATACCAGGTTCCGGTGCTGATATTCGTGTCGACCGCGACCGACCGCTGGATTCCGTTGTCTTCGACAGTAAATGTGAGCTTTCCAGCGGCAGCGTCGTCAATCACCAATTGCACGAACTCGTCGTTGTCATCCCCAATATCAAACAGGCGAATTCTCGTACCCGTTGACGTCACATCGTCCGCGTTGAACATGAATTCGATCGTGAAGTCATTAGCACCGATGTCGGTCAGGAAGCTCGGCAGGCTCGACTGGATGTAGTCGTCCGTACCATCAAAATCCTGTCCGTCGGCCACGATCCCGACACCATCCGTTGAACCGTTGTTGGTCGCGTCGAGATTATTGGATGTGGAATCCAGGAAGTCATCGTTCAGGTGCCAGACACTCTCGTAGTTCGCATCCCACACGCCAGCCGCATTCTGCGCATCGACCGCCGCAGCATTGTTGTAGTACAAGTGAATAAAATCGGTGTTCGATGCCTGATCGAGCTGCTGCACTCTGACCCAGACGGTCGCTGTCTCAGTCCCGTCGTCCCAGGCTTCGATCTCGTAGTCCAGCGCGGTGCCGTCGTCATCGACAAAGCGGATATCCGCGCCGCCGGCCTTGATCCTGGCGAAGTCCACGTCGGCCGCGGTGAGATTCACCAGGACCGGGAAGTCGGTCAGGTTCACCGCGCTGTCGATATTGTCAAAGGTGATCCGGGTTCGGTTCAGCCAGTCCGTATCCCACCAGCCATCGACGGACATATTCAGGACTTCACCGACTTTGCTCAATGTACTGTTCGCGGTAACGATCACGTCCGGTGTAGCGCCAGTGTCGCCACTGCTGCTTTCCGTCAGGTCAACATAAAAGATGTTGTCGTTGGCAACCCCCGTTGAATAGCCTGTCACAGTGTAGCCGGCCACGGTGATCGTCAGACCGCTGAAGTCATCGTCCAGATTTTCATCGGTTGTGATTCTGATCCGGTCAATCTGTCCGTTTGCATCCGCGCCCACCGTTTCGCGAGCCGTGATCATCGGTGCTTCGGGAGCCTCCTGGATGGAAACCGCCGCGACGGACCAGTCGTCATTGTTGACGGTCCAGGAAGTCGTCACCGATGCGGCTCCCGCTTCGAGCGTACCACTGCCATTCGTGGAGTTAGCGGCGTTATCCCAATACTCAGTTTGCCCAACCCCCTGTGCCGCGGACGAGCCGCCATGTGAACCGACGACACCGAACACCAGATCATCGGTCGCTGACGTTACTGTCGTGGAAGCCGCGGTCGAAGAACCAAATGCACTCGAAAAGTTCACCAGTGGTGTCGCCTGATCAACTCCTGTAAACGTCATCACGCCAACCGTCGTACCATGGTGGCCCGCGCCGGACATGGTCACGACGACATCGTGTGTTCCCGTGTCAGGAACAAGCAGCGACCAGATCTCCACACGAGAGTGCGCACCGGGGTCCTCCTCGGAACCAACAAGCGTAAGACTGTCCCCGTTGTAGGTAACGGAAGCCACAGTTTCACCATGAGGATCCGTCGAAACGCCGACCAGCATAAGTCGGTTTGTCCCGGACGTCGTATGAGACACCGTCACACTCGCCTGGTTGGGCGTCGCTCCACTCGAACTTGCATCGACCGCGAGGGTCAGCACCTGACTCCAGTTCTGCTGCAATTCTGAACTGAATGCAAGCTGAGTCTCAATGTCACCGGCCTGGAATTCCAGGTCCCAGTCACCGCCGAGATCGGAATGTCCGGTCAGGTCATCACTGGCGGCCACATCACAGTCACACTCGGCAGCAAGCTGATTCATCAACGCCTGACCATCTTCCGTCGCGGCCAGATTGCATCCGTAGAACAGCAGGTCGGCCTTGTCGGACATCGAGTACTGCCATGCCGTCAAAGCTGAGCGATATGCGTCGATACTATCTGAGGACAGCGTTGTCGCCCCCAGCTGCACCTTGCCGTCGCTGCCATGCGAAACAATATGAATTCCGTCGATTCCATCGTACCGCAGCAAAGCCGACGTGATTTGTGCCACGCCGTCCTGCTGCGAATCCAAAACGATGATTTCCAGCGACCGGCTGTTGTCCTGAGCGTTCTCCGACTCCAGATCGGCAATCATCTGGTCCAGATCGCTGATGGAGCTGTCGATGAAGACAAGCTCAACCGTGTGCTCAGTAGCGGCAGGCAGGCTTCCTGACACGCCGGAATCGCCCACCGCACTGACACCCACCGCTTCACCGTCGACCGACTGCGCCGGCAGCACTGCATCCGCGACGACATCCAGCAACTGCTGGTCACCCAGCGCGATTCCATCGTCCGTCACGGCGTCAGTCGTCTGCGTTCCAGCCATATCGGGAGCCTGAGCCACGACAGCCAGGGGCGTCGCACTCATCAGAATGCGTTCCTCCAGCTGAGTAACATCCAGCGGACGCAGTGACGACTCGTCTTGAGTCGCCATTACCTTCCGGGCTTCGTACATCCCCTGCGCGAGCAGAAGTTGTGACTGTTTAATAAGCGTTCGCAAAAACATGTCGTGCCGCACCGTATCGGCGAGGAGCTGGAGTTGAGTAATTGCAGCAACTGCGCACAATGCAGGCGCTATTTCCCATCGTGTAACCCTACGTCGCGGAATGGGCTGATCACCGAATTCCGCACAACACCTGGGGCGAGGGTGTCGTTGATCTCGCCTGCAGTGGAAGAAAGGACGATTGCACCGGTCACGACGATCATGCACAGCACGACTGGTTCCGCTGCGTCTTCACGACTTGAGAGTCAAGACTGCCCTGCCTTCACCCTCCGTGTCGACAGAAGCGTGGCACAAACACTGTGCCATGAAGTCTCACCTGGATCACCCTGCCGCTGACGCGAAGCTGGCGAGGATATGTCGCAGCCGCCGCAGGAAGCCAAATCGCAAAACACACATTAACGCCGCAGGAAGTGGCCACAATGCCCAGTTTGTGTTTGCGAACCGGCAGAATTCGACCTATTTTTGAGGATCAATCTGCATGCGTTTGCGCACAAGACACGAAACCGAGCAGCGATATTCCGGAAAATCGGTTTCAGCCGTATATTCCGCGCCTTTCCGATCCAGTTCCTGGTAGCGTCCCCCTAGTGCTTTGTCACAGGCAAAAGCATTCCCCGGAAAAGGGGGTCAGGTACCAAGAATGCAAAGCACCCTTCGGGCCGTTCCGGTTTTTGGTACCTGACCCCGTTTTCCTCGCCAACCCTAAAACCTGGCGGTGACAAACCACTAGGCTCACACGATCAGCTTCAGTCGGAAATCCTCACGAAAAAAACGGGGCGACTTCCATCAACGCAAACGTTCTTCACTTAACAGTAAACATCAGGCAAGACCACGTAACATGCAGCCGCCTGATTCAGAAGTGATCCGAGCAATCATCCTGGGCGTTGTGCAGGGAATCGCTGAATTTTTACCCATTAGTTCTTCCGGCCATCTTGTCATTGCCGACAAACTGATCGAAGAAACGACCGGACACGGATTCGGTGCCGGTAGCATGGCATTGAACGTTGCCCTGCACGTGGGATCATTGTTTTCGATTCTGTTCGTCTTCTGGCGAGATATCCTCGCGCTTCGGCATCAACCTCGCCTATGCGGTCTGATCGTGCTTGCCTCAGTCCCGGTGGCCGTCGTTGGTATCGCACTTGAAGAAACGATTGCGTCCGCATTCACCGAACCGCTGCTGCCCGCCTTTGCCCTGTTCTTCACTGCTTCGCTGTTGCTGATAGGTCAGCGTCTGGAAAGTGGCAGTCAGGAAGTGGAACGCATGTCCTGCCTGAAAGCCTGGCTGATCGGAATGTTCCAGGCGGTCGCCATCATTCCGGGCGTCTCTCGCTCAGGCAGCACGATAGCGGGCGGCATGCTGCTCGGTCTGGACCGCACGGCAGCGGCTCGCTTTTCGTTCCTGCTGGCAATTCCACCAATTGCCGGTGCCGGCCTGATCAAGTTCGTGGAACTGAGGCACAATGTCGAGCCGACGATCTCGTTTGGAGCGATGCTGGCCGGTTCCTTCACGTCATTTATCGTGGGCTATTTCGCCTTGAATTGGCTGCTGAAACTGATTTCTCAGCGTCAACTCCACCGTTTTGCGGCGTATTGCATCCTGGTCGGCATTGCGACGATTATCTGGCGACTACCCGTGGTGATGTCGCAGCAGGAAGCCCCGGCAACGGTCACGGAGATGGAAGACGCACGCGTGCTGGGCGCAGGTATTCAGACCTCGCCCGTTCGTCAACCGGCGGTCTTACTCCGTCGCATGCCATAAGACGCGGGTGAGACCTGCGGTCCGCAAGGTGCCAGATCGCGAACCCCGTGCAGAGCACGGGCCCCTTCAAGGGGCATGCCGGTTTCTCAGGCTGCGATACGATAGTCGCGGCCACAAATCAACGTCATACGCTGTCGTCCACGCTGCCACATATCCCACAGTCACTGCGCCGTGCGATGGGAAGCTTGCGAAAGTCCATCGTTCGCAGATTGGCCCACAACATCCTGCCCGCGATTGGTTCGCCAATACCAGTAATCAGTTTAATGACCTCCACGGCGGCCATGGACGCGACCATTCCGGACACTGCACCAAACACAGGAAACTCACGCTTCCACGTCGGCGGATCGTCCGGATAAATGCAGCTCAGACACGGTGTTTCGCCCGGAATTATTGTCGTCAACTGTGCATCCAGGTCATACATCGCACATTCGACCAGCGGTTTTCTCTGTTCAACCGCAGCACGATTCATGGCAAATCGCTCGTGAAACAGCGGAGCCGCATCGACAACAATATCGACTGCAGCAACAAGTGCCGCAGCGTTGTCTTCTGACAGGTTCTCGCCTGTCGTCTGAATTTCCACCTCAGGATTGAGTTCCCGTAAACGCCGTTCAGCCGATTCAATGCGGGGCTTTCCAAGCCAGTCGGTCGTCATCAGCAGTTGACGATTGAGGTCACTGGGCTTCACGTTGCCGGCATGAGCCAGCACCAGTTTCCCGATTCCGGCCGCAGCCAGATAGTAGGCAACCGTGCCACCGACTCCGCCGAGTCGTGAAACGAGGACGCTGGCGGACTTGAGTTTCCGCTGCCCCTGTTCGCCAACATCCGGTGTCCACATTTGCCATTCGTAGCGAGCTCGTTCTGCGACAGAAAGATCTGAAAGGGACTTGGTCATGACAGCCGTTTGCCTGTGAAAATCATTGAACCCAATAAACATGACACCTGCGTCTGTGACTCACCCACCTGAAATCGGTGGCAGCAACAAGACCGTATCACCAGCGTTGAGCACGTGATCATTGGTGGATTGCGACGGCACGGGCTGGTCGTTGACGAACACAAGGACACTCGCCTGCAGCAGTCCCTCTTCGGTGAATATGCGGTCGCGCAGCCCATCGTTACCGGACGACGCCACCTGCTGCAGTGCCGTCAGCACAGTGCTGCCTTCCGGGGCATCGATGTCTACGTTCCCGGTGCCGGCGACCTGACGCAATTGAGCTTCAAACTGGATTGCCACCTTCATCGACACTTATTCCCTTTGGATTCCCGAAGACTGTGCTTCCAACAATTATGGCACGTCGAATAAACAGCGAACTGTTCTGCAGTCAGGAAACGAAAGCTCCGGTCAAACCGCCTGGGCGGCTTCAGAAACAACGCCATCGTGCAAAACGAATCTGCGGTTGGCCAGCGCGTCAGCCTCTTCGTTGCTGTGAGTGACGTGAAGAGTAGTGACGCCTGTGGATTCTGTCACGGCTCGCAGCAGCACATGCATCTCAGATCGAGTTGATTCGTCCAGGGCACTGAAGGGCTCGTCCAGCAACAGAACGGATGGTTCAAAAGAGAGAGCTCGCCCCAGAGCCACCCGTTGCCGTTCGCCGCCGCTGAGACCGACGATGGATCGCTGCAATAGATGATCAATTCCCAGCATGTTCGACAATTCGGACACGCGCTGGGCGATATCATTCGTACGGCGTTTACGTAGTCTTAAAGCGAATTCAAGATGGGCCTGCACAGACAACGTGGGAAACAGGGCCAGATCCTGTGGCACGTAGCCGATTTCGCGATCGCCGGGCGACCAATCCGTCACGTCCTGATTGCGAATCAGAATCTCACCCGACGTCACGTTGCGCAGGCCGCAGATGGATTCCAGAATCGTGGTTTTTCCTCGCCCCGTCTGCCCCATCAGCACACCGTAATCGCCCTGGTTCACCTGAAACGAAATCTGCTGCAGCGAGAACTGCCCTGCCGTCACCGTTACGTTGCGAAGCTCGATCATGCCGTCAGTCCCATGCCAAGGACTCGCAGTAACAGCAACACCACCACCGCCATCGCCACCATCAGCAGCGATACGGCCACGGCGGCATCAAGGTTGCCGATGCTCAATTCCAGAAAAACCGACGTGGAAAGAACTTCCGTACGCATTCTGGTGGCTCCGGCAAAAACCAGGATCGGACCGAATTCGCCAAGTGCCCGCGCCCACGAAATTGTTGCCGCTGCAATGATTCCGCGCCAGGCCTGAGGCAACGCGATCTGCAGAAACGCCTGACCGCGAGTACACCCCAGCGTTCGCGCCACATCTTCAACACGTGGATTGATCTGGTCGAACGTCACCCGCATGGTCCTCACGGCAAACGCACAGGCCACGGAAAACTGAGCCAGAATCACGGCAGGCCAGCGGTACGTCACCGGGAATCCAACATCGTCCCGCAGCCAGGCTTCCAGTTCCCAATTGCCGATGGGCAGATGAAACAGGATCAGCAAACTTAGTCCCAGCACCAGCGGCGGTAACACGATGGGGATGTCGACCAACGTATCCACCAGCCAGCGACCGGGAAAACTGTACCGTGACAGAAGATAGCCCAGCGGTGTGCCCACCCAAACAGACATCACAGCGGCCACCGTGCAGGTAATCAGAGTCAGCCGAAAGGCCGCCTGGATTTCGGGCTTCAGCAGGGCCGCTTTGAATTCATGAGGCGAAATAAACACAAAATCAGCGGCCAACAGCAGCACGATTAGCAGGATAAAGCTGGACGACAGCCCACCCATCACCAGAAAGAATGGCATGTCCGAGTGGCGCCGCGAGAGAGTTCTTCCTTCGGGTGGCGCGAACGGTGTGATGCTGGTGGATGGCTGATGGTCAGACACAGTGTTTTTCTACAACGTCGACGCAATTATTCCGGGCCGGCAGCAGCGGGGGACTTCACACCAGCCTGCCAGCGAAATCCTTCCGCCTGAAAGCCCTGCTGAGATTCTGCGGAACAAATGCGTTCGAACAATCGGCTTGCCAGTTGACGGTATCGCGACTGTTGGGCGATTGCAAACGGCTGAGTCGCCACACTGCACTCGATACCCTGAATCCGGATCGCGTCAAGGTACTCGCCAGCGCCGGCAGCATTGCTGAGATATGCGACTGCGGCGTCAAGGGATCCCGTGCGCAGCTGATTAACCAGCATGTCGCCAGTCGGTGTCTGCACGGTGACGTTGGCCATCACTTCTTCCTGAACGCCACCTTCCTTCAGCGTGTTCTGAGTCAGCCAACCCATCGCGCACTGCTTTTCGTGACCGACGCCAACCCGCAGCCCGGGCGTGGTAAGATCCTGCAGCAGTTTAATATCGTGAGGATTGCCCTTTTGGACCAGTATCACCAGTTCGTTCTGCGACACGTCCACGGGTTCGGGAAATAGATCCGGTACCTGCTGCATGAACTCCGTGTCGCAGGCAAAGTAGGCGTCCGGATGCTGACCGGCTTTCATCTGAGCAACCAGAATTCCGCAGCCGTTGTAGACTCGAGTGACCTGCACGCCCTCCCGTTCCTCAAATTCGCCAATCGTACTGTCAATGGCCGGACGAAGCATGGAGCCTGCGAAGATCGCCAGCTCGGGCACGTCCGTCCATTCGTCGCCCTCTTTGACCCGAAAGCTGAATTCCGCGTACCGTTTCAAACCACGGTCTTTCGCGGATACGTATCGAGCATAATACAGGGCTCGCTGAGGCTGGCTGGTAGCGGATATCACACCGATGGCGATATCTGAAGACGCGTCCTGCAGTTCCGGCAATTCCACGAACTCCAGATCCGGATAGGTGTGCAGCACAGCGTCGTAAACGATGCCCACATCTGCGGCTCCGACCAGAACATCGTTGGCAACTTCGGTGACCGTCGTGCGATAGGCCGTGGTTGCCAGATCAAGCGATTCCCAGAGCTTCTGCTCCTGCAAAACCTGTCGCGTGACGTTTCCGATGGCTGTCTGGTCCGGGCTGGCCTGAACCAGCCGCACACCATCACGCAGCAGATCATCAAAGGACGTGATGGACTTCGGGTTTCCTTTTCTGACGGCAACAACACCCTGCTGTCGAGCCAGCGGAATCACTTCGTCAACAAGTCCCTTCTCACGCGCCATCGTCAGGTAGCTGTCGTCCGCCGGAAGATACAGGTCACCGGCATGGCTGACTTCGATCGACGACAACAGAGCCTGCGACGGCCCGTACTGAATCTCCAGCCGCAGCCCCGTCTCCGTTTCGTAGTCCGTCTTGATAGCTTCCATCACCGCCCGATTGCTGGCGGCGCAGAACAACATGACCGGCACGGCATCGGCCGACTGTGCGTTTCCACCCAACCGTGGCCGGGAATCCGAGGTCATCATCACGCTCAGCAGGCCGGCAAGCACGGCGAGCGAAAGAACCATTACAACCAAAGTTCGATTCATGGAGTGCTGTCTGTAATTCTGCCAGAGAATTTCCGTTGGTCCGGCTGTCAATCAGGTCTTCATCGAATGGCCGAACACAATTGCGAACACGATTGCCACCAGGCAAATGATCCCCCCGGACAACCAGGAACTCGGTTTCCTGATTGAAGCCCTGCCCGCATTGTCAGTGTCGACTGGCACCTCGTTCTGCGAACTCCCTGACGGGATCGGTACCAGAACCGGTTCGACGGACGTCGTGGTGGCGGCGGCAATCATCTGAGAGGCCAGCTCTTCTGCGTCTTCGCCGAAGAGCTCCCGCTCCCAATTTGCAGTCATCAGCAAATCGAAACCGGGGTTTCGTTCTTTCACCTGACACGAACATGCTCCACACAGGAACAACGTCAGATCTTCGATCAGGCCTTCATCAAGCTGCATTGCCGGAATCACTTCCAGAGCTCGGCCACGACCAAACACAGGGACGACCAACGATTCTCCGCTGCTGATGGAATCCGGCTCAAAGCCCGTCAGCAACTTGACAAGAAACTGTTCCTTCTCATCAGCCGGATCGATTTCCAGCACAGAGAACTTCATCAGCAGGG
The DNA here is from genome assembly GCA_024230215.1 of Fuerstiella sp. GTDB lineage: Bacteria > Planctomycetota > Planctomycetia > Planctomycetales > Planctomycetaceae > Fuerstiella. The sequence goes on along the minus strand of JAAERP010000347.1, from coordinate 52,050 downwards.
GAATATCCGAAAACAGCTCGGATCCCGGCAGGCCGATACCCTCGGGAATCGGAATTCTCTGACTGAGCATTTTCAGTTGCCTGTTCAGCAACTCAACAACCTCCTGGTTGCTCTCGCCAGTGTCCGAATTCAACACCAGCCACACAGCCGAGTGTCCGGTCAACAGTCGTCGGCTGAGTTCAGTGCGTGCAGGAGATGCCAGCAACTCAGCCTTCATCGCATCGTCGATGGATCCCCGCCAGTTGTTGATCACCTGACCAGCGACGGATGACCGGACGACAACGTATGGCAACCGCAGGTCCGGTTGCTGACTGAGATTTCCCCACAACAGGCGGACAGCACCGTCCATATTGTCCGCGATGTTCTGCTGCAGCACATCAATGTTGCTCGCGCCCCTATTCGCGGCGGAAGCCGACCGCAGGTGGTGCACAAATGCCTGGTGAGCTTCCGTCAGTGGCCCGTCGTGAAAGACGATCGCGTCACAGGTATCCGGTCGCCAGCGTTCCAGCGCGTAGCGAAACACGGGCACGTTGCACGCATTCGCAGCGGCCGTGACGGTCAGAACCACAAAAGCAAAAACAATCTGTTTCATAGCAGGAGCGAACTTTCTTCACCGTGATGGTCTGCACAAGTTTCCTTGTCAGACTTCAGATCCCGGAACAGGATGGCCACAAAAAACACAAAGAGACACAAAAAGAATCGCAACAGGTCGTGCGCCTGTTGCTGAGCATTATTGCTCAAAGCACTTCCTGTGCATTTTCGTGTTTCTTGTGGCCAACTCCGATTTCCTGCCGTCAGCGTCAAGAGACCGCAATTCCTGCCGTACGCATCCAAACGGACAGTGCAGAGGAATGGTATGACTGGCTATGCCGCGACAATCCTATTTACCGAAACACATCACTTGTCCATCCAGCGTCGACAGGAACAACTGTCCGTTGGCGCCCGCAAGACCGTCCCATGCCGGCAGAGTGCCGAGTTCAACTTTGTGTTCCACTTCGCCCGTATCAGCGTTGACGGCCAGCAGCAGGCCCCCGTTTTTCCCATCCAGGGCAGCATCCTGCTTGGCCAGCAGCGTTTGAACTTCGGGGTCCTTTTCGGTCAGTTTCTGAAACGTTGATTCTTCGTCAATAATATCCGGTGGGCCAACGATGAACAGATTCTGACCTGCCAGCACCATGGCTCGAACGTAGATCGGCACATCCGATGTCCACTTCGGCTGGACCAGACTGCCCCCGGCTTTGTTGGCAGTCTTGTTAGCTCCCGCTTTCTTCTGATTACGTCCAACTGTGAACTGAATTCCCTGACCGACTATCCCTTCCACGGGTTTGCCACCACCCACAGTGCCGTTGTTGCGGTAAGTCGAAACGTCGCGGGCGGTTCCGTCGTCGAAACCAACGACCAGGACCGGATCGGCCGCAACTTCGTCGCCGTCCGCAAAACGGGCCGCAATCTGTTCGTCTGTTGCTGCTGTGAAGTACAGTCTGACTTCGTCAATAACGCCCCCGAATGGATTGGGAGACTGGTATTCACCCACGGCGCTCGAATCGTCGGCACCGACTTCCATTCCCTGAGCGGGATCGCCAGCCAGCAGGCCGGTCGCTTCACCGTCTACCACCATTTCTCCATCCACGTACAAACGCATCTGTTTGTCTTCCGTCAGCACGCCGGCGATGTGGTGCCAGCCACCGACCGCTCGTTTGGGGGCGGTGATTGTCGTGAGTTTGCTGTCTGCTCGAATATGGAACTGCGGCTTACCACCGACCAGAGTCAAGGAAAACCCTTCTGTTGGCCCTCCACGAGCAATAATGGTGCCCTTCGGTTTGGTCGACGTCATCCACGCTTCCACTGTCAGTGGCTTGCCTGCCGGATTCAGACTCGGTGACTTGCCAAAGCTGACGGCTGCGGAGTTGGCATTGCCACCACCACCTTTCTTCAGGAAGCCTTCCGGAATCTCGGGGGGTTCCGGAGAGGCGGCAAATAGCTGATGTTCCAGCGTTGTTGTCCAGCGAAGGTATTCCGGTTTGCGACCGTAGCCATACACATAGCCATCGCCGTTGACCAGAATTCGGCCGGACGGAGCAAACTTGCCGGCCTGGTAATACCCCGCGTGTCCTCCAGCAAAGCTTTGGCCCATGACCCAGTACGATCGATGGAACCATGTGTCGTCCAGATATCCCATCGGAGCAAACAGGTGAGCTCCGTCACCGCGCTGTTTGGACGCCTGTCCGGCAAAGTCACCGGAGTTTGGACCGATCTCAAGCCGATTGCCTTCAAGATCGAATTTTTGCGACTTCATGTAAACATACTTGTCGTCGGAGCTCAGAATATCCGGCAGCCCAACGGGCATCTGCAGTACCTGTAGAACTTCCTGCAGGTTGTTGCCGGTGGCCGGATTAGTGTGATCCATGATGGTTTCAGAAATTTTTGCGCCCGTCTTCAGGTCCAGTCGCAGCAGACGCAGCCCGCCATCCAGAAAATTGGATCGGCCAGCGACGGTATAAATCGTATCGTCACGAATCAGCACGCTGCCATGCACCGGCCACAGCGATTCCAGTTGCTCGTACGCCATCGTCCGACGATCCAGCGGAGCAGCGCGATAACGCCATGCCAGTTCGCCGTCACTGGCACGCAGGCAATACACCCAGCCATCGGCTCCACCAAACACGACTCGACCACGATGCACGGTTGGCGGCGAGTCGATACGCGCCCCGGCGGTAAACGTCCATTGCTCGTCGCCCGATTTTTCGTTCAGGGCGTACAGCGTATGAGTGTCGATTTGAGCCACGTAGACCTGCCCCGCTGCAATGACGGGGGACGTCAGTCGGCCACCGATTTTCACCGACCACTTATTATCGACCTTTGGTTCGATGGGCATCGTTGTCATGCCGCTGCGCTCCGCGTCACTACGGAACGTGGGCCAGTCATCCGGACTGCCACTGCCTGCAGCCGTCAGCTCACTGCTGAACGCACCGCCCTTTTCCAGTCGTCCTGCTTCGGGAACTTCACCGGGAACGGGACGAGTCGGAGCGAACGGAGCCAGAGCGTTGAAACCAAACAGCTTCGCTTCCGGATAACACGCGCAGTTGTGCGGCGGTGCATAGGTCAGGCCGTTGCATGGCATCACGCCGTACAGACAGCCACCTCGCACCCAGTGATTAATGTCCCAATGCTCTTCTTCCGGGTCGACGAATTCGATCCCTGTGCGGGACGGCATCAGGAAATTATCGGTGGCTTTCGCGATGTAGCAGCGATGGTGAAACCAGTAGGTGTCGACGTCCGGCGAGAATTCCTTCTTCACTTCGCCGGTGCGAGGATCACGTCCCGTAAATACACCAGTGTCTTTTCCGGAGGTCGTTGGTGCACACCACACCAGACCGTTCAGTACCATCAGGTCCTGAGGCGATTGGTACCCGGAATTCGGATGTTTCGCGTTCCATAATTCCTTGCCGGTGGTCGCGTCCACGCTGATCATTTTGCCATCACCCCCGGCATACAGCACAACATCATCGTAGGCCACCATCCGCGGGCCGAAGTTGAACGTAAACGATTTGCGTCGTGTCACCGGCTCGGTATTCCATGCCACATCGCCAGTCTGCTGATTCAGCGCGACCAGCTTTTCGCCGTCGTGGAAGTAAACGTTGTCTCCGTGAGCGGACAACGTCAACGGAGACACTTTCGTTTTGGTGGCCCACAGCTGTTTGCCGGTGTCGGCTTCGAAGGCCATCACGACTCGCGGCTCTTCGTCCCAGAACAACTCGCGAACCTTGGCCTGATCGCCGACGGTCGCATTCAATGGTACGTAGTCGGCAAGTTCCGCTTTTCCTTTTCGCACCACCAGAAACAGCAGTCCGCTGGTGTGTATGATTTCTTCCGTCGCGTCACTACCTTCATACGTTCGCAGGGTTTCACCAGTGGCCGCGTCAAGCGCTGTCAGAGGTGCGTCGATGCTTAGAGTCGCGAAGACCGTGTCACCGCTGGAGACCAGACGACGAGACAATTGCGTGGGACCACTCTTCAGTGGCCACAGATGACTCTGCCAGTTGGCGATATCACGTTTCCACAGCATGGAACCGTTAAAGGCATCGCGAGCGACCAGTTTCCATCGGGGCGGTAACTGAATAGAGATGCGGCTGCCTTCGTCCATGATGTAAAACATGCGGCCATTTGTGGAAACCAGAGCACTCATACTGGCCATGCGGTCGTGGTGGCGAGCCCACCGTGGGCTGCCGACCCACTGCAGATGTCGAGGCGGACCGACAACATCATCATGCGCCACCGAGTTTCCGCTGGCGTCGTGCAGATAGTGCGACCATTCGTCGATATCTTCGGGCCGCGGCTTGACAGTCTTCGTCCACTTGCCATCAGCGCCTTTCACCATGGCCACGCCGTTAGGCACAAGCACGCGAACGATCTCGGTCATCGGCACGTCGCCGGAATTCTCGGTAACGAACAGGTTCACCAGGTTATCGACGTACGGCAGTTGTTTGCCGTTGAATTTCACAACGGAGACTTCACCATAATCACCGGCGTCCCGAATCCGCTTTCGAGCGACCTGTACTTTTGCCGAATCAGCTTCCAGACCGTGGACCTGAATGAGATCGTTTTGTCGCAGAGCCGCCGTTAACGAGCCATCACCGGCTCCCAGGTGCACGACAAAGCCGGCGGACACGCCGGATTCCGACAGGATCTCATTTGCGTCGCTCGTCGCGTCGGCCTGGACCACAGATGGGCTGTGGACAACAGTGATAAGCAAAACAAGGGCGGCGAAAGAACGAAAGGCAATCATCTGTGAACTCCGAAGGCATTCGGGAATCGGCAGGGTTTTTGGTATGACGTCATGCTACTGCCACAATGTGGTAATTGCATCCAAGGACGTCAAATTGCCACGGGAGTGTGACAGGAATGGTGACGACATTTGATCAAAAGTTCTCTTCGGCCAGGCGGTTTCCTGATTCGGGAACCGCCTCCGGTCACTTCCGACTTCCACGCCAGACTCAGTTTTCGTCGCGAACGGTCTTGCGCGTAATGCGTTCGGTCGCCTCAAACGATGATACGAGGTCTTCACTGGAGAGCGCCCCGATGCCCGAAGTCCATTCTGACGAATGAAAGCCGAGACCGTGTTCAGAGAGCTTGCCGGTGCCGACAGATCCTTCCTTAATCGAAAACAATGCCGGATATCGCTTCGCCCATTTGTTGTTGGGGCCGGGGCAGTACTGCCGTGCGTTACCTTCAATGGCGGCAATGCCTGGAATTCTCGCCGCCAGACTGCACGAATGCAGGAAGGAAGCTCCCGGGCAAGTGAGATCCTGAACACACAGGAACATGCCAAACTTCTGCGCGGCCGCAGCCGCCAGCAGCGATTCCGTCTGTCCCTTGCAGGCCTTTAATGCGACACCGGAATAGCCGAGCTCACGACATTTAAGCAGGGATTCATAGTCGACCAGAGCTTCGTCGATGACCACGGGTTTCAGCTTCGCCACCTCGTGCATTTTTGCCGCCGACGCTGCCTCCAGATCGCGACTCGTCGGCTGTTCGATGTACTGAATTCGATCGTATGCCGCAGGCACACCCTGCTTGACGCGATTGAGAAATTCGATCACGTATTCGGCAGATTCGCACTTTTCGTTGAAGTCGCAGCTGTAGAACCATGCAGCACAGCCGCGCAGCGACTGAGTTTCCGCAGCAACTCTTTCGACGGCCAGGACTCGGTCGACATCCCATTCCAGGTTGTCCCCCGCCAGTTTGATCTTCAGGTGGGTCAATCCGTCAGCGGTAATCCATTCGCCCAGAGTCATCGGGAGTCCGTCGTCCGGGCGGTCCGTGACGTCTGCTTCGGTCAGCGGATCAAGAGCGCCGACAAGGTGGTACAAAGGCAGAGTCGGAACGGGCTCGCGAGACGTGTACTGGTCGAGGTATTCACCGGCGAATTGATCGTCCAGGTAGTACGCGAGATCCTGATTGCAGAATTCGGCCGACAGCAGGTTAAAGCTGCTGGCCTTGTGGACTCGACCATACGCGTCGTGCAGCGCCGCGTCGATTGGGCTGGTGGACACAAGCTGAGCCAGTTCCGGCATCGGCTCATCAAGTCCAAGCCGGTCTGACACCTTCTGTGCCTGATGGTGGAATTCCGCACCCACCTGATACTGGATTTCGAGCGGGTGTCCGAAGTCCGGATAGCTTTCGAACAGTTCACCGAACTTTTCGGCATAGTCCATCATCGCTTTTTCGGAATCCGGCGGTTCGACAGTTGCTGAGGGCCATCCCCAGACATTGCCGACCGGCATGCTGCCAAAGCCCTGGCATCGATTGCCGGTTCGCGTTTCCACGGTCACCACCGCGTTGATCAAATATGTGTGATCAACAACGCGACCACCAAACTTCAGTGGTGCTCGGAATGAAACGTGTTCAAAGCTGACATCCACACCCAGAATCCGGATGTCCGTTGACTTTTCCTTACTCATCGATCTGCCTGGTAACTCCTGCTGTAGGCATGACGCTCAACCTGAATTCCTGCTGCCTGACGGAAGAGAAAGGACGCTTCCGCTGGTTGCTCCAGGAATTCGTGAAACGCGCCGACGTATTGAAACGACTTCAAATCCTGGTGAACAGGAAGAAGTCTGAGACTGAATCGTGGTCGACTCACCTCATCGACGAAGACGCGATTGTGATCTTAATCTGCATAAGTAGCGAGCCCCAGGTGGCACTCACTTCGCGAAATTTCAATCGTTCGCAAGAACCGCCAATTGCGCTTGAATTGTTTCCACAAGTTCGCTGACAGGCACTGCTGCCGAAAGCGGCAGAAGGCCAAGCAACGGCCGCATTGCGGAAAAACACACGTCTTTTCTCGAAAGATCCGCATACAGTGAACACAACGGTGTACCGGTCAGAATCGCGGTTTCGGCAGCAGGAACGTCCGCCAGCCAGAAGCTGTGTGAGGCACGACTGGGGCCGCCGGCGCAGTGCGTCAGCAATTCCGTTTCCAGCGCAGCGCTGACCAGTGAGTCCCGATCCGCGTAGATTACGAACCGCGCCCAACAGCCACGACGCTCATTTCCGTGCTCGGGAGCTGCAGCATTAGTGCTGCAGTCGGACACGCCCGTCATCGATAAACACCCGACTGTCGATCGCCCCATCTGCAAAGATACGTGGCCGGGAAGGTCAGGCTGGGCCAGTTCGTGTAATTCATGCGAAGCCGTCGGTCGTGGATTGACCTCCACAATAAAGGGAAGCCCGTTCCTGACAACGAAATCGATACCAAACAGGCCGTACACAGACCACGCCTCAGCAACTACTCTGCCCGCATTGACAACGCGCTGCGTCAGCTCTGCAGACAATGACACCGGTCCCACGTTGCCGCAGAAATGGAATTCAGCAGCATGCAACAAGCGGCATCCGCTGAGCTGCAGCGCACAACCCAGCAGCGCAGCATGGTGCTGAGGATTCGCGGACGTGTCCGCGGATGGCCCCGTCGCGAGGAATGAAGCCGAGATAGGTATGCCATCAATAAATTCCTGCAGATCGTCTGTTAACGCAGGTTCCGATCGCATTCGCCCTGACTGATCCGAATCCGCGTTCCAGCGAATCCCCTGGCCACCAGCGGAAAGACGATTCTTGCGAAGCCAACGCATTCCCGGCTCGTGAGACGGCAGGCTGTGCCCCTTCACAACGAAGTGAGGAACGCAGCAACCACGATCGCGTAATTGAGAAAACAAGTGCTCAGGATTCCGCAACTGCCGGATCGTGTTCCTGTCCGAGCCGAACGTGGCACGTTGCGATGAAAGTTGCAGAAGACTGGTTTCGTGATTTTCGAGACCACCCAATACAATTGCCGGAACGTCCGGACCGACATCGGCGACTGCGCCTGCAACGTCATTGAACGAGACGACATGACGGCACCAGAACGCTTCGGCCAGACCAGACTGCCGCAAAGACGCGAGCAGATCCGCGTCGCAGAACATATCCACGCAAACCGGGCGAATTCCGTCGCGCAGTGCTGACTGAGCAAAACTGCGAACGCTGGCGCCTATCAGAATCACATCGGGCTGAAGCATAAGACAAATCGCGACTTACGTGACGACCAGAATACCGACTCATCGATCGTGCGTTGAACTCGTCTGGTGCGCGAGCCGTTCAACGGAGAATTGCAGATTCAATGCGACTCACAAGACAACTGACAACTGAGTGTACGTTTTAAGAAAGTGAGTGCAAGAAAGTGAGTGCCACCCACTGGCCGGTGACAAATCGAAGCAGGTTACTCCCGCCTGCCTGCAAACGGAGTACCGCAGGCACGGCAGCGGGTCGCCCAGGTTTCTTGCAACCTTTGGGTGCCGCAGGCACAAGAGGTCGTGATAGAACGACCTTATGGCATTCAGTGGCTGGAGAGCACTACGATCCTCCTGTTGCTGCGCAACACTGGTTGCAAGCAACCGTGCTACCCGGTCATGCAGACGGGCCCATGGGCGCAGTGACGCCGCTCTGGCAATGGGATGAACAGAAGAACGGGCTGCCAGTGTCGGAACGGCATTTCGCCTGCCGGTTTCCGCAGGCCGCACGAAGTGGGGCAATTTGACTTCGTAAGCCGCGCGATGTAGGGAGCAATTCATCGACGTCGTAGTCGTCTCCGCTGACCGTCGTGATTGCTGCATCGAGCCAATGAACCCCCCGAACATCGGGTCCGACACTATCCTTGAAATCGTCGTTCGACACGGCGATCACCTTACCGTCCGCTCCGGCGAGGGCGAGTTTGTTTACTTCTTTGACAATGACCGAGAATTCCACGCCAGCTTCGCCCGCCCGCGCACTTCTATAGCACGCAATGATCAGTTGGCCCAGTTCTTTCATCGCAACCTGGGTGATATCCTCCTGAGCCTGAATGAACCCGCCAAAGCGGTCCCACACTTCAGGATTGCTCTTGAGAAAAACAAGAACTCGGGCTACGTGGAAGAAATCGAATCGGCTCTGGCCAGGGCCGTTGAACAAAGCGGCCAGTAATCGCTTTGCCTGCAGAACGAAACGCACAGGCAGCAACAGACCTACGGCGGTCAGGATGCATCAAGTCCCGGAATACCGGAGCCCGGCGTGGAACGGTCGCGTTGACCAAATCGTCGGAGTGGCGGGCCGGTCAGGATTTCGCATGACGTCTTCGTAATGTCACGCCGCACACAATAACGGATATTCCAAGAAACACGGCCGATGCGGGCTCGGCCACAAATGGCCACCAACTGCCATTGCTCGCCATCAATGACGCACAGAGATTTTCTTCGGCGATCGGCGACAGAACGAAGCCGATTACGAACGGCGCTGTCGGTATTCTCAGCCGATCGAACAGCAGACCAAGCCCGCCAAAGGCAACCATCACCCACACATCAAACATGCGATTGGCCAGAGCATACGAACCCAGTACGCAGAACGTCAGCACCACAGGAACCAGCAGACCTTTGGGGATCTGCACCAGTCGCACCATCCAGCGTGCCGTCAACAGCATGAAGCCGAACATGATGATGTTGGCAACCAGATACGACAGCGTAATCGTGTGCACAATCTCCGGATTGTTCTGAAACAGCAATGGCCCGGGCTGCAATCCGTGTATAACGAACGCTCCCAGCAGAATTGCGTCGATTACGCTTCCGGGAATGCCCAATGAAATCAATGGAATCAATGCGCCACCGACGGTTGCATTGTTGGCAGCTTCGCTGGCGATAATGCCTTCTTCACAGCCGGTCCCAAAATCGCTCGACGCATTCGATCCTGAACGGGCGGTTGCGTACGCCAGAATCGATCCGATATTCGCCCCCACACCAGGCAGGATTCCGACAAAGGTCCCGATGACAGACGATCGCAGCAGATTGGGAATCGCAACCAGCCATTCGCGAAAGGAAGGCGCGACGTCCGCGGGGGCCTGAGCAATCAGCGTCGAAAAGCCCCGGTCTCTTGAAAAGACCGGGGCTCTCGGCGACTCATTGCCTTGGTCGTTCTCTCCCACGTCCTTCAACAATTGACTGACGGCAAACAGTCCGATCAGCACAGGTAATAAGCGAAAGCCGTCGTTGAGTTCACTGAAACCAAATGTCAGGCGACTTTGTCCGGTCGCGGGATGCATGCCAGGCATCGCAAACAGCAGTCCCAGACTGCCAGCCAGCAACCCCATGGCCAGCGACTCACGACTGATCACCGCGATTAACACCAGGGCCAGCATCACCAGAGAAAACATGTCCGGTGGGCCGATCTTTGTCGACCAGACGGCCATCGGTTCGGCCAACAGTGTCAATACGCCCCAACTGAAAATCCCGCCTGCCATCGATGCGGCAATCCCAAGCGACAACGCTCGCCTGGGTCGTCCTCCGGCGGCCATTGGAAAGCCATCGAGTGTCGTCATCAATGACGCCGGTGTGCCTGGAATATTCAACAGCGTTGCTGAGATTAATCCACCACTGACCGAGCCCACGTAGATGGCCACAAGCAGCGTCAGCGCATCCGGCGGCGACATGGCGAACGTCAGCGGCAACGTCAACGCGATCACCATCGCCCCGGTCAGTCCAGGGATGCAGCCGACCGTCACGCCGAGCACTACGCCCAGAGTCGTCCACCACAGGAACAGCGGATTGACGACGTCAAATGTCAATGACAAGGACCTCTGTGAATAGATAATAACAACCCGGCCCCACCAGCACGGCGACCGCAATCAAAGCAGACATATTGCGGCGACTGTGATGCAGCAGGCACGTGCCCAGAATCAGAATAAAAGAGGTACTCAGCAACCAGTATGGAGCGATGCGAAGCGAGAATAACAGACAGAAGATCAGCAACATAGCAGCCGTGATCAGTGGTAACCGCAGGGAAGTTTTTTGTTCGATGTGTTCGGGGCCGACCCCCGCCAGGGTTTGTCCTGCAGTGTCGGCCGGTGCGGGATTCGTTTCAGCCGGACGCTGCCGCTTCATAATGTGGCGTTGTGTAACGGCGACAATGCCCAGCAATACGGTCGCAAGAATCACGAACAGAGGCGTATCCGGTAATTCGATGGGATCGCCCGTGCCGACCTGACTGATGATAAATTCGCGTTTCAGAAGTTCTTTCTGCAATGGCTGCCCCGACAGGAACAGCGGTTCAATCATTAACTCCTCCAATCGCTGGCGCATCGCAGCAGACGCCATCGCGTCACGCAACATCTTCACGATTCGGTCGACACGGTGTTGCGGAGTTCCCTTCGGTGCCCACCAATACTGAATAAGATCCCAGACGACATCGATGTCGTCCTCGCGCGCCGTGCGGACATCGGGGAACGCGGGATGCCGTTCTGCGTCAAGAAACGCGATCGCCTGCAGGCCACCGTCTTTGAACTGAGCGTATTCGGCGACCGCGAAAACGCTCACTTCCACATGTTCGCCAATCAGGTCGCCAAAGCGTTTGGCTCCGCCGCCGGTAGGGACGTAGCGAAAATGGGCTCCGTCAAACGCAGATTCCAGCTTAAGCCCGGCGAAATGACTGAGGGCCCCCAGATTGGCAGCAAACGTGATGGTGTTCGGCTGATCACTAGCCGCCTGCAGCAGCTGTGGCAGGCTGGTCCATCGTGAACCTGCTTTCACACAGACCATGGAACCGGTCCGCCCCGTTGCCGCAATAGGTTCGAAAGCTTCCGGACCGTATTCGGTCTGTCCGGCATGTCGGGCCGACAGGATGCCGTCGTGCAGATTCAGAACCGTGTATCCGTCGGGCTCGGAATCTTTGGCATACTGACTGCCAATCGTGCCACCGGCTCCGGGACGATTGATGACAACAAGCCGTTGCTCCAGCAGTTCTTCGCTCTGCACGACGCCCTGAACGATGCGAACAAATGTGTCGCTGCCGCCGCCAGGGGCGAACGGGACAACGATCTTGACTGGTTTTTTCGGGTAGTCCGCGGCGTGTACGGGAACTGTAGAATTGAGAACAGCCAGAAGACAAAAGCACATACAACGAGCGAACAAATGCCCAACGCGATTCTTCATCGCACCCCCAACTAACACGAAAGAAAGTGCGTCTCTGACATCATACAACCTCCGACCGCAATGGATGTCGCTGGATTTCGACGAGACTCGTGCAGTGGCTGCACCAGTGTAAAAAAGGGCTGGCGTCTTTGCGGACGCCAGCCCCTGCAGAATTCGATTCAGTTCCGTTGATCCTACAAGACCTTCGTAACTCCCGGCATCGGAATGTTGTAGGTCATATCTTCGTTTGGCAGAACCGGCGGTGTGTCGGTCATACCGGTGAACTTGTCAATCGGAGAAACCACGACTTCCGAGTTGATGGCATCGTCCCAGCTAATCTCCTTGCCGCTGTATGTACACATGCGGCCAAAGATGGACGTCATCGTGCTGTGTGCACCATACTCGCCTTCGTTGGGACGCTTGCCGGCACGCAGATCTGCAAACAGGTCATGGTGTTCCTGTTGATGTCCGCCGCGACCACCGCGACCGAAGGCCCACGTTTCGTTGCCATTCTTGTCGAAGATCTTAGCACCACCGATGTGGCAGGAACCGTTGCTGCCATGAGCAAACTCGTCCACCTTGTTCCAGCAGTTCTTAATGTGACGACACTGACTGAGCATCAGGGTGTCGTTTCCGTACGGCGTTTCACCGTACGTGAATTCGACAGTGTGGTGGTCGTAGATTTCACCATGCTCTTTGCTGGTGCGGACCTGGCGTCCTCCCTGTCCCTGCCCCTTCACAGGGTGACCATCCATCAGCCAGTTCATCACATCCAGGTTGTGGATGTGCTGCTCGGTGATATGGTCACCGCACAGCCAGTTGAAGTAGTACCAGTTTCTCATCTGGTATTCCATTTCCGTCTGACCTTCTTTGCGAGGTCGAGTCCACACACCACCACCATTCCAGTACGCGCGGGCAGCCACGATGTCGCCGATCGCACCATCATGCAAACGCTTGATGGTTTCCATGTATGCGGGCTCGTGTCGACGCTGCAGGCCGATCTGAACAAGCAGGTCCTTTTCTTTGGAAACACGCGTAGCTTCCAGAAAACGTCGTACACCTGCAGGATCCACGGCAACAGGCTTTTCAGCGAAGATGTGTTTCCCGGCGTTGACTGCCGCTTCAAAATGAACAGGGCGAAATCCCGGAGGAGTCGCGATCAACACCAGGTCAATGTCTGTGTCCAGCAGCTTCTTATAACCGTCGAAACCGACAAACTGTCTTTCCTGTGGCACGTCGACTTTATCGGTGTGCTTGCGACTAAGAGTCTTCAGGCTGCCCTGCAGGCGGTCGTCAAAAGCGTCGCACATGGCGATCAGCTTTGTCGGCCCCTCGGTGTTCATGGCCTGCTCTGCGGCCCCCGTACAGCGACCGCCGCACCCGATCATCCCAATACGAACGGTTTCGTCGTAGCTGGTATGAGCAGCCTGCACAGCGTTCAGGCTGCTGAGGACACTACCAGCAGCGGCGGCAGTTGTTGATGTTTTCAAAAAATCTCGACGGGAGGCGTTCTTTTTGTCGGTCGCCATGAGTTCACAATCTCCAGAACAAGGTAGGGCAGTGAAAAAAGCCGAAACGGTCGAGGACCGCTGGTTAAATTCGCATTTACAGGCAGAAACACGGCCAGATCTGAGCCATTTCGCTCGGGCCGAACCGCGCATCCTACGGCCAGCGAACCAGGATCGCAATTCTACGAGCCAAAATCCGGGGTGAACGGACGGAGCCCCGAACACCACGGCAGGGGCATAACGAGCATCGAGAATCAACAATATCAACAAAATTGAGTATTTCGTGGAGTCAGGCATGTGCCTAGAATCTGCCACTTCGGAAGCCCTGCTGACATCTGCTCGCGTGCTTTCCAACCGTTTCCCGTCCCCCTTCGCAATGATCAACGGGAGCGAACCGTCAGTTTCCGAGCGTTCGCTCAATACGGCTGGCGGGCCGCCCCGCCTATTTTCAAATGCCCAGCAAGCCCGACATTCGTGAACTTCTGGAAAAACGCATCCTCGTGATCGACGGATCAATGGGTGCACTGATCATGTCGCATGAACCGGACGAGGCGTTCTATCGCGGCGATCGACTCAAAGACCATCACATTGACGTCAAGAATGCCATTGACCTGCTGGTGTTGACGCAGCCGCAGCTGATTGCAGACATTCATCAGCAATACGTCGATGCCGGCGCAGATATCATTGAGACGGACACCTTCAACGCAAATATTGTCTCGCTGGAAGAATTCGGGGTCTCGGAACTGACGTATGAGATCAACAAGGTTGGCGCGGAACTGGCCCGATCGGTTACCGACAAAGCCTTCGCTGCAGATTCCAGGAGGCCGCGGTACGTTGCCGGAAGTATCGGACCGACAAAGATTCAGCTGTCGATGAACGCCGACAGGCCCGGAACCCGACCGGTCGGCTTTGACCAGATGGTGGCATCGTACGCAGAGCAGGTCCGTGGCCTGATGGACGGCGGTTGCGATCTGCTGCTGCCGGAAACCAGCTTTGACACGCTTAACATGAAATCGTGTCTGTTCGCGATCGCACAGGTGTTTGAAGAAAAGGGCCGCGAGATCCCGGTCATGATTTCCGGCACGATCTTCACCGGTGGTCGCACATTGCTGGGCCAGGCGGTCGAGGCCTTCTACACGTCGGTCGAACACTTTGACTCACTCAGTGTCGGATTTAACTGTGCGCTGGGTCCCACTCAGATGAAGCCGTACCTGGAAACGTTGTCTGAAATGGCAACACGATATGTCACGTGCTATCCGAACGCGGGTATGCCGGACGGCATGGGTGGCTTCGACAGCAACGCCAGCGAATTCACGGAAGCAATCCACACGGCAGCCACTGCCGGTCTGGTCAATGTAGTGGGCGGCTGCTGCGGGACCACACCCGAATACATCCGGAATGTTGCCGAATCCGTCGCCAACGTACCGCCGCGAAAAATCCCACAGGGCAACAGCTGGTCCACATATTCCGGCTTCGACTACCTTGCCCTGCGTCCCGAAACAAACTTCCTGAATGTTGGTGAACGCACCAACGTGACCGGCTCGCGCAGATTCGCTCGGCTGATATGCGAAGAAAAATACGACGAAGCTCTCAGCGTCGCCGCCAATCAGGTAGAAGGCGGCGCGAACGTGATTGATGTCAATATGGACGAGGGCCTGCTGGACGGCCCGCGTTGCATGGAGAAATTCCTGTGGCTGCTGCACGACGACGATGTACGCGTGCCGATCATGATCGACAGTTCTGACTGGAACGTCATTGAAGCGGGACTGAAGTGCTGTCAGGGCAAGAGCATTGTTAACAGCATCAGCATGAAGGAAGGGGAAGAGAAGTTTCTCGAACACGCTCGCACGATTCGACGTTATGGTGCGGCCACCATCGTCATGGCCTTCGATGAAGCCGGGCAGGCGGTCACATGCGAAGAGAAGGTGCGAATCTGCAAGCGAGCCTACAAACTGCTGACCGAGGATGTCGGCTTCCCACCCACAGATATTATCTTCGACCCGAACATTCTGACGGTCGGAACCGGCATGGAAGAACATTCCAATTACGCCGTCGAATTTATCGAAGCCGTGCGGCAGATCAAACAGGAGTGTCCGGGAGCGAAAACATCCGGCGGCGTCAGTAACATCAGCTTCTCGTTCCGCGGCAACAACGTGGTCCGTGAAGCGATGAATGCAGCGTTCCTGTATCACGCGGTTGCGGCCGGCCTGGATATGGGCATTGTTAATCCGACTCAGCTGGAAGTCTACGACGAGATCGACGGCGAGCTGCTGGTCTTCATCGAAGACGTGCTGCTGAATCGCCGGCCGGATGCGACCGAACGCCTCATTGACTACGCCGAAACGGTCAAAGAAAAGGCCAGCGGCGAGAAGCGGACGCAGGAGTGGCGCAATGGCAGCGTCGAAGAACGGCTGAAACACGCGTTACTCAAGGGCGTCACAGACTATATTGACGACGACACCGAAGAAGCCCGCCAGAAGTTCGGTCGACCGCTGGACGTGATTCAGGGACCGTTGATGGACGGCATGAACGTCGTCGGCGAACTGTTCGGCGCCGGAAAGATGTTTCTGCCGCAGGTGGTGAAGTCGGCACGAGTGATGAAGAAATCCGTGGCATGGCTGGAACCGTTTATGGAGGCAGAAAAGGCTGCCGCAGATGACAGGAGTCTATTCGCCGAAAACGGCATGTTCATGGGAACTCGCGATGAAGCCGTCACCATTGTGGCAACCGCTGAAAAAGAGTCGGACGCAACAACAGTAACCAGCACGGCACGAGGCACATTTCTGATCGCGACGGTCAAAGGCGATGTTCACGACATCGGCAAAAACATCGTCGCCGTCGTGCTGCGGTGCAATAACTTTGAAGTAATTGACCTGGGCGTCATGGTGTCCTGCGAAACGATTCTGGAAGAAGCGAAGAAATGCAACGCCGACATGATTGGCCTCAGTGGACTGATCACGCCCTCGCTGGGCGAAATGATCACCGTCGCCCGCACGATGAAAGAACAGGGTTGGGACTTGCCGCTGTTGATCGGTGGAGCCACCACCAGCGCCAAGCACACTGCTGTAAAGGTCGCTCCGACCTATGACCACCCGATAATTCACGTTGGTGACGCATCTCTGTCGGTCGGCGTCGTTGAAGCATTGCTCGACCCGGAATCAAAGCCGGCCTATGTACAGCAAAACCTTGAAGCACAGAAGAAGGCTCGTGCTTCGTTTGAACAGCGACAACAGGCAAAACTTCTTCCGTACAAGCAGGCTCTGAAGAATCGGTTCACCATCGATTGGGACAACTACGAACCACCGACGCCCGACTTTCTGGGGACTCGCGTGATCGAAGATATGCCGCTGGCGGAACTGGTACCGCACATCGACTGGTCTCCGTTCTTCAGCAGCTGGCAACTGATCGGCAAGTATCCCCGAATCTTCGAAGACAAAATTGTCGGTGAAGAGGCAAGAAAACTGTTCGACGATGCTCAGGCCGAACTGCAGCAGCTATTGGCAGACGGCAGCCTTCGCGCCACAGCCGTCTACGGATTCTGGTCGGCCAATTCGGATGGCGACGACATTATCCTGTGGACAGATGAGACTCGCAGTCAGGAACACATGCGTTTTCCGATGCTGCGACAGCAGTGGGAACGAGTCGGGCAGAAGGACTACCGCAGCCTGGCCGACTACGTTGCTCCGGTGGCGGGGGCGTCCAGCCACAACTCAGCGAACGGGTCGTCCCATTCCGCAGGTCGTCCCGGCGCTGACTACATTGGAGCATTCGCTGTCACGGCTGGACACGGTTGTGACGAACTGGCCGGGTCCGTCGAAGCTTCCGGTGACGATTACCGGGCCATCATGATCAAAGCCCTTGCCGACCGCTTTGCCGAGGCATTCGCCGAATACCTGCACGCGAAGGCTCGCACAGAATGGGGTTTCGGAAACGGTGAAGGCCTGTCTAATGATGACCTGATCGCCGAAGGATATCGAGGCATTCGCCCGGCCTTCGGCTACCCGGCATGTCCTGACCACCTTCCCAAAGGTGAGCTGTGGACGCTGCTGGACGCGGAAGCCGCCACCGGCATGTCACTGACGGAGAGCTTTGCCATGTGGCCCGCCGCATCGGTCAGTGGCCTGTACTTCAGCCTTCCGGAAGCTCGCTACTTCAGTGTCGACCGACTGACAAGAGACCAGGTCGAACACTACGCCGCTCGCAGGAGCATGTCCGTCAAGGACACAGAACGCTGGTTGGCGCCGAATCTCGGCTATGATCCGTAACAACGACAGAGTTTCGCACTGGTTCCCGGCCGCGACGGAACCGTTTCAGCCTGAGAAGCGGGTACGCCCACGAGCCGGAACGGTTCACGAAAACAAGTGAACTGCTCTACTCCGTGTTCAGTTCACTTTCCGCAATATCCAGAATGCGTTTCACGGACATGGTGCTCTTGATCGTGCTGACTTCGGCAAACGTGTTACGGGGCGCCGTCGATTCCTTCCGCTCACGAGTCACAACAACTTCCCAGCGAGCCAGACCGAACGGAACTTCCGGTGTGACCCAGAAGTGCCCTTCGTTCGTGGAACGGCTTTGAGGCCGCTCCATGACAGTTTCTCCCTTCAGGTGTCTGGCGTTGAACGACCTGTTGGCTGCTTTTGTCTGAGGACTTTCGGAGGGAGAAACGACGACCGGCTCCAGGTAATTGCTCAGCCAACAGACCGTCGGGTTGATTCGCAGAGCCGGGCTCTTGATGACTTTCACCTCATTCTCCCCAAGACGCCAATGCCCCTTAACGATCGGCAGCATCACATTTGGCACTGAGTCACCATCAAGCGCAGTATCCAGCACCTTACTTTCCGGAACAAGAACCTTGTAGATGCGGGCCCCCACCGGACCTGGATCAATGCCCGCTGCTCCCGGGTCACCCGTGACAACCTTGATTTCGATCCACCGACATGGCTGCACCGTGCCTTCAAATTCGGCCTCTTCACGCCCCACAGATTTAATACTGATCTCGCGACTCCATTTCAGTGTTTCTTTGCCGTCCGCGATGTCCGGTCGCACGTTTTCCTGAATGATCTCGCCTTCGTACTCCACGCCCGTACCGTCTTCCGGCAGGTGAAAGATCAGCCCCTGTGCCAGGGCCGGCGCGGAAGCCAACGACGCCACCAGAGCTGCGAGGCAAAAGCCGAAGAGTTGTTTTTGACGATTCATTTTCGAGGTCCGTGGCTGTTGTGAGGTCACGTCACGTACGAACAGGGATGATTCCGGCTGACAAACGTCAGCGATACCGGACACATCACAACGACGACGCATGTCTCCTTAGTGTGTTCGGCAGAATTCAGTGCCCAACTTCTGTTCGGCATAGTGTGCCGCCCAAACGAACAACGAAGCAAGAGGAATCGCTGACAGTCTGGCAGATTCGACCGGTGAAACGGCCTCAGGATCGAATACCGCGCCTGAATCTGCGAACAGGCGGCCGTTCGTCGGCACAACGGGCGGCATGAGCGGAGGTTGCCGGCTGCCGACTTTCGCTCTCAAGTGCACATCACGATGGGCAGAAACATGCGGATATACGCCAATGAAGGTGGGTGGTTTCCTTCAAGTCCGCATGTGTCTGCGAATTCGAAACAGATTTCCCCAAAGTGGCCGGGGCAACCGGTCGCAGCGTTGCGACGGGAAGCTCCAGCCACGATAAAAGTCACTCGGCCCGTCGCCGATGCACGTTTCCGAGTCATTGAAAGCACCATCATGTTGCGCATGTTCTTCGTTGTCACCTCTGTCCTGACCTGTCACTGCTTCGATCCAGGAGCCACCGCTGTCGCGGACGTTGGCGTTGGCGCCGCACCGCTTGACGGCGCTGAGCTAATCATCGACGGGTCTCGAAAGATGCTGGATGAAAAGTGGACGTACTGGGAGGGACCACGCTTTTCCTCATCACTGCCGATCAAGTGGAAGATCGTTGATGATCCGGTTGACGATGGCACGGTTGTGATGACAGACGATCCGGCCGCCGCCGGTGGTAAGTACGGAACCGCGGACATCGTGACAAAAAAAACGTATCGCGATTTCCGACTGCACATCGAGTTTCTGGTGGTTAAACCCGGTGGCAACAGCGGCGTCTATCTGCAGAATCGCTTCGAAATCCAGGTGCTGGACGGCGACAAAACGAAGCACGGTATGGGAGCCGTTATTAACGAAACGGAATCGCCATATCACGCTTACAACGGCTTCGGCAAATGGAACGCGTACGACATCAACTTTCGGGCGGCCCGTTTTGAGGACGGCAAACTGACCCGGAAGCCCAGGGTGTCAATGTACTTCAATGGCAAGAAGGTTCACGATCATGTTGAGATCAACAAGGTCTGGGGCGGTCCCAATTCCGGCGTTGACGGCGGCAATGACAACGGCTTTGGAATCACGGACACACCACAGGGCCTGAAGCTGCAATGCGAAGGTCACGATGTGCGATACCGTAATACATGGATAAAGGAACTGGATCTCAAGGAACCCAACACCGCCTTTACAAAATGACACCGCCTGCCGACAACCTGAGTACCGTAGGCCGCACACAGTACGGCACTGTGTTTCGGAAAGCAGTTTCAGCACGCATTTCACGCGGCCTGCCGTACCAGGCTGCAGTAGACGTCGCGTCACTGCAGCTTCCAGAATCCGGGGATCAGCAGCACGATGATGGCGAAGAGTTCCAGTCGCCCCAATAGCATCAGAACCGTCAACAGCAGCTTTGACGCATCTGAAAACGTGGAGTAGTTGCCGTGAGGACCACAGACACCCAGTCCCGGACCAATATTATTCAGCGTTGCAGCCACAGCTCCGGCACAGTCGATCAGTTTCTCGGCAGATGTTTCTCCCTGCCACTGCATCCCCGGCTCCAACATCAGCAGCAGGCACCAGCTGCCTGCAAAAATAACGGCAATCAGGCAGAAATAGACAAGTACATCACGTCCCACAGAATCGTCGACTCGATTGCCTGCGATACGCAACGGGCGAACAAGATTCGGACGAAACGCACGTTCCGCCTCCAGCTTCAGAACCCTGCACAGGACCAGAAAACGGATCACCTTGATGCCGCCACCGGTGGACCCGGAACATCCTCCCACAAACATCAGCAACAGTAGTACCGATCGAGAGAACTCCGGCCAGCGAGCAAAGTCTTCTGTGCCGAAGCCCGTCGTCGTCATGACAGCCACGACGTTAAAACCAGCATGACGCAAACCACTGGAAACGGAATCGTAGGTGCCGGTGCTGTACAGCACACCTGTGAGCGTCGCGGTGCTGACAAAGAGAATCAACAGGTACGCTCGAAACTCCGGATCTGAAGAAAACGCACGAACACGGTCGATAACCGTGCGTTCTAGACGTCTGGAAGGCTTTCGCAGCAGCAAATAATACAGGTTAAAGTTGGTACCGGCGGCAATCATGAAAACGATGATGGTAAATTCGATACCAGCGCTGCCAAATGCGCCGACACTGGTATTTCGAGTGCTGAAGCCGCCCGTTGCGAGGGTCCCAAAGGTGTGGCACAACGATTCAAAAACATCCAGCCCCTGAATCAGCAGAATCACAGTCATCAACGCCGACAGCCCCAGATAAATGCCCCACATCAGCATTGCTGTCTCGCGAACTCGCGGCCGCACCGTGTCCGTGAGTGGACCTGGAACTTCTCGACGCATCAACGCTTTGCCGCCAGCACCAAGTTGTCCCAGAATTGCGACAAACAGCACGATGATGCCCATGCCTCCCAGCCAGTGCGTGAAGCTGCGCCAGAACAGAACGCTGCGAGGAACGTACGCGATTTCTCCGCGTAAGGCAGCCTGTTCACAGTCGGCAATGCCGGCCGGAACTTCAAGGTTGGTCAGCACAGACGCACCGGTTGTCGTGAAGCCGGAAATCGATTCAAACACGGCATCACAAATGCTCATCGGAACTGCCGCCGTGCGATAGGTCGGCGTCAGCAGAAATGGAAGCGCCCCCAGAATGCCACACAGGATCCAGCCGACACCAACAACCGCCAACGCCTCCTTCCGCAGCAACTTCTCCTTTGCGCCTCGGCCGCTAAACAGAAGAAGTCCGCCAACCACACCACACACCGCAATCGACCTGAGCATACCCCCAAAAGCGGCACGTTCAAAGACAACCGTCTGACCGAACCATGGGTAAGACCAGGGCAGTGTCACCACCATGGCACCGCCGATCAACAGTGAAATCAGTCCCAACAGTCGTGCGACAAGTGCCCAGTTCATGTTTGATCCGATGGAAACAGCAACTGCCTGTGGCCTGAGGTCATCCGAAGAGCGTCAGCCTGGTACCGGCGATAAGACACCCCTGACATAGGACAGACTTTCAATCCTTTAACAACAGATTGAAACACAGGCTACAAACCAGATCGATAGCAGGGCGCCAGCCCTATGTCGGAACTACCGCGTCGCCGCTGTAAAACGTGG
The DNA here is from genome assembly GCA_024230215.1 of Fuerstiella sp. Classification (GTDB taxonomy): domain Bacteria; phylum Planctomycetota; class Planctomycetia; order Planctomycetales; family Planctomycetaceae; genus Fuerstiella. The sequence continues at coordinate 30,132 of JAAERP010000347.1, read as the reverse complement.
ATCCGGCACAGGAACAGCTACCTGATTTGCTCCGATCACAATCGGCTTGATTCCGGCCCCTTCGTAGCCGGCCATCGGCTGACCATTTGGCTGTAACCGATCAACGCTCCACAGCAAACCCTTTGCAACAAGATTCAGCCAGACGTCGTTATTCATGGTTTCGTTGTGGTGCCCCAGCGAAGTCCCAAACACGCGAGCTCGGCCGAAGGTGTTCAGCCAGATAACCGTGTGTTCCTTCTTTGTGTCTTCGCCGTAGGCCTGTGCCAGCGGAATGCAGTTTGGCCACACTCGTTCGATTTTGTACAGCTCACCGTTCGGCGTTTGCCATTCCTCTGGAAAACCGCTCATCACAGGATGTTCGGCGTTTACCGTCACCGCCTTGACAGCTCGTTTCTTTTCGTGGCTTCGTGATGTGACGCCAATCAATTCCCGCCACGAATCAGCGGCCACAGCAGCATTGCGATAACTGTGCAGTGAACAGTGCACGAAAATTGCAGGCACGCCATCGTGATGAGCCGCAGTAATGGCCTGCACAAAATCGTCATCGACGACACCACCGAAACATTCATTGTGGAAAATGACGTCGTACTTCTTCGCCCATCCTTTGTCACTGTAGACGGAGATCTTGTGGTCTCGACCAGTACCACCCTCATGGACAATGTCCCACGTGATATTGACACGCTGGCTCATTCCTTCGGTGATGATGCGCTTCTGGTTTTCGTAGTCATGGCAACAGCCGCCGGTGATCAGCAGGCCCTTGAGTGGCGCAGGCTTATCGGCAGCTGAGACGCCAGGGCACCACGACATGATGAACAACGAAGCGAGAATAATTCGAAGACGACTGCATTTCATTTCAACAACCCTGTCAGTTGAGTGTAGCGAACGTTAATCCGCTGCCATTGTCCCGTCTCCCGCCGAACGGGGCGGGGCAGACCGTCACTGGTCTGAAATTGTATCTCTTCCTTAGGTGTTCCAATCAAAGATCTGAAATCCCTGATCTCGACGTCGGGCATTGTACAGCATTCCTGTCGCTCAAAACATGCAACAGTTCAGTCAAATTCAGTGACGAACGCGAGCGGGTTGCTGGTTCCAGGCGTTAGCTCGCATCAGCTTGCGGACCGCCCCGCGTCCGGATTTCTTTCACGACATTTCCATGAACATCCGTTAACCGAAAGTCTCGCCCCCGCGAGCGGAACGTTAGCTTTCTGTGATCGATGCCCAGCCGGTGCAAAATTGTTGCCTGCAGATCGTGGACGTGAACCCCGCCTTCCGCCACGCCAAAGCCAGGATCGTCGGTCACCCCGAGTGTAAACCCGGGCTTGATTCCCCCGCCGGCTAACCACATCGTATAGGCATCAATGTGGTATAGGCATCAATGTGGTGGTCCCGGCCCGCCGGTGAGCGTTATTCGCAAACGATGGTTGACCGGGTCTCCGTTACGTTGTGGCTACTCTGCGCAAAATTCTACTCGGGACTGGATCGGTCTCGGCCTTGCTTTGCATGGCTCTACCCATCGCTGGCAGTTCCAGGCGGAATAACGGCTACGGCCTGTTCGGCGGAGAACCTCTCGGGAGCCTCAAGAAAGGCAGCTCGGTTTCGCTCGTTCGCAAAGAAATAGACACGTTCCTGATATGATGCTCCCAGCTCGATCGCACCGGACTGAATCCTGTCTTCGTCCCGCAGCGCGACCGGGTCACAACCGTGCAGATACGGAACATACTTTCCCGGATTCGCCATAAACCTCTTCAGTTGCGCTGCACTGCTCATGAAATAACTGACACTCTGGTATTCGTGCCGAAACTCAGTGGTACCCATGACCCATTCCGCCCCGGTTGACAGTGCCACCGGACAGTATGCATTGAGTCCAATTCGCCGCCCCGATTTACGGCGAAGTGACCTGCTCAGTGAAGGATCGGGATCTTCAGCATTGTCGATTTGTGCGAACTCTGCGTCGAACGTCCGACGGGCTGGTGCGTCGACCACCTGCTCCTGCACGGCGATGGTCTGTTCCGGCATTGCAACGGTCGTCTCCTTCGCTACGACCGACATTTCTTCAACGGCGCCCGGCTGCTGCTCAACGGCGACGGTCTGTGCCTGCAAAGCAACGGTCATGGGACGTTGCTGAGTCTGTGTTGGTACACGCAACTGAGTACGTTGCGTGACCTTGATGCTGCGCCTCGGTGCCGGCTTAGTCACAGTAGTCGATGTTTGAATGCGTGAGCGTCTGCCGAATCGGATCAACTTTGCCACATAACCGGAGCGAGACGCGGTGCCGGATGCTCGGTGCAGGACATTGCCATTCCCTTCAATGATGACGTCGCTGGGCAGGGTCGTGATGCCGTACCATTGAATCAGGTCGCGACGTGTATCACTCTCAACTTTGACGCCCACGATGTTCTTCGTCAACGCCGACAGCACGTCTGCCGTATTCAGTACATTACGTTCCATATTGCGACATGGCCCGCACCAATTTGCGTGGAAGTGAATCAGCAGCGGCTGCTCGCTGTCCCTCGCTCGGCTCAACGCCGTTTCAAAGTCACGTTCCCATCCGCCACCCATCGCCGATGCCGACACAACCAACAGCGCGCATAAATACCCGACAACTCGAACACGATTCCACGTCACGGCAGATTCCTTCTCCAGAGACGCCCGCTATGGGCCCGTCATTTAAAGGGGTGCGATGCCGCTCCGTTCGGCCCTTGAGCCTCCATACCGCCTGCTCGGCAGACCAACCTTTCCCTTGAATCTTTACAAAGTCTAGTAAACACAAACACCCCATCCAGCCCAACAGCACCAAATATTCACTCTTGCCGTGACTTATCTGCCTGACGCATCTGCCCTATTCCTGCCCTACGAAGAGGCGTTCGACATAGTTTCGATGCCCGCAACGAAGGTTGCCTGACATCGCCGACCATACGGCACGTGCACGTCACCTGGCAGGGTGTACCCGGACCAACCGTCAGCGGGCGGACACGGCAGCCTGTTTTTCGGCATCTGGCAGCAATGTTTCGGTCGTCTTTCCTTTGGCGCTCAGCAGTGTATTTGGTCCAACGGCTCCCATCACCGACCGATCAAAGGTGATTTCCCGCGCCAACACGCGCCCGGTTTTGACGTTGAACAGGATCTTCCCCCTGGGTGTGGCCTGCAGCAGCTGAGCCTTGATGGCCGGCGATCTGACTCTTGATGCGATGGACGTCGCAAACGTAATAGAGGCAATATCGCCCTTCATTTCCGTCAACCGATACGTCCGTAACAGAGAAATCGTTCGCATGACTCCTTCGGCAATTCGAACCTCCGGCTCAATATTCACTTTCCATGTTTTGCCAACGGCGATGGGTTCCTGAGGCAATGGCATCATAAAACCCGCCTGACCACCCTCGGGGATCTGTTCAACGCCATCGTCGTTCACGGGCGTGCCGTCGGTGCGCAATACGAACGTGGGAGCGGGTCTCATCAGCTTTCGCGCGGCTGCTCGGAACTTGGTCGGTACTTCGGATTCCTTCATGGACGTGTCGAAGACCTCGACCGGTTGATCATCTGACTTCAATTCCATACGAACGTGTTCGAACTGCATGGAAACCTGTGCCTCGCCCTGTTCGCTGACCTCACCCACTCGAAAAAGGCGAGTTTGTTTCACCGTCGACAAATCGACCTTGGCGCCAGCTGCGGCAACGGCCTTCTGCGTGACCTGCTGCTCAGTCTCATAACGCAGCGTTTCACCTTCTTTAAATGTGAATCGCAGCAGATATTTTTCGGCATCGTCCGCAGGCGTCACTGCGGACGGTGTTTCGGCCGATGACGCAGTGTCCTGTGCCGCAACTACCGTTGGCAGAAGGCCACAGAAAAAGACACAGGATAAGGCGATCAGTCGCTGCAACATGTTCATCCGTGAACCTCCCGGGAATTTCTAATTCAACGCGTCCGGCAGGTTACCACAGAATCGGACAGCCAATCGACCCCACTTTGCCAACGGAGACTTCCTCCCTGCAGTCAAAGCTGTCAGAAATCGGCAGAATCTGCTGGTAAAGCCGGCTCTCTGCAAGACTGCTGGTGGCAAAGCCGGCCAGGCGTCAAGGCTGCTGTCGACATTGCGCATTTCGAGCAACGTTTCAGACAACCCAGGCGTCTGAGTTTATTCCGGCACGAGCCTCGCTAAACTGCAGTCTTCTGTCCGGATTTCTAAATCTGCAGCCAGCTGCGGTTTGTCAATTATTGCCCTGAAGGTTTACGTTCGATGAGCGATTTTTTCCCCGATGTTCCGACGATTGCCTTCGAAGGCCCCGATTCCCGAAATCCACTGGCGTTCAAACACTACAACCCTGAGGAGATGATCGAAGGCCGGACCATGCAGGACTGGCTGAGATTCAGTGTCTGTTACTGGCACACGTTCCGTGGCACGGGTGTTGATCCGTTTGGCGCGCCGACTCTGAATCGTCCCTGGGACGACGGGACAGATTCGCTCGACAACGCCCTTCGCCGAGTTGACGTGGCGTTTGAATTCATCACCAAACTGGGTGTGCCCTATTACTGTTTTCATGATCGCGATGTCGCGCCGGAAGGTGCGACTCTGTCGGAAAGCAACGCTAATCTGGATGCCGTTGCAGCGAAACTGAAGCAGTCACAGGAAGCGACGGGTGTCAAACTTCTGTGGGGCACCGCCAATATGTTTTCAAATCCACGATACATGCATGGCGCTGCCACCAGCCCCAATGCCGACGTGTTCGCATATGCTGCCGCTCAGGTAAAAAAAGCCATCGAAGTGACTCATATGCTGGGCGGTGAAAACTACGTTTTCTGGGGCGGTCGTGAAGGGTACATGAACCTGTACAACACGAACATGAAACGCGAGTTGGACCACCTGGCCCGCTTCATGCACATGGCCAACGACTACGCCAAAGAAATTGGTTTCACCGGACAGTTTCTGTTCGAACCGAAGCCGAAGGAACCAACCAAACATCAATACGACTTCGATGCAGCAGCCTGCCTGAATTTCATTCGACAGTACGGTCTGCTGGATGTTGTCAAACTGAACATCGAAACCAACCACGCGACATTGGCTGGCCACACGATGATGCATGAACTTGAGTACGCTCGCATCCAGGACGCACTGGGAAGCATTGATGCCAACACCGGCGACCTGCTGCTGGGCTGGGACACGGATCAATTCCCCACTGACATTTATCTGACCACCCAGACCATGCTGGTCATCATGGCTCAGGATGGACTTGGTGCCGGCGGAACAAACTTTGACGCAAAAGTCCGTCGGGAAAGCATTGACCCCGTGGACCTGTTCCATGCCCACATCGGCGGCATGGATGCGTTTGCTCGCGGGCTGAAAACGGCCGCCCGAATTCGGTCCGATCAGGCACTGGCCGACGTCGTGCAGGAACGGTACAGCAGCTACGACGAAGGAATCGGCAAACGCATTGAGCAGGGCAGCGCGACTTTCGCGGAACTGGAAGCGTACATGACGGAAAAAGGCGAAGCGGACGCCAACCAGAGCGGACGTCAGGAGATGCTGGAGAACCTCATTAACCAGTACATTTAATGCGAAACGGCCCGCAAGCCGATTCAAGCCGTCTTCGACGGTCGTGTGTCGTCTTCGACGGTCGTGTATCGTCTTCAACAGTTGCATGTCGTTTTCGACGGTCAATTCGGGTGACCACTCGAAAGGTGTGAAGCTGCTCGTGTTGCACACTGCAGGAATTCGCAGGACGGTCCCAAGCTGTGAACAATAACGGTCTTGTGCCTCGGCCCGATAATGCGGGTAACGAATCGTCTGCGATTCGCGACCGTTTCGTTCGTGTGGTCCGCGATTACATCTGGCTGTGCAATGTTGTGGCAATCGCTATTCTGGTCGTGGTGACGTTGCTCACGCTGTCGGCCGAAACCAACTGGTTGGGCGATCTGTCGGCAAATCTGCGGGCCCAGTGGATGCTTGGCCTGATTGCAACTGCGGTTGTGACGTGCGTCTTTCGACGATGGCGGGTGCTGCCACTGCACTTTCTCTTGCTGGCGATTCATCTGCCGTTCTTCACGTCTGTTATTCAACAGAAGACACAGGCTGTAACAACACCGGCGATCACCGTCACAACGGCCAACGTCTTCACTGGTAACACCAATTACGCCGAGATCGAATCGCAGCTGCGTTCTGCAGATGCCGACGTGATCGCAGTTCTGGAACTCAGTTCCGGTCTGCGGAAGCATCTGGCGCACACTTTTCAGAAAGACTATCCGTTCTCGCTGGTCGATTCGCAGGATAACGGCAATTTTGGGATTGGCCTGTATTCCCGGCATAAGCTTGAATCGGCGGAGCTGACGTACTTCAACGACGAAGCAATTCAATCCATTGTGGCTGTCGCAAAGGTCAATGAACGCAGGTTTCAAATTGTGGCCACCCACACGTTTCCACCGATGGGAAAACGGGGATTTTCGCACCGCAACAGACATCTTCAGATGCTGGCCAAAGAAGTCCGAAACCTGCAAAAGCGGGCACCGGATACGCCTGTCATCGTAATGGGAGACCTGAACCTGACACCATGGTCTCCTTTCTTTGCAAACTTCGAAGACACTGCCGGACTGCAGCGCCGATGTCACAGCTTTGACATCACGCCAACATGGTATCGATACCCGGTGTTTCCGTTTGGTCTGGTGCTGGACCACGTACTGACAACGGATGACCTGGCATGTTCGTCATACGACGTCGGCACGGATGCTGGTTCAGATCACCGATTCGTGACAGTTGGCCTGAAGTTCACGACAGCCGCGGTGTCCCCGGATTGAATTCCGCGACAGCGATTCACGCTGATTCGTGGCCGCCACAGACGTGTTCGTGCGGAGAAACCGCCATAACCTCGAGCCAGAACGGTTCAGGAGAACAAATGAACTTCTCAACTGTTCCGTTGTCTCGGTGCTGATAATCCTGGCAACACGACCACCTGTGCATCCAGCACATCGGCCCGGATTCAGCTGGTGCGGTCAATCAATGAGCGCCTGTGTGGCCAGTCGAGCGGACTCCGCGTCCCAAATCGCAGACAGCTCCCGAACTCTTTGCGGCATCTGACCGGCCAGGTCCTGCTGTTCGGTGGGGTCCTGTTTCAGGTTGTATAATTCCCACGACATCTTCTTCTTGTCTTGCTTCGCCGCAACAAGTTTCCAATCTCCATGTCGCAGAGCCTGCCCTTTGTGGTGATGAAAGAAAAGCGTCTCGTGCCCTGAGAGGCTTTCGCCTGTGAATGCGCCAGCCAGCGAAATGCCATCCATCTGCACTGGCGTTCCGTCAGCGATTTCTTCCGGGACCGTTGTCGCCGTCACCTCCAGTACAGTCGGCATGATATCAATCAGGTGAGACACCGTTGGCACCAGACGCCCCGTCGCAGTGATCCCGTTTGGCCAGTGAGCGATCATGGGCGTGCGGATGCCGCCTTCATGGTCGTATTGCTTGAACAGTCGATACGGAGTGTTCGATGCATTCGCCCAGCCATGGCCATAACTCTGATAGGTGTCCTCCGGGCCGGGCATGATCTCCGGCAGGTTGCCGGGGCGCACCGGACGACCATCGCGAGTAGCCTGGGGAAGATAGTCGCCCTTTCGGTCCGGCGTGTATTCCACATGACAACCGCCGTTGTCGATCGTAAAGAAGATCAACGTATTTTCGAACCGCCCGGTTTGTTTCAAAGCATCAACAATCCGGCCGATGCCCCGATCCATCACGGTCACCTGAGCCGCATACACTTCCATGCGGCGTTGCTGCCATTCCCTGTGGGGCTCAGTCTGCCACGACGGAACATTTGTGTGGCGATTCGACAGCGTCACTTCATCCCGCACAATGCCAAGCTGTTTCATTCGTTCCAGCCGTTGTTCGCGCAGTTGGTCCCAGCCGATCGCATACCTGCCTTTGTACGCAGCAACTTCATTTTCCGGTGCATGCAGTGGCCAGTGAGCAGCCGTGTAAGCCACACTCAGGAATAATGGCCGATCCGCGTCGGCCTCATGGATCATCCGGGAAGCCTCACGGCTGACCGCATTCGTGAAGTAGTAATTCGGATCGTTGTGCGCCTCCTCTTCGACATTCGTCCTGTTGCGACACAAAGAGGCGGGAGCGAAGAAGCTGGCCGCACCACCGAGAATGCCATAAAACTGGTCAAACCCGCGGTCGTTTGGATAAACGTGATAGGGCTTCCCGGCCAGATGCCACTTTCCCGACATTCGAGTCTGATATCCGTTTCCCCGGACAGCTTCGGCCAGCGACACACAGCGTGGATGGAGAGTGTTCTTCACCATCGATGTCTTGTGATAGATACCCGTCAACATCGCGGCTCGCGACACCCAGCACATGTTCTCACTGTAGAAGTTTGTAAATCGAAGCCCGCCATCAGCCAGACGGTCCAGGTTTGGCGTTTTGATCTCGCCGCCAAAACATCCCGGGTCTGAATACCCCATATCGTCGGCCATGATCACGACGATGTCCGGCGCGGTGGCCCACAACATCTGTGGCCCACTGCAGAACAATTCAAAGAACATTGCAATCAAGACGATCGGTGTTTTTCGCATCAGGCTATCCCGTGATCAAAGCAACAACAAAAGCGAAGACCGTCGTGAGTTGCCCGAAGACTTCACGATTGTCACCGTCGATTCTTCCCCGCAGACCGGTTTGAACGAAATCCACGTATCCTTAATCAGGCGATGGCTGCCGTCGGAGTTTTTGATCTCGGCCATCAGTGGCGCCGTCTGCGGGTCGTCGCCCAGGTAGTCGAGCACTCCAACTCGCGCATGGCCTTCCATGTTGGATTGGCCAGCCAGAATGTAGACCTTGAGCGGTTTATCATCGGCGTGTGCAATGCGGTGGAACACAGCCAGCGTGAGTAACGTATAAGCAGCGATTCGCGCGAGTGTCATCATCTTCCTGAGTTTTCGTTACGGTTCACGGTTGGCGGCAGCAAGTTGCGACTCACACCATATCGCCGATTCAAGCAAAGTGGAATCGTCGCGAATTCTACCGACCAGTTGCACGGCAAGCGGAAGGCCATTGGCCGTGCACTGTGTCGGAACCGAGACGGTCGGCAACCCGGTATAGCTGAACGGCGAATTCATGGCGGGGCTGCCCGTCGTTGATCGGTCGGGAGCAGGCCCGGTGGTGGCAGGACAGATCAGAATATCGACGTCCATAAAACAATTGTCGATGCCCCGGCACAATCGCTGACGATGGTCCAGCGCCGCCATGTATCGTGCCTGCGAAGTCGCTATGCCGCGTTCGATGAGATCTCGGACGGCTGGCGAGTAGTCATCCGGATCGGCCGCAAAGTTGTCGCAATGCGTCTGCGCAGCTTCCACAGACATAATGATGCCGTGGTGTTCAAGAACGCTGTCGAAGTCATGCGGCAGAGGGACGTCAACGATCGTAGCGCCGGCAGTGGACAGCACTTCGACAGCGCTGGTGACAGCAGCAGCAGCATCGTCGTCTGCCTGTTTGTCGAACAGTCCATGAATCCATCCGATCCGAGGAGGAATGTCCGCGGCTGAACCAATGGACCCCGCATACGAAGTGTCACGGATGACATTCAGCAATATCACGAGATCTGTCACGCAGCGGGCCATCGGGCCGGGGTGGTCAAGGTGTTCAGCGACAGCCACGACGCCGCGAAGGCTGACTGTTCCGAAGGAAGGCTTACAACTTGCGATGCCGCAGTAGGTTGATGGTCGGGTAATGGAGCCTCCGGTTTGAGACCCAATCGCCGCCAGACACATTCCCGTGGCGACGGCGGCGGCGGATCCGCTGGACGAACCGCCCGGCGTGTGGTTCATGTTCCACGGGTTGCGCGTCAGCGGTGGGTCAAAACAGGCAAACTGCGTGGTGACTGTCTTCCCGAGAATGATGGCACCTGCGGTACGCAACTTTGAGACGACGGGACAGTCGTTGACCCTGGGTTCGTGCGCGGCCCACGCCCTGGAACCGGCGGCCGTAACATGGCCAGCCACGTCAAAGATATCCTTGATGCCGAGCGGAATTCCGTGCAGTGGCCCTCTATCGTGTCCGTCCGCCAATTCACGATCTCGTTCGCAAGCCGTCTGTCGAGCCGTTTCACGATCGATCGACACCCATGCGTGGACCGATGATTCCCATTGGTCGACACAAGCCAGACACCGATCCAGCAACTCGACGCAGGTGATCGTTTTCGCACGCAGCGCCGCAGCACAGCCGTGAATGGTCTCGTCTAATTCAGCAAACAGGTGCAGCATGCCGGAAGAAGTCATGATTATCGAGAATAGTCGGAACAGTTTCTGCCGGTTGGTTGCCACTGCCAAAACCACGGATGGGAAAACGGCTTTCCCGTGGTCGCCGCACGTTGTCCGGCCACGAGCGACGTTCGCCTGAAGATGCAACTAACGATTGCCCCGGCGGTTTCCCTGCATTTTTGCTACCAGGACCTGCAGCCAACTTTCCATTCAGGAGACCAAGTTGTCAATCCGGAGCAAACGCGACATAACGATAACGGAAAGTTTGCGGTGTGGATTGCCGTGCGAACGCCTGTGTTCGCCATTTGTTTTGGAATTGCGAACTTTCCGCTGTTGAATGCCGTCTTTTTCGTGTAGGTTACCCGCGCAATGAGCCTTCGAAGTCAGCACAACTTCGAAATAATTCGGTCTTGTCGGCCGATACAGAATGTCGCGAGCGTTAAGTGGCGGCTAATTCCCCACGAGGCTCGCAGGCGACAGGTCTTCTGAATGTTCTCCCCGGGTACAAACCCGCACAACGAGAACACTGTTGGTGATTGAAGCGGCGTCGCTATCTGTGCTTTTTTACAAGATGCGTACGCCCCAATCGCGGTTTCGCCTAATTGACGAGACGCACGCGCCACCTTCGTAGATCGAAGGCGGTGAAAATCCATTTACCGGAAGAATCTGATCCCGATGTCTGACAATGTTTCCACAGATGAATTGCGCACTGACAATCCTGGCGGCTCGCCATTTGACACGTTTGAAGTGCCTACAACGCAGGTTGTATTAGAGCCACTTGAGCCGGTAGTGACCGCAGCCGTAGCTGAACCCGCCGTCGTAGCGGAACCTGTCGCCGTCGTAGAACCCGACGTCGTAGCGGAACCCGACGCCGTAGCAGAACCCGACGTCGTAGCGGAACCCGTCGTCGTAGCGGAACCCGTCGTCGTAGCAGAACCTGTCGTCGTAGCAGAACCTGTCGTCGTAGCAGAACCTGTCGTCGTAGCGGAACCTGTCGCCGTAGCAGAACCCGACGTCGTAGCAGAACCCGTCGCCGTAGCAGAACCCGATGTCGTAGCGGAACCCGTCGTCGTAGCAGAACCCGTCGTCGTAGCAGAACCCGTCGCCGTAGCAGAACCCGTCGCCGTAGCAGAACCCGATGTCGTAGCGGAACCCGTCGTCGTAGCGGAACCCGTCGTCGTAGCAGAACCTGTCGTCGTAGCAGAACCTGTCGTCGTAGCGGAACCCGTCGCCGTGGCGGAACCCGTCGTCGTAGCGGAACCCGTCGCCTCGACCAAGCCGACGGTTGTCATCAAACGCGTCACCAAATCAGATTCGCCTTCCGAGGACATTCCTCAGACTCCAACATTCTTAGACCTGCCGCTCAGCAGCGAAGTGCAGCAGGCCGTAAAGGCGTCGGGCTACGAAACACCGACTGCCATTCAAGCAGAGATTATTCCGCACATGCTGGAGGGGCGCGACGTGTTGGCACAGTCGCAGACTGGCACGGGAAAGACGGCTGCCTTTGCCTTGCCAATTCTGACACGGATTGAAATCGGTCAGCGCAAGCCACAGGTTCTGGTACTCGCGCCTACTCGCGAGCTGGCGATTCAGGTGGCGGAATCATTTTCCACATACGCGTCATGCCTTTCCGGTTTCAACATCGCCACGATTTACGGCGGAACAGACTATCAACCTCAACTTCGTCAACTGCGACGTGGAGCACAGGTGGTTGTCGGCACACCAGGTCGCGTGATTGATCACATCAAGCGAGGGACACTGGATCTCAGCGGCATTGAATGCCTGGTGCTGGATGAGGCCGACGAAATGCTGAACATGGGCTTCCTTGACGACGTCCAGTTCGTGCTTGAACAGACTCCCCCCGAGCGACAGGTGGCTCTGTTTTCGGCGACGCTGCCAGCTCCGATTCGCAGCATTGCTCAAAACTACCTGAACGATCCGGCGCGGATCACCATCAAGAAGAAAACCATGACGGCCGATTCGATTCGGCAACGGGCGTTGTTCGTCGCTCCACGTGACAAGGTTGACGTGCTGACACGCATCCTGGAAGCCGAAGAAAGCGACGGCGTTATCGTCTTCACGAAGACCAGAGAAGCCACGGTGACTGTCGCCGATCAGTTAAAGAGGCACGGTCTTTCAGCGGTTGCACTGAACGGCGACATGCCTCAGAAAGTTCGCGAAAGAACGATTTCACAGCTCAAATCTGGTCAACTGGACATTCTGGTGGCCACGGACGTCGCAGCGCGTGGACTGGATGTCACTCGGGTCAGCCACGTTTTCAATTACGATCTTCCTCAGGACAGCGAATCGTACATCCACCGCGTGGGTCGCACCGGTCGAGCCGGCCGCAAGGGTGAAGCAATCATCTTTCTGACGAACGGACAGCGCCATAAATTGCGGTTAATCGAACGAACGACAAAGCAGCCCATCGAAGTTGTGCAGCCACCGACGGCCGATGACATCAATGCAATGCGAGTTATGCGATTCAAACAACGCATTACCGATATGACCGCAGGTGACGACCTGACCGTATTCAAGCAGTTGATCACAGAGTACGCCGAGGAATCGGGCAAGCCGATGGAAATGATTGCGGCGGCGCTGGCACAGATCGGTCAGGCTGGTCGGCCGTTTTTGATGAAAGACCGTCCCCGACGAAACGAGCCATTCCGCGATCAAAGAAAGGACGAGCGAGGCGGCCGAGATCGCTTTGAAAGGAACGATTCCGGAAAATTCGCAGATCGTCCCCGTCGAAATGAGCGAGGCGGCGGTCGTCAGGCCGGACCTCCGCAGCGCGGCATGGATCGCTACCGCATTGAAGTCGGCCGGGATGATGGCGTCAAGCCCGGAAACATCGTCGGAGCTGTCGCAAATGAAGGCGGTATCGACGGCGAACACATCGGCCCGATCAACATCCATGATTCGTACAGCACGATCGACCTCCCGGAAGGCATGCCCCGCGATGTCTTCCAGACGCTGCAGCAGACCCGCGTGGCTGGCAAGCAATTGCGGCTGAGTCGGGCCACGGCCGAAAACTACAGCTCCGGCCCACGCCACGGCAATGGAGATCGAAGCGGCGGTGCAGGCAGAAGCGGAAAATCATTTCGCCCCAATGGATCGGGCAGCAGGGGGTTCGCAGGCGGCAAAGGCAAGAAGCGGAAACCTGCCAAGCCTCGCAATTAGAGCAGCTGTCAGACTGAGCTACACACGGGACAGAGTCGTCAACGTAGTGCAGACTACCAGACTGTTTGCCTGTCTTCTCCGTAGACAGGCTGCCTGCACTACGGAAGAAAGAAACGGCACTCAAACGAACGCGGGGTACTTTTCGAGTAAAATCGAAGCACGCGGCGCGATGGGCAACACATGCGTGCCACTGGCTCCGCCAGTGCCGTGAGGCTCAGGAAAACACTTCCAGATCCAGCGGCAGACACCCAATCACCAACGATAGTAGTTTAGTTATTGTCGTAGACGACACTGGCTCCTGGAAGCAACGAAACTGCTATGAAAAAGCGTTCTTCGCGGCGACAAGTCAGCGTGAAACGCTGTAAGGGCTAATCGCTGCTGTTCTCCTGATCAGAACCAACGCACGCTGTGATTGTTCGGGCTTCGTTCAGTGTTCCAATCCAGGGGACTGAGTCAGTATCCGCTGCTGTCGTTATGTCGCGGTCGTAACCCAGTTCAATCAGATTTCGCCCGCCTTGCGACCGCCGCAAGGCTGCCTGCAGAGCTTCGGTCGAACCGTTGCCGGATTCCTGACGCCAGTAATTGAGCGCTATGCGGGCGGAATCGGACGTTTCGAAATCTCTAGCGGAACGGTCGAGCAGTTGATTCACGACGGCGCCGGCAAACAGAACGTCTTCTCCAGTGATCTGTCCGTTCGTACCGGCACAGACGATGTGAACTGGAAGGCCAGAAACGCGCAGCCGATCTGTGACGGCTGACAGATTCACGAATGCCCCAATGAGAACGTGGTCCGCTTTTTCGGCACGAATGAGTGCCCTTGTTCCGTTGGTGGTGGTGAAGCCGATCGACTTGCCTTTAACAACATCCGGGCCGTAATCATCCGGTGAGTTACTCAGATCAAAGCCATCGATCCGAACGCCGCCGCGTTCGCCACCCAGCAGGCATGTACCTGTCGGCAAGTCGTTTTTGGCCGCAAGGGCTTCTTCAATGCTGCCGCACGGAATCACGCATTCCACTCCATTCGCCAGCGCGTGAGTAATCGTTGTTGTTGCTCGAAGAATGTCGACGACGACCGCGATACCACCGACAACGTCGTCCGGCTCAAACAGTGTGGGCAGAAGATGGACGAAGATTGGGCGAAGCATTGGTTTCCAGCGGGCTGAATGTTGGTGCAGGAAAAACTCAATTCTAAGCCGGAGTCGACCAGGAAGGGACAACGGCTGACGTGATTCGCCGACAAAAACTGTTGATTCCCGTCCGACGGAGCGTGTGAACGGGCTAATGGCGGCGCGCCAGACCAGACAGCAACCTGAGCCCGGATGAGCAGCGGACCGAGGCCGCACGACATGAATTTTCGATACAAGCCACAGGGTTGGCCGATGTTTCCCAGACGGACCTTCGATTTCGCAGGTTCGACTTCAGTTCCTCCCATTGAACTCGATCTGTGGCTCAGAAGTCGTTTCGTTTTCCCCAACTAAAACGCGGCAGTCTTAACCTCGGCTTTCTTACTAAGCCGGCGACTCGACAGGTGCGTCTCAACGATTCCCCCTTACGCAGCAGTGGCATCACGTCACAGCTGCACCGACGTCTCCATGTATTCCGATTCAACCACAACAGCTGCTGCACGACGGCAATCCGCCACCGGAGGGATTCAGGTGTGCGCGAGCCTGGATTCGGGATTTCCGTTGCCGGTTGTTGTGGAAGACGTTGCCAGGGGAGACATTCGTTTCCTGACGGATCGCCCATTGCGATGCGGCACGCGACTTCACCTGTCGATGTACATCGACCTGGCATCAGGTTCAATTCCGCATCGCGGTGTGGTTCACTGGTGTCGACCCAGTCACCAGGGCTGGCAGATTGGCGTGTTTCTGAACGGTCCGATTCCGGATGCCATCATGTCCAAATCATGGTGGGAACTGCGCAACAGCCTTCGGTACGAGTCCAACTGGCAGGGCTGGATAGAACTGCCGAATCAACCGCAACGAACTCAGGTCCAGGTTTTGAATTATTCGCAGTGCGGCGTGAAGCTGCGTTGTCCCGACGGGCTTGATGTTGGCGACAACTTCAGAATCTGCAATGCCAGGCAGGGCAACGCTCCCGCCCTGGTCACCGGTCAGGTGGAACGCATCGACGCCAATCAGACTGAGTACGGTTGTTTCCTGAAGAATCACAGTGGCCGTTTCCTGCCTGGAATGTTTGGGCAGAGCACGGCGTTACATGTTGAAGCTGCAGTTGTCCGAGGCATCTCCGGTCGCGATGCAATTCTGCCTGCGAGGATCCTGAATCTTGGCGAGGAAACGTTTGCCACGGACCCACAGCGCGAAGACTGAGAATTCGGCAGGTCAATTTCAGATCAGCGACAATGAGATTCGCTGACTCATGGCCGGGGCTGACGTGTTTTGATAACAGAACGGCTGCCCACACGAGCCAGAACTGTTCACGAGCAAAAGTAAACTGCATTTGACCTGCATTTCTCACGGTAGCGTGCTGTCAGGCGGTAAGGCAGTGGCGAGAAATGCGGGCTAACGGCCTGTTCTAATCCACTGGTGTTGTACCAACATTGCCGGACGCTGCAGCCAGATAGTCCAGCAGCTCGACAATTTCGTCGGCCGTGAACGTCGACAACAACCCCTTCGGCATGGGCGACACGCCTGAGTACTGATGAGCATCAATTTCGCTTTTGCGTATCTCAATCATCTCTAAGGGCTCCAGTGGGTCCGTTGAGATCCTGAGTGTCGGTGAACGATAATCCCCATTGGTCGCGACGCGACCGACGATCGTTTGTCCGGTCGTCGTGACGATCTGAATGTTGCGGTATTTTTCGGCCACCACATCGGAAGGCGCAAGGATTGACTTCAGGATGTCGCGGCGGCTGAAGCGATTACCGACTGACGTCAGATCGGGCCCCGTGACACCACCTCGATGGTGGATTCGATGGCAGCGACGACATTGTGCTGCAGCAAACACCAAAAGGGCTCGTTCCGAGTTGACGTTGTGCTGCTGTGCAGCGCCCAGCAGCTCGTCAATGTCGGCGATGCTCCAGTCGCGAACGTGAGGCCGTTCGATCACCGCAGTGCTTTCATCAGTGTTGTCATGACGCTCAATCAGATCTCCCAACGCGACTTGTTCGACCTCAGACAGGCTGTCGATTGCCCCCTGGCGAATTCGCTGCAGAAATCCCGGCATTCCATCGCCACCAATGGCGTTCCTTTCCAGTTCACCAAGCGTTTCGAAGAACAGCACCCGATCGTCGTGTTGCCAGCCAGTCGTGGTGTCGTGCAGCAGAAACAGATATCGCATCCGGTTTTCCTGGCTGGTCGACGTTTTCAGGAGCCGGATAAGATCGGCATTGGCGACCACACCTTCCAACTGTTTGACCAGACGGCCGAGTTTTGCGGGGATGCCGTGGCCCGTGCCGAGTGGTCCAATTTGCTGAACCTGACGCTCGGCTTCTTTGGCCAACCACGCTTTGAGGTGTGTCCGCGTACGATTCTGAACAGCCGCAGGCACGTGCGTTGTGTCGGCCAGACACAGCGAATAGGCGTGCAGCAGGCACAGTGTGTCAAAGACAGAAAACCCGTCCGTCGACAGATTGTTCGCCGCAGTAATGATTTCAGAAGAATCCGTCGCCACCATGCCGCGTGCCAGGGCAAGAAGCGACACGGCGGCTGTGGGTGCATGTGTCTCTCCCAGGGCACGATCTCGCCAGTAACCGGTGTCCTGGTGCTCCAGGGCAACACGTGCGGCGTTGCGGATTAGGGGATCGGGACTCGACAAATGCGGCCAAATGACGTCCACAGCGTCCCCGTCTTCAGACCGGGTGTGCCAGCGTTCCAGCTGACGTCGGAGTCCTCTTTGCTTTGAGGAAAAGGTGTTTCGAGCGGCCTCGTGCAGTGTTGCTGTCTGCGACTCCGTCGATTCGCCGATCCATCGCACTCGGAACAGCGACGATTCTGTCTTGCGGCCTCCCGTGATCAGATACATCGCACCGTCGGGACCGAAGTCCACGTCAGTGACATTCAATGGTCGCCCCTTCAGAAACGTTGCATTGCGAGAAACGTACCCCGCTCCCCGCGGATACAAATGACACGCAACCACACGGCCATAAGCCCAATCCAGAATAAACAGGGCATTTTTCCACGGCGCCGGAAAGTTGCTCGTCCGCCCAAACCTGACAGCGGTCGGTGACCCCTTTCCGATCGTCGCCGTGGGCAGGGCGTTGTCGGCGTGATCCAGATCATAGGGCGGCCATTGATTGGTCAGACCGCGCCAGCCAAAGTCAGCCCCCGACACCAGATGATCCAGTCGTGTCGGCCGGTACCAGGGTGCTCCCATATCGAACTCGGCATCGGCATCATAAGTGAATGGCTCTCCGTCTTCGTTGAAGTCGATGCCGTAGGGATTTCTCAGACCGCTGGCCACCAGCTCCCAGCGTTCGCCGTTTCTGTCGGTGCGCATGACGTGTCCCTGTTTCTGCGGCTTCTTCAGTCGACCGTCGCGAAACGGTGATGTCCGATCATCAACATTCGTTTGTGGCACATCGACTGAATCACCGTGAATGCTGTAGATTAAACCATCCGGGCCGATGGCAAGGTCGTTGCGGCCGTGCCCCACGCCGCCTGGAAACTCGCGCAGCAGCGTTACCTGGTCCAACTGATCATCACCGTTCGAATCACGAAGTCGATATAGTCCCTTCGAATTATTGGCGTTGGCATACAGACCACCCTGCGCATACAGCAGACCGCGACATTCCAGCAATGTATCGTTCAGAGTTTCGAGGGAATCCGGCTTTCCATTGGTCGCCAGTGTCAGGCGCAGCAGGCCTTTGTCTTCTCGGCTTATCGTCAGGCGTCCCTGGGGATCGAACGCCATGCTTATCCATGAACCATCTTCCGGCCGAGCTTTTCGCAGCAGCTCAACTTTGAATCCGGGCGGCACGGAAACATGAGCTTCAGCCGCAGCTTCGTGCGTGTCACTGGCAAGCTTCCACTGCGTGTAGTCGTCAATGGCTGTGATCCTGCTGAGCCGGGGATCGATCCACATTCGGGCAGCCACTTTTCCAAAACTCACGGCCGCCGACGAGATCGGTTTCCGTTGTGGTGTTTCGGACGTTGCTGTGTTATCAGCCTGAACCAGCCACGAAGAATCAGTGACGATGGTCTTTATCGCACCTTCGTCTGTCGTGACCTGCACAGACAGTGCAATCGCAGAAGGCCCATCGGATCCCTGCGCACGCACACGGATGGTGTTCTTGTGCCGTCGCAGGAAATTCGTGACATCCAGATCCAGTTGCGGGCCAAAGTCATCCACCAACACAACCGATTGCTCATTCAGCGAAACGGAACAGCCCGCAAAGTCGGCGAACAGTCGAAGACGAGCCTCGCGAAACGCTGTTGGTAATTCAAATGCATGACTGAAGACGACATTCCGGCGGCCGTTTCGGTCACCACTGTCCCAGACCCACTCAGGTGTGCGGGCCGCTGGCCGCCCTGGCAGTTGACGGTTTTCCTGTGCCGCAGGGACTGCATGAGCCGATATCAAAACAAAACACAGGGTGAGCAGCGTTCTCATAGTTGAGCCCAACTTGTTCGTATTCCGAAAAAGTGAATTGTCCTGATCGTATCAGGAATACTGTTTGTGCCGCAGCCTGCACGTGCCGTTGTTGTTGATTCCCGCGTTCCACCACCGGATTGAAGAATCTCTGAAAGCGTTTTGCGAGACGGTTGATCGCGCACTATATTTCTGTGGATACTGCTTCTTCTGGTTGTGCCAATAGGATAAGAATTCGCAACATGTGGCGACAAGTACTGAAATTGTCCGCGAGTCCTCGCGTTCTGCTGCGAAGTGTACTGGCATTGGACGATTCGCCCCATGCCATCGCGATGGGTGTTGCGATCGGTATTTTTGTGGGATTGACTCCCTCGGTCGGAATACAAACGGTCTTGATCCTGGCCCTGGTGATCCTCAGCCGTCGGTTCTTCTACTTCAACGTAACGGCAGCCATGCTGTCGACCTACGTTTCCAACCCGTTGACCATGGTGCCACTGTACTATTTCTGGTATCGCCTCGGCACATGGTTCGTCCCCGGCAATGCCACGGTTGATCAATTCGAGGCAATTCTGAACTTTGACGGACTCGCTGGCTGGTGGCAGGCCACCTGTTCGCTGGCAGTCCAGGTCGGAACGCCAATGATCATCGGTTCATTGCTGGTCGCCCCGATTGGGGCACTGATTGCTTATCCGCTGACCCGTTTTCTGGTGCGGTGGTTTCGACAGACAAACTCGGACGATTCCGCGGGGCATGGTTCGTCCGGCACCGTCGGAGGACGTGTCGATGAAGCTCACGACGGCAATGCCGGGGACCGCCCGGAAGCAGAAAGTTCCAGTCCTGCCGCTGATACGACCGACGCCAATCGCGGAAGCACGCATTCTGCTTCATTCGTCGCCTCGCCCTGACGTCGAACGACGTCTCGATTCTCGCACTCTACATCCAGCACCCAGGTATGGAAGGGACGCAAGCCGAAATCCCATCGCAGACGGCCCCCCAACGGGACGCTGATTGTCGATGCCTGGCAACTTCCTCCGAGACGCGGTTAAACTGAGCGTAGCTTGATTCGCACTGAACCCGACCGTGACCGAGCACGGAGACGTTCCGGAGACAGACGCAGATGCCGCCTTTGATCGTCACGGATTCCAACTACAGATTTGTTCCGCCACATCAGGGTAATATCTGGCCACGATTGCTTTCCCGCTTTGCAACTCGAATGCTCAGGACTCGTTACGGAATCAACTCAGTCGAGATCCGCGATCAGCAGAAGCTGGCATCACTGCTGTCTGTAGGGCATGGGATTGTGCTGGCGCCGAACCACTGTCGCATGTCTGATGCGATGGTGCTGCAAAGTCTGTCACAATCACTCCACCAGCCATTTTTTGTGATGGCAAGTTCGCACCTGTTTCGAGGCAGCAGGTTGTTGAGATGGGCACTGCGACGAATGGGAGCATTCAGCGTCTACCGCGAAGGCGTCGACCGCAGGGCCGTGGAAACAGCAATCAACATCATCGCACAGGGCAAACGCCCTTTGGTTCTTTTTCCGGAAGGAGCTCTCAGTCACGCAAACGACAGACTGAATGCATTAATGGAAGGAGTGTCGTTTATCGCCCGTACGGCAACAAGAAAAAGACAGAAGGCAGCCGCCGACAGCGAAGCGGGTGTCTACGTCGTTCCTGTGGCCATCCGATACCTGTTTCACGGAAATATCAACGACACGGCCGGGCCAATTCTGGCTGAAATTGAACGACGGTTGTCATGGAGAACTCAGGACGACATGCCCATGGTCGAACGCATCTACAAGGTCGGCAACGCGCTGCTGGGCCTGAAGGAAACCGAGTATCTGGGCGCACCTCGTCCCGGACATATCTCCGACCGTCTGGAGACTCTGATTGATGCCCTCCTGTTGCCTCTGGAAGAAGAATGGCTGGACAGCCGCAGTGACGAATCCGTCATCAATCGTGTCAAGAAACTTCGCCAGGCCGTTGTGCCGGACATGATCTCTGACAACGAATCAGCCCCGAACACGACGCCACTATTCGCGACGGAACTCGATCGTCGCTGGCGACAATTGCAGGACATGCAGTTTGCTCAGGCGTTAAGCCTGTATCCGCGCGAGTACATCGCATCCAACCCGACAGTGGACCGCATTCTGGAAACAGTCCAGAGAATGGCCGAAAACCTATCTGGCAAAGAGCAGATCCATCCGCCCATGAAGGCCATTATACAGGTGGGCGATCCTATCCCTGTCGCAGCCAAACGTGAACGCGGGGCCGATGGAGATCCCGTGTTGAATCGACTGGAAGCCAGCCTGACTGCTATGCTGGAAGGTCTGTCCCGGGAATCAAAACTCTGCCCTGACCGTTAGGCCGCGCCATGACTGAACCCAAACCATCTCCGTATCAGGTTGGTGTTCCGACGCCGGGTTCGAACGTAACAGCTCCAGCAGCGGCTTCCGATGGCGGTATTGATCGCCGCCATCAGGTCATGGTGATCGTTTCCATGTACACAGGCTATGCCATGTTCATGGTACTGAGAATGGCTCCGCCGGTTGCAGGCGCAGCCATTACTGCTGATCCGAATCTCGGCATCGACATAGGGGACTGGGGACGCATCCTTGCGATGGGGACAATCGGCGCCTTGGTGGGTAAATTGATCGGCGGATATGCTGCTGACAGACTGGGAGGACGACTCACCTTCACCATCGGATTGCTGGTCACAGCCATTGGCGTTCTGGCATTCGCGATGTCATCAGCCGTATGGATGTTTCAGGTGACCTTCTTTCTGGCACTGATGGCCAAGTCGTTCGGTTGGCCTTCGATGGCAAAGATTATCGAGACGACATTTCGTCCGAACGAATATGGTCGTGTCTGGGGAATTCTTGCAACCAGTTCACGGATCGGCACACTAATCGCCACGTTGCTGCTGGGCGGTTTGCTGGCAATCATCTCGTGGCAGACGACGCTGTACATCGCCGGAACCGCCGGCATCGTGATCACCGTCTACTTTGCCGTTTCACAAAGAGCGACAGCCGAAAAAAATCGCCGCTGCAATGCCAAACAACGCCGGCGAACAGGACCGAAATGACAGGAATATCAATCACGTGCTGTCCGGTACAAGCCTGCCCGAAGCCATCACACACTTCTTCCGCCATCGACAGTTCTGGCTGATCACCGGAAGCATGATGGGGATGACCATTATGTGGGACTTCCTGCTGATGGTTCCGCTGTATCTGCGTGACACACTCAACATGCAACCAGCCGATGCGGCGATGGCTTCCTCCGCGTTTCCCTTTGGCAGTCTCATCTCCGTACTGGTCGGCGGATTCGTCTTTGACAGACTCAGCCGGCGATCAATGGCGTGGGTCATGGGCGGTCTGCTGCTGGTTGCTGCCGGGTGCATTCTGACTTTCTATCTGATGCCACGATTCGGCATGGCAGCCAACGCACTAACCTTGCTGTCACTGGCACTGCTGTTTATCTTCGGGCTCTGTGTTTCGCCGTGTTATTACATACCCATGAGTGTGTTTTCGATTGAGTTCGGCGGGCCCCATTCCGGTTTCCTGATCGCGTTGCTGGACGCATTGGCGTTCGGAGCAACTGCGGCGTTCTACTATTTTGCCGGCGACGTAGCGCAACGCAGCTGGACGTTGTTTCTGTTCCTGCTACTGGCCGTTGCTGTTTTTTCTATGTTGACGATGTTCTTCTTCCTGCTGGGTGAAGCTAAGAGATTACCCGCGGAACCTGCGTAGCGCACAGGGACGGGAGTCTTTTTCCGCCAATGCAGTGTCCTGGTCAGATGCTGTATGTCGGAAAAAGACTCCCGACCCTCTCGTCGACACCGATACCCGTGAGCTTCGTTTAACGTCCGGAACGACTGTCTTCCGCGTGACTGGTGAGCCGTCCGGCTTCCTGAAACGCTTCGATGTCGTTCTGCAAAGATCGCGCAGTGCAGAGTGCGAATGCAAACCCGGCGGCCCCCAGCGCGCTTAGAATCGTCAGCGCGAACGTAATGTTTGCGTCGGCCATATCATCGTTCGTCAGCAACAGCAGTGTGATTCCCGCCGCCGGCACACCGCCCGCAAGATACAGCGACCACGCGGACCCTTCTGACAATTCATGCAGTTCAGCCTCATCGCTGGCGGTCAATGCGTCACCTCGCAGCAACGCTGGAAAAAAAGAACGAACGGCCAGCACGGACAACAGAAAGAACGGATAAGCGGCGGCCACCATCCCGCAGATCAGCAGCGACCCGAAAAAGTGAGCATACCACCTGGCGTCCAGTCCACCGGTGATGATATGCAGACTGATGGGATAGGCCAGTCCGGCAATGACCCATTCCGTGATTCCCAGCAACGCAGCAAAGCGGCCCAGTCGCAGCGCACGACGTCGTGCACTTTCATTCGGGGCACCAACCTTTGCCTCACGTGCTCGACGCAGAGCTTTCATCAACGGTAGAGCGAACCAGATGCACAGCACAGCAGCCAGCGGAAACGCGATGGAGTTAATCGTCACCTGCACCTTCTGAAATGCGTCCGTCGCGTCGGGAAGCCATTTATTGATCGCCAGGTCGTTGTATGCGTAGTTGAATACGGCGGCCAAAGCGTTCGGTAGAATGGCCGCACAAATGGCGGCCACTGCGGGCCATTTCAAGGCCCATCCCGCCAACCCATGTTCACTTTGCTGCAGCAACCTGGCGACTCGCGGTTGCAGGCACAGACCAAGATCCTGGGCCAGCTCATTTCCCGATTGGTATCGATCACCGGGATCCGGTGCCAGACAGCGCCGCACGACGGACAGCAGACGCTGCTGGACGGGATCGGCCGAAGCCGGCGGAACGGGCAGTCCCGTGCGGCGGAGGGCCGCCATTGCTGCCAGTGTCTCACACCAGTTACCGACGACCGCTTCGTCGTCAAACGGTCGCCGCCCGTGCGTCAATTCCCACAACAGCACGCCCAGCGAAAACACGTCGGCTCGGCCGTCAAGATCAGTGGGCTGAGTCGCGTGGCCAGGATCGCTGGCGTCAAGCTGTTCAGGCGACATATACGCCAGACTGCCACCGAAATAAGCGGCCGGACCGGAGCCCTGCAGTTCGGAACTGAAACTGATGTTGAAGTCCGCCAGTTTTGCTGTGCCGTTGGCGTCCAGCAGTACATTCGCCGGTTTGACATCGCGATGCAGAACGCCCTGACCGTGAGCGTAATGCAGTGCGTGAGCAAGTTCCACGCCCAGCTGACAGACGACCTGTGGCCACGGCCTGTCGGCCATGCCATCCTTCAGCGAAACACTCTGAGCAGACAGCACGCCCGTCGCTTCCAGCGCGTCAGCAACGCAGTCGGCGACAATTTGCCCATACTTACTGTCTGAATTCCTTGCGGCCCGCACCACGGCCTGCAGAGTTCCCCCGGCGGCAAATTGCATGTACAGCAGACGAAGATTCTGGTCCGGCAGACGCGTCTGATCGTACACCCGGACAATGTTCGGGTGATCCAGCTGCGCCAGCGTTTGAGCTTCCGCCCCTTTGTCGGCAGAGACTTTTAACGCCACCATTCGCTGCATGGATTCCTGGCGAGCCAGAAAGACGCTCCCAAATGCACCGGATCCCAGATTCGACATCAGATAAAAATCGTCGATGCGTTCACCAGGTTCGAACGTTCTTGTCAGCGGCTGCCCGGTGAGTGACATGCTGACCGTGGGCGAATGCAACTTGAACATGCGAATGATCGCTTCTGATTGCTCCGGAAAACGAGCCAGGCAATCATTCACATCGATGGTTTCGCCTGCCGTTCTGCGAACGTGATACTCTTCATAAATAAGGTCGACCGGCATTCCGTCCGGATCGACCAGATCCCCGAACTGTGACTGATACTGTTCCAGTGACAGCTTCCGGCCGTCGCTGCCATAACGATACTCCAGATCCACTTTGATCAGCTCGATCAACACCATCCGTTGAAACGTCCCGGACATCTCGGGAAGATGAGGACTCATGTCGGGCGGATCGTCGGCCAATTCCCATGCTTCCAGAAAACCCTCGACATGGACGGCCAATGCCTCCCAATTCGCTTCGGCGGTTTCCAGCTTTAGCGGCGGGAGTTTCTGACTCTCGTTATGGCTTGAAGATTCGTCCGCAGTCATCGTTCCCTGGCCATGTCAGAAATTCACCATACACAAATCGTCGGCCGTGCAACTGACATAATAGAATGACAGCTGACACCTGTTAACCGCCACGATACCGGACCTCAGATGCGAGCAACGGTGGCCGGCCAATGATGGCCTGACCATTCTTTCGTTGATCACGATTCAACGCTCTGTCGTTCCGGCTCCCACCAGGAAATCCGTGTTTGTAGCGTTTTGCAACGCAGCCGATTGATACAAACGAACACTGCTCATCATGTTTGGTGCTGGTCCGGTTACGCGGAACGGCGCAATGGGTCGATCTGCAAGGTGTTGTCTCCACTGGTTTTAGAAGGAATTCTTAGATATCACCCAATTACTGCAGACTTTTGCCAGGAATTGCCCCAGAATTTGCGTTACTGGCACTACAGCAGCCGATGACGCCCCACAACGGCCTCGGGGGCGACGTTGAAAACCGGGTCGGCCGTCCCGTGACATGGACTGATCGTCTCCATTCGGCTACTCCCGTCTGTCGTTCAGAATTCACTCAAAATATCCCATTCTATCGTTGGAGATTACTCATGCAGTCACGTCGTCATACCGCAGCGTCCAAGAAGACACGACGCGGCTTCACCCTGATCGAGTTGCTGGTGGTGATCTCCATCATCGCGACTCTGATGTCTTTGATTCTGCCAGCCATTCAGAACGCTCGAGAAGCCGGTCGGCGAACTCAGTGCCTGAACAACATCCGTAACGTCACGGTGGCCACGTTGAATTTCGCATCGTCGAACAAGAGTCGGCTGCCAGCATTGGGATATTTTCCAGCAAACACTGCTTCCACGGGACGGATTAACGGTCGCAGCTGGGCTGTCGAATTGCTGCCGCACATGGACCAGCAAGGTACATACGACCGCTGGGACAAGGACGTGGCATTTAACGCCGGAGCCAATACCCGGCTGTCTACAGATCTCTACGTTGAGGCATTCGCCTGCCCCAACGATGACTCGGCCTTTGCCACACCTGGTGGATTGAGCTACGTTGCTAACGCCGGATTTGGTGACCCGGATATCATTACCAATGACGGCGGGGCCATCGAACATAGTTTCCTGCAGGAGCAATTTAACTGGAATGGAAATACCGTTACTAATGACATTGCCGCATCGCCGGCTGTCAACGATGCCGAAGACACCAAAATCACAAAAGCCACAGGCGTCTTTTGGCCAGAGTTTGCAGGCACTGGCTTGGTAGCTCAGACACGCAACGCCAGTTCATCGGTCGGCAAGATCTACGATGGTTCAGAAAACACCATCATGTTCGGCGAGAATATCAACGCGGCTGGCCTACCAGGCTCAACTTGGGCTGATCCTCGTACGCGAGCCGTCGGCTTCATGTTCCCGCTGGATCCGACAAAGGTCGGTGTAACCACAATGGGCGTTCCAGCACGAGACATTGCTACCAACACGGCCGGCGACCTGCCGGCCTATCCCAACGAGGCCAAGGTCGGGCCGGAAGGCAGCCCGTATTTGAACTCCAATCATCCCGGGATTGTGGTCATTTCCATGTGCGGTGGCTCGGCCAGGACGATCAGCGAAAACATTGACGAACGCGTCTACCTGCAACTGATGACTCCGGACGGAAGTCGACTGCGAAGTAGTATTACAGGGTTTACGCCTGAGAATCCGCTGAGCGGCGACTCATTCTAGACAAGCTTTGCTGCAACACTCGAAGCCGTCTGGTCAACAGACCCGACGGCTTTTTTGATGCGCCCATCCATACGTGATTTGTCTCCATGAGTCATCAGATGCACACCGCCATCCGTGCCGCCGGGCCAAACGACATCGACGTCCTGACGGATTTCAACTGTCGGCTGGCAGCAGAAACCGAAGAAAAGCAGCTGCAGCCCGACACCGTTCGCTCCGGCGTCACGCGAGGGCTGTCTGTCGGAGACGAAGTCCGCTATTTCGTCGCAGAAGCCGACAAAAAAATCGTGGGCCAGTTGATGCTGACGCGAGAATGGAGCGACTGGCGAGACGGCTGGGTGGTTTGGCTGCAGAGCGTGTACGTCCTGGCAGATTATCGAGGGCAAGGCGTGTTCCGCCAACTACTGGATCACGTAAAAACGCAGATACAGAACGAACCAGACGTTGTGTGCCTGCGATTGTATGTCGAGGAAGACAACGACGCCGCGAAATCAACGTACACGCGTCTGGGCTTTGACGATACTGGTTATCTCGTGATGCAACTGCAGGTGCCGCGATAACAGCGAGTAGGCCAGCAGCGCAGCTCCGGCGATGGAGTTTTGACTCTACAACACCGCCTGAATTCGTGACAGGAACTCCTCGTTCGACGGGAATTTCTCCATCGTCTTTGTCAGTTGCTCCATGGCATCCACGGGGCTCAGACTGATCAGACTGCGACGGAGCATTGTTACTCCTTCGAGCGTTTCCGGATCCAGAATTTTTTCTTCACGACGTGTGCCCGATCGACTGATATCAATCGACGGCCAGATTCGTCGGTCCGCAAGGTCACGGCTTAACTGCATTTCCATATTGCCGGTTCCCTTGAACTCCTGAAATATGGCTTCGTCCATACCGTTGTTCGTGTCGATCAATGCCGTGCCAACGACTGTCAAAGAGCCACCTTCGTCAAATCGACGTGCGGTTCCGAACAGTTTCTTCGGAACGTCCAATGCTCGGATATCCAGACCACCACGCCCGGTCCGGCCCGACGGGTTCACCCATTTATTGAACGCTCGTGCCAGACGAGTAATGCTGTCCAGCAGAATGAAAACGTCCTGACCTTCTTCGGCCAGTCGCTTGCCACGTTCGATGATCAGCTGAGCAATCCGCACATGACTCTCGACATCGTTGTCCAGTGACGAAGCAATTACTTCGCCCTCGACGCTGCGCGTCATTTCTGTAACTTCTTCCGGTCGTTCATCGATCAGCAGAACAATCAGGTGAATCTCCGGATGATTCTTTGTGACTGAATTCGCGATATCCTGAAGCAGCATCGTCTTGCCGGTCCTCGGTGGAGCAACCAGCAACGCTCGCTGTCCCTTTCCGATCGGGCATAGCAGGTCCATGACCCGCATCGTGACCGGACGTGGACCAATTTCCAGTTTTATCTGTTCGAAAGGATTGATCGGCGTGAGCTCATCAAAGTTCTTGATGTTCTCGTACTCTTCGGGCGTGAACCCGTCAATAAGTTCGACTTCCTGAAGCCTTGGACCC
This sequence comes from Fuerstiella sp., assembly GCA_024230215.1. Classification (GTDB taxonomy): domain Bacteria; phylum Planctomycetota; class Planctomycetia; order Planctomycetales; family Planctomycetaceae; genus Fuerstiella. Next base: position 1,823 of record JAAERP010000347.1, on the reverse strand, counting down.
TGGTTTCTGGTCCCCGCACCAACTTCGCCTTTGACCATCACACCTTCACGAAGCCGATACTTTTCGACAACGGAACTTGAGACAAACGGATTGGCATCTTCGGCCGCGTAATTCTTCTTGGGATCCCGCAGGAAGCCGTATCCCTTCGGATGCATTTCCAAAATGCCCTCGAACGGACCTTCCACAACTTCGCCGGTGAATTGAATCTGCCGGCTACGTCGTCGGCCACTGTTCATTCCGCCGCCACCGCCGCCACCGCCCCGACCACCGCGATCTCGCGAACCTCGGTCAGACTGCCGGCCACGGCCACCGCCGCCACCACCACCGCCGCCGCCGTCACGACCACGACCACGACCACGACCACCACGACCGCCGCCCACAGCTCCGCGAGTGTCACCTCCGCCGCCGCGAGTATCGCCGCCACCCGGAGCTCCGGCCTGACCTTCCGACTTGGCACCACGCCTTCGTCGTCTTCGTCGACGGCGTGGGCGATCGTTGTCGTCAGTACCTTCTGAGTCACCCGAGCCACCGCCATCACTGGTCTTTCCAGATGCACCTTCGTCACCTGAGCTGCCTTCGTCACCACGACCACCGGAACCGTCGCGGTCCCCGGATGCTTCGTCAATCGTGTCCGCACCGTGGTCGTCAAACCTCGCGGCTCGCGCTTCTTCCATTACGGCAGCTGTATCATCAATAGGCGGAGCCTTGGCAAGATCGTCAGCAAAATCCGGTTCGACTGCGACTTTCTTTTTCCTGGCGGGCGCCTTTTTTCGAGCAACACGCTTTTTGGCCGGCTTTGTAGCGGCAGCGTCTTCTGCGACTCCGTCTCCAAAGGAATCCTCAGTAGCTGCTGCCTCGGTCGAAGCCTCACTCTCAGTCTTCTTGCGACGAGTGCGAGTGACTTTTTTTCGTGTAGCAGTAGCTTTGGTCTTGCGTGCTGGTGAAGCTTTCTCTTCAGCACTGGAGCTGCTTGTCGGCATAGGAAACCCTGTTTTCCTGAACAAATAGAAACGCGGCGAAAGCGGCGTCAAGCGCGAAAATGCTTGCCCACGTCGTTGAAATTGACGAAACGACAACATCAAAGGACAGCATGGCGATGCAACTCGTGCCATACGGCGAATGTTGTTGATTCGCGAACGGTCAGTAACCAGCGAGCCTGTCTTGCAGGCGAAAAACGAACCCTTTCGGGCAGGCCAAGGGATTCATGCCACTCGACAACGAATCACCGAGAAACCTGTTTGCAGAGGCAAACGGGGAGGCAGTCGCATCCCTCAAATGACAATCTGACAAATCACCCCCCGGGAAGTGTCATCAGGACACATCATCGCCCTCGATGACAACCGGAATTAAGGCACCGGTCACGCCTCTGGGGGACTTCGTCAGTTGTTGGAGCTACCTGTGTGAGCTCCGAGAATACGCGAAGATTTTACTTGTGTGGTGGCTGAATGCGGGCGACCCGCGATCAGCAGCAACTCAATTGGGTTTAGTATTAACTTAACAGTTTGCTGTGTCAATCGATCTCTGCGATATCTGGACCTACATTTTGCAGGGTTTGTCGATCTTTTTTGATGGAGCACTCAGCGGAAACAGAAAAATTCGCCGGCGCGGTTGTCAAATTTGACCGGAAAAGACCTCCAAATTGCGGTGGTCCGACCAGAATATAAAACTGCCGAATGACTTGTGCATGTTATGCACGCATCACGTTGTAGCCATTAATGAAACCCCAACAATGGTTCCGAGCATGAATTCGAATCCAATGGCGAAGCATCCTGCACTAGTGGTTTGTCACAGCCAGGTTTTAGGGTTGGCGAGGAAAACGGGGT
>JAAERP010000346.1 GCA_024230215.1 Fuerstiella sp. | reverse complement strand
GATCTGAGCTACGCGACGGAAGTCGGTATTCGCATTCTTGTCGAACGCCGCGTCATTGAACGCAGGAATGGCAACTATCTTGCCATCGAAGAACGACGCGATCTGCTTTCTTTTTATGCCAATTCCATTGCGCATCTACTGGAGTAATTGTGCATCTGCAGCATTTTTCGCTGCGTTTGCTGGGTTATAAAATTTCAAAAGCACCTCAAATGCGGTTGCAATATTACCTGACCGTGGATATTTCATGGTCAGACAACGCGATTCTGCATCGCGGCAACATCAAAGCTGGAGGGCACGATGGCTCTGGACACTGACAGCGCAATTGCGTCTTACGACGCTCCGAAAAAAGACCTGTATGAAGTCGGTGAAATGCCTCCGATGGGCCACGTGCCAAAGCAGATGTATGCTTGGGCGATCCGTCGTGAGCGTCAGGGTGAGCCGGACAAGGCGATGCTTCAGGAAGTGGTGGACGTGCCGACGCTGGACAGCCACGAAGTACTGGTCCTCGTGATGGCAGCAGGCGTGAACTACAACGGTGTTTGGGCCGGTTTGGGCGTGCCTGTTTCGATGTTTGACGTGCACAAGCAGCCGTATCACATCGCCGGTTCCGATGCCTCGGGCATCGTGTGGGCCGTGGGTGACAAGGTGAAGCGCTGGAAAGTCGGCGACGAAGTTGTGATCCACTGCAACCAGGACGATGGCGACGATGAGGAATGCAACGGCGGTGATCCGATGTTCTCGCCCAGCCAGCGCATCTGGGGATACGAGACACCTGACGGCTCGTTCGCTCAGTTCACCAACGTTCAGGCTCAGCAACTTATGCCGCGTCCCAAGCACCTGACCTGGGAAGAGAGTGCCTGCTACACTCTGACGTTGGCGACGGCCTATCGGATGCTTTTTGGCCACGAGCCGCATGACCT
>JAAERP010000345.1 GCA_024230215.1 Fuerstiella sp. | reverse complement strand
TTCGCCTGCTTGCCAGCAATGGTTTCATGTTCGCCAATCGGATGTCCCCACTGAACGCGTTCGTTCGTCCATTTTCGATTGATCTTCATGCACCATTTACTGCTGCCAGTCACGCCCGCTGGTATTGAAAGCCGTCCGGTGTTGAGGGTCTTCAGCGCGAGACGCAGTCCGTCGCCCTCTTCCAGAATCATGTTCTCCTTTGGGATTCTGACGTCCGTAAATCGGATCACACCGTTGTAGAGGGCCTTCAGGCCCATGAATCGGCAGCGGTGTAAAACTTCAACACCGGGTGTGTCCATTTCAACGAGGAACGCGGTGATCTGTTTTCGTTCTTTGCCTCGTACAATCTTTGGTGGTGTGACTGCCATGACGACGATAATATTCGCTTTTGTGCCGTTGGTGCACCAGAGTTTCTCACCGTTGATGATGTAATGCGAACCGTCTTCTGTCGGTGTCGCCGCTGTTGTCATCGCTCTTGGATCGGATCCGGCATTCGCTTCTGTCAGCGCGAATGCAGAAATTGCACCATCCCGAAAACGTGGTAGGAATTTTTCCTTCTGTTCATCTGTTCCAAACATCAGTAGTGGCTGTGGCACACCAATGCTTTGGTGCGCAGATAGCAGAGCGGTCAGGTTGCCACAGTAACTTCCCGTCAGGTGCAGGGCCCGGTTGTAGTTGACCTGACTTAAGCCAAGTCCGTTGTATTCCGTAGGAATCTTCATCGCAAAACAACCGAGTTCTGCAAGTCCTTTTAATACGTTGTCAGGAATCTCACCCGTTCTGTCGACTTCATCGGAGATCG
>JAAERP010000344.1 GCA_024230215.1 Fuerstiella sp. | reverse complement strand
TTGCCTTCCGAGCCATGGCCAGATTCCTTTCTGACTGAAGTGTCTTCAGTTTGTTGAACGGGGAATCTGGCTCTTTTCATATTACGCCTGTCTCTGGAAGACCAATCTTTCTCCTACTCAAAGTCCTTCACGGCGTGGCCTGTCGGGGCTCCCGACCTCCGACGAGGTGCTGGACCCATGCGGGGGGAATGTTGAGGATAATGTTGTCTCGGGCAATTCGGTGATTCATGCAGTGAGCGGCCATAATGTCGTCGATGCGTGTAATGCGCACCTTCTCATCCCCTCCAGTGACAACTTTGCGGATGGGCCGCACATACATGTATTCGAAGTAACTGAGAACTCCGTCTGGTTTCAGCAATTTGAAATACGTGTCAGCGATCGATTCCACCAGGTCGGCTGGAAAGTTATTGAGCGGCAATCCCGAAATCACAAAGTCGTACTTCTGCTCAGGCTGATACTCCTGAATCGGCAGCTGGTGGATTTTCGAAAAGGGAGCCGCTCGTTGCCATTCTATGTCCTGCTGAAATCGGACGCTCAGAATGTCCACAAACGATTCGTTCAATTCAACAATGTCGAATTGGTCACCGTCCGCCAGGAAGGGAATAATCTGCTGTGTCACCGGACCGGTCCCTGGCCCGATCTCGAGCACACGGACGGGTTCCGATCCACGTTTGGCCAGGAACCGGGTCATCGACTTTGCCAGAAACCGGCTGCTGGGCGCAATCGCACCAGTGGTTTCGAATCGCTGCCGAAACTGGCGAAAGAACGCCAGGTTGTTGCTTATTGCCCGGAACATCTGATGCCTGGGTGATAGAAAAAAAACAAAATGCCCGATGGGTTCAACAAGGAATCCACCGGGCATTCTCAAGTCCAAAGGGGGCAAATCACCCCAACGCTGTTACCGGCACAGGATCCTGAAATCAGTGCTTCCTGTGCCGCAATTATCGTTGTTGGCGCGGTTTGGTGCAACTCTACCAATCTCAGTCGCAACGCATCCGCCTGCTTCGCAGATGCCGTACAGGTGCATTCAACGACGGAGTTTGCGTATAATCCGTGGCATAATTCGTAGCCCCACTTTGGAACATTTTTCAGCAGGTGAGGTCTGGAATGCAACAGCAATCGACCATTCCTCACCGCACTTGCCTGACCGAATTCCGGAACATTACTCCACGAGGATTTCGCTCGATGTCAACGTCTCGCCAAACAAGCCGCCGTAGTTTTCTCCAGAGTGTCGCCGCCGCGGGGACCGCAGGTATTCTGTGCCCCTCGGCAAACCGAGCCTTCGGCTACCAGTCGCCTAACGACCGCCCGGTGTTTGCCACGATCGGCCTGCGCAACCAGGGCTGGGCCATTACCAGCAAGTCGTTTAAGTTTGCTGATTTCGCCGCGCTCGCCGATGTTGACTCAAATGTGCTGGGGGCCAACGTTGATAAGGTGAATAAGAGCCAGGGCAGGAAACCTGATTCGTACAAGGACTACCGAAAGGTCCTGGACCGAAAAGATATCGATGCTGTCATGATCGCCACGCCTGACCATTGGCATACGAAGGTCGCAGTCGAAGCGATGTACGCCGGCAAAGATGTCTACTGTGAAAAGCCGCTGACACTGACCATTGCCGAAGGCAAGTTGATTGAGAAGGTCGTCAAAGAGACGGGCCGTGTCTTTCAGGTCGGCACGATGCAGAGATCCGAATCCGGGCAGCGTTTTCTACAGGCAGTTGCTCTGGTGAAGAACGGACGCATCGGCACGGTGAAGAAGGTAACGTGCGGCATCAACGGAATGGTGGCTTCGCCCGTCATTCCTGTCGCTCCTGTTCCCACAGAACTCGACTGGGAGACCTGGCTCGGCCCGGCACCAAAAGTTGATTATCGAGCTCTCCCCGAAATGCGCACGGGATACGGTGGTGGCGTGCCACTCTACAGTAACTGTCACTACGCTTTCCGAAACTGGCACGAATACTCTGGCGGCAAGCTGACCGACTGGGGCGCCCATCACGTCGACATTGCCTGCTGGGCACTCGGTGCGGGCGACACAGGTCCCAGCAAAGTGACGCCGGTCGAATACTCACTGCCGGTCGACTACAAGGATGGACACCCTGTCGTTGGTGATCAGTACAACGCTGCCACCAGCTTCAGGATTCAGGTTGACATGCCGAACAATGTGGAAATGACAATCACCAGCGAAGGTGACAACGGCATCATGTTCGAGGGTACGGACGGGCGGTTCTTCGTCAACCGTGGCAAAATCGTGGGCAAACCTGTCGAGGACCTTAAAGACAATCCGTTACCCGACGGAGCCATCGAAGACGTCTACGGTGGCAAGGTCAGCGCGAACCACACGGCCAACTTCATCGAAGGCATGAATTCTCGCAAACAACCAATCTCTGATGTCTGGACGCATAACCGCATGCTCGAGATCTGCCACCTCTCCAACATCGCCATGCGACTGGATCGTGAACTCAAGTGGGATCCGGCCAAACGCGAGATCATCGGCGACGCGCAGGCAAATTCATTCCTGTCGCGGGAAAATCGCAAGGGCTACGAAATCAACATGTAGGCTGCGGACCGGATCAGGAAGAAAGATGCAGGCCTGCCGTTCAGAGTCGCTCGGGGGAGAAGTCCTTGAACTGCGCTTTCATGAGCTTGACGGATCACTGCTGCAGTCCGAGGAGGCAATCACCGTCTTCCTACCATTGACAGTCAGAAGTTCAGCGCCTTTTCCCATGTGCAACTCATCCCGGACGCCGCCCGGATAGGGGCCACGCTCATAGATGTCAGCCTGGTAGCAACAGCGCTACCAGTTCCGGGTACACTGAAACCGATGCGGCGTGTTGCTCATGAAGTCTGTTTGCTGATGCATCGTCTAAACAAAGGAGAAATCGCATGAAGCGTTGCCTGGCAATTCGGCGCACGACCATTACCTCGATCATGCTTGTATGGCCTTTTGTTGTTCTCAATGGGTCACAACTATGTCTGGGAAGTCCCGACCCCGCAGAGACGACACTGTCAACAACGGCCGATGCTCCGGAACAATATCAGGCCAATCCTTTCGTGATCACGCTGCAACAGAATGTTCCCGAGAAAGACAATCGAGGTTCACTATTCGCTTGTGAACTCGATGGAGATGGCCTGATCGATTTCCTGGTCACCAGCCCCGGCGCCATTGGAGCATACGGTCACAACGGAGAGCTTCTATGGCTGATGCATGACGACATTCGCCTGTCTCGATCCGCGAATGGCGGAAACGGTTATCCCGGATCCCGGATCCCAGGCTCCTGGTGCGATCTATGGCGATAAGGATGGTGATGGCCACCCCTTCGTCGCCTATCTGACAGACCAAGACAAGTTGGTCGTTCGACGAGGCAGGACAGGCGAGCTCAAACGGACATTTGAGTTTCCTGGCGGTCAGGGGCTGGCGATCGCAAACCTGCGAGGCAATGGTGATCAGGACGCAATCATTCAGTACGGCCAGAACGAACTGCGAGCAATCAATCTGATAACGGGAAAGACGTTGTGGCACACCAAAAACTGGTCAGGGATCGAGCACTCTCAGGTTCGAACGGCAGATGTCGATGGCGATGGTCGAGATGAAATACTCGGTCCAGTTCTTCTCGACGCCAAAGGCAATCGACTAGGCTCCTGGGACCTGAAACAAGATCGAAGAACTCACTTGCGATCACTCGACAGCCTCGCGATCGGTGACATCATTCCCGGCAACCCGCTGGAGATCGTATTGGCCGAACAGGGGGGCAACAATGAGACAATCATGTTCAACGCAAAGCAGATCCTCTGGGGCCGACGACGTGACAACATCCCACCCACGGGTCAGTGTGCGCGTGAACGAGATCCGGACAAAGTTGCCGTTGGAGATTTTGTTCCTGACAGCCCCGGCCTCGAGGTATTCGCTCGATCAGCCTGTGGCCACGAGCCCTGGGTGATGAATTCAAGCGGCAGGATTATAGCAACATGGCGCGTGCTCGAGACCGCACCGAGGGGCTGGTGTACAGTGAACAGCAATTCCAATCCAGGCGTCGAAGGCGGTATCGATGTCGTGCGGGCGATTGACTGGTTCGGTGCTGCCTCCCGCCGCCACCTGTTCGTCAAAGAGAGGCATCTTGACGGAAAGGCCGCGATTGTTGATCCGATGAATGGCAAGTTCCTCAAGGTCTTTGATGTACGTGCAGCGCGAACCTACTCGGCCGATGTCGCAGGTGACTTTCGTGAAGAGGTCGTGATTATCGAAGCAGGCAGCAGTGGGACCGGTCGACTGAAGATTTTTTGGAATGAAGAGGACGCCAGGCGCCCAGGGCTGGCCAGTCCATGGACCCACGCTCTCTATCGACGGCTCAAGCAGAATTGGAACTACTATTCTCCGTAGCGACTGAGACATTGCCTGAAGCCTACGCGGCGCAGCTGGAACGTTTGCCATAGTTGCACCAACTTCACAGCAGTCAAATGGACCGACCACAGTTCGCCGAGGCGGCGATGGATTATGGGGAACACGTGAGGCAAATCGTTAGCTGCGGAGGTGTGCCGTTCAGTTTCGTTGAGCGATACGGGATATTGCCGCAACATCTATCTGGCAGCGAACACCCTCGGCTGCCCTGATATGCTTGTCCCAGGCCAAGGATCCGCTGACAAGAAATTCGAATCAAAAGGCCGAGCTATTAACTTCGACGCGGCCGCAGGACAATGACGAACGCAATGTCCGTCAACTTCTTTATTCAGAAGAGAGCATTCTCCATGAATCGAACATTGATCACGATCTTCTGCTTCGTCGCCATCGCCGACGCGTCCGTCGCTCAAAAGCTCACAGCTGACATTCCATACGTTCAGAACGGTCACGAACGACATGTACTTGATATCTACACACCGGAAGAAGCGACAGACAGAATCCTGCCGGTCATGTTCTGGATTCACGGTGGGGGCTGGCAGCAGGGTGACAAAACCGACGTCGGGCTGAAGCCACAGGTGTTGACCGAACGAGGCTTCGTTTTCGTGTCAACGAATTACCGTTTGTTGCCAGACGTGGAAATGGACGTGCTGATACGCGACGTCGCAAAATCGTTCGGCTGGGTGCATAAGAACATCGCGAAACATGGCGGTGATCCAAAGCGAATTTTCGTCGGCGGACATTCTGCTGGTGCTCAACTCGCAGCTCTGATCTGCACTGATGATCGTTATCTGAAAAACGAAGGCGTTTCGTTCGACGTGCTCAGGGGCTGCGTGCCGGTTGACGGCGATACGTATGACATTCCCAAAATCATCATGACGGCCGAACATCGTCAGACACTCTACGGCGGAAGGATGTATAACTTCGGACACCGTCAGAAGTTTGGAAACGATCCGGAAAAGCACGTTGACTTTTCGGCGGTGACCCACGTCGCGAACGGCAAAGGCATCCCGCCGTTTCTGCTTCTCTACTTCCCGGGGAATCCCGACACGCGGGCTCAGGCAAGACGTCTGGAATCCGTACTCAAAGAATCACAGATTCCGGCAAAATCCTACGGCAAACGCGACAGCAACCACAGCCGTTTGAATAATGAGCTTGGAAGGCCGAACGAACCGGCGACGCAGGAGTTGTACAGATTCCTCGACCCGCTGATGGTGCCATAGCAGCCAATCAGGATCATCGTGAACAGCGGCGGTCGACGCGTTAGGCGACAACTCCAAAACGATTATGTCTCTGCTCCGAACGTCACATATCCGTATAACGATCCTCGTTTCCACGAACTCATGAGTACCGGAAAGAAGGAACGATGCAATTGACCGGCGAAGATTTGTGACTGGCAGTGTCGTTGTTGCATACTGTTTGACTTCTCGCATGCGCGTCCCTTAGATTCGATTGATCAATTCACGATTCACTGATTCGCGGCCGCAAAGTGTTTGTCGAGTGCTGATAAGCACCATTGATCCCGACACCTGACGCGAATTGCACGACAGAAACTGTTGTGTCCGCCCTCACCTCCCGATGAATCGAATGATTCGTTGTAAACTGATGAAGCGTGCTGTTTGCTGCAGTTCAACAAGGAAAATGCTGTCGCGAACGACGAGCAACTCGCCCTGGGATTCAACTCCTGGAAGCCTGGGCGGCATGCTGTGCGGCATCAACTCGACGGCTTCGCCGAATCCCAAGTCCTTTTACTGGTCACATCGATGCGACGAGCATACCCGCGCCTGAGGGTTAACAGACTGCCAGCGGTTGTGTCGAGTGTCCATTCCCAAGGTTGCCGCGCGTGTAGAACAACTCGGCGTCACTCGGCAGCAAAGATCCGGCAGGATGGCTGCGTCCGCACGATTTGCAGATGTACTGGGCAGAATTCCGCAGCAACGGCAGCGACTCACGATCGGGTAACAAGTTATTCACTCACGTGGGATCCAGGTTCTGGCGATTCGGAAACCAATGTTGCTGATCTCCATTGCCGGTACGTAGTTGGTAAGGGAGCCCGGAAGTGTGACGTTCTCGTCGAGGTAGAAGGCCCCGCCGCGCAGAACCCGGGCAGTGGTCGCCTTCACGGGTGACATTTCGCCGACGGTTGGGTCAAGCGTCCACTCCCAGACGTTTCCCTGCATGTCGAACAACCCTGCTTCGTTTGGCAGGAGTGACCCGACTCGACGACTGTGCCCGCCTGCATTGGCGATGTATTGAGAGTAGTTCTGGAGCAAAGACTGCGGCTCGCCGAAACTATACGTCCCAATCGCGCCGGCGCGACACGCGTATTCCCATTCTGCCCCGGTGGGCAATCGGTACCCAATCAGGTCAGCGTAATCTGGCTTGATCTTCATACCATCGCCATAACTGTTGCGGTCGCTTGGCTCATAGACCCATTGATCCCTGGAAATGCCGTCCTGCTGACTAAGCCAGTTGCAGTAGGCAGCCGCCTGAAACCAGTTCACCCTGTGAACCGGGCGATCGTGGTTTGGAGGAAGTGGCACCACAATACGGGAGGCTCTCAAGAAATGTTTGTACTCTGCAAATGTCACCTCGCAGTTGGAGATCGCAAAATGCTTCACCTGTTTGTCATTGCTAGACACACCCACATCATAGAACACGGCCATCGTCTGCCCCTGGCTATTGACGTACCATAGACGATTGTTCTGCAAGGCGGTTTCGGCCGCGACTAAATCCCGCTGCAGTTGCCGCGCACGACGGCCACCCGTAGCGAAGTAGCGTTGAAGCAGCGCCTGCTGTTCCGCTGTCCGCTGATTGGCCGAGAGCCGGGCAAGGCTTTCCACGCTCCATTGATAGAGTTGCTCGACATCGTTGGCCGTGAGTTCCCGATTGAAGATGCGGACGTCGTCAATGACTCCTTCAAAATAGCCGGACTTCGGACGGCTGCCGACGTAGACAGGCGCATTAGCACGTGTCGAACCTTCCAAGAGGTCTCGCTCGACACGTGATTCAACTCGCCTGCCGTCCAAATAGAACGAGACGCCATCGCCTCGCCCGGATCCATCGTAGGTGATCAGCACATGGCGCCAGCCAGGTATACCTTCTAAGTCCATATCGACTGCAGTCGTACCCTCTAAGTAATACTCAGAATAGTTGGAACGCTCGAACTCACTGAGGACGCCCGGAGGCTCCCCCGAGATGATGACCTGCAGATGCTGATCGCTGTCAATACGAACGTCAAAACCAGTTGCTCGTGTCGTGTTCCGTGAAGAAAGCAGTACAGCGGGCAATCCCTGTTCATGAAACATCCAGCAACCATATGAAAAGGGACCATCGCCACTAAGCGTTAATGGCCGTCCGCCGATCAATTGGCCTTCTCCGACCAGCCTCATGGCACTTCCCACAACGCCCGGCACCCACTCGATCCGCCCATCGCCATGATAGACTCCAACAGGCTCGTCTTTCACGGTGTTCCGTGCCTGGAGCCCGTCCGTTTCATCGAACGGATAATGCGTGATCAGGCCTTCGTTGAATGCGGCAGGCATCTCCTGCGGTTGCTCACGAACTTTGCGTTCCCAGACCGCCTGCAGAGCGTGTCGTTCGGTATGGTTGAATGCATCCAAACGGCTCCTTGCGAGATCGACTGCGTTCCTCAGCGAATCCCACTGCTCCTGCGCCTTGGCGAAGGGCTCGCCGACAGTGGGCTTCAACTGAGGGACCTGTTCGCCCCACTGCCGCAGCGTCCACGCAGCGGATCCATGAACACCGGGGGCAGTGTCATCGACGTACATTTCCTGGAGTGTTGCTACGATCTGCTGTCGATTGGAGGAAGGAGTGTCCGCCGTATCCAACCCTCCCAAACTCTGGATTAGAGCCCGACGGACCGTGACATCCTGTTCGATCTCCAGACGTTCTGCGAGTGTGTTCTGATCGGCCTGAAATCTCCCCAGGTGGTGAATGATGTAACTTCGCAGCGACGGATCGGGCGTGAATTTCAGCAGAGACCATACGTCATCTCCGTGTCCCAGGTACACCAACGTCACAGCCGCCAGCGACTGCTGCCGCCAATGAGCGTCTCGTTCCTCCACGCTCGGGTTCGCCGGCATGGGGGCCAGCGCAGCGGCGACCAGAGGTTCCCGGACATCCGCAGCATGTGGCTGCAGAGCATCGACGAGTGCCCGGAACACGGTGGCGTCATCGGAAGTCAGAACCACGTTGATCAGTTTTTCGGGCGTCTCCCTGCAGTAGTTCGCCAGGGCAAGCGCGGCTACTTCCCGCTGTTTCTGACTGCCACTGGTGTCGAGCGCAATGCCTTCGAGGTCGCTCGTCAACTGGTGACTGGCTGGTCGTAGATTCTCCAGCCACCGCCCGACGAAACAACAGGAATAGCGGCAGTCAGGTGACGGTTAACGAAGGGCGCGATGCTCGGCCATTTCGGATCATCGGGAGAGAACGTAGCCAGCGCCGCGGCGGCCTGAAATCTGGTTTGGGCGTGTTGCTGATCGTCTTCAGCCACGTCCCAGAGCGTATCAGTGATTTGATCCGAATACGGAACCAGCACGTCTCGCACGACCAAAAACTGATTCAGCGTGCAATGCGGCAGTTGGTAGCTCAGATATTCGACCTGGTTTTCATCCGCCGGCAGCAGAGCGAGAGACAGGTGCAACTTCTGATCAGGATCCTCATCGGCCTCGGACAGGCCGATGTTGAGCGGAGGGTCGAGCCAGGGACGAATATCGTCAATGTCGGAAATCAGCCCCGGGATCTGAGCGATGTCGGCACTCTGCAGCGACAGTATCAGTCCCTCGGCGCGGGTGATATTGTTGGACTCGATCACCGAGTTTCGGATACGCACTCCAATCACGCTCGCCGCGACAAGCAACAGTGCGACTACAACAAATCGAAGCGATTGGACACGTCCCGCCTTTCGCATCATCTCCCGCTGCGGATCAGTCCATTTCTTCTTGTCGGTCAGCAACCGGATACTGAGATTCTCCCACCACGATGGCAGGAAGCGGTTTTCCGGTTTGGTGTTCCATGTGGTCGAAGTGTCGGACAGTTTCAGTTCCGCCCGGCCACGTCGGGTTTCCTTCTGCTTGCGGGTCAGCCAGTCTCCCAGCGAGTGAACGAGATAGTCGTGCGTAAGTTGGAAATACTTCTGGCCTGCTTTAGTCCGAGTCATCGAATCTTCGTCAGCATCCTGACCTTCGGGATCGGTCGGCGTGATGAGCCGAATTCCGCGGTCCAGAATGCGGATCAGATCATCGAAGTCCTTGGGGCGATTTGAATAACCACTGGCTTCCAACAGTTCGGCATGGGACCGCATATACCCCTTGATATCCGCGCCGGAATCCGGCAATAGGTCCCTCAGAACGGCACGAGCAGCTTTTTGATGGTAACGGTGTTCCGGCGGTGCTGTGGAAGCACTGAAGGTTGCCTCCAGAAACGTGACGCCAACTCCCTTTGTGCCGCCCACTTCTCTCAGCGTCGCCGGCATCCACGTTTTGCTCTTCATCATCTCGGCAAAAAGAGCCAGTCGCACGCAGATCACCTTGCCTTCCTCGGCTAAACCCGCAACTGACTGTTTGATGAAGGCTTGTTGCTCTTTGGTCGTATCACTGATACTTTCGGGTAATGCTCCAAAGGCACGACCAAATGCTGCCAAGACTCTTCTTGCGTGTTGCGTGGAAACCAGATCGACCGCTGCCGAGTTCTGGCCTTCCACGAGTCGGATTTCCAATTCTCGCATGAAGCGAGTTGCAGCCATCCAGAAGTCGTCCCGCACCATCACGATGCACTGCACTCGGCCTCCGTCGCACTGCCGCAGAGCTTGCACCAGATCTCGATTCTCCCCTTCCTTCTTGGCATGCAGCCATTGCTCGAATTGGTCGAGGACAATCAGCACCTTCCTGCCGACCGGCCCCCCCTGGTCTCGCCGTAGCGCCGCCAGCGTATCGTTCAGGCTTAGGTTGCCTTCGACTGCGGGACAGCGTTTTCGCAGACCGTGCAGCAAGCGTGTCTCGGTTTCTTCGGGTGTCGCTTCAATGTAAACCGGGATCAGATCTTCGGACAGCCGAGGCAACAGTCCTGCTTTGACGAGCGAGGACTTGCCGCACCCCGACGGACCATAGATCAGGCCCACCGCAAACGTGTTGTCAGAATCGATCTCCTCAATGTGATCTTTCCAGAACCGCAGAGTGTCCGGCAAACCATTACGATCTCTGGGACCGGGCAGCAGTTCCAGAAAGAAGTCAGCATCGTGCGCGTCAAACGAACGCAATCCTTTGGGGACAATCCTGACGGCCTGGCTATCCGACGAACCCAGATTCATCGAGGACGAGGGTATGCCAACCGAATCGACCGAGGAGGATGCTGTCGATGAAGCAAGCGTCTTCGACTCGCCCGGAGTCACGCCGACCGGCGACGTGCCGCTCTGGATCAGAGCCCGCTCGGCCAGGAACAGTCGCAGGTCTTCGGCCATGTCGTGTGCTGACGAGTACCGATCGCTGGCCCGCTTCGCCATCGCCTTGTGACAGATACGCGCCAGTTCCTTCGGCAGCTCTTCATCGTATTGCCGCAGCGGTTTCGCTTCGTAGCTGGTGACCTGCTCGAATAACTCCGCCGGCGTGTCCCCTCGAAACGGACGACGACCGACCAGCATTTCGTACAGTACGACACCGAGGCTGAAGATATCGCTGCGGCCATCAACCCGGTGTCCCTCGCCCCGGGCCTGTTCTGGAGACATATAAGCCGGCGTCCCGGCGTACTTTGGCCCCTTGCCAATGTTCTCTTCCTGCAGAGCCAACCCGAAATCAGCGACGAAGGGTTGATTGTCGTTATCGATCAGGATGTTCCCCGGCTTCACGTCCCGATGTACGAGTCCCTGTTTGTGAGCGTAGTGCAACGCTTCGGCCACCGCCGCCACCACCTCGGCGGCTTCCCCGCACTTCAGCCGACTTTCTTTCAACCTCCTGGCCAGGTCGGTGCCTTCAATGTACTTCGAAACAATATAGCAGGGAAATTCTTTATTGCTGCCGACATCAAACACGGGGACGATGCCGGGATGATCGAGATTGGCGACAGTACGGGCTTCGCGCAGATAAGCCTGAGCGTCACCCATCTGAATCATCAACTCAGCGTGTGGCACTTTGACGGCGACGGGACGATGCAATTGTTCGTCATGCGCCAGGTACACATTGCCAAAGCCTCCCTTGCCCAGCATTTTTTCAATCCGATACCGGCCGACACTGGCAGGATGCTCGTCGTCGTCACCATTCGCATCCGGGGTGTTCCAGTTGACCGTCACGTCAACGACGGATGTTTCGGAGCGTTCTTTCGATCGCCCCGCGTAATCGCTCTGGATCGCCTCCAGCTCGCGCCGCAGGTCGTCTTGCTCCGCCACCGGTACATGCGGCAGATAGTCATCCAGCTGCGGCTGAAGTTCCTTCAGCCATGCGCGCTCGTAGGCATCGCATATCTGGTCTGCGCGATCGGCCACAGAAAGTCTGTCAGAGTTCGATGAATTCCGGCTTGAATCGTGCATCTCCGCAATGTGGCAAGACCAACGTCAAAATCAAGCGACATCGCAACCTTTGAGCCGTTTCTGTTGCGGCGACGCTAACAGCGAAGCGGCGTCTGAGAAAAACACAGAATTCCAAAAAGAGCGCGCGGGTCGCAGCGAGTTCTGTCGGTTGACCCAATAGAGCGGCGCGCAGGCAGTGAGGAACGCGAACAGTTCCATGCACGCGGGGAGCCGTCATGAATATTTTTCAACAGCAGGAATTCACAATGTTGCACCAATGGCTGCGTTCATCACTATCTCCATCTCGCTCAAGAACACGCGCACAACTGTCACGACAGCATCCAATGGCAGCGGGCCATGAGCAGCTTGAGACGCGAGTGCTGCTGGCGGCGGCGGACGTTGACTGGGATGGAGACGGTGCCGACGACGGGAAGGGATTCGAATATAAAGACGCTGGACTGGCGCTGCCGTTAACTCAACCCCAACGGGACGCTGTTGAGTGGACATGGTGGGCCTTACAGAGTCAGCGAGAGATGGCTGTCAGCGAGGCGGAAACGAATGTGATGCACCTTGGAAGTCACAACTCCTACAACGACAGAGATACCCGTGAGGCGAAGGGGTCGGCAGGACTCTTCAATCAGATCTATCCCCTGTATCAGCAATTGGAAACTGGGGTTCGCCATCTGGAATTCGACGTCTACGCACAGCAGGTGTCTGGTGAATGGAACTATGTTCTCAAGCACGGTGAAGCAGACTTTGCCTACTCGATTCTGTCACATCGTCTCTCCGAGATTAAGCTCTGGCTGGATGAAAATCCGACCGAGGTGGTCCATCTCACCTTTGAAAACCACCTTACGGGATCGGCGAGATTCCCAGGTCTCTCAGAACAGGTAAAAGCCGTCTTTCCTGATAACTCAACGTGGATAACAACAAGAAATGACGATGGGGAAGCGGTCGCTCCACCAAATCCGTGGATCGATTCAAAGTCCCGCGAGAAACTGCTGGATGAGGGGACACAGTTGGTTGTCAACTTTACAGAGAATCTAAGAACAGCTGACTATTCCTTGGCGATCGATAATCAGGAGCACAGCAACGCAACGGCTTCTATTCTTTTCTTGTCGGAAGACGAGCATAATATGGCCAGGGTGTGGAGTCAAAACTTGCTGCAAGTCGGCGATCTACATCCGATCAGCACCAATGAAATGCGGGTCTATGCGACTAACAATGTCAATATTATCTCGACAGATCTGGTACCGGGATTCGGCGATCAGGCGTACCCTGGTGCCCCCTTTAATGGAGACTTTTACGGACAGCCTCTCGCCGGAGCGATCTGGAGCTGGGCAGACTTTGACCAGGCTCCATTGCGGGCCAAATGGGATGATTTTGACCTGGTCCCGGGCTTGGAACGATTCGATGCGATTGTTAACAATGGACAGGATGTTGCCGTACAGGCGGCAGGTTCCCAGCGTTGGTATTCTTCAAAACCCGCTGCATTAGGAGGTGCGAAGTACCACTTCGCGCTGCGTAGTGTCGAGCCAACACACATTAAGACAGGGGCCGTCCCATTTTTCAATCCGGATCCTAACTTTCCCGCTGCGACTGACTGGGCACCCGCGACACCACTACAGTCCACTTTTAATTATGAGTGGAGAATTTCCGATTATAGTAGTTCCAATTGGAACGATTTCCGCGAACTGGCGATCGATGCGGACGGTGATGGAAAGACGGATCTCGATCCGGACGGTGATGGCGTAAACAATTGGGAGTTTATCGGTCCCGTCAACGGTGTGCAGAACTATATTCTTGGCGCTCAACGGTCGCTTCAGGACAAGGCAGGTGATCACGTTTGGATCAATGTCCAGGACTTCGATAAGGATGGCCGCTGGGAGTCGGACGCAAGGTTGTTCGAGGAGACAGTCCTCGAGAATACGAACATTGCAATCAATGTTTCCGGCGACGTCACTATTGCTGGCCCCGATGCGATCGACGGGAATGGAGGTCCACGCTTCGAGATCTCATCCGGCAAACTGCAATTCAAAACGTTGCCCGATTTCGAAAACAGGGATGACCACAACAATGACGGACGATACGAAATCTCCGTAACGACGGTGGCTCGTGATCGGCATGCGATTTCATTTAGTCATACAAAACTATTGACGATCGAGGTCACGAACGATCCGAACGAACAAGGTGAAAACCAGGCCCCAAGTTTCACCGGCGGCGTGGACCAGGTCGTCGCGGAAGACGCCGGGCCACAAGCCGTGCCGGGCTGGGCCAGCAACATCAGCCCCGGCCCCGCCAACGAGTCGCATCAAACGGTGCAATTCGTCCGAACGGAGAACACGAATCCGGACTTGTTCGCCGTACAACCGTCCGTCAGCGCGGACGGCACGCTGACGTATACACCGGCCGCTGACGCATGGGGCAGCAGCTACGTCCGCATGCGTATCTACGACAACGGAAGCACGGGTAACAATGGTGGAAATGCACGCAGGTTCCTCATCACGGTGAACCCTGTCAATGACCCGCCAGCGGCGCCGCTCGACTCAGAAGGATCGGATAATGCTGTGGACGAAGGAACCGCGGCGGGAACTCGTGTCGGTATTACGGCTGTCGCCGACGATGTGGATGGCGACATCTTGACGTTTGACCTGTTGGACGATGCCGACGGACGGTTTGCGATTCATTTCACCAGCGGCGTTGTCACTGTGGATGATCCTGCTTTGCTGGACGGAGACGACGTGCACATCGTCACTGTCCAGGCCAGCGACCGTCAGGGTGGCACGTCAACGGCCGACTTCGTGATCACGGTGAACAATGTGGCTCCGACTGCTGTGGACGAGGCCTTCGAATTCAAGGAGAACGATCCTCGGGCCATTCTGCACCTGCTGGACAATGACACCGATCCGGGCAACGCGAACGATCCACTGAGCATCGTCAGCATCGACGACTCCGGGACGACCGGTACCGTGAACCTCAGCAATGGCGGAGTGGCGTACTCACCGGATGGGTTCTTTGAGAGCCTCGGCGAAGGCGACACCGCACTGGATTCGTTCGAATACACGATCAGTGATGACGATGGCGGAACGGACACGGCCACCGTCAGCATCACCGTCACGGGACAAAACGATGTTCCGATCGTCGTCAACACGATCACGGACGTGCAGGTCAATCAGAATGCCGCCGACACTGTGATTGAGATGTCGGATGTGTTTGCGGACGTCGATGCGGGAGATTTAATCACAGCCACCTCAGAGAGTTCGGATGTCGGCATTGTGGCCGTTTCGGTGACCGGGAACATGCTGACACTCGACTATCAGGCCAATCAGAGCGGCGTGGTTTCGATTACCATGACCGGCACCGACCTGCATGGAGCCGCTGTTCAGACGACATTCAATGTCGTCGTGCTGTCCCCCGCGGATCAGGTGGCCAACATACAGGCGGTCATTGAGCAGTCCCGTCGTGATGGCGACCTCAGTCGCGGTCAGGCGAAAGCCCTGTCGAAGAAACTCGTCAAAGCACTAAAGAGCCTGGAGACGCATCATGATCACGTGAAGGGACACGGGCGAGGTCATAACAAACACAAGGGCCACGATCATGTCAGACACGCCGACAGGAAGAAACTGAAGAAAGCGGTTCACGACATCGAAGGATTCAAGAAACAGGTCCGGGCACTCGTCCGCTCACACAAACTGTCGGTCGACATTGGCAACCTGCTGAACCTGCTGGCCGATGACTTGATCGACTCATTGTTTGTCTGACGTAATGTTGAGCACCAGAATCCCGGTCTTTCAAGACACGGGGTCTCTGGTTGCTCGTCAGACGTTGAAAAGCTGTTGTCGCACTCACTACTCCGCGGGCGCGTCCAACTCCTTCAACCACGCCAGGCGAATCAGTCGCAGTTTACGATCGACGCTGTGCACGGAAATACCAAGCGACTCTGCAATGCGTTGATTGGCGTGTCCTTCCAACTTCCACTTCACGATCTCGCGCAACGTGTCGTCGCGCAATTGGGACAACAGCCGATGGTATTGTTCGTCCATGAGTAACAGGGCTTCCGGCGTCGGGCCGGCGCAGAGAACGTCTTCCAGCGCTTTCACCCGCCCCGTCTCCGGCAGCTCAGTGTCACGCATCACCTGCTCGTCACCACCGCGTCGCTGGCGTTTTTCCCAGCGAATCCGGTCGACCGATTTCTGAGCGGTCATCGTCACGAGTAATGGCCATAGTTCGTGGCGATCCTTTAGCTGCGAAAAATTCCCTTTGACGGCGCCACGACAGAGACAGTCGAAGGCGCTCAGCGCCACGTCTTCCTCGTCAGTCACAGCGAGTGTCTGCTGTTTCAGCTTCCCTCGCGCACTAAGCACCATTTTCTCGAAATAACGGTCCCACAACTGCGCAGCCGCGTCCTCATCCCCCCGTTTCAGATCTTCAATCCACTGACTTACAGATTTTGGTTCGGACATGGACAGCAAGAGAACTGACAGAATTCGAGGAGAGGGCGCGTGCAACCGGTGGGCAGATTACGCTCAATTCGGGTCACATGGGTGGTCGATCGAGCATGGTGGTTTGTGGCGACAACTGATGGGAAATAGCAGACACGAAATCATGACTGCCTGAAGCAAACACTTGTGTTCTGCGCCGTGACTGTTGGGACTGATTGCAGGTTTGATCGTACTCAATCGTCACGTTAACGTCGTTCCCGTTGCATACCTTAGTGAATCATAAGTGTCGGGCCGCCCTAAAGCCCGCCGATTCCGACGGGGACAAACCCGCATGCCAAGTTGCTCGTCGTAACGGAGTTTCATTGCGCGGCGCTGAGAGGAACGCACCGCCGTCGGAACACGTCCATGTAGAACTAATGTAGAAATCGCTCTGAAAATGAAACAAGAGTTTGCAGCCAAATGGCCGCAAACCCTTGTTTTTTGTTAGTCCGAGAGGGGGGAGTCGAACCCCCACGCCGTTACCGGCACAGGATCCTAAATCCAGCGCGTCTGCCAATTCCGCCACTCTCGGATAGGCGTAAACCCAATAACGATATGGATTTAACAACAACACGAAGTCTGAACCAAGCTATGAGAGCAGGTATCAGGCTGGTGTCACAACGCGGCATTCTAAAGCGTTGGCCCTGCGAAACAAGGGCTTCATGATCAGAGACACACTGAAATCAGCGTCCAGCATGTCTTTCGGAAAACTCTGCATTGTCGAACCGGCGTTATATCCAAAGTGGATTGTCATTCCTTGATATTGTCGGTGATGATGCACAAGGCTCCAGGTCCTTCAAACATGATCGACCGCTCCGTCAAATACGTGGATGGAGGTGTGCGTGAATCTCACCAATCTCGCTGTCAATCATCGGTCAACGTCTGAAGCCAAAATCGCACTGTTTCGATCGCTGTTTCGTGGCCGCGAGGATGTCTATCCGCAGCGTTTCGAAAGCCGCACTTCCGGGAAGTCCGGATATTCACCAGCATGTGCGAACGAATGGGTACGGAGCATCTGTGAGAAACCACGAATCAAGTGTAGAGCCTGCCAGCATCAGCAGTTTCTGACGGTGACGGACGAAGTGATTCGCTGGCATCTGTCGGGAAAAGATGATCGTGGTGCCAACTTTGTCGCTGGCATTTACCCGATGCTGCTGGATGAGACGTGTTTTTTCCTGGCAATGGACTTCGACAAGGCGCACTGGCAGGAAGATACTCAAGCCGTCTTGGAAACATGCCGACGCGTCGGTATCCCCGCCTCCCTTGAGCGATCTCGGTCTGGCCTGGGCGGGCACGTCTGGCTGTTTTTTGAGCATGCAATTCCCGCCACAATTGCTCGGCGACTGGGATCCCACATTCTTACGGAATCGATGGAATACCAGCCGGAGATAGGGCTGGATTCGTACGATCGCTTCTTTCCCAATCAGGACACACTACCACGAGGCGGTTTCGGCAATCTGATCGCGCTACCGTTGCAGAAACAGGCGCGTGCCACTGGTAACAGTGTCTATATCACCGACGATGGGACACCCCACACAGACCAGTGGACGTTTCTGTCTACGATTCAGCGCATCACAAGAACAACCGTCGAAGAACTTGTTCGTAACGCCGGAACGGTTGGACGCATCCTCAACGTGAGAATCGCTGCGTCAGAAGACGATGACGGCGAACCATGGCTGGCTTCTCCCTCGCGTAAGCGGAACGAACCGGCGATCACCGATCCGCTGCCGAAACAGATCCGCCTGACGCTCAGTGATCAAATCTATGTCGAGAAAGATTCGCTGCCAACGGCGCTGCAGAACCGGTTGCTGCGGACGGCTGCGTTTCAGAACCCGGAATTCTATAAAGCTCAGTCGATGCGCTTACCCACCTGGGACAAGCCACGAATCATCAGTTGCGCGGAGGACTATGACAACTATATCGCACTACCACGAGGCTGCATGGAGGACGTGCAGACACTGCTGTCCGACCTGGGAATTGATGTCCATGTCCAGGACAGGCGTTTTCAAGGGGAATTGTTGAATCTATCTTTTCAGGGCGAACTGCGTCCGGAGCAGCAGATCGCCGTCGAACAGATGATGAAGTACGACACCGGAGTTCTATCCGCGACCACGGCCTTCGGCAAGACGGTTGTTGCCGCGTGGATGATGGCAGCACGCGGCGTGAACACACTGATAATGGTTCATCGTCGGCAATTACTCGATCAATGGGTGGATCGGTTGTCAACTTTCCTGAACGTATCGACAAAGGACATCGGTCGGATGGGAGGCGGACGAAGGAAACCAACGGGCAGGATTGATGTCGCCGTCATTCAAAGTCTCGTGCGAAAGGATGTCGTTAATGACTGTGTGGCCGACTACGGTTACGTAATCATTGATGAGTGCCACCATCTTTCGGCTCGAAGTTTCGAGTTGGTGGCACGGCGGACGAAAGCCCGATTCGTGACTGGCCTGTCAGCCACGGTCACTCGAAAAGATGGCCACCAGCCTATCATTTTCATGCAGTGCGGCCCGGTGCGGCATACGGTCGATGCGAAGTCAGAAGCCGTCAAACGCCCATTCCGTCACACCGTACTGGTCCGTCCCACATCGTTTCGCGCCGTCACGGAAGCGAATCCTGACATGCGCATCCAGTTTCAGGATCTTTACCGGGAACTGATGGCGGATAAGGAACGAAACCAACTCATTTGTGACGAAGTCCTGCGGAGCGTCACGGATGGTCAATCCCCGATTGTGCTGACCGAACGGAAAGAACACTTGCGAACCCTTGCTGAACTTCTTGAACCTCATGTCGCACACATTGTTGTTCTGCACGGAGGTGCCGGAAGGAAGAAGATTCGAGCGACACAGGATCGCCTGGCCGAAATCCCTGACAACGAAGATCGCGTCCTGCTGGCGACGGGACGATATATCGGCGAAGGTTTCGACGATTCGCGACTGGACACGCTCTTTTTGACTCTGCCGGTTTCGTGGCGGGGTACGATCGCTCAATATGTCGGGCGGCTGCATCGACTGCACGATGACAAGTCAGAAGTTCGAGTCTACGACTACGCTGATCTCAACGTTCCGATGCTGGCTCGAATGTTTGACCGTCGATGTCAGGGCTACGAAGCTGTAGGCTACACAGTTATGCTGCCGGGCAGCGCCGTTCCAGGCTGGCCGGTAGAAGTCCCGTTGCCCGTTGATCCGCGATGGAAAAATGACTACGCCGCGAGCGTGCGACGACTTGTTCGAGACGGAGTCGACGAGCCACTCGCGAAACTCTTCGTGCATGCAGCGTGTCACGTGACGCCTGATTCTGAAGGCATCAACCGAGCCCGCAGTGCCACCGAAGCGTTTTTGTTTCGACGCCTACAGACAATGGACGACACGCGGGACCGATTTCGACTGAATCAACAGCTGGCAATTCCGTTTGACGGCTGGGGAAACATGGAAGTCGACCTGCTGTATGCGGGCATACGTCTCGTGATCGAACTGGATGGCGGCCAGCACCTCGCCAATGAAGATGCCTACCGACGCGATCGGCGAAAGGACGCACGACTGCAGGAACACGGCTATTTCGTGCTGCGTTTCCTTGTGCAGGACGTAGGCACAAGACTTGACGTTGTGCTGGACTCGATTTTGAGGGCGATTTCGCACTTGAGTCGGCGATAATGCGAAGAATGCTGGGGCATGATGGCTTGTGCATGGACACTTCATACCACAGTCCGACTCACCATCGGCTCAGTTTTCCAGCAGTCTGGCCAGTGTTGTGGCCAGGCCTTTCAGAGCATTTTCGTTGGGCAGGCTGATCGTGAGTTGAGGCCGACCGTCGGCGTCTCGGTCAACACATTCCGACAACTTGTCGGTCAGCTTACTGATGGTTGCTTCGTCGGGGGAACGGCTCGAATCGCTGTCGATGAGTTCTCCGGCGAGCGACAGAGCGGCGGTGATCAGGTTGCCGCTGGCCTGTGACACCTTCTGCCGCTTTTCCGCCAGCTGGAGTGCTTCAGCTTCCACTCGCCGCTGCTGGCTGACATCGATCGCCGCTTTGCTCGGCTGAAGAATCACCTCCAGCTGACGTTTCAGATTCTCCATACCACTGACCATCGCGACCTCATTGACATCGCTGTCGAAGTTGATGGCAGCATCGGCAAGATTCTGTTTCGACGCCAGAGTTTCCAACAGACGTTCCTCGATGGTTGCATCCGTCCCGGGACTTACAGTCACTAGTTTGTAAACATGAACCGGATTCTTCTGCCCCATACGATGCGCCCGAGCAATCCTCTGCTCCAGAATGGCTGGATTCCAGGGAAGGTCCACGTTGATCACAGTATTGGC
This sequence comes from Fuerstiella sp., assembly GCA_024230215.1. GTDB lineage: Bacteria > Planctomycetota > Planctomycetia > Planctomycetales > Planctomycetaceae > Fuerstiella. The sequence continues at coordinate 5,603 of JAAERP010000344.1, read as the reverse complement.
AGCCTGCAGATTCAATCCGGTCGACCCGGCATTCGTCATACAGATGACGCGGCAATCGGGATCATTCTGAAACCGCGCAATCAGGCCGGCGCGTTTCTTCTGAGGTACCTGACCGTCCAGACGAACAAACTCAGCCCCCAGTTCCGCGATTCTCAATTCAATGCGATCCAGCATCCGTCGCCACTCACTGAACAGCACGATCTTGCGAGTCGGATCTTCAATCAGACCAGTCAGCAACTCAGACAGCCGTTCCAGTTTACTGCTGTATTCCTGCTCTTCCTGATCCAACAGGTAGGTACTGTCGCAGGCCATTCGCGCGTTCGACAGACAGCCCATCAGCACCAGGCGATCCATTTCTGTCATGAATTTTTTGGAAGCGATCTGTGCGGCTCTGGCCACATTGGCATTCTGAATTTCCAGCTGCTCCTGAGTTCCTTCGATTCGGACAACCTCATCAGTGCGTTCCGGAAGTTGGTTCGCAATCTCCGCGCGAGTGCGTCTGAGCAACACGCCGGACATTTTTTCCCGAAGTTCGTCCAGGCGACGATAAGCCTGCGTCTTGCCTCGATCATCAACGACGTGGTGCTTATTGAAGAACTGATAGGCTGGCCCGAGTAATTCGTCATCGACGAATTTCGTGACCGTGTAGAGTTCTCCCAATCGGTTTTCCAGCGGAGTTCCGGACAATACCAGGCGGAATGGACTATCCAATTGCCGAATGACGTTGCTGGTCTTCGATTCCCAGTTCTTGATTCGTTGACCTTCATCAAGAATGATCAGATCCCACGGAACAACTTCGACGGCCGAAAGATCCCGAAGAACCTGTTCATAATTGCAGATGGTGAAGAATGTATCGCTGGAATACTGTTCCATTCTCTCGGCGCCATTGCCCAGAACAATTTGCGTGGTCCTGCCACTGAAACGATTGATTTCATTTCGCCACTGACTCTTCAGCGACGCAGGGCAGACCACCAAAACCCGTTGAATTTCCGCCAGCTGCGCTAACAATTCAGCCACACCGATGCCCTGAATCGTCTTGCCCAGCCCCATATCGTCAGCCAGGATCGCTCGACCGGCTCCCGCCGCAAATGCGATTCCGTCCAGCTGATACGGTAATAACTCAGCGTTCAACAGTTCCTTCCGCAGCGGATGCCGGTCATGAGATTTGCGAATCGCGTCGCATTCCTTTCGAAGACGCGTCTGGACCAGTTTTCGCTGTATGTAATCCTCAGCGTCCGGGAAGATAGTGACGTTGTGACCGGTTTCTTCGAGGGCATGAATCCGAGCCATCACGTCCGCCGCGTCGGTCATCGACAAGTGATCTGCACCACCGACAATTTCTTCGAGTTTCGCATCTCGCTTGTGAGGCAGATTGAACAGCACACCGCGAGTCGCGCCATAGTCGACTCGAACCGACAACCGACGCCGGCGATACGGGGCCCTCAGTTTTGCAACCGAAAATCGTTTCTGCACTTTTGCCTGAACATGCAGAATATGTTTGCAGGTCCCAAGGTGATTCGTACGAAAATCCGGACACGTGCAGAAAGACTCGCGGGCTTCGAAACTCCGCAAGGCCACACGATAGGTGCGCCCGGACTGCTGACTGGTGACGATATAATCCACCCACGGCTTTTCCGTGTTCATCGACCGCACTGTCATACTCTCGTCGTCGGCTCGCTTCTGCCGCTCGGCCATGGCGCGATGATACAATTCTTCATCCGTGAGATTCTCCAGCGGCACGGCCGTGTCCGGGGGCATCGCCAACCCCAGCAGCGACTTGCCATCCAGCAGGTATTCGAGGGCTGCACCGAGATGATCGCACGGCAGCTCGCACTGATCGCAGTTGCTCTGCATCTGTTTGGCTCGAGCAGACTGCAGCGTGAATGTGGCGACGGCCAGACCACCGTCCACACCCGCATCTTCGACTCGTACCCGAAACAGATCGCCACCAAGAAAAACGTCGCGATCCGAAAGAATCTCAAACTTCCTCGCACCTGACTGAATCAGCTTCGCCCCGTCGTCACCCAGCATCTGGCAGGCCTGATAATGCGTCAGCGATCCAAGCCGCTGATGAAAGACATTTGTCTTCTTCGACTTGCGGGATTTCGGCTTCGCTTCTGCCTTGATGCAGCCTGCCATCGTGTGTCCTCCTTCATTCCGTGAGATTTGACTGTACGGGGCAAGACGCGGTGAGTACCGCCGCAATTTGTCAGTTTTCGCGACCCCGGCACATCAGCAACCAAATCTTAGCCACGCATTCTGCAGCTGGACAGCGACCCCGATGAAGGTGCAGGTTAAGCCTCTGTTCGTATGGACTGCCGCTCATGATGTCGCCTCCGGATTGACGGAATCAGAAGGAGCGTAGCCATTCTGCCGGACACAATGAGTCTCGATTCATCACACGAGTCAGCATCCGGCGTGATTTGTCGACCAGTAGCCCCTGGAAGCAGAATCACTCGACAATTCGGTGTTCTCTGACATATTGTGCCCCTGAACAGGTGTTCTGGCCCAGGTTTGAACACACGACGATTCAGGTAGTTGACGCAGGGCGTGAATGATCAACGGAACGGCTCGAATGTGGCAAAGAAACGAAAAACCTTCATAATCCACAGCCCGACAGGACCGGCGGCGTGTTTATTCTCGGTGCATGCGACCTGGAAGAATCTATGGGTGGTGGAAAGTGATACAACCGGTTTCAATGAGGGTTGTGTGAACACTGTCTCCTGGGCCGTTTTTTGAAGAAATCCTCGGATGGTTACGAATTCTCTTAGCGAACAACTCCTCAACGATCTGGGCGAGGATTTTGCTGAGCGTATTCGACGCGGCGAGAGTCCATCGGTCGATGATTATGCGGGCAGGTTTCCAGTGGAACAAACCAGGGAAGTCGAAGAATTCCTGGATTCGATCGCGATGATTGAATTCCTGAAACGCGGCGACGATCGCTCCCGGAAGCAACCCGATGCCATGCCGGAAGAATTCGGCCGTTATCGAATCGAACAGTCGTTGGGTGAGGGCGGGATGGGAGCCGTGTACCTCGCGCACGATTCGCAACTTGATCGAAAAGTCGCCTTAAAGACACCGAAGTTCGCAAGGAATTCTGACCCGAATCTGATCAGGCGGTTCTATCGAGAAGCCCGTTCTGCAGCGACCCTGCAACATCCGAATATTTGCCCGGTCTACGACGTCGGTGAAATCGGCGGTATTCACTACATCAGCATGGCCTATATCGAAGGCCGACCGCTTTCGGACTTCATAAAATCAAGTGCATTTCCGCCCGTCGCGAGCGTGCTACGAGTCGTCCGCAAGATAGCGATCGCCCTGCACGAAGCGCACGGGCATGGCGTTGTGCATCGCGATCTGAAACCGGCGAACATCATGATTAGTCGCCGTAACGAACCCATCATCATGGACTTTGGGCTGGCTCGGCAGTTCGGCACGGGCGAAGCTGAAGAGCCTGAGGCAGCGACAAAACAAAAAACGACTCAGCAGGGAACGAAGAAGGTTGAGGCGAGACTAACGCTGGACGGAACCGTGGTTGGATCGCCAGGGTACATGTCGCCCGAGCAACTTCGTGGAGAACACCAGCTGATCGGCCCCTCCAGTGATGTTTATGCACTGGGCGTGTTGCTGTATGAACTGCTTACTCGTGAACTGCCTTTTCCCGGCGACGGCAGCCTGATGTCGATTATCAATGCGGTCATTTCTGACGATCTACCGGACGCGTCAACTGTTCGTCCGCAACTTGATTCCAGGGTTGTGGCCATCTGTCAAAAAGCGATGGCCAAGAACATTGGCGAACGATACGAATCGATGCAGACCCTCGCCGTCGCGTTGACCGATGTGCTCAAATCGGATACCGACGACGGAGCGTCTCCCGGAGTGCCCGAGGTGGCCAATCTGGCATCTTCGCCTGAGCTGGTCCGCACGAAGGAACAATACGAGTTAGCGCGTTCGCTCTATCAGGAGGGCCAGTTTACCGCAGCCGTGTCGATCCTGGAAAAAATGGTCGCCGGCGCCGAACAACACCCTAATCAGTATACGACGTGGGCTACGAGCGAATTACTAAAGGCACGAACAAGAGCCGAGCAGGCGTCAAATGAAGACCATGCGTTCAGTGCCGCGCACGATGACGGATTCTGGGACGACGATTTTGGTGAGGTGGCCGTGCCCACGGCCACTTACGAAAATGGCACAACACGCACAGCGAAACGCCGGCAAAGGAAGAAAGCGGTATTCTCGATCTGGCTTTACGCCGTGGCGTCGGCAGCAACGATCGTCATCGTATCGCTCATCGCGATGGTGATCTCAGAAATGCCTTCAAACAACGGCGAATCGGAACAACTCATCGCAGAAGCGATAAACGTTTCGGCGGCTGATGATGAATCTGTCGTGTCGCGCGACCAGCAGAAATCGGATTTGGATGCCGATAATTCGTTGGCAACGGACAGTACAGCGGAAACGACGGACGCGTTAAGAGCACGGCCGTTTGGTGTGCGTCGCCCGAGTCCGGTGGAGCGATTGTGGCGTTTGGACACCGACGGGGACAAGAACCTCAGCAGGGCCGAAGTGAACGCCCAGCGAATGCCTGAAGCGGGGCCACTCAAACAGGTGGCCGACAACTTCGACGACTTTGATCTGGATCCACGCGACGGAGTGCTGGACCGGAACGAAATCCAGCGCGTCATCAGACTCATGGCAAAACCCGGTGGTCGCGATTATCGCGGACGCCAGCGACCACGTCCGTAGTCAATTCTCAGCAAGACCAGGAATGGCCGAAACGATTTCTTTCATACGTTTCATCGCCCGAACATAACGCTTACTCGCAGCCTGGACTCCGATGCCCAGCACTTCGGACACTTCAACATTGCTCAGTTCTTCGAAGTGCCGCAGCGCAATCACTTCTCGATCGATCGGCTCCATCTGGTTTAGTGCCTCTTCAAGATTCGTAATTCGTTCAACGCGAGAAAAGGCGTGGCTCGCAGATGTCACGTCACCAGCAAGCTGCGCCGCCATCGCCAGCGAAGTGTGCGGCATGGCGCCAGGGCGTTCCAGCGAAATCTCTTTGCGGACGTCACGCATTTCCGCCTGGAGATGTTGACGATGTAAATCAGCAAGTTTCTGGTTGACGATCAATCGCAACCACACAAAAAACGGCATTTCCGGCTTACCGCGATAATGGGCCGCTCGCTTACTGGCGCTGATGTACGATTCCTGAATGACGTCCGACTCCGAAATCCGGCCGGCCAGGCGATAGTCAAGTCGAAATCGAACGATCCTCTTGAGCCGGTCTCGATAGTGCGAGAACAACTCCGCCAATGCGCCATCCTCACCGCCATTGAGCCGGGCGATCAATCTGGTTGCGATTTCAGATTCGTCTGACATCTGGTGTTGTTCAATTCAGTCAAAAGAACTCAATAGCGAGGAACGGAGAATCGACAGCAACATTCAATCCGCCTTGATTCTGACTCTTTCAATGCAGACCATATGCCCGCCGCGTCCAGTGCTTTGTCACAGGCAAAAGTCAGGGTGGAAGCATTCCCCGGAAAAGGGGGTCAGGTACCAAAAATGCAAAGCACCCTTCGGGCCGTTCCGGTTTTTGGTAC
>JAAERP010000343.1 GCA_024230215.1 Fuerstiella sp. | reverse complement strand
GGAGAACGGCATCGGCCTGGCGTTCCAGAACGCAACGACCGCGACCAAGATGGGCCTGGTCAACTTCCGAAAGAACGTGCAGCCATGAGTATTCCAACGACCGCACATGATTTCTTGGTTGAAGCCGTAACGGTTGGAGACCCTGGGGTTCAATTGGCTCCGGTGTCCCCGTTTGTTCGGAATCACGCGGCAGGATTTCCAGCGGTCATCTACACGTTCGAGGGCGACGACTTCCTGAACCCGATCCCGGCGGTGACCAGCCCCAGGCTTGTGCGTTACAACGCAATGGTTCTGTCTCGTACGTTGGAAGAAGCCGAGTTGATCGGCCAGTCGATCGTCGTAGCAGCAAGAGCAGTCGAGTGTCCGATGCGTGTGACCTCGGTGGGCCGAGACTACGAACCCGCCTATGACGGTGAGCGTCAGGGCATCTACATTCACACGACCTCTTTGGAGTTCTTCGCATAATGGCATTCCTACTCGGCAACAAACTTCAGGGCTCTTTTACATCAGCGTCATCCGTTACGACGGTGTTTGCGATTACGGGGTTTAGCCACAGCGGCGGCGATCGCCCGGAAATCGACATCACCACCGGGTCGTCAACTAGGCGTCAGGTGCTTGCTGGTCTTGCCAGCCCGGAAGAGATGACTCTTTCAGTCAAATATGAAGTCCAGGCTGCTGGAGACGATCCCGAAATAGATCCCGCAGTTGATGTTGGTGTGGATCTTCGTGCAGCGCTAGAAGAATGCGCCAGCGGAACCCTGCTTATTAAATTAAATGCAAGTTCAGATTGCGGCACTGCGAGAATTTATCTCAACAACGGAAGCGGTTTGACTGCAAATGTTGACGCCGTGTCTTGGAACTTCTCGACCGAACTGGATGGGATCATGGAAGGCGAAGTCACCTTCCGGGTGCGTCACTGATGTTTGAACCCAAGAAGGAAAAGCACACTGTCCGAGGCGAGGAAATCACCATCCGTGAGTTGGAGGCGGATGTCCTTGCCAACCTGGACGAAGCAATGTCGGCAGCGGTCGCCGCTTCGCTTGTGCCGGAAAGAACGCAGGCCGAGGTCGCCCAGTGGCCCGCCCAGGTCGTCACTGAGATCTT
>JAAERP010000342.1 GCA_024230215.1 Fuerstiella sp. | reverse complement strand
GAAACGGGTTCGCTTCTTTCGCGTGACCGAGATTATCACGCAACTCATGGAAGCTCGTGAAGAGCGAGACCTGCAGCGACTGCGAAAGCAGCTTGCGAAACTTGACCTGCTGATCCTGGACGAACTGGGCTACGTGCCCGGAATCTGCCCGTACGATCAACCTCGCCCCACACGGCTTTTCGGTTGCTTGAAGTGTCTGATGAGTTCTTCGCTTTTGCAGCCGAGGATTCTCCCTGTCTTGAGGTCAGGTTAACGATCAGGGCCAACAAACGAACGTATTTTGCGTTGCAGGTTACTAACTCATGACGGTTCGTCCGCAGCGCGCAACTCGGCCGGTGATGTCAGTCGGAAACACGGCGAAAATCGTAGTCAATCAGATGATATGCTCCCATCAGCCGTGAGAACCCAGGTTTATGTGACTGAAGCCGTTTCGAAAGGTCTTCGGTGGAGGCGACGTGGAGGCGACGTGGAGGCGACCGAAGCACATTCTCGCACACCCAAACGCTTGGGTGTTGTGGGGCAGATGGCCGTAGCTGTTACGTGAGAACGTCCTCAATCACGTTTCCGTGGACGTCGGTCAGTCGGCGGTCGAGGCCGTTGTGGCGGTAGGTGAGCTGCTTGTGGTTGATGCCCAGTAGATGCAGGATCGTTGCGTGGAAGTCATGAACGGTCACGACGGTATCGACCGCTTTGTAGCCGAATTCGTCGGTGGCACCGAATGAAAATGGAGCCTTAACGCCGGCGCCGGCCAGCCAGGCGGTGAAGCCTGCAATGTTGTGGTCTCGGCCGGCCTTCTTTGATGCCTGGATGGTCGGCATCCGCCCGAATTCCGTGCACCACACGACCAGCGTGTCTTCCAACATTCCTCGCTGCTTCAGATCTTTCAGCAGCGCCGCGGTGGGTTGATCGAAGATTTGTCCGTGAACGTTGTACTTCTTCACGAGGTCAGAATGGCCGTCCCAGTTGCTGATGCCTTCGCCGCCCGTTTGATACGCGCCGTTGAACAGTTGGACGAAGCGAACGCCCTTCTCAAGCAGACGTCTCGCCAGGATGCAGTTCTTTGCGTAGTCGGCCTTGAGTTTGTTTGAGCCGTCATCGGCTCCGTACGCCTTGATGGTTTGCTGACTCTCGGTTGAGAAGTCCATGATGCCTGGAACTGACAACTGCATCGCGGCGGCCAGTTCGTAGCTCGCGATTCTTGCGGATAGCTCGGTGTCCCCGGGGAACTGTTCCATGTGCATGCGGTTCAGCTTTTGCAAGTAACTTCGCGCGCGGGAATCCGTGGCCTTGTCGATACCTTCCGGAACAGACAGATTTCGCAGCGGATTGATCGCGTTGAAATCGGTGCCCTGAAACGCGGCTGGCAGAAAACCGGCGCTCCAATTGTCGATGCTCGCTTGCGGCTTTCCTCGCGGATCGGCGATCGCGACATAGGCTGGCAGTTCTTCGTTTTCGGTTCCCAACGCCCAGCTCATCCACGAACCCATGCTGGGAAATCCGCTGAACGAATGCCCCGTCGACATGAAGGTTTCGGCTGGGCCATGCGCGGCCGTCTTTCCGCTGAGCGAATGAATGAAGCAGATGTCATCGGCCAGTTCACCGAGTTGCGGAAACAGATCTGACGTCATCTTGCCGCTTTCACCACGCGGCTTGAATTTCCATGCGCTTTTGAACAAGTTCCCCTGAGCACCCTGCGATGTGATCAGACCCTCTGCGCCTGGCATCGGCCGGCCATGGCGTTTTTCGAGTTCAGGTTTGTAGTCGAACGTGTCGATCTGACTGCACGCCCCGGAACAAAAGATGACGAGAACCTTTTTCACCTTCGTTGGGAAGTGCGCTGAGCGTGCGGCGAAAGGGCGATCAGGATCGATGACTGTCCGAATCGCTTCGTCATCAGCCGCGAGCAATCGGTCACGCTGCAGCAGACTCGCCAACGCGATGCCGCTTAAACCGGTGGCAGTCGTTCCCAGGAAATCTCGTCGGTTTTGTGAGTTCGTCATTGTTTGTCTTCGGTGCTCGTGATGGTTTTTTTCACTCTACAAAACAAAAACGAACTCATTCGAATTCAACAGCACTCGGCAGTACTGAACGACACCGAGTTCCTCAAGCATTTGTGTCGCAAGTTTCACTTCCCGCGCCGATGGTGAGCGGCTGAAGCAAAGGCGGTATGACCGTTCAATGATCTCTGCGCGATCGGTCGCTTCTGCTTTGAGTCGTTCCGCGAGAAACTCGGACTGCTGTATGACGAACTTGCTGTTCAACAGATTGAGCGCCTGCAGAGGTGTTGTTGAACGGGTTCGTTTTGGCGTGACCTGGTTGCCTTCGGGGCAATCGAACAGACCAAAGACAGACTCGACCTCTCTTCGGACGCGAGTCATGTAAACCATGCGACGCCAGTCATCGGGCCCGTACTTTGTCTTGGGGAAGTAATGCCGAACGTGTTCGCTGCCGACTTTGAACGCGCTGAAGCCGGGACCGCCTGCCAAATTTTGCAATTTGCCGGAGGTTGCCAGTATGGAATCTCGAATCGCCTCCGCTTCCAGACGTCTCGGGGGAAAACGCCACAACAGACGTGTGGCTGAATCCTGTGCAACTTCCTTCGACCGTGGGCGGCTGTCCTGTTGCCAGGTCTTCGACGTCAGAATCAGTCGGTGAATGTGTTTGTTGGACCAACCGCTGGCGACGAATTCTGCCGCCAGCCAATCCAGCAGTTCCGGATGGCTGGGTGCGGCACCGTTCGCGCCGAAGTCGCTGGGGGTGCTCACGAGCCCTTCGCCGAAATGAAACTGCCAAATGCGGTTGACCATGACTCTCGCGGTAAGCGGGTTGTCCGCGTTCGCGACCCACTTTGCGAACGCCGTTCGCCGTTCGAGACCGGATGACGAATTGTTGAGGTCCAGCTTTCCGAGTACTGCCAGGGTATTCGGCGTCATCTTTTCTCGCGGCGACATGGGATCACCGCGATAAAGGCGATGCGTGGCGACAGGCGGCGAGAATGTCCCAAGGTACGCGGTGGGTGGCTTTTGGAGTTTCTTCTTGCGCGATAGTAGCGACGTCAGTTGTGCGTGTTGTTGTTCGGCCGATTCTTTCTCGGGTGACTTCAGGCCGGCGAATTCATAGACAATTTTCGAGCCGCGTTTCCGCCTACGGTTTGAATCGCCGACGGTAGTCCAGGATTTTCCGCCTGCTGAGATCTCGATCCGATAGTCAATCGCCAGACGATCGGCAATCACACCCGTGCGGTCTCTCCCCCAGACAATGCGATCAATGAGCATCGCATCGGCAAGTTCGATCTGCACCCAGCCTTTGACTTTTTTGGAAATCCAACTGAAGGAATTTCCAAACTTGCCGTCGTTGATGTGCGCGAGCTTATGCAACGGATGCACGAAATCTCCACCCGATGTCGCCTTCGCACCGACACTGGTCAGCGCGACGTTGTTATCGCCTGCAAACACTTGCAGTTCATCGATACAAGGTTGCGCGGCGGTCGTACCGTTAATCGTCATCCTGACAAACCGGGCCTTCGTCACTGGAAACGATTCCACGTTGCGTTTGAAGTTGACGGGTTCCGCCAGGTCGCTTTGATCCGTGGTGTACTTCGAAAGATGTTTGCGGATTGCTGCGATCTTCGTTTCCGTTTCGCCAAGCTGTGTTGTCTGAACGGCTGTCTGCGGAAGAGCTCGCTGGCCGTGGTTAACGCCTGAAAAAACGGCCTGCACGGAATAGAAATCCTTCTGGGAAATCGGATCAAACTTGTGGTTGTGGCACCTCGCGCAACCAAGCGTGAGTCCCAGAAAAGTTGAGCCCGTTGCGTTCAGGAAGTCCGAAACTTCGTTCTGGACGTTTTCCGCCTGTCCCTTCTTGTTTTTTTCGACGACCGCGTTGTGTGGCCCGGCAACCAGGAAGCCGGTTCCCACTGGATCGCCGTTCACATCACCGGCAAGCTGTCGGATGACGAACTGGTCGTACGGGGTGTCGTCGTTGAACGCTTTGATGACCCAATCGCGAAAGTGCCACGCACCGGGACGTTCAGCGTTGATCTCAAACCCGTCCGTTTCGCTGAACCGAATCAGGTCCAACCAATTCACCGCAAAACGTTCCCCGTATCGCGAGTCCTCCAGAACATCGTCAACAACGCCCTGCCACTTATCCGTGTCTCGCGATCGTAGAAACTCTTGTGTTTGTTCGGGCGTCGGCGGTACTCCATGCACGACCAAATATAGTCGTCGCAATAGCCGTTGCTCGTTGGCTTTGGAAGACATCTGCATTTCGTTGGCCGACAACTTCTGCGCAATGAACGCATCGATCGGATTGGCATGGTTTGTTTTCGGAACCTCAGGGCGCTGCACCGGTTGAAACGACCAGTGGTCTGACTTGATCGTCGCTGCTTCCGCGATCGCTGCCTCCCAACCGGTTTCGATCGAAATCCAATCGCGCAACAACTGAATTTCTTCTGCGTTCAGAGGCTCGTCGTCCAATGGCATGCGCCGCTGCGCATCTTTGGTCGTCACCAACTGAATCAAGTGACTCTTCACGTCATCGCCGACAATCAGCACGGGTTCACCCGAATTCCCACCGCGCATAACATGCACCAGCGAATCCAGTCGCAGCGAACCTTCCTGTTGGTCTTCGCCGTGGCAGTCCAGGCATTTGGCCCGGAAGACGGGCAGTATCTTTTTGGAAAAGAACGCCTGAGCCGCATTGGGCGCGGGCGGTTCGATTTCTCTGATCTGAACGTTGCGGAAGCGAATCGTGTGCGGCTGGCCATGATCCTGCAGCCCGATGTAGCCCTCACGTTTGCGATCCTTCAACGCTGTTTCGCTGAGTCGCAGATTGACGACTTGCACGCCGTCCAGCATGACCTTCAACCGATCGCCCACGCACCGAACCACCATCTGATTCCATTCACCAGGCGGTTTGGCCATATTCTGCGACGGCGCGATACCGGCCGGGATGATCCCGCCATTCGAATGATCGGTCGTTGCGCCCTTGTGTTGTGACGAATCAAAGATCTGCGCTTCGATGCCAGTCGTAACTGGACTGCTGCGATCGGCAACTCGAAAGTACACGCCACTGTTTCCGTTCTTCGGGTAGGCGTATTCCACTTTCAATTCGAAGTCTTTGTACTTGCGAGTACTCCACAGGTAGGAATCGAACCGGGCCCATCCGGTCTCGCCTGCTCGTGGCTGAATCAACAGCGAACCATCCGACTGTGGGATCCAGTTCCCCTTCGTCTGCCAACCTGTGAGGTCTCTTCCGTTGTACAAATCAACGAACTCGTCGCCAGAAGCCGCCGGCGGTTTTGCAACAACAGCCTTTGAATCGGAAGTTGCGTCTGCGTTCTGAACACACGCGCCCAGCACCAACGAATGGCACAGTGTCATGGCCAAGGGAATGAAGCCAACAATCGCCTTTTTCACAGCTACCTCACAACAATCCTGGCCCACCGACATGTTCCGCAGTGTGTCACTCAAACCTGCATGGTACTGACGCATTCATGCCCCAACCAGCGCCACTCAGCCTCATCTTCGATGGTCGTAGTTCAAGCCACGATTTCCGAAGTCTTTCCGTTGCTGTCGGAGAATTTTTCGGCGGAAACATCCAGCGCGTTGAGCAGCGTGAGGTAGAGGTTCGATAGCGGCGGGGCATTTTCGCCGAGATCATGAAACGCACCCTGTCTAAGGCCAAGCTTTTCACCTCCCACTAACATCAACGGATAGTTGGTGTTGACGTGAGTCTGGCTGTTGCTGCTGCCGTACAGCACGACCGTGTTGTCGAGCATCTTGCCTTCGCCTTCGGGTGTGTCCGCCAGCTTCGTGATGAATTCGGCCAGAAGGTCTGCCTGAAACTTGTCGTACTTCCCGAGTTTTTCGAGATGCGCGCCACCTTGCACCGCGTTGTGCGCAAGTAAGTGGTGAGTGACACCCAGACCGAGGGCGATCGGAATGTTGTCCCACTTGCTGCTGTTCATGCTTTGGAGCATGTAAGTCGCATAACGGGTTGAGTCTGTTTTGAACGCCAGATAAATGAGGTTG
>JAAERP010000341.1 GCA_024230215.1 Fuerstiella sp. | reverse complement strand
GTGATCGGTCCCCAGTGCCAGCCACGTTCGGCGAATACGTATCGCCGGTCTTCAGCCTTCTCGCCGAGAAGTTGCCGAAAAAAACTGATGCCCGTCATTTCCTTCAACGGTTTCATTTCACATGCGGAGAGAATCGTCGGGCCAAGGTCTGTGCCGCAGACAAGCGCAGAAGAATTCGACCCCGGCTTGACTCGGCCCGGCCAGCGGATCATCAGGGGAACATGAGTGCCACGGTCGAACAGAGTGCCTTTGCCTCGTAGTAGCGCTTCGCCATTGTCGCCCATAAAGATAACGAGCGTGTTGTCTTCGATGCCGCGGGTCTTCAGGAGATGCATGATCAGTCCGAATCCATGGTCCATTTCGCGGACAGACGCGAGATACCTGGCGTAGTCGACGCGGACTTCAGGGAGATCGGGCCAGTCAGCCGGAAGTTTCAATTTGCTCGGATCGATGCCATCGTACTTCAACGCGAACTTTCGATGCGGCTGACTAAAACCAAAGTAAAGGAAGAACGGTTTTTCGTCGGGCACTTTGTCCAGGGCAGCGGCAACGCGATTGGCGACACCCGACAAATTATCACCCTTGGTTCCGGCAGATCGCACGAAGTGATCAAACCGTTTGTTGAGACTCTGCATGCCGGCTTCCCGCAGCGCCCTGTCAATGTGCTCGGCTTCGCGGACACGGCCGTCGAGATGCTGATGGCGTCCGTCCAGTCCCACCCAGTAACCGTTTGCGCGAAGCACGTCTGTAAAAAAGCGGACATCACCGCGTGGTGGCTGCGCGAATCGAGTGACGCCTAGGCCGACGGGAGATCGACATGCAAAAATCGAAATCCGTGACGGAGCACACTGCGGGGCGGACGTATATGCCCGATCAAACCGCATTCCCTGCTCGGCGAACTTTCGCAGGTTTGGTGTAATCTTGAACCGCTTTGTGTTTTCGTCGTCGTAACAGCTGACATGCGGGACACTGTGATCATCGGAGAGAATCAGCAGCACGTTTGG
>JAAERP010000340.1 GCA_024230215.1 Fuerstiella sp. | reverse complement strand
CCAGTCGCTCTAGTTCGGTTCCGCTGCCTTCATCGAGCAATCCCTGGCGTAGCTCTCGACTGCTCTTGAGCATCATTTCACGTTCGAACAGGTCTGGGCCCGAGATCGCACGAATCCACTCTGCTTGGACTTTGGCGGCAACGTGGCCGTGGCTACGAAAAAGGTCGGGGTGATCCCGCATGACGCGTCTTAGCGTGACCACAGCGTCCCGGTCACCGCTGCGACACCGGCGAATGACTTCTTCAAGAGTTACCTGCTCCGTGACGACTTCACCTGATTCCTGGTCGGTGTTTGCTGGGTCCTGATTTTCGCACTGCATTGTCCTGATCATTAGCTCGTTCCTTCGCTTTCGCCATCCTCGGCTTTTTGGGTTGTGATATCCGGCAGCAAGAAGGTGAGTTTCAAACAGAATCCACGTTGCACTGGCATACTCCTCTGCCATGGAATCCAGTTCGGACAACGCGGCCTTCCGCTGTGTGTCTTCTTGCCTTTGTCGATCTCTCTGCTCCAGTCGCATGGATTCGACTTCAGCCCTGAGGCCTTTGCCGAAGTATTGTTTGTGTATCCGACCATCAGGCAGTCGCCTCGAAAGGTAAAAGTACTGATGACCGTTTTGACGTTCTTCCCATGCCACGTTGGACTACACGCGAAAAGAGTCCCTGTCATTTCAAATCTTGAATTCACCCATTTTACCCGTTGCTGCATGAAGAACGAATAGAACCTTTGCTTACAGGCAATACATGAACGTCAAAGTGTCCTACTGGACGCGTCCAGCCCGACAGTAACTCCCACATGAT
>JAAERP010000339.1 GCA_024230215.1 Fuerstiella sp. | reverse complement strand
GGCGACTCTCGGAATTTCCGGAAAGGAGAGACCAATCTGTTCGATTTAGATCCTGATGAGCAAACGGAAACGGCCACTCTGAAGGCCAAAAAGAAGAAGGCCAAGATCAAGGTCAAGCTTCAGGGTGAAAAAATTCAGGATGAAGAGCCCCCTGAAGTGCTCCCTGAAGTGCTCCCTGATGAGAACGAGACGGGTACCACGATTACTCTGACGGCGCAGCAGGACGTCTATTCCGAGGCCTTTGGCGGTTCGGTGATCGGCGCAGACTTCGTTCAGAACGAGTTGCGCTTCACGGCCGGGGCAGACACCGTGTTTGCGGCTGCTGGCACGCTTGGTGCCACAGATGACCTCAGCGATGCGTCGACTGGGGATGGTGATCAGCTCAATCTGACGACCAATGCTCAGAACAACCTTGAGAATGCGGTCGCCAATGTTGTTCAAGTGGCAGGTCTTGAAGACTTCACGGTTACCTCGACAAACGACAACAGTGCGGTCGTTAACCTGACAACGCTGAGTGGCGTCGAATCCTTCCGAGGAACCGGGACCTTTGACAACCAGGTTGAATATCAGAATTACCTGCTGTCGGGCGCTCGCAACTTTGACTTCTCCGGTGTCACCACCGGTGGCGTGAATTTCACCAACACTAATGCCGGTGTTAACACCAGCGACGCTCTGACCTTGACGGGATCAAGCGACGATGATGTGCTGCAGGCAAACAATGGCGCGGCTCAACTGCGTGGTCGTGGTGGTGTTGACAACATTGTCGGCTCTGCCGTCGTCGGCAGCACCGTGACCGGTGGCTCCGGGCGTGATGTGGTGACGCTTCAAGCCGCGAACTCTGTGGATGTTGTCAGCTTGGTGACGATCACCGCGACAAATAATGGTGATGACATCACCGGCTTCATCGGCGCCAATACCAACGCCAATGCTGCCGACCTGCTGCGC
>JAAERP010000338.1 GCA_024230215.1 Fuerstiella sp. | reverse complement strand
TCAGGTCAAACGTCTTTGCCGCGAGCGTCTTCTGCGCTGTCGCAACGGCGACTTGAAACGGCCCACGCCAGGCCGCGACCTGCATGTACCGCACCCAGACGCGATACCGGCCCGCCTCACCAAGCCGCACCGTTGTCCTCGATCAAGGCACTCGGACTTCAGACTCCGAAACCACCTTTCCATGTAAGCGTTCAGGTTCGGGCTCTTCGGTGGCAGCAGGACGACTTCAGTGTCTGTGTTCTGCTCCAGGAATCGCCGCATGGCGATGAAGCTGGTGTCTCGGTCGACTATCAAATGACGGGCGTCTTTGAGGAAGCCGTCGTCAGTGTCTGTCAGGTTCCTGCAGACCTGTTTCATCCACGTGGCATTCGGACTCGACGTGATCCCGGCAATGTGGACGCGACGGGTTTTCAGATGCATCACGGCGAGAACGTAGAAGGTCACGAGTCCGTTTCGCGTCCAGACTTCGACCGTGGTGAAGTCTGTGGCGAAGATTGAGTCCCAGTGGGCCTTCAGAAACGTTGACCACGACTGAGTTCGTTGGCGATCAGGTGCTGGTTCAATGCCGTGAGCCTTCAGTACATTGGCCACTGTGGAATCGGCGATGTGATATCCGACGTTCGCCAGGGCTCCCTGAATGCGATCGTATCCCCAAGTCGGATTCTCCTTGGCGAATCGGATAATCGCATCGACGACTTCCCGACGAATCCGTGGCCTGCCGACGGCCTTTCGTTTGTCGCTGTGGTCCCAATTCCTGGCCACAAGTTCGCGGTGCCAGCGAAGGATCGTGTCTGGCGTGACGATGGTTGTCAGTTCCAGCAGTGTCTTGCGACCAATGGCGTGGGCCTTCACGGCGAGCAACCGGCGTTGGTCGTCATCGAGGAGCAGTCGCTTCTTACCGAGCTTCTTGAGCAAAGCCTCGATCTGTGCGTTCTGGAACTCAATGATCTGCTGCTGCCGTTGGTTGACCATGCCGCAGAGGGCGGCGAGCAGGATGTGCCAGGGCTGGAGCAGGAAGGCCATGTTCGGCGCCGAAATTGGCCAGTTTCCGGTGCCGGGATGTGAAATCAAGCGGCTGAGATGGGAGACGCTGGCCTACCGTAAGTCCCGTGTTTCACCGCGATTTGAGTTCGGCGGAATTTTTTTGACCCTACGGAGTCGGAAACAGCTTGTCAACGCGGAATGTGAGTTGCAGATGAGGGATCGGGACTGGAGGCAGTACCGATAATGCCTCAGTGCAGATTCATGGCTCATCGCCGGAATCGAGTTCTGCAGCGACGATTTGCATCCAGATATGCTGCACATTGAGCTTTGCAGCCCATTTATCAACATACTCCCGGTCCAGCTTGTGTTTTTGAATACGAAGGACGCCGGCGATATCGCGGAGATGCTTGTCACTGCTGCCCTTCTTGAAGTACACCATTTTTTTCAAGATGACGTCCTCAGGTGATGCGAACCACGCCTGTTGCTCCGGTAGCACTGAGAGTGCACGTCGTCTGTGTCGGCGTGATTGGTCAAATTCAGAGTCACTCAGAACGATGAAGTCAATCTTGAGTCCTGAGGCAGGATGAATGACGTTGAATTGAGCACGACGCTGAACAGCCTGCAGCACAGCTGGCTTACTCAAATAGAATTCGGGAGCCGGGAAAGATGTGCAGAACGAATCAATCTGTGACTCGCTCAGTTCCACAACGATATCGATGTCATTTGTGAAACGCGGTTCTCCATACGCGATGGTGGCAGTGGAGCCGACGACCAGATACGTAAGCCCATGTTTCTCGCAAACGCGGCACACGTGGCCGAGCAGATCCTCCGGTTCCCAGGGATCAGCTGTCACCGCTCAGCCTCCGATTGACTTCTTCCTGTATCTGTCCGCCGTTCCAGTCGGGGTTCTCGGAACGAATGTGACGGTGCAGCATACCTCGAGCTGACCGCCACATACCCCACGCAATCTGAAGCCGTTCAGCTTCCGACTTGTCGGCCAGAATGCCCGCCATCTGATGGTCAACGATCTCAATGAACGTGTTCGTCTGGTCAATCATGGGGCAGGAACAAGGCTGACCAGGTCATCGAGGACGACATGATCGGAAATGAAACAGAGGCGCTGACCACCGAAGACCTTTGCCTTACATGGTGATGCATGATCGTAGTTGGTCACAAAGCAATACACGATTGCGACTAATGTCGGCAGACTATACTTGAATGTGAGTAAGAAACGAACTGCCTTGTGGTTTCTCAATGCATTCTGGATTTTCGAGCAAGAGTTCGCGTTCGCCTGCGTGTTGACTGTTCGACACTGTACTACTGTGCGTCACGACACACTGAACTTTCCTGTCCGAGTTCTCGGCGCTGCGGGGAAAGGCAGCTCTGAATTTCAGTGACAAATCAGTGACATCTGAACCACCGACGGTACAATTAAGCCGCAACACGTTTTCACTGTGTGGCTCAGCAAGTCATTAGCCAGTCCGCACTTACAACGGATACCCGACGCGAACACACCACGCCAAAAGTAGCTTCAAGTCCTGGTCGGGTTGTTTGATTAGTTGGAACAGAAGCGCACAGGGCAGAACTGGCAGGAAAATCATCGGCTTTCTCTGTTTCGCCCTCTTCGGTGTTCTTCTTCATTCTGCCAGGTTCGCGAACGTTCTGTGCCACCTGGTGTGCCACCCCTTTGTTGAATTGTTCAAAGTGGTGCCGATCGACCTGGGCGTAGTGCTTGTTCTGCACTTTGATATCGTGAGTCCATTTCTTTAGCATATTTGCCTTATCGAGGCCCTTCTGTTTGCCATCATTCGAAGGGATGATTGCCGCCCAATGACACTGATTTGTGGCTTGATACGTCTTGATATCCTCGGTGTATGACTTCGTCCTATACCCCTTCCACGCCAATGTTCCCTGTTCGCTCCCGGGCCAAAAGCTTACATATTCAGTTCCGATGTGGATCGCAGCATGCCCGGGACTGCCCTTAAGCCATTTGGCATCCCAAACATGCACGATGATATGCCCACCCGTACGTGGCCGCGACCTTGTCTTGTGGACCGCCATCGACCAATACTCCTTGTGTGCCCGAAAGAACTAGAACTTGAAACAGAACACAAATGTTTCGCACGTTGTAATCCAGAAATACTTCACACCGAACGAGTGAAGTTGATTCAACACCATGAATCCGAACTCACATCACCGTTCTCGCCGACAAGATGGCTCTGGTTGCGTACTTCTTTGTCACATTTCTAACTGAGATCAAATCGGAATCCTTCATCTTCGTTCAGGTCGACGGCGGCTCTGGAAATCTCTTTCCCTTCGGCCATTCTTGACAGGAATTCGGATGACATTTCCGGAAGCAACGACCCCGTCAGGATTCGGTCGACGTTTCTGGCGCCGCTGTCGACTTCTGTGCAGCGGCTGACGATGTGATCCAAAACGGCGTCGGACCAGCTGAGTTCGGCGTCGTAATGCTCCTTGACTCGACGCGCCACCTTGCCCAGCTTCAGGACCGCAATCTGACGCATGATGTCGTCACCCAGCGGGAAGAACGGCACGACGACAATACGGCCGAGGAAGGCTGGCTTGAAACTGTTTAGGAGTTCCGGGTGCAGGGCGGCTGCCAGAGCTTCCGGGTTGGGCATGGTCTCCGGATCGGCACAGAGTTTCATGATGGTGTCGGTTGCGGCGTTGGAGGTCATGATGATGACGGTGTTCTTGAAGTCGATGTCCCGACCTTCTCCATCCTTCATGTTGCCCTTGTCGAACACCTGATAGAAAACATCCTGAACACCGGAGTGAGCTTTCTCCATTTCGTCCAGCAAAACCACGCTGTAAGGTTTGCGACGCACGGCTTCCGTCAGGATGCCGCCTTCACCATAACCCACGTAGCCCGGAGGCGACCCCATCAGCAGAGACACCTTGTGTTCTTCCTTGAACTCGCTCATGTTGATCGTGGTCATATTCTGTTCCCCGCCGTAGAGCAGTTCGGCCAGGGTAATCGCCGTTTCCGTTTTTCCGACACCACTGGGACCGACAAGGAAGAACACACCAATCGGTCGGTCGGGATCAGTCAGGTTCGCTCGAGACGTGCGAATGCGTTCGGCGATTTCCTCGAGCGCGTGGTCCTGACCCACAACTCGTTTCTGCATTTCCGAATCGAGTGCCAGGATCGTGTTGATTTCATCACTGACCATGCGGCCGACGGGAATGCCGGTCCACGAGGCCACAATTTCTGCCACCGCCTGAGAATCCACACAAGCCTGCATCAGTGGTGTTTCTCCCTGAACGACACAGATTTCGGCATTCAGCTTTGCTAACTCAGCGATCAGTATTTCGCGGTCTTCATCAGACAACGGTTCTGCCGCCTGGTCGTCAGTCGCAGCGGTCTCCCTGGCAGCAGTCTCCGCATCAGTATCAGCTGGTGCATCATCTTCCGCCGCAGCCGGTTCTTCGTGACCGGGCACGACATTTCCAGACAGCTTCTCACGCACTTCCCGTATTTTTCCGATCAGCTCACGTTCTTTATCCCATTGTTCCTTCAGTTCGTCGTAACGCTGCTTTGTTTCGTCCTTCTTCAGATTCAGCGCATCCAGTTCTTTGGAATGGTCAGTACCGGTCGCGGTTTCTCGTTCCAGCACTTCAATCGCCGTTGTGATCCGGTCGATTGTTCGCTGGCAGTCTTCTACGGCCGGCGGAATGGTCGTGTGCCCGATGGCGACTCGTGCGCAGGCGGTGTCCAGCAGGCTGACGGACTTGTCGGGCAATTGCCGTCCGGAAATGTAACGACTGGAGAGCTTGACGGAATCTTCGACGGCTTCGTTCAGAATCTCGATCTTGTGGTGATCCTGCAGTGTATCGACCAGACCTCGCATCATGGCGATCGCTTTGGCGATTTCGGGTTCTTCCACTTTCACGACCTGAAACCGGCGTGCCAGTGCGGCGTCTCGCTCGAAGTATTTCTTATATTCGGCCCATGTGGTGGCGGCGATGGTTCGCAATTCTCCACGCGCGAGAGCCGGCTTGAGCATGTTAGCGGCATCGCCCTGCCCCGCCTGGCCACCGGCACCGATCAGTGTGTGAGCTTCGTCGATGAACAGGATAATGGGAGTCACTGATTTATTCACTTCATCAATAACGCCTTTCAGTCGGTTTTCGAATTCCCCTTTGACGCCGGCACCGGCCTGCAGCAGACTGAGGTCGAGCGTTCGCAGAGCGACGGTCTGCAATGCTGGCGGGACATCTCCCTGAGCGATCTTCAAAGCGAACCCTTCCACGACGGCCGTCTTGCCGACGCCCGCCTCGCCGGTCATGATCGGATTGTTCTGACGACGGCGTGTCAGGATGTCGACAATCTGCCGGATCTCGTCGTCTCTTCCGAGAACGGGGTCGATCTTTCCGTCACGCGCTCTGGCAGTTAAATCGATCGTGTACTGATCGAGGTTTGGGGTCTGAGTAGGACCACCGGGGCGAGTCGCTCCTGTACCCGGACCGCCGGACGTGGCCACGACATCAGAGCCAGCTTCAGAACTGTCTGCAACGATTGTTTCCAAATCCCGGGCAAGTGCTTCCGGAGAGATTTTTTTGAACTCACCGGAAATGCCCTGGGCAATCTGCAACAGCGAACGGTCTGTCAGTAATGCCAGCAGTAGATGCCCGGATCGTGTTTTTCCGGCGGAGAAATCAATGGACCCCAGAACCCATGCTTCACGTGCAAGGTCAACCGTATGCGGCGACAGCAAAGGCTGACTTGAGTTGCCCGTCTTCAGCTTATCGATCGCCTTCATCGTGTCTGCCGTCAAACGCGACGCGTCGATAGCAAACGCTTTCAGGATCGCG
>JAAERP010000337.1 GCA_024230215.1 Fuerstiella sp. | reverse complement strand
GCCAGATACAGACCACCCAACCCCGATAAGAAACCGCTCGGCGAACCGAAAATTCGAAAACTGAACATCGATGAAAAGAAAAAACTCAAAGCAATTTCCAGCAATGAATTAGTTGTCTAATTTCCTTCACGGCGTTGCCCCATGGGGGCGACCTACCGTCAATGTCGTTGTGGTCGTCTTCTCCCGAAGTGCGAAAGCGGGGGATTTAGCATAACGGCGACCTGCTGCGTCCTGGAAGCGACGCAGATGACGGGACAGCAATTCCACCCTGGCTTGGGATATTGACCAACGGAGTGACTATGTCGACAACTTCACTTTCCGACTGATACTCTGCATGCATTTGTCATCAATCTGACGTTACGTGTGCTCCTGTCGACGCGAGGCCAGCAATCCTGTTGCATGCCAGAACTAATGATGAGAGCCCACATAATCGTTGAATCTTACCCAGCCTTACGTTGCAGACCCCCATGGTTGCCTCTTTAGGCCTTGTTGACCCCGGGAAGAATTCTGGCACGGTGACTGCGTTGTTCTCCGAAGAACGAGCAGCGGTAACGAACTGACTTTCTGCCGCGATTGACGTGAACCCTATTTCGGAGATATATGATATGAACAATTCAGTACTGGCCGTGGCGGTCATTGTGTGTTCAACAGGTGTCGCTGCGGCACAAACGTGTGAAAACGGAGTGTGCCGACTTAGCCCGCCACTGATTCGGAGCACTTCCGGGCAGACACAGTCGCCAACACACGGTACCGGTCGTGGCGACATCAATCGGCAGCCCTCACGTCCACGCGGAAACGCCATCAGTAGCGGCACTTCATTCGCATGTGCGAACGGCCGCTGCCGTGGACTCAGCTGCAACTGTGGCTCAAATTGCAACTGTCTCAATCAACCTCCAATCCAGGACCGTTATCGCGGCGACAGCTTCCAGGCACCAATTCCACAACGCTCTCACTACGAGAGCACGTTTCGCAGTCAGGCAAATCCACAAACCAGGTCATTGAAACAGAACGGGGGACATCAGGCACAGACTGGAACCATCAATTCCTATCGCCCGGTGACATATACGGCAGCACCTGTCGAATGGCACCGTGATCTCCGTGACGCCGCCAGAGTCGCTCGACAAAGTGGCCGGCCAATGTTGATCAAGGTCTCAGCGAAGTGGTGCGGTCATTGCGAACAGATGAAACGCGACACATTTGCGGATTCTCGGGTTATTCGAGACATCAAACAGCACTTCGTTGCTGTTGATCTGAACGCCGATACTAATCAGGGCATCGTGGAACAGCTGCAGATCACGTCGCTTCCGACGATACTGGTCGTTTCACCGGACCTGCGAATTCTTGCTCGGGAAGAAGGCTTCCGCACCGCCGTACAGATCGGGCAACTGATGCACCGGCATATGCGACGAGCGGAATTGGACACCGGATTCCGAGTCGTTTCCCGATAGTCGCCAGCTGCTCCCGAAGTCTGGATGGGGACTCGACCGCACGGTGGCAAGTCAACGTCACCTCAGTAGGCGGGCTACAGTGGTCTCTGGTCGTATGAAACGACTCTAAGACCGCACGATCAGGATGATCGTGCAGACGTGCGTCACAACCGGTATTACTTATCCGGAGCCGCGGCTGCTGGTGTCACCAACAGTTCCGGGTATGTTAGCTGAAACAAATGGCCATGATCGGCTGTGACGATCAGAATTGATTCCTGCCAGTTGCTGTTTGTGTCAACCCAGTCGGTAATCACTTTTACAGCGGCGTCTCCACTATTGACGGCGCCGATCGAATTGTCGATGTTGTTGTCGTGATTGGCCCAGTCAGCATCGCCCGCCTCCACCAACAGCCAGAATCCCTTTGGGCGAGACGAGAGCACTGTCAGAGCAGCTTCGGTCATCTGAGCAAGGTTTGGATTCTCGTTGAGATCCGCTTCAGAGTACTGCTCAGGGTCGGCTGCATAGCCACGAACGGGCGAGTAGTCGCCGTCGGCGGTTTGAAACGGAAGGTGGCCGCTGTACTCACCAACTCCAAAGAACCCCAGCAGTCGTGTGTCATCTTCAGCGGCTTTGAGGGCCGCTCGTTTCAGGATCCTTTTCCCCGGTTTGCCCGACGTGCGCACCGCAGTGACATACTTGCCGCCGTTCTTAACGGAGACCTTACTCAGATCGGCGTCCGACAGATAAACGTTGCCTGGTTCAAAGTTGTCTCCCTGCGTCGTTTCCTCGTCTGTCGTCTGGCCGTATCCGCCCCCGATCACGACATCCAGTCCAGGCAATGCAACGCCAGGATGAGCTACTGAAGGCAATCCCAGCATGTCGCGAGCAATATCCTGGTAATCCTTGCGAGCGACGTTGTGGGCGTATGCTGCGGCGGGGGTTGCGTGACTGATGGGAACTGAGGATACGACTCCCACTGCAAAACCCTGCAGCTGCAGATCGTGTGCGATCGACGGTACCTGTTCTCCGCCCGGCCCGACTCCGATCGCGTTGTTGTAAGTCTTGATGCCGGAAAACATGCTGGTGGCCGATGATGCGGAGTCGGTGTAAGCATGCGTCGGTTGACCTTCCCCCGGCTTTCCAAGCAGGTACGAGGCGTCATCCGGCATCATCCACGGCGCAGCGCCCCCGGAATCAGAGTCGTACCCCCCGAACATGTTCCCACCGGGGTTTTTCACAGTCTGAGTTTGCGGATCCGTTTCCGTGCCCTGATTGTGCGGACTGGTGACCATGAGCCCAAATTGAGTCGTACCGTCAGCGTCATAATTCTGGAAGTGAGTGCCGGTTCCTCGACCCCTGCTGTATGTGACCGCGTCTTCGTTATGGATGGCAGCAAGCCGAGTAGTCGTCCAGTCCATGCCGTCAAAAACGACCACAAAAATGTGTTTGCGGCCGGCAGCGGCGGCCGCACGCTGGATGTCCGCGACATTCGTCTGGTCCATCCACACCGCGTCGCCGTGGACCGTCTTTTCGGGTACGCGACCGTAAATTCGACGGACAGCTGCTTCCGAACGGTAGACACTATTGGGCCCAATGTAGTCATTCAGATCAATGTTGGAACCGCCACCCTTCGTGCCGAACGTGTAGACAGGAATCAGACGGTTCGAATGCGACCGCCACTTCGTGTAGACCCCGGAATCCGTCCCCCAATGGCCAAGGGCAGACTTTCCATCGGCGATGGCGGCCGCCTGCAACCGACTCACATGGTCATCCGCGTTGCTGAGATCTGAGCAGCCAGAGCAAATCGTCACCGTAATCAACACGAACAGTGTTGATCGCACAAGCGACGATCCGTTCCGCGTGCAGCGACATAGCGACAGGCGGGAACGCATGAATCCAACCTTTGCAGCCAGATCCGGATTTCGATGGTGGCTCTGCCACGTCAGGAATAGATTCAAAGACATCATTTCAAATTGATTTTCACGGTAAAGAAGCGGAAGACCGACTGTCAGCGGCGAACTGTGTATACCGTGGCGGTGGTTCCGGGTCGAGCTTCAACATTCCGTCCGCAGTGAGTTTCTTCTGACCGGTATCGGCTTTGCAGGAAAGTGAATTCACGGTCGCAGCCTTGACTGCAGCAGGCGGCCCACATCGACCGCTTTTGCTGCCTCCGTCCGCCGCAGTGCCATGTTGGTCGAATGTGTACCGGCAGTTCGGTGCGGCCAATACCATTGCCGGGGCATACGCGGTATGGTGTCGTGACCTGCTGTCGTTCAATGATCGCCGGCAGAAGTCGTGGCCTACTGGTGACAATCATGAAGTCACCACGATTTGTCGAACTCGGAGTTTACCGGAATGCGATGTCTCACGTTTCTTGTTGTTCTGTCGACGGTATTGGAATTGACTGCCGGCGAACACCGTGTGTTCATCGGTACGTACACTCGCAGCAACGTATCCAGTGACGGTATTTACACCTGTGTTTTTGACAGCGAATCCGGGCGCCTGACGCCTCCGACTCTGGCAACGGCCGCCGATAACCCTTCGTTCCTGGCCGTTCTTCCTGCGGAAAACGTGCTGTTTGCGTGCAACGAAACAAATGACTTTGACGGTCAATCCACAGGAGCCATCAGCGCTTTTCGTATCAATAAATCGGACGGAACACTGACTCTCATCAACCAGCAACCAACTGGCGGCGGAGCGCCGTGCCACTGTAATATCGACGCGACCGGGCGTTACTTACTGGTGGCAAACTATGTTGGCGGAAACGTGGCAGTGTTCCCCATCAAGGACGATGGCTCACTGGCGCCCCGGTCCTGCCTGATCAATCACGTCGGAAGTGGTCCGAACCTGCGGCGTCAGGAGAAACCTCACGCCCATTCCATCAACCTGTCTGCTGACAACCGATTCGCATACGCGGCGGACCTGGGCACAGACCGAGTCATGATCTATCGTTTTGATGACCAGGCCGGGCGACTTGTCCCGTCCGCTGCAGATTCCGTCGCCATTCCCGCCGGAGGTGGCCCTCGTCACTTCAGCATTCACCCGTCGGGCAGGCTGGCATACACGAACAACGAACTCACGTGCGAAATCACAGCATTCTCCCGCAACGGCACAACCGGGGCCCTG
The DNA here is from genome assembly GCA_024230215.1 of Fuerstiella sp. Classification (GTDB taxonomy): domain Bacteria; phylum Planctomycetota; class Planctomycetia; order Planctomycetales; family Planctomycetaceae; genus Fuerstiella. The sequence continues at coordinate 6,929 of JAAERP010000337.1, read as the reverse complement.
ACCGCTATTCAGCAGATTTCAACACTGCCACAGAATTTTGACGGCAGAAAGAGTACGGCGGAATGCCTGGTTCATCCCAACGGGCGGTTTCTCTTCGTCAGCAATCGTGGTCATGACAGTATCGCCGTATACGCGATCAATCAGGAAAACGGAACACTGACAATTGTCGAGATCGAAAAAACCGGGGGACAGGAACCGAGGAATTTCGTGATTGATCCGACAGGTCGATGGCTGCTGGCAGAAAACCAGAATTCCGATACTGTGGTCGTAATGAAAATCGACGCCACAACCGGGGCCCTCACGAGAACAAAAAGTAAGATCACCGTTGGAAAGCCGGTCTGCATCCGCATGATCGCCAGCGGCAAATGAAGGCAGGACATACGGTCATCGGGACACATCCCGATCTTCTATGTGAGACAATCCAATGCCTTCCAGCCCCCACGACCGCAGCACGGTGATCAATCCGATCGACGAGGTGTGTCGATACAAATTCGAACTGGCCTGGCTGAACGGTGAAAGGCAGTCGATCGAAGAGTGCCTGCCGGACCGCGACAGCGAACGATACCGGCCCACGATGGAAGCACTGATCTGCCTGCAGATGAAACTGCAGTGGACGGCAGCGTACCGGGCCAGAGCATTCACAACAGTCGCCGGAAAGGCCGAAACACGCTCAATGCTGCCGACTTTGGTGGAAAACTACGTTGGCCAGTTCCCGGAGATGAATGACGCTGCAGCGAAGCCTCATCTGATCAGGCAGGAATTTCTCATGCGCCAAAGCGTGGGCGATGACCCGAATCTGAACGACTACAGGAATCGGTTTCCGGATGTTGACATCGACAGCGTGTTGTCGCCCGAAGAACTTCGTTCGGTTGACACGCTTATTATGCCACCAGGCGGCGTCGATGAGGATACCGAATCATTGCCCGATTCGATCGAAGGATATCAACTGTTGGAACGGATCGGTGCGGGCGGAATGGGCGTTGTGTATCGAGCCCGACAATTGGCTGCCGACCGCGTTGTGGCATTGAAACTCATTCGTGCTGACCGCCTGCAAAGTGTTTCGGAAGCAGCCCGCACAGAAGTGGTCGAACGGTTTCGAATTGAGGCTCAGGCCACCGCGCGCCTTGATCACCCAAATGTCGTGGGGATTTTCGAAGTCAATACGCGCAATCCTGCGCAGCCCTGGTTCTCGATGCAGTTTGTGAAGGGCAGGAGTCTGGCTGACCGGCTTGTCAGCGGGCCGATGGACTGCCGCGAAGCGGCAGAATTCTCACATCAGATCTCCGATGCTGTTGCCGCGGCACACGACAGTGGAATTCTTCATCGCGACCTGAAACCGCAGAATGTCTTTCTACGCGCGGACGAAAAACAGGTTCTGGTCGGAGACTTCGGTCTGGCGAAGTTCAATGTGGACGATGCCCAGCGAACCAGCCATGACGACATTCTGGGAACGCCCGCGTATATGTCACCGGAACAGATACGCGATTCGGCTGGTGTCGGCGAAGCCACCGACATCTGGTCGATCGGAGCCACGCTGTACCATTTGCTTACGGGACGCCCGCCGTTTCAGACGGCGTCTTCCGTGGAAACACTGCGTCAGGTGCTCAGTCATGAGCCAACTGCACCCCGCGCCCTGAACCCGGCGGTCGACCGCGACCTGGAAACGATCTGCCTGAAGTGTCTGCAGAAGAATCCTCTTCATCGCTACGCGTCGGCCTCGTTGCTGGCACAGGACCTGTCGTTGTATCTAAGCGGCACGCCAATCACGGCCAGACCTGTCAGCCGCATAGAACATGTTTACCGCTGGTGTCGCCGTAACCCGGGTGATGCCCTCTTCGCCGGGACGGCTCTTACCGGCGTGGTCGTCGCTATCGTCAGTCTGTGGGTCGGCTATCAAGCAGCGGCCGATGCGCTGGAGGAATCGGATGGAAGTCACCTGTTGGCCAGACAGACAGTTCATGACATGTTCACCGAAGTGAGTGAAACTGTCCTGCTGGAAATGCCTGGCATGCAACCGCTGCGGCAACGTCTGCACGAACGAGCACTCAGCTATTACCGAAGGTTTGTCAAGACCGGACGTAACAGCCCGGAACTGCAGGAAGAAATGGGAGATGTCTGGTTTCGCATCGGCCGTATTGAAAAGGAGCTGGGAAGGCCGGAAGACGCCGCTCTTGCATATCATCAGGCCCTGACCATACAGCAACATCTGGCACGTGGCCGGACAACAATCCCGCGGCGCGAAGCTCTATCGTCAACATGGAATGCCATCGGCAGTCTGCACATCGCGCAGGGGCGCTGGGAGGAAGCTGCCGACGCGCTGTTGCGAGCGCTTGAACTGCGGGAAGCACTGGTTCTCGAATCACCATCGAATGCGGAATTCGAACGGCTGCACTCCAATACAATCATGAACCTTGGAGCTGTTCATCGAAACCGGGGTGAGTCTATCGATGCGGTCAATGCATTTCGCAAAGCAGGCGATGTGCAACGCCGGCTGTTGGCGAGTGGTGCGTTGGATTCTGCCACCGACCTTAATGTGCGGCGTGCGCTTGGCATGGCCCTGTACAATTCTGCGAACGCTGCATACGACATCGAATCGCTCGACATTGCCAGCGAGGTAATGCTGCCGCTGAAAGAAGCTGTCGTCCTGTTCCGTGCACTGTTGAAACAACAACCCAACAGTTACATCGTCAGACGCCGCTTGATTTTGTGCCGTCAGCTGCAGGCCGAAGCAGATCCGGACATCACAATGGCGGCACAATCCGCCATGCAGGCAGCAAACGAAATGCAGCAACTGGCTGCCGAAAATTCCGCCATGCCGTCCCTTGTCCGCGAATGGGTGCAGTTGCAGCTGCTGAGCGGACGGCTATCCACCGAATGCGGGAAACACAAAGATGCGCTGCAGAGTTTCGATTCGGTCGTTCTGGCATTCGGCCTGCATTCCGACAGTCTTTACGACGACGCAGAGCGCGACCTGGGCATTGTGACAGCCGAAGCGGCATTGGCTGCAAATCAAATCTCCGCGCCAGATGCTGTCCAGCGCCTGACGGATGGAAGAGAACTTCTGATGCAAACTCTGGCACAGATTGCCGGAGATGAAGACTGCTCCGAATTGCTGAAGCTGGTGGACGCGGCACTTGCCACCCAGGAGGAATGATTCCATGGTGGTACAGTCGATGTTTTCGGTGTAACCGTTCCGCATAACATCCCGAATGTGAAGGTGTAACGGTCAGTGAACCTTTTCCGATAAGGCACAGTGCAGGGACGCAGTCAGATGCCACGGGCCGGATCATCATCGACGTTGTTTTTTGCAATCTGCGTTGCGGCTTTCGCAAACTCAAATTGCGCCGCGGAAGAGACGGCCATCGCTGATGTCGTGGACAACGCGAACTGGGTTTCTGACGGCGCTGCTGACGCAGTCGTTGAACAGGTGCAGTTCGGTGGATTTCGACCTCAGGATTTCGGTCGTTTGCCATTTGCAACGACAACACCCCGACCGTTCACCATTCGTTCTGCGCAAAGATCACCGACTCGACAGCTTCTTACCAGTGCCCCGCCCACACGCCGCCGGCGCCGTCTGTCGCGCACACCGGACATGCTGGGTGACAGCTATCTGCCGCCATTTCACCTGAACCTGCAGCCACTGGATCCTGCGTACGCCGCGTCCGTGAATTCGCAGCTGCCATTGGCCGGCGGCAGTGCCCGCGCCAAGATCAGCGAAAACAACAAAGCACTGCCAAATGATCGCCTCTATTTCAATTACAACCACTTTCACAACGCCGTCCAACGCGACGTATTCGTTGACGGCTTCGGGCAGCTGGTTCATCAGACAGCCCATGTTGATCGTTTTACAATGGGAATCGAAAGGACGCTGCTGTCCGGAGATGTGTCAATCGGTTTGAATCTTCCGCTGACAGGTCTTGCGGATGCCGACGTGAATATGCCGTCTCTCGGTCCCGAGGGCCGTTTCAAATCAGACACCGGAACTGCCGGAAATTTGTCTCTGGTTGGAAAGCGGCTACTGGTGAACGGCGAGGATCTAGTGGTGTCCTGCGGACTTGGCATTGAGTTTCCAACTGGTGCAGACGGGGCCCTGCTGACAGGGACAACATTGCTAAGCGTCGAAAATCAGTCTTTGTTTCTGCAGCCGTTTATGGCAATGACCCTTGATAATGGCAGCACCTTTGTGCACTCGTTTCTGCAGGTAGACATTGACGTGGCCGAAAGCCCGCTGTCGTTCAGAAATGTGACATCGCCGGCCCCGCCGGTTGTGGCGGGTGATATTACCCAACAGACTCTGGTCCACTGGGACACGGCAACCGGCGTTTGGCTGGCCAGGTCCGACGATCAATTCGGAATCACGGGGATTGCTGCGATCGCAGAATTTCATCTCTCTGCTGCAGTGTCGGACGGTGGACAGCTGGCCGCCACTGTGCCGACAGTGAACGGCCCCGCTGACCTCATTCTCGGCCCTGCTGCCAATCGGTTCACTGCCTCCTATATCACAACTGGTATTCACATGGAGATCGGTCAAAATCAGAATCTGCGTGTAGCTGGCGTGTTTCCGCTGAGGGATGGTGTCGAGAAGTTTTTTGACGCAGAGTTGCTGGTTCAGTTCGGCCGCCGCTATTGATTGATGAGCCGATGGGTGTGGGCCAGGAACTCAAACTTACCGAGGGGAGTTGACTCTTCGGCATTTTGATATTCGAATGCATTAGCCAGACAATCATTTCCAGGCGTGGCGTTGCCGTTGTTACCTGGCTTTGAGCGATGAATGGTACGGCTGCGTGGTCTCTTTCACGTCCTCTGATTGTGCCGCCAATGCTTCGAATCACCGTTGAAAACTCCCAACAAAGCGAAGAATTCACGCTGCCGCATGGCAAACGCGCGGAACTCGGTCGTCTCGTCACAGCGGCAGACGGCGTGCTTGACGTCTGGCTGAAGGACAGCGCGTGCTCAAGGAATCAGCTCAGGCTGACCGAACTGCCAGACGGCACTGTATTGCTTGAAAACCTGAGCGCCAACGTGTCGATTCAGCGACCGTCCTGTCCGCCCATAGCACCGCTGGGGGAGCTTTCGTTGGCATGCCCGTTTAGCGTCTCGGCCGGTGCAACCACGGTAAGCGTTGACAGAATCGCAGCGCCAGTCCGAGGATCGCTTCGTCAGTCCGAATCCACGGCATCGTCCCTGCATGCTGTTGAGCAACGAATCAGCCCCACCCAGTTCTGGTCGGGTAAAGTCTCGAAGCCTGATGCCGAACTCTCTCAGGAAAGCCTGCTGGACTGGTTTTCTGCCTTGATCGCCGTGCAGCGATCGGCTGCCGGGTCTACAGATTTTTATCGGGAAATCGCCGACGCCACTGTCGAACTCGTTGAACTCGACTACAGCCTGGTACTGCTGCGTAGTGAAGGCCGTTGGTCGTGCGTCGCTGCTAACGGTGTCGACCAATCGGCTGCAACGTGGAGCGAAACTGTAGTGCAGCAGACGATCCACGAACGTCGTACATTTCACGGACCACTGGACGATCTTGGCCCGGTGCAGAGCCTTGCTGCGCTGGACGCTGTGGTGGCGGCTCCGATACTGAGTGTTGATGATTTGGTCGTGGGCGTGATCTATGGTGCACGCAAGGTGCAGCCTGAAAACGTTTCCCATGACACTGACAGCCCAACGGGAGTGTCTGCATTGCAGGCGCAACTTGTTCAACTGCTGGCTGCGTCTGCAGCCACAGGTCTGGCAAGAGCCGAGAAAGAAGCTGAAGCGGCAAGATTTCGTGGTCAGTTTGAGGACTTCTGTTCGCCGGAGCTGGTCCGCGAACTACACAATAATCCGCGACTGTTGGAGCCTTCCGAACGGTCTGTTACGGTCATGTTTTGCGATATTCGTGGCTTCACGCGGCTCTGTGATCAGCTGAGCCCCTCAGAGTCCAACGTCATCACCACGCAGATTCTTGATCAAATTGCCGAGTGCATACTGCGGTTCGAAGGTTTGATTATCGATTTTCATGGTGACGGCATTGCCGCCATGTGGAATGCTCCGTGCGTTCAGCACGACCATTCCCGACAGGCAGTGAACTGCGCCGCACAGATTCAGCGGAACATGTCCCGGCTGAGAACGGACTCGCAGAACCCCGTTCAACGGACGTTGAAAGTTGGTATAGGCATTCACACAGGCATGGCCCTGGTGGGTAATGTCGGAGGATCACGCCGCTTGAAGTATGGGCCGCGGGGCACCACGGTTAACATGGCCAGCCGCATTGAAGGTGTCACGAAGCACCTTGGCGTCGACGTATTGTTGTCTGCCGACACGGCGCTTCAGGCAAACGTCGAACTGCCTGAGGGGCGACGAATCGGTCGTTTTCAACTGGCCGGAACTGACAATACCGTGGAACTGTTTCAGTATCTCGGGCGACAACCGGTTCAATACTCACCGGAAGATATTCGTAGATTTGAGACCGCCGTCGGTGTGTTCGAATCAGGCAGTTTTCAGGACGCCGACGAATTATTGAAGGCGTACCTGGCGTCAATCAGTTCGGCAGGAACGGATTCTGTAGCCGACGTCCTGATCAAAGAAATCGAGAAACGGTCGCGGAATCCGAACGAGACACATCCGTCACATATTCAGTTTCATACTAAGTAGCGGTTGATGCGACACACGATACGCGTCATTTGCGTCATGACGTTTCCCGAAAACCTTCCGACACCCATTGGGACCGATCCAGGAGCCAAAGCGACGCCGCTCCGGCAATGGGAATCCAAGAGAGGGTCGGGAGTCTTTTTCGAATTACCGACAATAGCAACAGACGGGACTTCATCGGAAAAAGACTCCCGACCCTTTCCTTTACGCCGGAACAGCGATTCGGTCGGTCGCGGCCTACTTTTCAAATCGCATCGATCCACTGGCGGAAGTCCTCCGCACTGAATTCGGAAACGAAG
>JAAERP010000336.1 GCA_024230215.1 Fuerstiella sp. | reverse complement strand
TCGCTGTCGATTTCGGCAGAATACACAGACTACAAAGCAAAATTCACTGGTAATCTACGTTGATTTCTCGACTCGTGGGCCGTCAACTACGATTTGCGGCACTAGCTGCAGTTCACTTTACGACGTGGCATCCGGGCTGGGGCGACTTGTGCCATTCAGTTGCCCTGGGCTGCTGTTCTTCTGCAGCCACAACATCAGCAGGCAGCCGGACACGAACAGACCAATGCTCATCAACTGAGAAAAGGTAAGACTCGTCCCCATTCGGCCTGGTTCGTCGTCGCGAATAACCTCCAGGGCAAACCGATTGATCGGATAGAGAATCCAACCGAGTGACAACACGGCACCTTCGAATGGCCGACGTTTGAAGAACCACATCAGAAACCCAGCCAGCAGGAACGCCAGAACCGAACTATAGACCTGAGTCGGATGCAGCGCAATGGTGGCCGTCTTATCCGGTGTCAGAAATTCTGCCCCGCGGTGCGAAAGGACATTGTATGTCATGCTGTCCGGTGGAAATTGCACGGCCCACGGCAGCGTGCACGCCCCGCCAAAACAGCAGCCGTACAAAAAACAGCCGATTCGCCCGAAACCCAGCCCCACGAACAAGGACGGCATGATGACGTCGCCCAACTGTAGTGGCCGGATTTGGTTACGACGACAAAATATCACCAGGCCAACGACACCTCCGATGATTCCGCCGTAGAAGACGATGCCGCCGTCCCACAGCGCAACGGTGGCCTGCAACACCTCCGCTCCGCTCTTGCCTGCGTACACTCGGCTGCCATTCTGCAGTAGATAAACAATTCGCGCACCGATGACGCCCGGGATCATCAACCACATCATCAGATCCCAGATAACATCAGGATTCAGCCCCACAGATTTGGCACGTCGACTGGCCAGCAAAGTAGCGGTCATGAACCCGATACACAGCATCAGACCATAGCCGAAGAGTGGGATGCCATTCTGCACGATCGGCAGCCCCGTGAGGGGGATCAGAGCGATGGCCGTCGGAATCGCTGCCCAGAAGAACAGCGAAGAAAAAACCTGCCTGGAATCACGCGTCACCCGCCACAGCACGCCCAGACTCAGCACCGCAATCATCAGCCATGCAGCAATCATCCAGCCATAACCCACCAGCAGTTCGTTGCCGACGGACTCAAGATGCCAGAGTTGGTCAAAGACAATTCGAAGAAGCACTTTTCGCATGATTTGTTGTCGTCGGATGACAGGTCGAAACACAGCCCTGCCCAAACCGGCCGGCCGCTTACTGTCGTCGTCTCGCGATTCGGACACCTCAATGACAACGACGTGCGGTTTGGGTCAGACCGCAGTTTAGCGAATTGGGGCGGTTCAGCGAAATCGCAGAATCTGATTGTCAATCAGCCGCGTTTTGCCAAGGCGGGCGGCAATCAGAGCGACGGCACATTCCGGGCGTCCGGTCAGCAGTTCAAGCGTCTTGCAGTCGACGACAACGGCGTAATCCAGATCGACGCCGTCGGTATCCGAAAACAGCTGTCGCATCTGTCGAGCGATCGAGTCGGGAGTCTCGGAAGCAGTTTCTGCAAGCTCCTGTGCCAGCGAAAGCGCGCGGAACAGGACCAGCGACCTTTCCCGGTCCGCGGGTGACAGATAACGGTTACGACTGCTCAAGGCGAGCCCATCGTCTTCGCGAACGATGGGGCATGTGACGATTTCGACACCCCAATCCAGGTCGCTGACCATCCGCCGAATGATCAACTGCTGTTGATAGTCTTTCTGACCAAAATACGCCTGGTCGGGCAACGTGATATTGAACAGCTTCGCCACGACGGTTGTCACGCCGTCAAAATGGGAAGGACGGTGGCGGCCTTCCAGCATTCTGGTCAGTCCGGTCAGCCGCACTTCAGATTCCGCACCGGGAGCGTACATCTGCGATGCCTGCGGAGTGAAGACCAGGTCCACTCCGGCAGCCTCACATTTTTGCAGATCTTTCTCAAGCGAACGAGGATAACGCTCCAAGTCCTCGTTCGGCCCGAACTGCAGAGGATTCACGAAGATCGAGGCAATGACAAAGTCGCAATTCCTGCGCGCGGCATCCATCAGACTCACATGCCCAACATGCAAGGCGCCCATAGTGGGCACAAGGCCTATGCGCCTGCCACCACATCGGTGGCTGTGTACGACGTTCCGGACCGCCGATGGTAAGACTTCAACCTGCATCGTGCCTTACTAAAAAGCGTACTTCGCGTTAGTCCGGTCAAAGTCAGCGTCGGTCAGGCGAACGTTCGTCCTGATGTCGCTGAAGGTATAGTCTTCGACAAGTGGTGCTTTAGTGCCGGACACTTTCGGGAACCCATATTGCTGTACGCGGACTGGCAAGCCGGTGGCATCATCAATCCACAGACGCGTTTTTTGAAAGCGAAACTGACGCCGAGGCTGTGGGTGCGAACATTCGATCACACGACACGTCATCTTGCCCAACTGTGCGTCTTTGTAATACTTAACATCGCTCTCGCTGAACTTCACTTCTTCCTGCCATTGCTCAATCACGGCACTAACAAGATTCCCGATACCGGCCATGGTGATAGGATATCGGTTCTCGCTCATTGCCGTGGAATCGGTGGGCATCAGCTCCATCGTGCCGACCACACTCAACAATCCGGCTTCATGGGCCAGCAGGTTGCCGTTGTTCCGGCCTTCCACGTACAGGACCTCGCGGCCTTCGTGGGGGTTTTCAAAGTAGAGGTAAACACTGAATGGTTTGTGTCGAATCTTGATCCTGGTCTTTTGCTTGACCAGGCTGGTTCCCACGACCTCGTGCTTGAAGAAAGCGGCTTCGTAACTCGGAATCGCCTCAACCTTCTTCAGGCAGGATTCCGCGTAGCGAATAGCTGGCCGCAACGGGTGTTCCTTCTTGTCGGCTTCATCCGCCTGAGTGATGCCTGCCAGCAGCAGGATCATCATAGTGAAGGTGGTGGGGCATTTGATGCATTTCATGAATAGTTCTCCGACAAGCCGAGTGCGGTGTGTGAAATATCGCAGTTCAAAACAGTGTATAGGCAATTCCACCACACGGCAGCTGGCATGCACATCATGGCAATTGTCGTGCATTTTGCGTTTTGTGGCGAGATGACAGCCGCGTTGATGTAGTGTTTCGCAGGAATTTCAACTTATCGAAAGCAGCCGGGGTTCCGAATGCTGTGCGAGAAAATTGAGATTGTGGTGATTTTCACTTGTTCTTAGACTTCGGCAGAATCTGCCTCATCGGAGAAGGATCTCCCGAAATTGGTGTGGAAGACAGAATGGAATCTTCACGCGGCGGACCGCTCACAACATTTATCATGATGCTGCCACTGATCGTGGTACCGGCTATCGCTATGTTAAGACCATCCTCTCCCGAAGGTGGCCTTCTCAGTTCGCTGCTTTCGGCCGGATCCGGCGATTCATCGGTATCGGAATCTCCGGGGGATGAGCCTGACTTTGATGGTTTCTCCGAAAGCGACTTTGAGGCTGAATTCGCGGAAATATTAGACTCGGACGACGAAGCCAGCGGTGCCGATGCCCCCCTGTTTTCAGAAGAATCATCTTTTCCATCAGAGTCCAACACGGCCGAATCACCGTCGGTCGCGACACCACAGGCCTTCATCCAGACTCCCCCGTTTCCGGAATTGGCGGCTGACGCCGGCGTCGAAGCACTGACCGTTCAACTTCGGTCAATGGGGGCCACTCGCACGCTGTGGTTTTCTCCGGGCGACAGTTCGACGTACGGATTCGTGGCATTCTTCCCCGCAGGTCAGGGAATCGTTCGCTATAGGTTCGAAGCGATTGCTACTTCGAAAACTGCTGCCGTGCGGGATGTGATACATCAGGCCAGCGAATGGAAATCAACGCAGAGCCCTTAGTCCGCGAAGAACTGAATCCCGATCTTCTGAAGGGACTGGTACTCTGCCTATGGCAGCGGCAAGAAGGTGTCCTGCCAATGCGGAACGGACACTTCTGCCGCATGGCCGCACCCACACGCTGGCTGATGTATGCTGGTATCAGTCGTCCAAACAATCCTCCGTCCGTGTCACTATGACCAATCCCTTCAGCACACAAACGATCCCTCACCCTCGTGGCTCTGCCTCGTGGGAGCAACTGCGAAATGGTCACCGTTCCCATTCCGGACAGCAACTTCATGCCGTTCGATTTCTCTCAGGGCCACTGTTTACCCTGAAGGATTCCATTGATGACTCGTTCTTTCTGGCAGACGGACGTCTGATTCGATCAAATCGTCTGGCTCGGCTGGAAGCGGTCCTGCTGATTTCGAACGCAGCTGTGACTGCTCGAAGACTGGTTCAGCAGGCCGGACTGGTCGACGCCCAGGAAGTGAACCAACTGATTGACCTGCTGAACCAAAACTACGACCGCACTGATTCTGCGTTTCGTGTGGAACGGACGGCTACAGGTTTTCTGTTGATGACCCGCCCTGCCCTTGTCAGCTGGCTGGATCGACTTCATCAACGACAATCACAAATGAAACTGTCTCAGCCCATGATGGAAACGCTGACGATCATCGCGTACCAGCAGCCCGTGACTCGAGCAAACGTGGAATCCATTCGCGGTGTTCAGTCAGCGGAAATGATCCGTCAGTTGATCGACCGCGGTCTCGTGCAGGTAGGAGGCGAAGAGGATTCCCTGGGCCGGCCGTTTCTGTACATTACATCGCGACAATTCCTCGACATGTTTGGCCTGGGACGAGTCGAAGACCTGCCGGACTACGACACGATCGGTCGTCAACCGGAACCAGAATCCGCAGCAGCAGCAGCAGAAGAAGAAGAAGCGGCCGTCAACAGTGACTCCGACACGCCGAACAAGGAAACACAGGTTAGCTCTCGGTGATCACGAAGAGGACGTGCGAAACCGGTACGCAGCTACACGTCAGCCGTATTCTGCGAAAGACCGGCAAGCGGCCTGATCAGATCGAACAATTCGTTGTTGATATCGCTGACAGAACGAAGCTGGTCGTCTTCGCTCAGACTTTCCACGACTTGCCAATCCTCTCGTTGCTCAGCAATCCCCAGATAGCAACGACGGACACGTTCCAGGTACGGTAGATTGGATTCCTGAATGTCCGCTTCGTCATTGGTATAGTCGCGTTCGCCCTTGCGACTGACCAGTTCCCGGCTCCAGCTGGAACTAATGTCAATCAGAATGTTCAGTTTTGGTCGCGGCAGTGCGAACACCACGTGCTCAACGTGGTCAATCCACGCAACCAGTTCTGACCGCTCCTGCCCTTCCAGTTTGGCCGACTGATGAGCCAGGTTGGAGCCCGTGAATCGGTCAAGAATGACAACGTCGTGATCATTGATCGCCTGTTGCAGGACGGGTCGGGATTCGAAGCGGTCGCCTGCATACAACACCGACGCCAACTGAGGGTGCACCTGATCCAGCGAACCAAAACGACCGTTCAAGAAATCCCCGATGGCGCTGCCAAAGGTGGTCTCTGAATATCGGGGAAACTGCAGGACGGTAGCCCTGACACCGGCCGCAACAAGTCGTTCGACCAGCAGTTTCGACTGCGTGCCTTTGCCTGATCCGTCGATGCCTTCAATGGCAATGAGTGTCGTCATGATGGGTCTATTCGTGTCGGGGTCTGCGGACCGTAGGTGCGGAATTCAGACGTCGTGAAGTGAGTGCTTGTTTAGAGCAATTTTCTTATTGTCGTAAACGATACTGGCTCGTGGGAGTAGTGAAACTGATATCAAGGAACGTTCATCACGGCCACAAGTCAGCGTGAAACGCTGTAACCGCGTGTCCAACGGGCCCCGTATGCGATGTTCGAAACGCGAGTCGCTGCCCATGCTGCGAACGAGAGGAAAAATTCTTCAGCATTATACCTGCGGGAACTCCAGCAACTGAGCAGACGTTGTGTGATTCGCGAGCTGCCCATGCGACTCGACACGGGACGCCTGAATTATTTCTCGACCTGCCTCTTCCGCCACACAACGAACGAACGTGCCGAGATCGGCGTCGGTCCCGCGTACTTCAGTCGGGATGTACCATTGGTCCATCCCTTTCACCCAGCCATGGCGCCCATCACACGTCCGCTCTGCCAGAACAACCTGCTCGGCACCGGATTCAATTCGACTGCGATAGAAATCCAACGCAAGATCTCGTTCCAGCTCACTTACAGCACGGACACGTTCCTTGATAACACTGCCGGGAATCTGATCTTTGAAGTCCGCCGCCGCTGTGCCATCGCGCCGGCTGTAGGGAAAGACGTGGATTTTCATAAAACGCGCACGTCGGCAGGTTTCCAGAGTTTCCTCGAACTCAGCGTCTGTCTCACCGGGAAAACCGGCGATAACATCTGTCGTGAACGCAGGATCGTTGCCCAGCATCTCCCGAATCTGTTCCAGTCGATCAAGAAAACGACCAACTCGATAGCGCCGCCGCATTCGCTGCAACACGGTATCAGATCCACTCTGCAGTGCCGGGTGAAACTGAGGGCAAAGGTGCTCGCAGTCGCCAGCCGCCTTGATGAAATCGTCGTTGATCTCCACCGTTTCGATGCTGGACAGTCGCATTCGCCAGTCGCCCGGAATCCGATCCAGTCGCCGAAACAAATCCCACAGCCGTTCGGGTTTGTCACCGGGCGTCAGATTGTTGGTATCGATGCCAAAGTGGCCGACGTGAACTCCACTGATCACGATTTCCCGGTAACCGTTGTCGATCAGTCGGCGAAGTTCTTCTTCGATATCGGTCGGGCGACGGCTGCGAATGCCAGGACGAACCCTGGGAATGATGCAGTATGAACACTTCAGAATACAACCGTCCTGAATCTTAACGAACGCGCGGTGATGTCCTTCGAATTCGCTGATGCCCGCCGGCATGTCGACAATACCAAACCGACCAAGTACATCCGGCAGCTCACGCTTGTCGGTCACCACTTCAATGACGTTGGGCAGCTCACTGACGGCCTGTGGATCGCGAGTCGCGTAGCAACCCATCACAATGGTTTTTGCGTCAGGATTCTTCCGAGCGAGTTGCCGAATGACCTGTCTGGATTTGCTGTCGCCTGTGTTGGTGACTGTGCAGGTATTCACCACACATAAATCGGCAGGTTCGTCATCAATCGCTTCACGGTACCCGTTTTCGCGCAGAGCTTCCCGCACCAGTTGAGTTTCGTACTGGTTAACCTTGCAGCCAAGGCTGATCAATCGGCAGGTTCGTTCCGGAGCCATCACAGCACGTACTTTTCGGACTTGGAGCAGTTTACTTATTCTCAAGAACCATTCTGACTCGTGGGCATGCCGTAATTTCAGGCCGGAATCCGTCTGTCGCGACCACGAGTCAGCGTGATACGCTGCCGGCGGTTCTTGAACCGCAAATACTGATCTTCCGCGACGGACTCTGCAATTCTGGTTTCCGTGAGAGGCAGATTTTCCGGCACATTAAAGCAATTTCCGAATTGGTTTGCACACTTCCGGAAGCGGGAGTCTGTATTTTCTCCGTTACAACGCGTTCGCCGCGTGCACATCCAAACGGATGCCATTGCAGTGTTTCTTGAAGAAACAACGGTCCGTCTCCTGGAGGGGCTTTGCATCGGCCAGGGACAGCGGTCCATGCACATCAGCGCTCTGGCAGCCCGACGGCGTCATTCAATCAGCCAGGCCATTCCCGATGAACGCCTGCGGCAGCTTGCCGTCGGAGCCAAAGGTAGTACAGTTTGGTAACCGACACAGGCGGACGAAACGTCAGACATACCGCGACGAAACCCACCACAGGAGAAACTGATGTCACGGACCGCGGCGATGGAAGATCAACAGCGGCTCTCCGCTGAGGATCACTCGCTCCCATGGTTTATGATTGTCGTGTTCCTTCTTGCCGTGTCGATCGTCGCCGCATATTGGTGGAAGACGAGTTTGCCTGCGGTTGTGCGAATCGCCGGTGGCCCTGCGAACGGTCGGTATGCAGCGCTGGCAAATGGCCTGGCGCAGGCACTTCGTACGCGACTGGCGATTAACGTTGAGGTCAGTGAGACCGTTGGGTCTCTGGAGAATCTGCAACAACTTGAAACGAGTCAGGTTCACTTCGCTCTGTACCAACCTGATACTCGTGAAATTCTGGAAGGGCGAGACGGCAGCAGTAGAGACGAGGAACCTGCGGCGTTCGTCAGTAATCTGTATCCCGAGTTTCTGGTGCCTGTCGCGCCGAAGAATTCGTCCGCAGCACTCGACCGTATTGATAATCGAATTTGGTGCTGTAATGATCGCTTGTCCGGTGACTTTGCAGTCACACAGCTACTGCTGCGACATATTGGCAGCGAGGGGAAGACAGTTAACGTCGAACACGTGTCCTACGCCGATCTGCCGAAACAGATCGCCGCCGGTCACGTTGAAGTTGGGATTATCTGTTGCGGGCTGCAGGCCACGGTCCTGAAGGATTTACTGACCTCTTCCCTGGCAAGACTCGTCGACGTCCCATCCGTGGATGCTCTCGCTCGACGAAACACGTCATTGTCGCGCGACGTTATTCCTGCCGGTTACTTTCAGGTGGCGCCGGCCATTCCTCCGGTGGACTTTCAGACTGTCTCTCTGCACGCTCAGCTGCTGGCCAGTAACGATGCCCCAGTGGGTCTGGTCGAAGAAGTGACTCGGATTGTCACGGATGCTCGCTTTCAGCGGCGGCACGGATTGACCGAGTTATTTGAAGGCGGCACAACCTATGCGACGCAACGTCCCGAATTTGGCATGCATGACGGTGCCGCCCACGTCTTCTACCCCGACCTGAAACCGTTCATTAATCCGGATTTTGTGGAAGGCACAGAAGGCATTCGTTCGTTCCTCGTGTCGCTGATCGCGGCGGCGTGGTTGCTGCGGCGCTGGTGGACGCGACGTTTGATCCGCAGTCAGGAACATCGACTGGACCGCTACATTCGTCAATTGCTTGAACTCGAACGCCAGCAAATGGAAGTCGACGGCGAAGGCAATACCGAAGAATCGCAACGACTGCAGACAATGCTTGATGATGTCACAATTCTGCGACAGGAGGCCCTGTCCGAATTCACCGCGCACGAGCTGAACGAAGACCGCGCCGTCGACTGCTTCGTCCAAATGTGCCACGCCCTCAGTGACAAGATTAATGCGAAACTGACGCGGCATTCACTGAACGCGCTACGTCAGCAAATGTGACCGTGTTCACCACATGTGCCCTATTCACCACATGTGCCCCGGTTCAGGGCACTTCGTGGAATCTTCCCCGATGAGATCCCTCCGGTCCAGGCGTGCCAATCGTGCGGGAAGTCTCATACCGTAAGACGTCGTCCTCCACGAGAAATTTCTCCTTCCGGGTCGTTTTCACGAACGGATTTCAGGCATCCGGCCAACTCGGTATTCTCGGAAGATATCCGGTTTCATACAGTTCAGGAGCAATTCCGACGCTCAGAGTAGGCGCGCCGGTCAGGAAACAGATTTCTGAATGTCGCTCGAAGGATCGAAACAATGCGTCTTTCCGCTTTGCTCCTGTTCCAACTATTGGTCTGCGGGTGCGGACAGGTCGATTCGTCGTCAACCGTCGAGACCGACAGTGTAACTCAACCCATAACGTCAACGACGGCCGTGACTGTTTCACTTCCAAATCCGGTTGATCCGAAACTGCCGGATGACGGTTCCACCACGGCCATCGGCGCTCTAACCAAAACCCCACTGGAAGGGAATGGTTCGGATGAAGTGGCACGACTACTGGACGAATTGCAGCAATTGCGAATTGCACCCGCACCGGCAGAACTTGAGCAGGCGAAACTGGATCGCCGAGAACGCAATCAGAACATCGTGCGACTGGCATCCCACGTGCTGCAGCTGACTGTGGAACACGAGTCACGACAGGCTCACTTTAAGCAGGCCGTCGAATATCTCCTGGAGGCCAGATTTCAACTGGCGCTGAGCGGCCACAAAGAAGACGTTGACCAGCTGTATGCTGACGTACAGGCCTTCAATGATCGCGAACCCACGTCAGAAGCCGCCGCTGAGGGTGTCTACTATCTGGCCAGGTTCGCTCACACGAAGGCGCGTTTGGTGGAAGGTCCCAACCTGATGTGGCTGCAGAATTTCTCACGGTGGGCGCGCGAGTTTGCCGATCGCTTCCCTCACCAGGAACAGCGGGCGGTATCGTTGCTGTTTGGTGCGGGGCGAAGTTGTGAAATGCACGCTGCGGTGTCGCAGAACGAAACAGACGCCAAACGGCTGATGACCGAAGCCGAACTCTGCTACCGCACACTGGCAAACAAATTTGGTGAGACGTCGCAAGGCCACGAAGCAACAGCCGTGCTCAGGCGGTTGTCATTGCCCGGCAGGAAGATTTCTCAGTTCGCCGGCCCCACACTGAGCGGCGCATACGTCGACTGTGAAGACTTTCAAGGAAAGGTCACCGTCATTTACTTCTGGGACAGTGAAAACACCGAATTCCAACAGAACATGCTTCCTTTGCTGCTGCAGGCCAACAAAGTGTCGTCAAATCGCCTGCGGTTTGTCGGGGTCAACCTGGATGAGGACGAGTCGCTGGCCAGAGAATTCCAGGAGCATGAGTCGCTTCCCGGCGAGCAGATTTTCTTTGCCGAGAAGGATCGGCGCTCGTGGAACAGCCCGCTGATCCGTTTTTGGGGAGTCTCCGCGTGTCCCAGTGTTTGGCTGATCGACCGCGAAGGAACGGTGAACGCCGTCGATGTGGCCGCGGCTCAGCTGGTGGAGCAGATGCGGAAACTGTTTGAGTGACGGAGGCGCTTGAGTCTTCCTGAGGCCCCATGCCATCATTGCCCAGGGGTAGAATTCGGGAATCTCTTCGACCGGGACGACTGCATCATGCGCCCCTGCTGAGCGGTGCGACAGGCACCATGTCCGCGAAAAAATGTCGAGAATTGCGCCCCGTTCGACATTTCAAGGGTTTCCAATGAGAGCCGATGCGGGACTTCCATGGTGTACAAATTGCCAACACGTGTAAAATTGTTCAGTACCTATGGCGGGGTTCCTTGCCGTTTATCGATAGGGCAGAAAACAACTGAACCACGGGCGACTGACCTGAGCCAAAGAGATCCGACATAACCATAGTGCTGCAAACGCGTTAGCTCAACCAGTCACCCGCGGGTCCTGCTGCACGGCAGCAGGTCCCATGTCTGACTTTTCTTATTGATATTGGACGCAGGTATGCAGATCGTTTCTTCGGATAGCGATGGTGTGACGTCCCGGACGGAGTCTCGAGTGCGGCAGCATAGCGTAAAACCGGATTCGGAAAGACGACTTGGACGAATGGCATCATCGGAGAAGAATGCCTCGCTGACCAGGAGACAACACGAAATCTATGAGTATCTGAAGGACAAAATACAGAATCGTGGTTACGGGCCCACGGTTCGCGAGATTGGCACCCATTTCCGTATTCGTTCTCCAAACGGCGTGATGTGCCACCTGAAAGCACTCGAAAAGAAGGGGCTGATCCTTCGTGAGTCCAACATGTCTCGTGCGATCGGTCTGACGGAGGGGTCAAAGGAATCGCTGAGTCTGCCGCTCATCGGCACGGCAGTCGCGGAGAATCCACTTCGGGCGTCTGTGTCGTCAGACGAAAGGGTCGAATTCAACGATCTTTTTCGGGGCGAAAACAAAGCCTGTTTGAACATCCAGGGCTCCGCCTTTAACACGTTGGGGATCTGCGACGGCGACTGCATTATCGTGGACCGAGGCGCTCCGGGGGAGCCCGGAAATCTGGTAGCCGCACTTGATAACCAGCACTGTGTGACTCTGTGCCGGATTCAAAGGGATGGAAAGCAACCAGCGCCCGCAATTCCGGGAGCAGACCCAGGTCCCACCCGCCAGATTCTGGGCGTTGTTGTCAGCGTAATTCGCAACTGCGTCAAGCCGATGCCTGATGAACACGACGCCAACACCAACACTACCAACAACGACGAATAGGCGATTATCCAGCTTGACGTTTTGTTTCCAGTTGGGCCAGTCGGTTGTACAGCGTCTTTAATGCAATGCCGAGTTCTTTGGCCGCTGCCGGTTTGTCGCCGCTGTGTCGCTCCAGCACGTGCAGAATCATCCGATCTTCCATTTCGCGGAGAGTCCGCGGCTGATCGTCGAACAGGCTCGACGGCGGATTCGTGCCTGCAGTCCGTCCTTTTCGCAACAGGCTTTGAGGCAGGTCATCAGGGGTAATCGCTTCGCCATCTGACAAAATCACCGAATGTTCCATGACGTTTGCCAATTCACGAACGTTTCCAGTCCATGTATGAGCCTTCAGCACCTCCAGTGTTTCGGATGACAGAAAACCTTCAGGCAGCGATTCACGCTTCAGATGTCTGGCCACCAAATGGTTAGCCAGCATCGGAATGTCTTCGCGACGCTCGCGCAGTGGTGGCAGATGAATCTCGAATGTGTTGACTCGATAAACAAGATCTTCGCGAAATGTGCCGGCTTCAACCATCTCCTGCAAGTCACTGTTCGTCGCACAGACGATGCGAACATCAACGTTGAACGGTTCGTTTTCACCGACACGGCGCACTTCGCCCGATTCCAGAAAACGCAGCAGCTTGACCTGCATCGACTTGTTCAGCTCCCCAAGTTCGTCAAGGAACAAAGTGCCTCCGTTGGCCACTTCAAACAACCCCGTCCGAGCCGTATCAGCTCCGGTAAACGCGCCCTTGCGATGGCCAAAAAACTCACTCTCGACCAGGTTCTCCGGTATTGCGCCGCAATTGACAGCGACAAACGGTGCGTCGGCGCGTTCGCTTTGCTCGTGAACCCGTCGCGCCACCATCTCTTTGCCCGTGCCGGTTTCACCCAGAATCAGTACGGACGAACCCGTAGGCGCGATCTTGTCGACCAACTTCTTTACACGCAGCATGCCGGCGGAGTCACCGATCAGATCGGAACGCCCTTCGACCTGCAACAGTCGACTTTCCAGCGCCACGTTCTTGTTCAGCAAAGCCTTTTTATCCCCGATCCGTTGCAGTACGGCAGAGATTTCGAACAACGAGACGGGTTTCGGCAGGAAATCATAGGCCCCCATCCGCACGGCGCGGATGGCATCGTCCATACTGCCATGACCGGTGCTGATCACGTATTCTGTGTCAGGTGAGTGTTCGCGGAGATGATCAATAACGTCCCAGCCGCTCCCGCCAGGCATCCGCAGATCGACGATCGCCGCGTCAAACGTGTTCCTGCTGATGGCGTCGATCGCTTCACCAGGCGATCGGCACACGGTCGCCGCGTGCCCCATCCGTGGAAGTTCAGATTCCAGCAGTGCGGAGATCGATTCGTCGTCATCAACGAACAGAACTCTCAACTTGTGTTTCCCAGATCCAGCCACTGCCAACTCCATGGCAAAATGCTCCGAAATCCTTTCGAAGCGTGATTTTTCGTGTCAATTGATGTGATAATCGAGGGCACCGCCCGCCACGACGACCGTGGCGCTCGGTGCAGAGACCATCAATCTTCGTTAGTATCAAAATGATGTAATTGCAGCAACGGAAGATAGACGGGGATTGCCCGCGACACCCCAAGCACCCCATCTTACACATACTACAGATTCCATATCAATGCGTGCGCCATTTACCCATTGATCCCGGCAACGATCAAAAATCGACAGCCTGCCTGCCGCCCCGCAATTGGCAGGAAGGAATGCGGGGCCGGTAGCGACCGGCTTGCCAATCACTCCTTCGAAGGGTCTTGTCGTCGTGAGGACGACGTTGGCCGCCTTGGACCTGTGCCAAAGCAACTTCCTGATTCTTCGGTCAAAGTGCTGAGTGCCACCGGAGACGAGGGCAGCCTTCGCAACCTACGGGGCCATCCGGGAATTGCTCCGTGGCTGACTGCTCTCCACAGAGTGACTCAGCGGCACAACCGGAAAGCCTCGTTTTCCCACATCTTCGAGGTGTTGCAGCAGCACCCGCCGCACCTCGGCAATGGTCTCTGGTCGCCGATGAACCTCGCCATGAGCAGCCTTCACGCGGATTTCAGAATCTGCGTCGTCGCGTCGAGCACTGGTCAGCTTCACCACACCGTCCGTCCATTCAGCAATGGATCCGCCCTTATTCACACCAACGACGTTGTGGTGGACAACTTCGTCGGGGATTGCTGTCTGACTGACCAGTCGCAACACGGCCGAATTCCGGTCAAGCGAGTCCAGGCTTGTTCGCGGCGCAAACATACGGTCCCAGATGCTTTGATTATTCTGACGGAAGATCAGCTCGCTGAGAGACGACGTCTTGCTGGGTAACCACACAAGGGAACCGCTTAACCAGCGTGTGAAAACGTTGGCATAACCACTGCCGCGAAACGGACTGGCAATGGTAACGATCCGGTCGACTGACCGATCTGCTTCGAAAAAGAAAACACGCTGAATGGCTTCATGAGTTTTCCGGTCCGCCTTGATGCTGGCGACAGGCAGTTTGCTCATGGAGTTCCATAACTTATCTTCGCTGTCAACTGTCAACAGATAGGACATCAATCCACCCATGCTGTGGCCGACAACGACCATCTGGTCCAGCCTGGCGTTACGTCCATGCGGGTCACAGCGGCGACGAAGCTCTTTCAGCCGGTCCCGCAGGCTGGCCGTGGCAAACGTAAGAGGCTGACCGGTGGGGTACATATAGAACCAGAACTGGTATTTTTCGCGAATCGCCGGATCGCTTTGCAGATCGTTGAACATTTCCATCCAGGTGACCGGACTGGACCAGATTCCGTGAATCATCAGCACAGGAATGCGGTCGGGATCATACGGTTGCACCATGTACAGTCCTTCCAGTTCCTCAGCCTGATCGGATCGCAGAAAGGCAAAGGTATCCAGCAGCGACATTTGGGGGTTCGTCAGAAACCATGCCAGCGGTGTGCTGATATCAGTTTCAAGAGGAACCAATGTATCGTTGACGACGACGCCGTCGGAATCTCGCGGATCAAATAGTTGTAGACGAATCGGCTGTTCGGTCTCGTCGTCAACATGTGGAAACCTGGCGACAACGGTGGCTGGAAAACTCAGCCGCTCAGCATAGTAGCTCTCCAGGGAACTGCTGCCGCCCTGCCGTTTTCGGCAAATCACTATGGGCACACCGACACCGGACGAAGCATGTCGGTTGCGCAGGTTCTTCAATTCGTAGTCGGCGACGAATTGGAATTCGCCTAGCTGATCATCACTCAACCAATGTGTGGGGTGCGGGATCTCGACGTTTAACCGGCGCCCGGTCACCGGCATGCGAATGGTTTGCCCCAAACGATAGTCGTCTCTGTTCTTCACCAACCGCAGCAATTGCTGCAGACTGGTGTTGTAAACATCTGTCGTTTCACGGTGACGGTCGGCGTTAGGATCAATCAATTGCCCGCCTTCATCCGGCTCGGTCAGATACTGCCAGCTGAACTTCGCGGCATCGAGGCACAATTCCATGGCCAGTCCGCTGTCCTTCGTCATGGCGCTCTGTGCCGCCAGATAACTGACTTCTGCATAGGCGTGCAGCGCCTCGCGGTGACGATTCCCGCCAAACTGATTCCCACAATGACTTAACATCTGAACAAAGTCATCACCACCACGATAGGCCGACGACACCAGAAAAGCGTCCGTTCGCTGCGACGGTCCTCGAGCTCCAAATACAGTTTTACTTAATCGCTCCGTGATCGGATTGACCGGCCGCTCCCTCAGTTCCACGAACTTGACCGTCGTACATCCACTCAACAGCGCAGCAAACGCAGCGCAGACGACAGACGTCCGCAACAGGCGTATGGCTAGATGGTGTTGAAAAACAGGCACGGAATGAAGGGATGTTCGAATCAGCAGCCTGACACAAAGCTGTCGGGGCTGGACCTGATGGTGATTGACGTCGCAGCAGGAGATGGGATACGGTCCGGTTGGTTTCGCCCTTTCGGACGCGCGGCGTAGCGTCTTTCGGAAGCGCAATTCGGTCAATGCCAACCTGCCCATCGACGCAATAAGGGCAAACTGGGCAAACAGTTAACGTCATTGCGACGTAAAGCAGGCAGACTGCCTGGGACACTGCGACTCGCTGCACTGAAGAAAAGGCCGTTGGGAACACTTCACATTAACCGTCACAGTCCGAATCCTTCGTCGCATACAGATTTCTGTGGAATCTGCGGCCTCTGAAAGCCGGCGGCCACTTTTGGACAAAGGGCTCAGCGTCTTCAGGTCGCTGCAAACGGCAAGCCGGCTGCGGAGAAGCCGGAATACACTCAAACCACGGGATCCGCTTTCAGACGTGAACAACGCGTTCGGAAAAAATCAACTTCTGCCCGCGACGCTCGGATTTCTTGCGGCATCGTGGGCATGGTCGTGGACCCTGGCTGAACTGCTGACTAATCCGCAGCTCGCGAGTCAGCTCTGGCCGTCCGATATTAATGCTCAGGTTCTGGCTGGTCTTGGCGGCCGATTATCGACGAATGCAGTGGGGCGCTCTGTGGCCACGCTGGGAACGTTGAGTGTGTGGCTGCGACTGCTGGCGACGACCGGAGGACTGGCCGTTTTCGTGTGGGCGATATGGCGAATGACGTCCGGGGGCGTTACGAAACTGGTGCTTCCGAACGTGCTTCGACAGTTATCAGCCGTGTTGCTGGCGGGGTCTGGATGGTGGGTGTTGTGGTTGCTGGGAAGCGCGGGCAGCGAAACTCTGCATCGATTTGTCGTTGGCAGCGTGGGTCTGTGGCTGTCGATAACCGGGGCGTGTTTGCTGTGGGTGTGGATGCATGCAGCATATTGCGGCATGCCTGAACGCCCATTGGTATCCGTCGGGAACAACATGCGCACTTCTGTCGTTGTGTTGTTTCTGAGCATGGTCGGCTGGATAGGCGTGTCATACTGGATGAACGCCTGTTTGTACGAACAACTGCTGATTCCTCACGGCGATTCCGCGATGTATGAGGAGCATCTCTGGAACGTGTGGCATGGAAAGGGATTTCGCAGCTACCTGGATCAGGGCCTGTTCCTGGGCGAGCATGTTCAGGTTATTCATTTGCTGCTGTTGCCGCTGCACATGATCTGGCCGTCGCACCTGTTGCTGGAACTGGCGGAATCAGTCGCTTTGGGCAGCTGCGCCATTCCCATATTTCTGATGACGCGACGACACACGGGAAGTCATTGGGCGGGTGTCTTTATGGGCATGGCGTGGCTTGCTTTTTACCCAATGCACTATCTGGACATTGCCATCGATCAGAAAACGTTCCGACCAATCGCGCTGGGGCTTCCGTTTCTGTTCTGGACGATTGAATTGTTCGAGCGTGGTCGGTATCGGGGCGCCACGATCTGCTTGTTGCTTACGCTGTCTGCCAAAGAGGATTACGCTTTGATCGCGTTTCCGCTGATGACTGTTCTGGCCCTGGAAGCGTTTCTGCAATGCAGGAGGCAATGCAAAAAGGGTCGGGAGTCTTTTTCGGAGAAGTCGCCAACGGACGTTCTTCCCATTTCGACCGAAAAAGACTCCCGACCCTCTTCGTGCCCTGTCACAGCCTTCCGCTGGTCCGTGACCCTGGCTTTGCTTTCTGCGATCTATTTACTGGCCGTTGTGCTGGTCATCATTCCCGCATTTCGCTCGGGCGATCACGTGCATTACAGCCGCTATTTCGGTGATCTGGGAAACAGCCCCGGCGATCTGGTGAACACCTCACTGACACAGCCAGGAAAAGTAATCAGCCGGATTCTCACTGCGCAGACCGCCAGCTATCTGTTGGTGTTTCTCGGACCGCTGGCGTTTTGGCCAATAAGAAAACCTGGGCTGCTGTTAGCCGGCGGTCTCACTTTCAGCATGCTGGCACTGCTGCAATTCGGCACGGACAACAACGATCTTCCGCCGGCCCCGTACCACCACTTTCACGCTCCGCTGCTGCCAATTCTGTTCTGGGCTGCGATTGTGGCAATCGGTACGACAGCATGTAGTCAGCATCCCGCCCGTATCAAGAGATCGGGACTCCGAACCCGCCTCAATTGGATAACGAAGTATGTTCCTCGTGACGTGAATGCGGCCAGCAGCGCCCTGCTGGTGCTGCTCTGCTGTGTCGGAACGGCAGTGACCGGTTCACTAACCCCGCTTGGTGCGGCATTCTGGTCGGCAGAGTCACCGTTTGGTCGCCAGGTTCTGTTCGAACCAGTCAGTCCTGACCAGCAACAGCGGGCATTGATGGTGCCTCGAGTCATCGAGCAGATTCCGCTTACGGCTCATGTGGCGTCAACTGACTTCATTCATACTCGGCTGACGCACTGCGAGCGGTCCTACGACTACAGCAATTATCTGCGAGCTGTCAACAACTTCCAGCCGGGAGTTCCCCCGGACACTGACTACATCGTGATCGACACAGGCCATCGTTACAGTGAGATCCATGCGGCCACAGACGTTCCGGAACTCCAGGGCAAGACTGACTGGAAATTGCTGCCCGACACCACAAACGGTTACTTTCTGTTGCTGCGCCGGCGCGCCTCTGCAGCAGACGATTGAGTGGGGAATTCGGTGGTCGTCTTCATCTGGGAGCGGATTCCGCTCGCGTGTGCCCAGGTTTGCCGTTTTTGAATAAAAAACGCGATTGGCGCCGACATGGGTCACATGAACCAATTCAGCAAAGTGCTGGTAACGACAGACGCTCATACGATTTCGGCACATTCTTCAGAAAACCTGAAGGCGGGCGGATTTGTTTGTTGAGCTCACGAATCGCCTGAGCTTCAACGGTCCTCCAATATGGCCGTACAGAATCAACTCAACGCAGGAGACCGAATTGAGAGTGTCGGCCGAGGGATCGGGAGTGCAGGCTTGAATGTCGCGGTGAAGAATCCCCATCGCGTCGACGTACTTCAGGCTGTTATGAATTGATCCTGAAGATCGCGCTACTCTTCGAATAATTGCGATTCTTCCCGGAAACACCGGAAGCTCCTCCGTACAGCGCAACCGACATCATTTCAGCCAGTGGCGAAGAGCTGACGGTCGACTTGCTCCAGCATTTTCATGAGTTCGGGAACAGAGTCTTCGGTGCAACGGGCACCGATTTCTGATATCTCGTCAGTCCGCATGAATTCCGTAATATCGAATTCGGTCACATCCGGCTCGATTACAAAATCCGCAGGCTGGACACCGACGGAATTCATATTGACGTTCTGAACCACGTAAGTACGGAGGATCGTCTGAAGTGTTGACGCAGACTTCATGTTTGCCGTGGACATCGAGGGGTCATTGCTGGCAAAAACCTGCTCCATTTTTGCAGTCACACTGACGGCAATAATAAAGTTGCAACCCTTCGACACCAGCACGTCAGCCGGAACGTTGTTAACAATCCCACCGTCAACCAGGGCCATGCCGTCTCGATTGATGGGCGCAGACAGAACGGGCAGGTTGATGCTTTCCGTAATCGCGTGTACTGCGTCGCCTCGCGTACGCACGATGGGCCTGCCGCTGACCAGGTCAACTGTGATGGCGTGCACCGGAATTGGCAGTTGCTGCAACTGACTTTCGTGCAGGTATTTCCGCAACATGGGATCAAATTGACCACGTCGGTACTTGTACAACAAATACCAGTGACCACCACGGGGGATGTGGCGAAAAAACCATGAGGGCGTCAGATCCTCGACAAATCGTTGAGCCGTGTAGTCGGCATCCAATCCGGATGCATACAGGATTCCGGCCATTGCTCCGGCACTGGTTCCAGCGATCATGTCAACAATGATTCCGTTTTGCTCCAGCACCTTGAGCACGCCCAAATGAGCCATGCCTCTGGCAGCCCCACCTCCCAGTGCCACGCCAATCCTGACGCCCCTCAGTTGATGTACAATGCGTTCAATTCCGTTCAATAGTGCACGGTTCTGATTCGCACGGGGCGCATCGAATGAAATTTTGTAATCGCGTTTGGCCAGCTTTTTCAACTCCGGTGCCAAGGGGGCCCATTGGCTGCCATCATCCAGCAGCCATACAATATTGATTTTGTCACGCCAGCCAGGTGCACGCTCTTCGATAGCATTCAGCCGATAGACGGACGCTTTCCAGTTCTCCGGCGTCACACACCAAAGTACCTTATCGCTGACTTCGACCAGATTGGAGGCTCTGGCCGGATCGTAGGCCGAACTGGCGTCGATGAAAATACGATTTGAATCCGACCACAGGTGCACCTGCTCGCGAACGTCCTGTTCGACCATCGCGACACCATCCTGGACCAGGCAACAATATGGGACGTCTTCCATCGGCTGCCAGTCGGTCTGATCGTTGAGAACACACGGATTTTCCCCCAGTGTCTTTAATCGATTGATCAATTGACGGGTGAGCGGCCGGGTTGCCGGCGATTCGTGGAAAACGACGACCAGAGCCGGTTTCTTGTGATGGCGGTCTTTCAACAACAGGTTGCGCACCGAGTCCGCGATAAGCCTCGAAAAATTGGCTCGGAACACCTCGTGTTGCCGAGTCAACTCGATGGCTTTCTGATGATTCAGTTTCAGTAGGGTCGTGGGTTCTTCGGCGACCATATTGACCGGTGACGGTTCACCCAATGCGGCCGCCATGGCGCCCATTTGACCGCCAGACGTCTGGTACCTTTGGAATATCACATTTCCCTGACCGTCAATCAGGGATTGTTTGACCCGACCGTGCACCAGCATGAAAACGGAATCGAACGGATGATTAGCGCGATGCACCTATTCTCCGGAATCAATTTTCATCAATTCGCAATGTCCGGAGATTTCACGCGCCGCTTCATCGCTCAATCCTTCCGAACACGGGTGCATTTTCAACAATAGAAGTTTGTCGTCAGTCACCAGATTTCTTCCTTTCTCACATGCAACTCGTCACCCGGCAGAACCCCGACTGTGGTCTATTCCGCAAATCCGGAGGAAGAGGCGATCAAGAGTTTAAGTCGTCACATGGAAGGCCCATGGCAAAGCACTTTTCCTCCTTTCGTAGCGGCGAACTGATGCTTCGCACAACTGCGACGTTTATGCGGTCACGTCGCCCTGTTGCGGCATATTCAAGGCCTCTCATCCGGTGATTACTTCTATTGCAGAGGCACCTGTAATTGCAAAGACATTGAAGACTGGCAAGAATCAATTGCTAGGAGAGCAAACATCCACTTACTCAACAGGCGATGCCGAATAGGTTGAAGGATAATCAACAACCGGCCCGCGATTCAGCAAGCAGGCATTCCGTCAACATGGATACATCAACAGCTCGGCGGACTCTGTGGATCCGTTTTGCCCTATGGCTGCTGTTGTCTTTTGCAGTGATTGCGGCAGCGGCACTGATCATTGAATGGTTCAGAATTTCACGATCCATGCCGGATAGAGGATGGAATCTTCAGGTGGGCCGCTTAGTCGGTCTGGTTGTGGCAAACCTGGTTTTCACGGCGTTACTGGCGGCAGTAGTCATACTTTATCTGTGGGTGCGAGCGGCGCGTTCATTGCCCGATCTGCGAGGCTGGCATCTGCAGAAGCCCAGCTCGGAATTCAGCGTTTCAGATGCCGACGCTGACTATCGGCTGGACGATTACCTGAAGCAGGAGGAACAGGTCTTCAAGGAACTGCACGACCTGATTGCGGGACCGTGGCTAAACGAGGTCCCCAATGTGTATTCCCGCTATCAAATGGATTCGGTTTGCAATCCGGAAACTGTCATTGATCGTAACTGGAATCGATCATTAATCATGCAGGCGCCGTCTCCCATCGGCGGCGTTTTGCTGTTGCACGGTTTGAGTGATTCACCGTATTCGCTACGAAAACTGGGGCAGCGACTTCATGCCGAAGGGTACACGGTGGTTTGGTTGCGGTTACCTGGCCACGGCACAAACCCGCGGGCCCTGGCCGACGTGTCGTGGAAGGACTGGACATCGGCCGCAAAGATTGCGGTTCGCGGCCTGCGTGAAAGAATCCCTGGCGAAGCTCCCTTGATTTTGGGGGGGCTATTCCAATGGTGGAGCCCTGAGTGTGGAGTATGCTCTTTCGGCAATTGACGACAGCTCGCTGCCTGCGGCGGATGCAGTGATTCTGTTTTCGCCGATGATTGGCATCAATCCGATGGCCAGAATCACTCAGCTGTATCACACGGTCGCTCTGGTTTCTCGAAATCAAAAAGCACAATGGTCCAGCATCAACGCAGAGATTGATCCGTTCAAATACAGTTCCTGGCCAATGAATGCGAACGTCCAGGCATGGGCCGTCACTCAGGCCGTGGAGCAAAAGCTTGCAGCATTAAGAAAATCCGGCCGGATGCGTGAATTGCCGCCGGTACTCGCCATGCAGTCGGTCGTTGATTCTTCGGTCGTCGTGCCCAAACTGATTACCGTACTGTTCGATCACCTGGATTCCAAAAGCAGTGAACTCGTATTGTTCGATGTCAATCGTGTGGACTGGCTGAGCAATCTGTTGAATCTGTCTTTTGAGCAATCGGTCGTCCCCAAACTTGAACGGACAGACCGACCATATCGGCTAACCATACTTGGAAATGTCGATTCAGATTCACGACAGCTGATCCTGAAATCTTATAGCCAGGGAAAGGTGACCGAACAGGAAACGGATCTGTATTGGCCAAACAACGTTGTGTCACTGTCCCATATTGCCGTCCCGATTCCTCCCGACGATCCGATTTACGGAACTCAGCAAAACGAAAGCAACCGGCCGTCGCTGGGCTCACTGAGTGTGCGTGCCGAGCCCAGCGCATTGCTGATTTCCGATTCGATGTTCGTCCGCTGTCGCAACAACCCGTTCTACCATTTCATGGAGGACCGCGTTGTTGACTGGCTTTCCAACAACACCACAGTCTCGCCTGACGAGAATAATCCGCTGCCTCAGGAACAGTCGTGATCTCTGCTGGAGAATTGCTTACGGTAGAGATTCGGAGACGAACTGCCCCAACGCCGAACCAGCGATTCTGACGTTTTCTTTTCTGTTGGTCACATTCATCCTGTCGCAGAATTCGAGGAATGGAATCGCGTGCTTGCGAGTGACCTGCCAGCGGTCTCGAATGTCAGCAACTGGCAGTTCTGAATTGGTCGCAAACAGGTCATTCAGTTCGTCGCACAGCTCTCGGAAAACCTGGTTTGAAACAAGGAGGCCGTTGCCGGTGTCCAGCAGGATACCGGTCTGCACGGCAAATCGGGACAGTGACGTCACGGTATCGAGAGTCAGATCCAGCTTAGCCGCGATGTCTTTTGTGGTTGGTGGCGAACGGTTACCGTCGAACAGCTTGACGATCTGTTCCATTCGGGCCTGTTGGCGTTTGGAGAGTGAGTTTTCATCAGAGGCAACGGCCACCATCCGTCCCAGTCGCACAAGACCTCCGGTGTCGATCAGTGATTTCAGTGACAGGCGAATCAGTTCGGCAGACCCAAACGCTTTCGCCTGCTGTACGACCGATTCTTCGACCGACCAGGCATCGTGAGATTCTTCAGCCCGCCGTGTTAACAGTTCTGTAATGTGGCGTTTGATGCGGTCAATGGTCGCCGTGGAAACCAAACGGGGCGAGTTCGCCAGTCTTATAACACTGCCGGTTTCCAGTGCCTGGGCGATCACGGTTTTCTGCTCGGGTGTCGGGCTCCCGAGCTGTAGTTCACACCACGAGGACGTCGGTTCGACTTCCCCCAGGAAATCAGTCCAGGCAATCAGGCGTTCGGTGGCGTTGGACATCGCGATTTTTTCGCCGAGTTCGATCAGTTTTCGTGATCGTTTTGTGCCACCGTCCAGCGTTGCCAGAACCGTGCCACCACCGACTGTGCCGACTGGGTATGGCAGCCGAAACAGACACTTCTGTCCAAAGGTTGCGACGACAGGATTGTCCGTTTCCACAACAACCACGCTCGACTGGGATGGCTGCAGACGTCGCAGACCGGCAATCCGTGCACTGCATGCCGTGGCAGCGATGTGCAGTTGCAGCGTTGCGGGACATTTGATTTCCGGTGAGTCTTTGAACGTCTTGATTTCCACCAGCAGATGTCGAGACTTGCGGAAGACATCGGGCTGGATAAGTTCGTCCCCACGCTGCACGGCGTTGGCAGAGACGCCGGTCACGTTCAGTGCCGTGCGGTGCCCCACCTTCGACGACGGAACGGCTTCGCCATGAACTTCAACCTCGCGGATCCGCACGAGCTCACCCGAGTTGGCCAGTTCCAGATTGTCCCCGTTCTGAACCGTTCCGCTCCAGACAGTGCCCGCAATGACACACCCACGCCCCGGCATACTGAACACACGATCGACCGGCATTCGAAAATAATCACCCGTAGAGCGTTCTTCAAGACTGTCAGCAAAGTCGCATAACTGAGTCTTTAATTCGTCGATGCCCAGGTTCTTCACCGGCGAGACCGGAACCATCGGAACATCAGTAAAACCGAAGTCGTCCATGAACAGTTCCAGGTCTTCCCTCAATTCTGCCTGAGCCTCACTGGTTGCAAGGTCTATTCGCGACAATGCCACCATCAGCCGCCTGACGCCCAGCATCTGAAGAATCGACGCGTGTTCCAGCGTCTGTTCCTGGATACCCTGATCGCAAGCGACGACCAACAACCCAATGTCAATCCCCGACACACCGGCCAGCAGGTTACCGACGTACTTCTGGTGCCCCGGAGCGTCAATTAAAGCGAACTGATGATCGCCTTCGGTGAACGACGCGAAACCCAGATCAATCGTGATGCCTCGACGCTTTTCTTCCGGATGAGTATCCGTATCGACACCCGTCAGCGCAGCGACTAACGATGTCTTCCCATGATCAATGTGCCCGATGACACCAACAATACTGTAACTCATTACATCCTCAGGTATCACAGACCAATCGCGACCGCAGCACCGGCGCGAGCACGCTGTGATTGTTGCCACTCGTCATAAAAGGTTTCAAACGCCGCACGGATAACAGGACTGCTTCTGCGGGCGACGCGTAGAACTCCGGAAACAAATGTGTCCGGACTGTCAGTCATCAGTAGTTCGGCGGCGTGAACAGCCACCGCCGCGTCAAAGTTCTTAAGGCGTTCAAGCACACGGCCACTGCTGTCGCCGGCAGCCGTAAAGATCTCAGTCGCGTACTCTTTCGCTGACGTGATTTTCCCGTCACCATCCGCATCGATCCACACGGCACCGGTGACCGCGATGAATGTCGGCGTCCAGTCCGTCGACGTCGGCTGGTAAGGCCTGGCGATGGGCCAGTACAGTTTTCTAACGCCCGGACCGCGGGCGACTGCCACGACAAATGCGTCCTGGCTGCCAGACACCGGCAGCTGCATTTTGAACTCGGCTTTCACTCCAGGCTTAGATCGGTCCGCAGGCTGCAGTTGGAACGTGCGAACAGAATGGCCGTTGACAAAGACTTCAATTTCATCAGCGTTCATCCAGGATGGACCTCGCACATCAACGACCGCGTGATATCCACTCGCTTTTTCAGCGGTGTCTCCGGGGCCTGCCGTACCATTGACGCAAATATTGGCAAATAGTCCGCAACCGATGGATACCCGTCCGGCAAGGAAACTGTTGACCGCAGAATCGACATTGATCTTTCCGACATCTGCGTCGTCGCAGCGAATGTAGGTGCGCCCCTGACCGACAAAGTGACGAGCAACGTCATGCGAGTCGCTGCAGCCGACTGGCGTCAGACGTCGCCCGGCGTTGAGCTGTGCCATCCAGTCGTACACAAGCTGCATCACGTCTGTCTGCTGGGCGGCAGAATTGACAACCTCCATCGCGTTCGCCTGCAGCTCCCAACCGTCGAGATTCGTCGCAGTTGCCGCGAGATGATGTTCAGGTCCGAAGGGACGATAATTGCTGTGAATGTCCCGCGAATGGTTCAAAATTGCGACTTTGACATCGGCAGTGGCGTAGATGCTGGCGAAGACATCCTTCCAGTTGTCGGCCCTATGGTTGGGTATCGGCACCTCTGCCGAGGCAACCGGAAACACGTTAAAATGCCCGATCTTTGTCGTCACCTCATTGCCGATTACCGGCGTGAAAAAATCACGAACGCCCAGTTCGCGGGCCAGTTTTTCGTAGTCGATGTGAACGTTGTGATCAGTGGCGATTGGAAATTCGATTCCTTCTCCGGCCAGCGTCAGCATGCGTTCACGAACGGTGGAATCGCCGTGACCGGAATGTGTCAGCGTGTGTACGTGCGTATCACACGCAGCAAAGCCGTTCGTCGGCACTTCGCGTTTGATCGAAAGTTCCTGCGTCTGAGGCTTCCCGGCAATGACTGTCAGCGAACGGGCGTCAATGCTGTACTCCGGTCCGCGACCGGCAACAATTTCATATAACCCGGCTGGTAGACCAAAGTCTGCAGTGCCCTTGCAGTAAATCACGCCGGGCCGCACCGCCATATGATCGTTGGATTGTGCTCCCAGGGTCATCAACCGACCGTCATGAAGAATGGTGATTCGGCACGGTGTCGGCTGGTTTGTCGATTCGTCCCGCACGACGACGGTCACCTGACACTCACTCACAACGTCTATTTTCTGCCGGGTGTAAATAGCGACTTCACCGATGCGAATGTCATCGCTGGTCTTTGACGTGGTCGATACCTGCAGCGAGTTCTGACCATCGATCAGCGTCGACTTCGGAATGGCCCAAAACCCAACGATGGCATTCTCGTCCCGGTGCAGCCGTCCGAGTTTCGTTCCGTTCAGCTCAATATCCCACAGCTGTTTAACGTCATGCTGAACAATTCGCAGCGTTGTTTCTCCTCCGTTCGCTTCGGCGTCGAAGCTCAGCTGGTAACTCGAGGACTCAGGCGTGCCGGCGAATTCTGACCATTCACGATCCGCCCCGTTGCGGACGTGGTGTAATACAGAATCCAGAATTCTCGCAGAGTCTGATGGACCAGCAACGACATTCAATTGCCAAAGCAGGACAAATGCGGCCGAAATGGAGAGTTTCATGGCAGTCTTATCTTCTTTTCCTGTGGACTCGCATGAGGGCCAGCGAACGGGGTCGGGAACCAATAGCCGGAACGGCCCGGCGGGTGCTTCGCACTATTGGTTCCCGACCCTTTTCCTGACGCATGATTCGCACCTGAATTCTTAGCGTTGACAAATGGCCAATGATCGCGTGGATTGATGTGGCCGAATAGTATGATGCCGGAAGCATATATTGAAAAGCGGGTCATCGAGCGAATTCGCCGGATCCTCGGCCGTCACACTTTTAGAGGTCTCTTCCACACGTCTGTGCAGCAGTTTGAGTTCATTGTTGAGCCGTACCTGTCCGGGGTGCGCGTCGATTCGTTTCTGTCGAAGCACCTGCGCAACTACACGCGCTGGCGACTTAGCCGCATGGTGGGCAGCGGTGCGGTACGGGTCAACAACGTCAGAGCATCAACAGATCAGCGAGTATACCGCACTCAGAAAGTGTGCCTGCGTCTGATTGAGCCACCGGACAAATTGCTGACACCATCACCGATCCCACTGAACATTGTTTACGAAGACCCGTGGTTAATCGTTATCGATAAACCTGCAGGGATGATCGCGCATCCCGTCGGTGACTATCAATACGACACTTTGGTCAACGCAATTCAGCACCACCTGGATTCACAGTCGCCGGTCAGGGGATTGCTTCGGCCTGGCATCATTCATCGTCTGGACCGCATGACCAGCGGACTGCTGGTGGTGCCGAAGGAACACATGAGTCATCGCATGCTGGCCATTGATTTTGAAAAAGGGCGGACGTCGAAGTCCTACGTCGCTCTGGTGGAAGGCGATCCCGACTTTGTTGCCCGGCGGATTGACTTACCCATCGGACAGCAACCGGGGAACAACAGCGTGTTGATGTCAGCGAAGCCAGCGGCCCTGAAACCGCGGTCAGCAAGAACCGACGTCACGGTGCAGGAACGTCTGGGGACGCACGCGGTGGTGGAGTGCGAACTGCACACCGGTCGTAATCATCAAATCCGCGTGCATCTTGCCGAAGTCGGCCACCCCGTCCTGGGCGATGAGTTCTACGGCCCTCACGGT
The DNA here is from genome assembly GCA_024230215.1 of Fuerstiella sp. Taxonomy (GTDB): domain Bacteria; phylum Planctomycetota; class Planctomycetia; order Planctomycetales; family Planctomycetaceae; genus Fuerstiella. The sequence goes on along the minus strand of JAAERP010000336.1, from coordinate 2,111 downwards.
ATGATCCGCAAAGCACCGCGGCTTGCCGGTGAGCTGCCGACAACAGAACGCCACGCACTACATGCTGTGAAACTGGCCTTCGAACATCCCGTGCTGAAAACGTGGCTTGAATTCCGTTCCACGCCGCCATCGGACTTCTGGGCATTGGCGGAATGAGGGTGCAAGTGCAGCAATTCCACGGCCACCCTCTCGATATCGCGAACTACAAAAATTGCCGGCACCGCAGTTGAATTGAGTGAACCTCAGCCCCAAACTGCGGTCCAAGACATGCGCCGCATCAGCATCAGCATTAGCGCTGTCTGAGGCACACTCAATGGTCATTCATCAATCATCACCGTTGTCAATAAAACATGTCTAACCCCAAGCCCCTCCCGTTCAGCGAAGCCACCGTTCGAGCAGTCGCCGAAGACTTCCCCACGCCGTTCTACCTGTACAACGAAAAAGGAATTCGGGAAAGCTGCCGCAGTCTGAATTCCGCCTTTTCATGGAGCGACGGGTTCCGCAACTATTTCGCCGTCAAAGCGACTCCGAACCCGCACATCATGAGTATCGTCAAAGAGGAGAGTCTGGGGGCAGATTGCTCAAGCAGGGCGGAACTCATGCTGGCAGAGAAGATCGGCCTGCGCGGCGAACAGGTTATGTTCACCTCCAACAATACTCCCGTCTTCGAATTCCAGGCGGCAAAGGATCTGGGCGCAGTCCTGAACCTGGACGACATCACGCACATCGATTTTGTTGATCAAAACCTGGGTCTGCCGGAGCTGGTTTCGTTTCGCTACAACCCGGGCTCTGCCCGGGAGGGCAACGTCATCATCGGTAAGCCGGAAGAAGCCAAATATGGTTTCACCGAGGACCAGCTGTTCGAAGGTTACCGGACCCTGAAGGAACGTGGTGTCAGGCGGTTCGGCCTGCACACGATGGTGGCGTCAAACGAACTGGACGGCAGCTTCTTTGTGGAAACCGCCCGCATGCTGTTTGATCTGGCCGCTCGAATTCTGCAGCAGCTTGACGTGAGAATCGAATTCGTGAATCTTGGTGGTGGCATCGGCATTCCTTACCGTCCTGAAGACAAGGCTGTGGACCTGAAGGCGGTAGGTGATCGGATCCATTCACTGTACGACGAAATGATCGTGCCGGCTGGTCTGGACCCGCTGCGAGTTGTCCTGGAAAACGGACGCATGATCACCGGCCCACACGGCTACCTGGTCACCCGGTGCATTCACCACAAGCAGATCTACCGAAACTATGTGGGTGTCGATGCATCCATGGCCAATCTGATGCGCCCCGGAATATACGGTGCATACCATCACATCACAGTGCTCGGCAAGGAAGACGCTCCTCACAATAAAGTCGTCGACGTTGTCGGCTCACTCTGCGAAAACAACGACAAATTCGCGATCGGCCGAGCTCTGCCGGAAATCGATCGAGGCGACCTGCTGGTCATTCATGATGCCGGAGCCCACGGCCACGCCATGGGGTTCCAGTACAACGGAAAACTCCGCAGCGCCGAATTGCTGCTGCAGGAAAACGGTGACGTCAAACAGATTCGTCGAGCAGAGACCTATGACGACTACTTCGCCACGCTGGATTTCGCTGAATTCGATTGAGATGACCGATCTTGATTTGTCATGATTCAACCGGACAATACAGCAGCCAGCTCTCTAGCCATCACCGCGAACGCCCCCATGTGTTCTGCGCCACATTATCATCCACACTACACAGTCGTCGACTATCAACTGTGGCAGGGTATCTGATCGTTAACCCCGAGGAAGAGTCACTCAACGCCCTGAAGCTGAATGCTGCGGGAGAGTATGAAGCTGTCACTCACCGGGAAACTCTTCACATCGATCTGTGCGAAACGTGTCACCTGACCGTCTCGGTCAATCAGTTGTTTCGATAAGCATCGCGGGGCATCCGACCTCGGCGATTCGACGTGCCATGCCTTTCACGTCACCACGCCACCGCCCCGACGGGCAACGCCGTGAAGGAAATTAGACAACTAATTCATTGCTGGAAATTGCTTTGAGTTTTTTCTTTTCATCGATGTTCAGTTTTCGAATTTTCGGTTCGCCGAGCGGTTTCTTATCGGGGTTGGGTGGTCTGTATCTGGC